>NZ_CP021912.1:975000-1575000 GCF_003264115.1 Erythrobacter sp. KY5 | reverse complement strand
CATCGTCTGCAGCACCTCTGCATCCGCATCCTCGGGAGCTGCCGCAAGCTGCGTATCGAGCTCGGTCAGAGCCAGCACTTCGCCCCCTGCCGGAGCGCGCTTCTTCAATGTCGGCGCCACGAAGTCGCGGTTGTAGTTCACCGCCGCATCGATCAGGCCCAGCAGCGCGGGATCCTCAACCGGTTCGCCAGTATAGGCCGCCACGTATTCGGCGAGGTTCTCAGGCGTCGCTTCCAGCCCCAGCACGCTGACGAGGTTGAGCAACAGGCTGTAAGGCACGCTCAAAGCATCGCCTGCGCCGGGGGCATCAGGCCCTTCGATCCGTTCGTTCGCGCGTTGCAAATGCCAGACCGGATTGCCCAGCTGCTTGTCGAGCGGTTGCTCGGCAAGGCGTTCGCGAAACTGCCAGTAATCGTCGATCGCCTTGGGGATGACGCCTGCGTGCAATTGCTTTGCGCTCTTGGGATTGGCGAAGATGTAGAAGCCGAGGCTCTCCTCGCTTCCATATTGCAGCCACTCGTCGATCGACAGGCCATTGCCCTTCGACTTGCTGATCTTCTCGCCCTTGGCATCGAGGAACAGCTCGTAAATCAGGCCTTCGGGCTTGTTGCCGCCCAGCACGCGCGCGATCTTGCCCGACTGCACGCCGCTATCAGTCAGGTCCTTGCCGTACATCTCATAGTCGACGCCAAGCGCGACCCAGCGCATCGCCCAGTCGACCTTCCACTGGCACTTGGCCATGCCGCCGAGCGCGCTTTGTTCGACCATGCTGCCGTCTTCATCGGTGAAGCGGATCGTACCGGCGTCCGCGTCGACCACCTCGATAGGCACCTGAAGCACCGCGCCGGTGGTCGGGCTGACGGGCATGACTGGAGAGTAGGTCTGCTGCCTCTCTGCCCCCAGCGTCGGCAGCATGATGTCCATGATCGCATCGAAATTGCGCAGCACTCCGCGCAAGGCATCGTCGAACGCGCCCGAGTTGTAGCGGTCGGACGAGCTCACGAACTCGTAGTCGAAGCCGAACTGGTCGAGGAACTCGCGAAGCTTGGCGTTGTTGTGCGCGGCGAAGCTTTCATGGCTTGTGCCGAACGGGTTCGGAATGCGCGACAGCGGCTTGCCGAGATTGGCTTCGAGCAGCTCCTTGTTCGGCACGTTGTCGGGCACCTTGCGAAGACCGTCCATGTCATCGCTGAACGCGACAAGGCGCGTTGGCTCACCCGTCAACGCCTCATAGGCGCGGCGAACGAGCGAGGTGCGCAGCACTTCCTGAAAGGTGCCGATATGCGGCAGGCCCGACGGGCCGTAACCTGTTTCGAACAGCACAGGCTCACCGTTCGCTTTTCCACCGCGCAGCCGTTTTGCGAGGCGCTGAGCCTCCTGAAAGGGCCATGCTTTGGAATTGCGTGCGGTTTCGATGAGCGTTTGGTCTGTCATAGTTTTGCGGCCTTTAAGCAAGCGAAGCCATGTTGCAAGCGCGAAGGCTTGCGCTTGGTTCCCGAAACTGGCCGGAACATGGACCACGCAAGGCCCCGTTTGGAAAAACCGCAAGCCCGGCGCGGAGCCCGGTTTCCTGCGGGCTTGAAGCGAAAAGGGCGTGTTGGATGTGTGACTTTTCAGGTTCCGGCAATTCAAACAGGCGACATGGTTCGGGCAACGAAAGGCCCGCGCCGATCATACCAAAGTGCCTGATTGTAGGACAGCGCGGCCCTGCGCGAGACTGGACCGCTAGACCAGCTGTCGCCCTATCCGCTGCTGGTTTCCAGAAACGCGACCTTGCCGTCGTTCGTGATTTCGTATTCCGAATATGAGCAGCACATCTCCCTGCCCCCTTCAAATACATAGCCAAGCGAGAGAAAGACGTTCTCGCCCTTCACTCCGCTTTCGTGGACCTTCAGCTGCGGCGCGCCCGGGATGAAGTTCAGTTCATAAAGAGCGCGGATCTGTTCGCGGCCCATGGCGACAAAACCATCAGCGCGCACCACCGCATCGGGAGCGAATGTCGCAACAAAGGCATCGAGATCGCCTGAACGATAGGCGTCGACATGGCGCTGAATCGCGGCGATTTTGGCGGCTTGCTGCGCATCTGCACTGACCGTTTCAGATGCCTTCTGCACGGGTTCTTCAGCCAATGCGGCCGCCGGAGCACCCATCGCAAGCAAGGCAAGCGGAGCAAGGGCAATGCGCATGATTGGTCTCCTTCGATAGCTAGTCACAGAACTATTGAGGCCATTCGTTTACAACTGGTTTAGGCGGGGCCATCTTGGGTGTCAGTGTCGTCTCCTGCTCCCCTCCCCTTGCCCGCCCTTCACGCCAGCCATGGTGGCAACTGGCTGCACCCTGCCAATGGCGCGACCGAAGCGGTGTCTAAAGGCGATGCGATCATGGCCGCGGCCGATACGCCAGTCGTGCTCTTGAATGCGCCATTGGTGGCAAACCGGCTGGGCTATCCCGACCTTTCGGGGCTGGACGTGCTGGAGCTGTTCGCGTTCGTTCACCCGGCGCGCTTCTGCGTGCCGACGCCGCGGGGGCTTGCACAGGCGCTGGGGTTGGAGGAGCCGGAAAGCGACCAGCATGTGCCCGGCTTCCTGCTCGAAGCGGCAGGGGCGCTGGTTGCCGCCTGCGAAGACCCCGAATGGTTCGAACGCGCCGGCGCGTGGAGCTCGCTTCATTCGCTCGAACGGCTGCGCTGGCCGTGGGCGCAGGTGCTCAAACCACATATCAAGCGTCCCGAGAAAGCGGAAAAGTGGCTGTTCGCCGCACTGCCTGAATGGGAGGAGACGGGCGAGCGCGCACCCCCGCGCCAGGTCGAATTGCCCGAGGCCGATGTGCTGGGCGAGCTTGACGCGCTGACCGGCGAAGGCTCCGAAAAGCGCGAGGGGCAGCGCAAATACTCAACCGAGGTCTCGCGCATTTTCGCCCCGCGCGACCGGCGCGAACTGCCGCATGTGGCGCTCGCACAGGCGGGGACCGGGATCGGCAAGACGCTGGGCTATCTTGCGCCTTCCTCGCTCTGGGCCAAGCAATCGGGCGGGACTGTGTGGGTGTCGACCTTTACCAAGAACCTGCAACGCCAGCTTCGCTCTGAAAGCAGGCGCGCATGGCCGCTGAAACGCCCCGATGGCACGCCGCCTGTCGTTGTGCGCAAGGGGCGCGAGAATTACCTTTGCCTGCTCAACCTCGAAGACGCGCTGCAAGGCGGGTTTGCGGGTCGCCCGGCGGTGCTTGCGCAATTGGTCGCGCGCTGGGCGAGCTTTACCCGCGATGGCGACATGATCGGCGGCGACCTGCCCGGCTGGCTCGGCACGCTGTTTCGAAAACGCGGGATCGCGGCGCTGACCGACCAGCGCGGCGAGTGCGTCTATGCCGGGTGCCCGCATTACCGAAAGTGTTTTATTGAGCGCGCGGGACGCGACAGCGCTCAGGCCGACCTTGTCATCGCCAACCATGCGCTTGTGATGGTCAACGCGGCGCGCGGGCGCGACCACGCACAGCGCCCCACCCGCATCATCTTCGACGAGGGCCATCACGTCTTCGAAGCCGCCGACAGCACCTTCGCCGCGACGCTTTCAGGGCAGGAGGCAATCGAGCTGCGGCGCTGGATCATCGGACCGGAGCGCAAGAATCGGGGACGCAGGCGCGGCCTTTCCGCACGCCTCGCAGATGTGGCCAGCTATGACGATGAAGGCGGCGAAGCGATCGAGGCGGCGTGCGAAGCGGCACAGGCTTTCCCCGGCGAAGGCTGGCTGCAACGCCTGATCGAAAACGAACCCTCAGGCCCGATCGAAACCCTGCTCGGCGCGGTGCGCACGGCGACCTATGCGCGCGATGAGAGCGGGCAGGAGGCAGGCTACGGGATCGAGACCGAGGCGAGCGGGCTTCCCGGCGAGGTGATCGAAGCGGCAAGCGCGGCGGGCGAGGCTCTCGCCGCGATCCGCACTCCGCTGATCCGGCTGGGCGGCAGGCTGGAGGCGATCCTTGCCGATCCGCCCGACTGGCTCGACGGGGCAGGCCGCGCGCGGATCGAAGGGGCGCGATTCTCCCTGCAATGGCGCGTCGATCTGCTGGCTGCGTGGGAATCGCTGCTAGACCGGCTGGGCGGTCCTGCGGACCCCGAATTCGTCGACTGGCTTGCGGTCGACCGTTCCGATGCGCGCGAGTTTGACGTCGCGATCCATCGTCGCTGGCTTGACCCGATGAAACCGTTTGCGCGGGTCGTGCTGGAGCCTTCTCACGGCGTGATGCTGACCAGCGCGACACTCACCGACCGCATCGGCACCGGCGGCGATCCGTGGGAGAGCGCAATCCGGCGCGCCGGTGCAAACCATATCGAGAGCACTCCCACGCTCTCGGCAGCGGAAAGCCCGTTCGATTATGCGAGTCGCGCCGAGGTTCTGATCGTAACCGATGTGAAGAAAGGTGACCTCCCCGGCCTTGCGGGAGCCTATGCCCGGCTGATCGAGGCATCGGGCGGAGGCGTCCTTGGCCTGTTCACCGCGATCCGGCGGATGCGCGCGGTGCATGGCCGCATTGCGGACCGGCTCGCACGCGAAGGCCTGCCGCTTTACGCGCAGCATGTCGATCCGATCGACACGGGCACTCTGGTCGATATCTTCCGCGACGATCCGCGCGCGAGCCTGCTTGGCACCGATGCGCTGCGCGATGGTGTCGATGTGCCGGGCCGGTCCCTGCGCTGCGTGGTGATGGAGGCGGTGCCGTGGCCGCGCCCCGATATCCTCCACAAGGCCCGCCGCGCCGCCAATGCGCAGGACGGCGGGACCGGCAGCCAGTATGACGACCGCATTATCCGCGCGCGGCTCGCGCAGGCTTTCGGACGGCTGATCCGCAACAAGGACGATGCCGGGCATTTCGTGGTCCTGTCCTCCGCGTTCCCCTCGCGCCTGCTGTCGGCGTTTCCGGAAGGAACAGCTGTTCGGCGCGTCACGCTCGACGAGGCGTTGGCGCGTGTGCGCGAGGGACTTATCGGCGAAGAACCGAGCGAAACCGCCCAAAACACTGGCGCGCTGGACGACAATATTCCAGATAGGCTCACATGATAGAACTGGTGGATTACCACTTGAGGCTCATCACCATCGGCACGGGCCTTTTGCTGCTCGCTCTGACCATGTCGAACGAGGTGCGCGCAAAGATCAAGCTGCCGCTCGCCGGCATGATTGTTGGCGCGGTGTTCTATCTCATCAGTGCATCGCCGCTGATGATGGCGCAAAGCCCGCTCGACCCATGGATCGACCTTTTCTCCATCAGCACGCCGTTCTGGATCTGGCTTTTCGCTCGTCGGCTGTTCGAGAGCGAGCCCGATCCCCGCATGCTTTACGGCGCGGTCGCTGTGCTGTTTGTGGGCTGGATCATCGGCAATTTTGTGCCCTCGACATGGCCTGCGGGGTTTCTGATCCTGCATTTTGCCCTGCTCGCTCTGATCGGAGACGTGGTGCGTGTCGGCCTGTTCGAGCGTGAGGACGATCTGGTCGAACAACGCCGCATCATCCGCTTATGGCTTCCCGCGCTGATTTCGGCTCAGGCTGCCGGGATACTGATCTTCGAACTGTTCGAGCTGTTCTCGGGTCTGGACGGTCGCTTGCCGATCGCCAACCTCATCAATTCGATGCTCATCATGATCCTGATGCTGTTTTCCGGAGTGGCGCTGTTGCGCACGGACCCGGTGCTGCTTGTCGAGACACGAGACGACGCGCCCGGCGAAGAAACCGCGCCCTTGCTCGACCTGTCCCCTTCTGAAAGCGTGCTTCACGAAAAGCTCAAGGCCGCCATGGCGCAGGGTGCCTATCGCGAACCGGGCCTCACGATACCGGCGCTTGCCGCGCAGCTCGATACGCCCGAACATCGCCTTCGCGCGCTGATCAATCAGCGGCTCGGCCATCGCAATTTCTCCGCCTTTCTCAACCGCCACCGAATCGCTGAGGCGAAAGAGCGGCTTTCGGACAAGAAGGCGGTCGACCTGCCCGTGCTCACCATCGCAATGGACCTGGGGTACAATTCGCTCACCCCGTTCAACCGCGCATTTCGCGAGCAGACAGGCACAACTCCCAGCGAATTCAGGCGCTTGTCGATTGCGAACGGTTCCGACGAAGCGGGCGTTACACAGGGACTTCAGAACTGAAAAAAGCTGGTCGATTCCGAAAATGACCGACATTTTCCAGCGTCGACGAGCCTGCGAGCGCCGGGTCTGGCAACAAAGTCCGCATCACTTGCATGAAGGACATCTGACGCATGATCATCCCGGTTTCTGAAACGGCTGAAAAAGGGTCGCTCGAATATGCGCTGGCGAAGGTCGCCAACCATTTTGCCGACGTCCTCTATTTCGACTTGAGCCGCTATCTGATCGCCGCCGGAGTGCTCAGCGCGTTTCTGATCGTGCTGAAAGTGTGGGCCGACAATCGCCGCATTCAGAACCGGCGCGCGACGGGGAGCGATTACAAGCGCGAGTTTTTCTCGTCGATCCGCACCGTACTGGTCTTTGCCTTCATGACGCTGGCAACGCTGGTCGGGCGCGAGATGGGGTGGATCACGCTGAAGCTGGAATCGGCCAGCCTGTTGCTGATCGCGTGGCAGTTTGCGCTGATCGTGCTCGTCCACGATGCCTATTTCTATTGGATCCACCGGGCGATGCATTCCAGGCGCCTGTTCCGCGCGACCCACCTGCACCACCACAAATCGCGCACGCCGACACCGTGGGCCGCCTACAGCTTTTCCACCTGGGAAGCCGCGTTCGAGGCCGCATACATGCCGCTGTTCCTGTTCGTCACGAGCCAGCTTGGCATCGCCTATGCAGGCCTCGCAGTGTTCCTGTTCATGTGGCACATGATCATCCGCAACGTCATGGCCCATGCGGGCAGCGAATTGTTCCCTGCCGGCTGGGTCGATAACGGGCTGACACGCTGGATCAGCACCACGACGCATCACGACCTCCACCACTCCGAAGGCCGCTACAATTACGGTTTCTACTTCACGTGGTGGGATCGCTGGATGGGGACCGAACACCCCGATTATGCCGCGCATTTCCGCCGGAACGCCAAGCCGGTGATCATGTGGGGGACGCGCGAAAGCGAGCGTCCGGCGGCTCCCACCACCTGAATTTTCTCCTGAACGGGCAGCCCGCTCTCCTCGCGCGGCTGCCCAGGGCGGCAGCCTATCGCAGCGCTCTCCCCAGATTGGCGCTGACGACAGGCTGCCGCATTTTCACATGGGGGATTGCATGGCATGGTGTAGAACGTGCAAAGCGGCGCCGCGGCGGTGGGCCGCTTCTATGGTGGGGATTTTAGGCACTTGGCGAAACTACTTGGCCTTTTCCGACATGCCAAAAGCGATTGGGGCGACGGAGCGCAGCGCGACTTCGACCGCGGCCTGAACGAACGCGGCGTCAAGGGCGCTGCCGTGATGGGCGACCATATCCGCGCGCACGGGACCCAGTGGGATCGCCTGATCGGTAGTCCGGCCATTCGCGTTGTCGATACGCTGAAAGGCGCCCTGCCGGAAATGCCCGCAATCTATGATGAGCGGCTCTATCTGGCGAGCTCCGACACCATTCTCGAAGTCGCGCAGGCCCATGCCGGAGAGGGCGAGGACGAAGCCCATTCCATCCTTGTATCGGGTCACAATCCCGGAATGCAGGAAGTGGTGCTCGACCTTGTTTCACCCAGCCACGAAAACGATCTGTTCCGCGAAGCCGTGGTGAAATTCCCGACGGCGACCTTTGCCGTGCTGGAATGCAATATCGAAAGCTGGTCCCAGCTGAAGCCGCGCTGCGCAAAGCTCATTCACTTCGCGAGGCCCCGCGATATTGATCCGGATCTGGGCCCCGGCGCCTAGTCTTCCAGCACCTGTCGCGGTCCGGGCCCCTTTTCGCCCAGCCGGTCATCAGGATTGTAGATCGCACATTTCTCAAGACTGAGGCACCCGCAGCCGATGCAGCCATCGAGCCTGTCACGGGTACGCTCAAGCTCCCGGATGCGGCTGTCGATCCGGTCGCGAATTTTCGCGCTGATCGCCCGCCAGTCGCGCGCATTGGGCGTGCGCCCATGGGGCAGTCCGCGCATCACCTCGTCGATCTCGCCCAGTGTCAGGCCAAGCTGCTGCGCAATCAGGATGAAGCTGAGCCGCCTGATGTCCGAGCGCAGAAAGCGTCGCTGGTTCCCGCCGGTTCGGACAGGCTCGACCAGCCCCTTGTCTTCGTAAAACCGGATTGCCGAAACCGACAGGCCGGTGCGGCGTGCCATTTCGCCGATGGGGACGAGGTCTTTCGAAGAGAGCTTTTTTGCCATGGTTTTCAGGTTAGCGCAGAAATAGCTTGATCTCAAGTTAGGTTGAGATTGCAGAGTCAGTGGCGACGATGATTCGCTGTGCCCATCCAAGGCGCTCGAATCGAGCGACCCGCACGAAAGGAACTTTGCCATGCCAAAAGGAAGTATCGAACACGCCAACCTTACCGTCACCAACCCCGCCCGCAGCGCCGAACTGTTCAGGCAGATGCTCGGCTGGGAAACCCGCTGGAGCGGTCATTCGCAGATGGGGGGCGACACGATCCATGTCGGCCAGCCCGGCAATGGCGCGACATACATGGCGCTCTACACCAATGATGACGTGCGCGCCGATAAGGACCGCCATTATTCCAAGGGCCAGCCGCTCAACCATGTCGGCCTGCTTGTCGACGATCTCGAGGCGGCGGAACGGGTGGTTATCGCAGCCGGTCTCGAACCGTTCGGGCATGACGATTATGAACCGGGCAAGAGGTTCTACTTCTTCGACTGGGACGGCATTGAATTCGAAGTCGTCAGCTATGCAGGAGCTGCATCATGAACGAGCCGATCCTGCGCGAACCGATGTTCAGGACGCGCCCGGGCGGCGATAGCGCGATCCGCTTGTGGCGCGCGCTTCTCTTACGCCCCCGCATTCCCGATGATGAAACACGCAATCGCCATCAGAGCGCCCGCCCACCGGTTCGAACGGAACCGATCAAGCGGATTGGCGGGATCCTCCGGGTCGAGCGTTGCGACCTGCCAGGTCAGGTGGAGTGCCACCGGCAACAGCGTGAGCAGCGCGAACACATCCGGGCGATAGAGCCACACCCCCAGCCCCCACAGGCCGATGGTCGCGGCATAAAAAGCGGCAACTCCCCCACGAAAGCCTGATCCCATGCGAAGCGCGCTCGACTTGATGCCGACTAACGCATCGTCCTCGCGGTCCTGCAGGGCGTAGATCGTATCGTAACCGATCACCCAGCAGATGCAGCCAGCGTAAATCGCGGCAAGCGCGTCCCAATTGTCGAAGCGCAGCTGCGTCCACGCAACCAGCAGCCCCCAATTGAACACCATGCCGAGCCACGCCTGCGGCCACCATGTGATGCGCTTCATGAAGGGATAGGCCGCGACCAGAGCAAGGCTTGCGAGAGCAACAATCTGCGCCTCTAGCCGCAATTGCAGCAGCACCAGAAGGCCAATCAGGCACAGGAAAATGAGCCAGCCCCACGCGACCTTCTTGCTCACCCGGCCGCTCGCCACGGGCCGCGCGGCGGTGCGCGCGACGCTTGCGTCCAGCTTCGCATCGACAATATCGTTGTAGACGCACCCCGCCCCGCGCATCGCGATGGCGCCCAGCAGGAACCACCCGATCAAAGCGAATTGCGGTCCCGCCCCTGCGAGCCACACCCCAAACACGCATGGCCAAAGCAGCAACCACCAGCCAATGGGACGGTCAAAGCGCGCAAGCTGCGCCAGATCACGCGGCAATTGCGGCAGACGCTCGATCAGCCCGCGATGCTCTGTGTCTGGGACGATATCGGCTGTCACAGGCTTCTGATTCCCCGGCTGTCATGCTCATCGAGCTTTGCGGCTCGCCAGCCGATGACGCAGGCGATGAACATGGTCAAGTTGCCTGCGAAATCGAGCATCCCAAGCGAAGTCAGAACCGGCACTTCGTAATGAAAGTACCAGTTGAACGCGAAGAACGGCAAAAGGACGACAGCGAAGGTCGCAAAGGCGCGCGAACCCCATCTGACCACCAGCGCCATGATCCCGAACATCACCGCCTGCGCACCGAAGCAAGCCATCATGAAGCGCGTGACGAAAGTGTTTTCGCGATAGGGTTCGCTCAGCGCCAGTTCGATGACGCTGGACGGGGCGAACAAGGCCCACCCTCCAAGCATCAGGAACACAGCGGCGATAAGATATTGGCAAATGCGCGCGGTCATGACTTGCACCCTAGCCTCGCTCGCGCCTAGGGGCAAAGCCATGCCCGCTACACCCGCCTGGCCCCCGAAATCCGCACCGCGCCTGTTCGTCGAGGACGAGCTTGGCGAAGGACGCATCTTCGCGCTTGATGGAAACCGGGCGCATTATCTCGGCAAGGTCATGCGCGTCGCGCCGGGCGATACGGTGATCCTTTGCGACAACATAACCGGCGAATGGGCCGCGCGGGTCGGGCAGGTGGAAAAGCGCCGCGTGGACTTGACGGTGACGGACCATCTGCGACCTCGCGAAGATGTGCCCGACCTGTGGCTGTGCCCTGCCCTGCTCAAGAAAGACCGCTTCGACCTCGTGCTTGAAAAGGCGACCGAGCTGGGCGCGGCGAGCATTCAGCCGGTGATCACCCGCCGCTGCGTCGCGGACAAGCTCAATATGGAGCGCGCGCGCACAATCGCGACCGAAGCCGCCGAGCAATGTGCGCGAACGGCGCTGCCGGACATTGAAGAGCCTCTGAAACTCGACGCGATGCTGGCCCAGTGGCCGCAGGATCGTGCGCTGTTCTTCGCAGACGAGGAAGGCGGCGACCATGCAGCCGATGCGTTCTGTTTTCACGAAGGACCAGCCGCCATCCTGATCGGTCCCGAAGGCGGCTTCGACGATGCGGAGCGCGCCGCCATCCGCGCTCATCCACAAGCGCGCGCTGTATCGCTCGGGCCCCGTATCCTCCGCGCGGAAACCGCTGCGATTGCAGCCTTGTCGGTGTGGATGGCCGAGGCGGGCGACTGGCCCGACATTGGCGAGCCATAGAATGCCTTTGCGCGATCAAACGCAAATTACACTTTCCAGCGTCAATTCCGTTTCCTAGGGCAACTTTCGAAAGAGAGCCTGAATGAGCACACGCGAAGCATCCTCCTCCGACGAGCCGATCCTCGAAGGGATGGACGACCTCACCGCTCCCATGCGGAAAGGGGAAAAACCGAAAGCGGACTGGCGCATCGGGACCGAACACGAAAAGTTCGTGTATCACACAGGCGACAAGCACGCTCCGTCCTATGACGAGGAAGCGGGCATTCGCGATATCCTGATGAGCCTTCGCGAATTCGGTTGGGAGCCGATCGAGGAAAACGGGCACGTCATCGCCATGAAAGGCGCAGACGGCACGGTAAGCCTTGAACCCGCAGGTCAGCTGGAGCTGTCAGGTGCACCGCTCGAAAACCTGCACGAAACGTGTAACGAAACCGGGCGACATCTGGCGCAGGTGAAGAAGATCGGTGAGCGTTGCGGCGTGGGCTATCTCGGCCTTGGCATGTGGCCCGACAAGACCCGTGAAGAGCTGCCGGTCATGCCCAAGGGCCGCTACAAGATCATGATGAACCACATGCCCAAGGTGGGCAATCTGGGTCTCGACATGATGCTGCGGACCTGCACCATCCAGGTCAATCTCGACTATTCATCCGAAGCCGACATGGTGAAGAAGTTCCGCGTCGGGCTCGCGTTGCAACCGTTGGCGACGGCCCTGTTCGCAAACTCGCCATTTACCGAGGGCAAGCCGAACGGATACCTTTCCTACCGCAGCCATATCTGGTCGGACACCGACCCGCACCGCACCGGCATGCTGCCCTTCGTCTTCGAAGATGGCTTCGGATACGAACGCTGGGCTGAGTACATGCTCGACGTGCCGATGTACTTCGTCTTCCGCGACGGCAAATATATCGACGCAGCCGGCCTTTCCTTTCGCGACTTCATGGACGGCAAGCTCTCGGTCCTGCCCGGCGAACGTCCAACGGCGAGCGATTGGTGGGACCACCTTTCGACCGCTTTTCCCGAGGTGCGTCTCAAAAGCTTCCTCGAAATGCGCGGAGCCGATGGCGGGCCGTGGAGCCGCATTTGCGCGCTTCCCGCCCTGTGGGTCGGCCTGCTCTATGATCAAGGGGCGCTTGATGCCGCGTGGGATCTGGTCAAGGACTGGACGATGGAAGAGCGCGAAACCTTGCGCACCGACGCGCCCAAGCTGGGACTTGCCGCAAAGATACCGGGTGGCGGCACGATGCAGGATCTTGGCCGTGAAGCGCTCAGGATCGCGCATTCAGGCCTCGCGGCGCGCGGCAAACTGAACGCGAGCGGCGACAACGAAACCGGCTATCTCGAAACGCTCGACGAAATCGTCTCGACAGGTAAAGTGCCCGCACAAAGGCTGCTCGACGCCTATTACGGCGAATGGGGCGAGGACGTGTCGCGAGTTTACAAATACTCGTTCTGAGCGCCCCTTTCCTTCCTATCGAGGGCAACAAGGGGAGAGGGAAAATGCTGATAGTCCTGGCCGAGGCGACACTGGGTGATGGCGCCCTTGACGCAGGGCACGATGCCTTTCGCGCCATGATCGAAGCGTCGCGCGAGGAGGACGGTTGCCTCGGCTATTCCTACGCAGTCGATATCCTCGACGCCTCGATATTCGTGATTGTCGAAAAATGGGTCGATGACGCCGCGCTCGCATACCACTTCCAGACCCCGCACATGGCCGCGTTCCAGAAAGCGCTGCAAGACCTCGACATCGAGATCACCGAGCTTGCCAAGCATCAGGCCGATGACGGTTCGCCCTTGATGTGATTTGTCGCTTTTAGTCTCATCAGCCAATATTTCGAAGACCCTCCGCCGAAAAAATAAGTTTCGACGAGCTAAACTGACTGATTTATTTAAAGAATTTTGCCGTTTGAATACAATCAATTAGATTGGGCAGCTGACAATTGTGCACCTCCTTAAAGCAAATGGGGGAAATGCAATGTCCGATCACAATATTACTTTCATCCGACAAGCCGAAGCGCATATTGATACCAATTCACCGCGCTCTGTGGTGGAAAAAGCCATCAAAATCTGCCGCGACATGGCGAAGGATGCCAGCAACGAATTGAGCAAGATCAGGCTCGCGGGCGGCGGCGTTGGCGAAGGGATGGACCGGGTTAAACGCGCCTATTACGATAGCTTCGGGCGTAGTTTTCCAATCTGGTTCGGCTGGGATGACGACAATCCCGAACAGATGCTCCAGCGGCTCGAATTGCGCTTCAACGAGATATTTCAGCGCATCGACAAGGGCCTCAATATCCGCTGCCGTCCCGCAACAGGCCGGCGCGCGCGAGGGTGTGCGGATGGATACACCGCGTTCCAGACACTAGGCAGCTTGCGCCCACGCAGATTTCATCTTTGCCCGAAATGGTTCAACCTCGAACGGGAGAAAAACAGCCCGCTGCAGGTGTCTCAGGATCATTACCGCGCCAGCATAATCGCGCATGAGCTTTGCCATGCGATTGGGGGGCTCGGTACAAAGGACCAGAAAGACGCGTCCAAAAGCACCGTCTACGGCGAAGATCGCGCACTTGCGTTTGCAGGTGCAGAACCTGACCGCGCTTACAAGAGCGCTGAAAACATCGAACAATTCCTGGTCTATCGTGAGCGGGTGCGGACCAAGACCGCTGCGATGATCCCCCTTCCCAAAGGCAATGCAACGGGTCGTTACAAAGGTGTGCCCGCCTTCCCGGACGCGGCTGTCAATCATCCCAACGGCAAGATCTACTTTTTCAAAGGCGACCGTTATTGGCGCTATGACCCGGCAAAGAACGCGGTCGACCACACCAATGTGCGCAAGATTGGCAAGGATGGATGGCAGGGGGTGCCCACCAATCTCGATGCCGCCCTGCTCCACCCGAAAAACGGGAAGATCTATTTCTTCAAAGGCAACCGCTACTGGCGCTTTGACCCCAGCGCGGGGATTGACCGCGTCGATCATGACGACGTGCGCACGATCGGTTCGTCCGGCTGGGGCGGGGTCAGAGGAGATATCGACGCAGCCGTCGTGCATCCCAACGGTACGCATGCCCTGTTTTTCTACGGCCCGTATTATCGCACATACCGTTTCGGCGGCAGTGCCGGCGCGCTCATGAACCTGCGCGACCCGCGCGATGGCACCCAGTTTCCGTATCTCTACGGCAACTTCAACGCCGTCGTGATCGACCCGGCCAGCAAAAACGGGCACTTCTTCACAGCCGAGCATTGGCAGGCCGACAATCTGGCCGGGCACAACACCCACTTCGGTTAGTCGGGCGTCAAAAGTGATAGCATTTCAGTTGCTTCGCTCTTAAGCTTCCTGCAGCCCGCATCCTGGCGGGCTGCAGGGGGGAGAATTGCGTGATCGTCATTATCGGGAGTTTCCGCATCCCGCCCAGCATGGTCGAGGTCGTGCGTCCGGTGATGGAAGAGATGATCACCGCCAGCCGCCGAGAGGAAGGCTGCATCGAATACGCCTATGCGCTCGACGTGATTGACAATGGGCTGGTGCGTGTGTGCGAGAAATGGCGGGATCGCGCCGCGCTCGAAGCGCATTTTCGTACCGCGCATATTGCGGAATGGCGTGCGCAGGTATCTGCGCTTGCAGTGTCCGAACGCGACCTCGTGGCGCATGAAACCGACGAGGGCTTCTACCTTTGACCAACCTCTACTCGGCTGGCTCCTGAATTGCCGCTTCGGGCTCAGCGGATGAACCTTTGCGACCGCTGAACCGGTCGATAGCTCTTCGCTTCAGCCGGGCGAGCGGCGCCGTGATCAGGCCGTTTGCTTCCATCCAGTCGTAATACTGACGATACTTCTCGTCTTCGGCCAGTAGGTGCGCCTCTTCTGTACGCGCGCGCCAGTAATAGATCGCGTTCACAACCAGCAGAAAGAACGTGTTGCGGATCGCGTCCACCGCCGAACCGTTGGTCACAAGAAATGGCAGGACCGAGCACCACCAGAACAGGTTCTTGGAAAGGTAGGCCGGATGGCGCGTGAAGCGGTACGGCCCGTTGGTCAGTACGCCGCGATAGGTGAGGTTCGAAAAGCGGATGCCGAACACGACCGTCGCCCAGGCATAGATCGCCGTGAGGAAAATGAGCCACGCGGCCCACACCCACAGCAAGGCCGGTTGTCCGGCCATCCAGTGCCCCCAGCCCGCTGTCGCGCCCTCATAGCTCAGGATCTGGCCGCTATTGCCGATGATCCCCCATACGAATGGCGGATAGCACAGGAGCGCTGCAAGCCAGCCAGCGACAAACGGGTTGCCCGAGCGGATATGCGCGTCAAGCGGGCGGAGCGTGAAGAGATAGCCGACCGTCCCGATCTGCACATCGACCACGAAGAGCAGCGTGATGAGCAGCATCCCGAATTCGAAGGGGTTGGCGATGATCGCAGCCGGGTTGGCCTCCACGATATAGGCGAAACCGGGCGGCAGGATCGAGATCATGAACGCGCCGAAGAATGCCTTGATGATCCAGGCGCGCCAGTGCTTCTTCACTTGCTCAAGATCGACGCCTTCGCGGACCAGCAAGGCGGCTCCGAAATGCCAGGTGCTGTCGCGCTGATCGGTCATGAAACGATCGAGCCAGATGATGTAGGGCACGGAAAGCACCACCATCGGCACGATCAGCGCTGCGAGCACTTCCATCGCGAACAGGTAATTGCCATCCCAGTACCATCGGCACAGGCAATAGAGCGCCGCAATGATCGCCCAGGTTGCCCAAAGGCCGATAATCTTGACCGTTGAAACAGGCAGAACCTCTTCAACGCTGCGCCGCAATGACCAGTCAAGGCCGGTCGATGGGCGCAGGTGCACCTTGTCGACGAGCAGCGACCAGACCGCCATTGGCCCCGCAGTAAAAGCCATCGCGGTGAGCGCGGCGTAGGGGCCGGAAAGAACGCCATATCCCTCGCCCAGCCCCGCGGTTTCCGCAATGACGGGAAAGGTGCGGCAGAACAGGATCCACACCACAAGGCCAAGCAGTCCCGCCAGCCCTACGCCCGAAGACACGTCGCTCTTGGGCAGGGTCAGCGGCTTCGTTGCCGAGGCGGGGTGAGAATCTGCGCTCATTACCCTCAGGCGCTTAGCGCCAAAGGGTTAATTGTCCGCCCACCGTGACCCCTGCGTGCCGCAAGGGGACGAGGCCGCCTTAAAGGTTAATGGGTTGAGGGCGGGCCTTAAAGACCCGCCGACCGAACCCTTAGCGCCAGGCGTGGATCGTGCCTGAATCGTCGAGAATGTAGAGCATGTTGTCTGCGACGACCGGAGGCAGGCTGACTGCTTGATCGATATCGGCAAACAGCTGCGCCGAGCCTTCGCCAGCGCTCACCTTCCACACTTCGCCTTCCGAACTTGCCACCCACAGGTTGCCGCCGGCGAGAACCGGACCGGTCCAGAAGATCGGGTCTTTCTTCTTTTCGACATTGCGGAAAGGCGCCAGCTGCGTGATCCAGCGCACGCGGCCCGTCGAACGTGCGATCGCGAGGAGGCGCGCATCGTCGGTCAACGTGAAAATCCACTCGCCCGCGATTGCAGGGGTGGAAATGCCAGCGAGGTTGAGTTCCCAGATACGCTGTCCGGTGACCAGCTCATACGCGGCCATACGGCCCCCCTGGCCCAGCGCATAGACACGGCCCGAATCGATGATCGGATCGGCGTCGATATCGGTAAGCGAGCTCACCACGGTCGAGATATTGGTCCGCGCAAGCGCGTCAGCCCACAGCGTGCGACCGTTCTCGTAACGATAGGCCGACAATTCGCCCGAGGAATAACCTGCGATCACCGTGCCCTGCCCCGCTGCCGGAGCGGCAACACCGAACACGCCGGACTGCGCCGACGAGCCCGACTCGTTCCACAGCAATTCGCCATTTTCCGAGTTGAGCGCAATGATCTGGTTGTCCTGCGTCATCACGTAGACCTGCCCAAAGGCGATGGTCGGCGAACCGCGCAGCGGGCCGGACGGCGTGGTCTTCCAGATCACAGTGCCGGTCTGGGCATCCAGAGCCTTGGCATCGCCCGCACCGTTGGTCGCATAGACCCGGCCGTTGTCAAAGCTGACGCCGCCGCCAAAGGCCGACGGACGCATGTCATCGGCCATCTCTTCGTCGTCGACATCCCACAGGCGCGAACCGGTGTTCTTGTCGAACGCATGGATGACGCCGTCAGTGCCTTCGGCAAACAGCTTGCCAGCACCGATCACCGGGGCTGCGGCAAGCCGCTCCTTGTCGCTCGAACCGGCGACGCGAGCGGTCCAGACCTTGGTCGGATTCTCAGGCAGTGCGAGGTGGCCGTAGGATTTGCTGGCAGAGCCACCGACCTGCGCCCACTCGGAATTCACCTGCGCAGGCGGCAAAACGACGGTAACAGATGCAAGCGCGGGATCGACGGTCGCGCCGCTTTCGATACGCGACAGGATTGGCGTACGCTCACCAATGGTCGGCGTGGTCTTGTTATCCCCACCGCAGCCGGTCAGCACCATAGCCAACGCGCCAGCCGCGATCGCGCCGTTCAAACGCTTGTTATACTTCATATTTCGCACCGTTTCGTCCAAACTTGCATTCATGTGTTCCGGGCACACACCGGCTTCACGCTTATTCAGCGGACCCTTCAGCCGGAGTGACGCCTTCATCTTCGAGCAGCTGCTCGACATCTTCAATTGCATCGACACCTAATAGACCAGCCATCTGGCGCGCACGTGAACGAAGCGTTTCAGGGAGGGCCTCATCATTCGCCATTTCGGCGAAAAGAGCGCCCGCTTCGTCGCGGTTACCCGCTTCGAGATGGGCGATTGCCGTAAGTTCGCCAGCGCTGCCGAAGAACGGATTTCCCGGCACCGCAAGGTCGCTGAGCTTTGCGATCACGTCAGCCGGGTCGCGCTCGTCGAAATTGGTCGAAACCTCGCGGATAATGGCGAGGTTGCGGAGCGGACCGGGGGTTTCCGGGTCGGCAGCAATGCTTGCATACAATTCGACAGCCTTGGCGCGGTTGCCCGCTTCAAGTGCCGCGGCCGCCTGAAGGAATTTCGCAGAGGAGCGCGCACCGATCGAGCCATCGTCGATCAGCGTATCGACCTTTTGCGATGCACCTTCGAAATCGTTCGCATCGACGGAATCGAGCGCACTGATGATCTGTTCGGACTGCCGTTCCAGCGCGGCCTCATTGCGGCCGTCCCAGAAGTAGAAACCGAACATGCCGGCCAGCAACAGCGAGATCGCGAGGCCGAGGGGCACGCCGAACTTCTGGAAGAATTCCTTGGTGTCGTCCTGCCGCACTGCCTCGTCGATTTCCCGCATGAGGATTTCATCCTCGCGCGACGGGGTGCCTGGCTGGTCTTTGTTCTTTTCGGTCGGAGTGCGCGCCACTTGGCGATGATCCTTGTTTGTCTGTTTTTAGCTTCGGGCGCGCTTTTAGGGAGGGCAACGCCCATGCGCAATGGCTCAAAACTGGCTCTCACCGGATGGAAACTACCGCTCGCCCTCAGCCATCGCGCCCCAAGGCCCCCCAGTAGAGCGAGCGATAGGCCTCGATCATTTGCGCCTCGTCATAATGCTCGCGCGCCTTGGCCCTGTTGGCCGCGCCGATTTCTTTACGCAGACTTTCATTGGCGACCAGTTCGTCCAGCATCGCAGCAAGCGCGTCGGCGCTGCCCGGTGCAGCGATGAAGGGGCGGTTTGCCTCAGCAACGATGGTCTTCACATCGCCCACATCGGGGGCGGCGACGGGCAGGCCTGCCGCCATCGCCTCGACAACCGAGATGGGGAATTGCTCGCTTTTGGATGAGAGCGCAAAAATGTCGAACAGGCCCACGACCTTTGCCGGATCCTCGACCGCGCCGGGCAGATGGACACGGTGGCTGATCTCGTGCGCGTCGGCAGCTGCGCGAATGGCGTCCTTTTCCGGCCCGTCTCCCAGGATCACAAGATGCCAGTTTTCCGGCAAGTTGGCGCAGGCTTTTACCAACTGATCGAGCTGCTTTACCGGGCGAAGGCCCGCCAGCGTTCCGATCCAACGCTCGCCTTCACGTTTTACCACGCGCAATGCGCCCGGCTTGGGACGTTTCGCGAAGGCCTTTGTGTCGATCCCATTGGGGATGCGCTGAACACGCGCGGGCGGCTGTTTCCACGTCTCGATGGCGATCTTCTCAAGCGTGCGGCTCGGCACGACAAGACTGTGAGTGCGACCGGTGGCGATCCGGCGATACCAGTTGCGGCGCGCCTTGAGCTCCTTCGCCTCGTCCTCGTTGAAACCATCCTCGTGATGAATGAGCGGCGGCAGGCCAAGAGCCTCGGCAAAGACCGTGTGCGCCATGACCACATCCATCGCGCCGAAATTGTAGGTGAGGACAAGGTCATAGTCGCTGATCGCCTTGGCAATCGCGACCAGCCTGCCGGGTGTCGGCCAGCCCTTGAGCGAGGGGAAACGGGTCGGGAAATGGGCCGCGACGGTCCTGTTGATGAGCGAGCGCGCGCCCTTCTCATCCGGCTCGCCCGAAATGATCGTATGATCGAGCGATTTGCCGAACGCGTTCATCAGCTTGACCGCACGCAGTTCCTTGCCGCCCGCAGCAAAGGTCGAATGGCAATGCAGGATGCGCGGCGCGCTTTTCTTCGTGACCATGCTGCGGCTCAGACCTGCGCCAGCAGCGCGTCGATCGCCGCGCGCGCCTTAGGCTCATCGAGTGTTGGCGCGTGGCCCACCTGCGGCACGGTGACGCTGGTCATGGCCGGATTGCGCGCCGCCATCTGCTTGACCGTCTCCGGCGTCAGGAGGTCGGACAATTCGCCGCGGACCAGCAGCATCGGCACCCCGCGCAGTGCTTCGAATGCGAGCCACAGATTTGGCGGCGCCGCGTTGTCGGCTTTCTTGAAAGGCTCTGCGATCGCCATGTCATAATCGTAACTGATGCGTCCGTTCTGGCTCACCACCAGAGTGCGCTTTGCCATTTCAAGCCATTGGTCGAGGCCGAATTCGGGGAAAGCCGCGCTGTGCACTTCGCACAAGGAACGTGCGGCATGAACCCAGGTGGGATAGCTGCGCCCTTGCCCGACATAGCCATTGATCCGCTCAATCCCGGCAGAATTTATCTCGGGACCGATATCGTTCATCACCACCGCCGCGAGACGCCCCGGATTGGCCGCGGCGAAGATCATGGTGATGAGACCTCCCATCGACGTGCCGACCGAAATAAATCGGTCGATGCCAACCTCGTCGAGCAGCCGTTTGACATCATCGGCATACTGGCCGCCGTGATAGGTCGAGGGATCAGGCGCGTAATCGCTCTGCCCGCGTCCGCGCATTTCTGGCACGATGACACGGCGCGATGCGCTGAGATGTTCGGCCAGCCGCGAAAAATCGCGCGCATTGCGGGTAAGGCCGTGAAGGCAGACGACCGGTGGGCCGTCATAACCATCCGGGCCTGCATAGTCGCGATAATGGAGCGACAGGCCGTCCGCACTGGTCCAGCTCTTGTCTTCGTATGGATTGGCCATGATGTGGCGAGAATCTCCGGTGAATCTGTGTGAGCGTCAGAGCGCTTGCGCCCTCGCTCGCTTGTCCCCACTATCGCTACATGAGCGATGAACCGCAAGCAGCCATCTACCGCCCCGATCCTGCAATTCAATCCCTGTCCGACTGGCTCGCCTCGCCGGTCGAGGCCGCCGATTTCCCGCAGACTGAGGTGCGATTTCGCAACGATCGCGCGGCGGCAAGCGTGGGCCTTGCGAGCCTGAGCGATGAGGATTGGGCGCGCCACTTCGGACGTTTCGAACCGCTGGACGGCAACCTGCCCCAGCCGCTCGCGCTCAAATATCACGGTCATCAGTTCCGCGTTTACAATCCCGAAATCGGAGATGGCCGCGGGTTCCTGTTTGCGCAGATGCGCGACGGCGACGGTCGGCTGATGGACCTCGGCACCAAAGGGTCAGGGACGACCCCTTACTCAAGGGCAGGCGATGGACGGCTGACATTGAAAGGGGCCGTGCGCGAAATACTTGCAACAGAAATGCTCGAAGCGCTTGGCGTAAACACGAGCCGGACGTTTTCAGTCATCGAAACGGGCGAGCAATTGATGCGCAGTGACGAGCCCTCACCCACGCGCTCTGCCGTGATGGTGCGGCTGTCGCATTCGCACATCCGCATCGGCACATTCCAGCGTCTGCTGGCCCATGAAGAAAAAGACCACATGGAAGCGCTGGTCGATTACTGTCTTGAGCATTTCCCCGGCCCGCCTGCGCCACAGGACGCACCGGGACGCGAACAGCCAGCGGTACGCCTGATGCATCATGTGGTGGAGCGAATGGCCGACCTCGCCGCAAGCTACATGGTCGCAGGCTTCGTTCACGGCGTGCTCAACACCGATAACATGAACATCACCGGCGAAAGCTTTGATTACGGCCCGTGGCGCTGGCTTCCGAAGTGGGAGCCGGGCTTTACCGCCGCCTATTTCGATCATGCTGGCCTTTATGCTTTTGGCCGCCAGCCAGAAGCGCTGCACTGGAATGCTGGCCAGTTTGCGGTGGCCTTGCGGTTGCTTGCCGACTCAGAGCCGCTGGTCGCAGCAATGGAGCGGTTTGGTCCGCTTTACATGGAAGCGGTTGCGCGGCGCTGGACGTGGCGGCTGGGTGTGCAGTCTCGCGGCCCCGAAGCCGATTCACAGCTGGTGGCCGCGTGCGAAAAGGCCATGCGCGACAGCGAGGCGCAGCCCGACGCCTTTTTCTTCAATCATCGCGGCGGACGCGGAGCGGATGGCGAACTGAGCGATGCGCTGTCCGATTACGAAGCGGTCGAGGACACGCACGAATACTGGTCCGACGAGGCACCGCAAAGCATGGTCATCGACGAGGTCGAATCCATCTGGTCCGCTATCGATGAGCGCGACGACTGGAGCCCGCTCATGGACAAAGTGTCGGCGCTGCGTCGGATGGGAGAGGCGCATGGCCCTGCTCCCACTCCCTCCGGACATGCCTAGCGCGTCAGCCTATCGAACCGGTTGTGCTTCGACCATCTGTTGAGGCTGGAGGTCGATGCCGAACAGTTTCCAGCGGCCCTGTTCCCACTGATAATACACATCGAAGCCGATCGAGATCGGACGCAGCTGGAAAACGCCGCGCACGCGGAATACGTCGTTGCTGATCATCTGCGGCGCTTCGTAATAGGTCGGCGGGACCAGCAGCGCGTTCGACAGATCCATGTTGAGATTGCGAAGCCCGGAAAAAATCTCGGTCAGGCGGGCCGGATTGAAATTGATCTGGAAGTTCTGCGCCGAGATATCCCGCAGCACAGAGTAATTGCCTGACTGGTTCGCATGATCAACCGCCGCGACGGTCGACCACAGCAGCTTGGAAAGCTCAAGCTGGCTCGGCGTGGGACGCACGGATGGCGGTGGCTGGAAGCTCGGTTGAGCCTGCTGCTGTTGTTGCGCCTGAGCGCTTGCCGGGGTGAACCAAAGTCCAGCGCACACAGCCGCAAGGGTGGCAAAACGAAATGCCGGGGCGCTGGGCCCCGGCATCGTATTTTTCAAAGTCAAAACAGTCATGACCTGATGTCTACCGGCTTACCAGGCAACTTGGAAGCCGCCGCGTGCACCGACTTCACCGCTGTCGAAACCGACACCGATACCCGCCGAGATCGAAGCGTTATCAGACACGCGGGCCGAAAGGGCCATCGAGCCTGCGCCGCGATCTTCGAAGTAGCCAATGCCGCCCGACAGAGCGAAGCTCGTGCCAGCCGGAAGCGCCGGGCTTTCCATGGCGAGAGCCATGGCGACACCTTCGTTCGCGCGGTCGATCGCATCCCGGTTCGCGGCTGTCTCGCCGAACAGGGTGTTGATCTGGGCCTGGTTGTTGGCGGTCAGGTTCTGAAGACCTGCAATCGCCGTGCCGTTGGCCGCAATACCGGCTGCGTTGGTGTTGATCGCTGTCGTGTTGGAAGCGATGCCCGCTGCGTTGGTGCTGATGCCTGCGGTGTTGGTTGCAATCGCGCCTTCGTTAGCGGTCACCCGCGTATCGAGACCGACCACCAGCGCATTGTTGTCGCTGATCGCCTGAGCGTTGGCGGCAATGCCGCTTTCGTTCGTGGTCACACGAGTGTCGAGACCAGAAATCGCCGTTGCATTCGCACCGATTGAGGTGGTGTTCGCAGCGATGTTCGTCGCATTGGTCGCGATGCCGGTGGCGTTGGTGGCAATCGCGCCCTCATTAGCGGTCACCCGCGTATCGAGACCGGCAATCGCCGTTGCGTTGGCACCGATGGCCGTCGTGTTCGATGCGATGTTGGTCGCATTGGTCGCGATGTCAGCGGTGTTGGTAGCGATGTTTGTCGCATTGGTCGAAATCGCTGCCGAGTTGGTGTCGATGTTCCCCTGAAGGGTCGCATCGGCAGCCATGCGGGCCGCGGATTCAACTGCGAGTTCGGCATCGGTTGCAAGATCATCGACCGCAATCGCCTGACCCAGCGTGCCCGAAGCATCGACGGTTGCGACGAATGCCGTGCCCGTCTGTGCCGCAGTGCTTGCTGCAAGGTCGCCAATCGTCACCGAAGTACCCGCACCGCCAAGCACGACCTGATTGGCCCGCGTGGTGGCAGCAAGAGCGCCGATGGCTACCGAATTGTCGAACAGTGCCGACGATCCGTTGCCCAGGGCAACCGCGTCGGTGCCGTCAGCATCGCTCTGGTTACCGATGGCAACCGAACCGTCGCCCGAGGCATCGGCTGCTTCACCAACTGCCAGCGAACGGATGCCCGATGCGCTTGCAAGGTGACCGATTGCCTGAGCGCGCTCTGCGCTTGCACTCGAACGCCAGCCAAAGGCCGAAGCACCCGGACCCGAAGCGAAGGCTTCACCACCGATTGCCGTGGTCGAGTTGCCAATCGCCTGAGCGCCGGTGCCGGCATCGTCACCACCAAGAGCAACCGCGTCGGTACCCTGTGCGAATGAACCGTCACCGATCGCGATGGCCGACTGTCCGTCAGTTGCGGAGAGTTCACCGATTGCAACCGTGCCGTCGCCGTCTGCGGTCGCGAGACGACCCAGAGCAACCGACGCACGACCGTTCGCAGTAGCGTTTGCACCACCAGCGAACGAGTTCTGCCCGATTGCTGCGGTGTCAGTACCAACTGCCGTCGAGTCGATTCCGAAGGCGTCTGCCGCAGAACCGATGGCCGTACTCGAAAGCTCAGTTGCCTGAGCATTCGGGCCCAGTGCGAGTGAACCTTGACCGGTCGCGCGCGCATTGCGACCAAAAGCCGAAGCGTTTTGTTCGGTGGCTTGCGAGGCAAAACCAACCGCCGTCGAGCTCACACCCGAAGCTTCCGAACTGTCACCGACAGCGGTCGCTTCGTCCGCAGATGCGAGCGAAGATGTACCAAGCGCTGTTGAGTCAACGCCGCTTGCTTCTGCATCGACGCCAAGCGCCGAGCCATCTTCTGCCGATGCGGTCGCGCCGGCGCCCAATGCGGTCGTGTTGAAGTCGGAAGCAACTGCCAGCAGGCCCACTGCCGAAGAAGCTTCGCCCGAAGCCTCAGCGCCTACGCCCACAGCCGTAGCAAAGTCGCCCGTACCGGCCGCGTTAAGACCAACCGCCGTGCTGGCAAAGCCTGACGCGTTCGCATCAGCGCCCACAGCCACGCCGCCGTCACCGTCTGCCGTGGCACCGGTCAGGTCGCCGTCATTGTCACCGCCGATCGCGATGCCCTGGATACCTGCTGCCGAAGCGAGGTTGCCCGCCGCGATTGCCTGGTCGCCCGCAGCGTTGGCCGCTTCACCAATTGCGAGCGAGCGGATGCCCCCGGCATTGGCGAGGTGACCGAAGGCCTGTGCGCGTTCCGCATCAGCGACCGAGCGCCAACCGACAGCAGTTGCGCCGGGGCCTTCTGCGAAAGCCTCGCCGCCGACTGCGGTGGTCGAGTTGCCGAGTGCCGAGGCACCCGCGCCTGCATCGTCACCGCCGATGGCGAGAGCATCGATGCCCGAAGCAACGGTCGAGTTACCGATAGCAATTGCGCCGTCGCCAGCCGTTTCGGAGAGATCGCCGACCGCGATCGATCCGACGCCGTTAGCGATCGAAAGGTTACCGACCGCAATGGCGCTGTCGCTGTTTGCGAGAGCCGCTTCACCCACTGCAAGCGAGCGAATGCCCAGCGCGTTTGCGAGGTGACCGAAGGCCTGTGCGCGCTCTGCGTCAGCGACCGAACGCCAGCCGACTGCGGTTGCGCCAGGGCCCTGCGCGAATGCTTCACCACCCAGAGCGGTGGTCGAATTGCCAAGCGCCTGTGCGCCCGTGCCTGCATCGTCACCACCCAAAGCCACGGCGTCGATACCGTCCGCTACCGAGGAGTTACCGATTGCAATCGACGAAAGGTCGCTAGCTGCGGCGTTGTCACCTTGTGCAATGGCAAAGTCAGCCGATGCGTTGGCCGCTTCGCCGACTGCCAGCGAGCGTACGCCCGTTGCGCTTGCGAGGTGACCAAATGCCTGAGCGCGTTCAGCGTCGGCATTTGAACGCCAACCGATTGCGGTTGCGCCCGGACCCTGCGCGAAAGCTTCGCCGCCGACTGCGGTGGTCGAGTTGCCGAGTGCCGAGGCACCAGCGCCTGCATCGTCACCGCCGATGGCGAGAGCATCGATGCCCGAAGCAACGGTCGAATTACCGATTGCAATTGCGCCGTCACCCGCAGTTTCTGCGAACTCACCGGCTGCAAACGAGCCAAAGCCATTGGCAAGCGCCTCGCGGCCAAGCGCGATCGAAGAAATGCTGTTCGCCGTTGCGCCTGTACCAATTGCGGTTGCGCGGTTTGCGCTGGCAAGGGTGTTGTGACCAAGTGCGGTCGCTTCATTGGCCAGCGCCTGTGCGGTTGAACCGATAGCCGTGGCAGAAACCTGATTAGCAAGGGTATTTGCGCCAATCGCGGTCGCACCCGTGTCAGTTGCACGGGCGTTCTGACCAAGCGCGCTCGCATTGAGGTCGCTTGCGACTGCAGAATTGCCGATAGCTGTTGCGCTTTCGCCCGAAGCTTCCGAATCGGTGCCGACTGCCGTGCTTTCATCGCCGCTGGCGTCTGCGTTCTCGCCGCAGGCGAGCGCATCGACGCCAGTCGCCGTCGCACCGCCGGTTACGCCCGGATCGAGCAGACATACGTCCTGTGCAGCTGCCGGTGTGGCTGTCGCACCCAGCCCGACGACTGCAGCGATCACCGCACTGGAAGCCGAAAGGCCCAGCGCAGAAAGGCTGATGTTCGAGTATTTCATTTAAATTTTCCCCTAACCAAAGCGCCCGAGAGACGCTTTACGGATTGCAACTCCGCGACCCGGCGAGGGGTATGATCTTGATGTCACGCACCACCATAACGGCAGCTCCCCCCCTAACACGTGCCTAACTTGCATACGCAATGTTACGTAGAAGGGAAACCCTTTTGGGTTCACTTGTTAACCTAATGTTGGGGCTATGCATGGGACTTTGTGGTCGCTACCAGATCGCCTGAAGCGCAAGGGGTTAACGCCCAGGGACCGGTCGTCTTGCAACGCAAATCTTGAAAACCAAGCGAACGTGAACGTGACAGACCAAGCAGCGCCCGACACTCTGACATCTTATTCCCCTTCGACGGGCGAGACCGTGTGGCGCGGGCCAGTGGGCGAGGTGAACACAATCGTAAGCCGCGCCCGCAAGGCATGGCCCGCATGGGCGGCGCAGGCGTTGAGCCACCGGGTCGAGGTCGCCCGTCGTTTTGCCAATGAAGTGCGAACAGACGCGGACAAGCTGGCAGAGCTGATCGCCCGCGAAACGGGCAAACCCCTTTGGGAAGCACGCACGGAAGTCGATGCGGTCGTCGCCAAGGTCGACATCTCGGTTCAGGCCTATGCAGAGCGGACCGGAAAGAAAAAACGCGACAGCGCTCTGCTCGGGACAGCAGCGCTGCGGCACAAGCCGCACGGCGTCATGGCCGTGCTAGGGCCGTACAACTTCCCGGCTCACCTCCCTAACGGGCACATGGTACCGGCGCTGATCGCCGGGAACACAGTGGTCTTCAAACCCTCTGAAAAGGCACCCGCTGTCGGGATGGCATTGCTTGAATGCTGGAGCCGTTCGGGAATACCCGATGGCGTGGTTCAAGGACTGATCGGTGGTCCGGAACAGGGCAAGGCGCTTGTCTCGCATCCAGGAATTGATGGCGTTCTGTTCACGGGGAGCGCGCAGGCCGGCATCGCCATCAACCGCAAGCTCGCCGCGAACCCGGGCAAGATCGTCGCCCTCGAAATGGGCGGCAACAATCCGCTTGTAGTGATTGATACGCCGAAGATTTCGGATGCCTGCGCTCTCATCATCCAGAGCGCATTTACCTCGGCAGGCCAGCGCTGCACCGCGGCACGGCGGCTCATCGTCAAGTCCTCGATGTACGAACCGCTGATGGCTGAATTGCTGCCAATGGCCAAACGTCTGATCGTCGGAGATCCGTTCGATGACCCGCAGCCTTTCATGGGGCCGGTGATCGACAACGCCACAGCCGACGGCCTGAGCGATTCATTTGTCGCGCTGCTTACCTCTGGCGGAAAAGCGCTGCTGCACATGCGCAGGCCCAATCCCGATCGGCCATTCCTGACGCCCGGCATCATCGATACCACGGAGATGGAGGATCGTCCGGACATCGAACTGTTCGGCCCGCTTCTGCAAGTGATCCGCGTCCCTGACCTCGATGCAGCCATTGCCGAAGCGAACAACACCCGTTTTGGCCTGTCGGCTTCGCTGATCGGAGGATCGCCTGAAGATTACGGACGGTTCTGGGCGAATACGCGCGCCGGGATCATCAACTGGAACCGCCCTACAAACGGCGCGTCTTCTTCGGCCCCGTTTGGCGGGATTGGCCTGTCGGGCAATCATCGTCCCGCCGCCTATTACGCCGCAGATTACTGCGCTTACCCGGTCGCGAGCAATGAGATGGAGCAACCGCGCGCCAACATCGAGATCGGGATCGGCGAATAGGCCGTCCCGGCATTATTTGCGCCAGTGGACCACATCCACGGCTGTCATCCCGCCTGGGCCTTCGCGAAACTCAAAGATCACTTTTTGATCGCGGCGCTCACCATGAAGCTGCGCAGCGGGACGGGCATAGCGGGTCAGATCGAACCGCGCGCGCTCAACCTTGGCCCAGTGGTATTCAAGCGCGTCTTCAATGCCGACCGGCGTCAGGTAACGCACGACCCGCACAACGCACGTGCCCTCGTCCACACCTGCGGCCTGCTGCACCATGCCATGCGGCATGATCGAAGAAGTGGCAGGCATCCGTGTCGACCACTCAAGGTCGCTGTTCATGCGGGCAATGCAATCAGTGCGCGCGCCCGCAGCCTCGACCATCTGATCTGCCGTCACCAGGTCCGCAAAGGTGGCATCGCTCGCCTGCGAGATCGCGGGGGACGGTGCGGGAATCTGACCGTTTTCGAGCAGTTCGAGACGCGCCTCCTCCCGTGCTCGCGCGGCGCTGTCCTCCCTCGCCTCAATCAAGGGCAGCGGATGACCATCGCGATAGGCAATCACGGCATTGGCCTCGCTGCGCCAAGCCAGATCCGGGTCGATCATCAGGGGGTCATTGAGAGCACGCGCCAATTGCGGGTCCTGCGTCAGGATTTCGCTCGGCATTTCTGTCGCCTCTTCGCCGCAGCCGGCAAGAAGCGCGAGCGCAATCGCGAGGCAGGTGGAACGAGAGGCGCGGATTTCCATCCGGCCCTGTTGCCCGAGCTTGGTTAATTTTCGCTGAGAATTCGCGCAAGAACCCGCGCAAAGATGAAAGCGCCCCCGCGCCCCTTTGTGGGGTCGTGGGGGCGCTTTCCGCGACTGGTGGGAGCCGCGCCCGGACCGCTTGGTGGATAGCGACCCAAGGTCAGAATGAGAGCCCCACTCACAGGAGAAGGGGTGGAGAGGGAGGAGTGGTGCTCTCGGTGTGTGTTCATCTATAGAGGCACTAAACTGAACGAAACGCGAAAGCGTGTGTTGGTTCTCGTTCAGGTTGGCGGGCCACCTTATTGCTGTTTGGCCGCAATCGGCATGCTTGCGCCTACGCGCCCTGCCGCCTAGTGGCCGGAGCCTGATGCCCCAATCCGAGCCCCCCTCCGCCTCGTCCAATCCGTCCGGCCTCCCAGCGGCGCTTGGAGCCTATGTAATCTGGGGCTTCCTGCCGCTTTACCTGCTGCTGGTGACGGCCGTGCCGCCGTTCGAATTTGTCGGCTGGAGGATTATCTGGACACTTCCGCTGTGCCTTCTGATCGTCGCGTTCCGCCGCCAGTTCGCAGAACTGCGCCGCGCTCTTAGCAACAGGCGGACGATGCTTGCCCTGTTCGCCAGTGCGATCCTCATCGCGATCAACTGGTTCGTCTACATCTGGGCGATCATGGAGAATCAGGTCTACGCGGCCAGTCTTGGCTATTACCTGAACCCGCTTCTCAACGTGCTTCTGGGAACGCTGTTTTTGAAAGAGCGCCTTAGCCGCTGGCAATGGCTGGCGGTCGCCGTTGCGGCGAGCGGGGTCGCGCTGCTGGCTGCGGGCGCGCTGACAACGCTCTGGATCAGCCTGACACTCGGCTTCAGCTTTGGCCTTTATGGCATTGTTCGAAAACAGGTTGATGTCGGATCGCTTCCCGGCCTCACGATTGAAAGCATGATCCTTCTCGTGCCAGCTATCGGCATCGTCATGTGGTATGCCGCCGGGCCGGCTGGGCCATCATTCGGCAATGACTGGTTCCTCAGCCTCGCCATCGTCTTTTCAGGGGTGGTCACCGCAGTACCGTTGCTGCTTTTCGCCATTGCGGCGCGGCGGATGGATTATTCGACGCTCGGTTTCATCCAGTACCTCGCGCCCACCATCGTCTTTTTCCTCGGCCTCACCGTTTTCGGCGCGCAGCTTCGCCCGGTTCAATTGGGCAGCTTCATCCTCATCTGGACTGCCGTGGCTATCTTTGTGGCAGATCTCTGGCTCCGCAGCCGCAGAGCGAAAGCCGCTGCGATAGCTTAACCCACAAAGCGCCAGCCGATTGTCTGGCCGCCATGCCAGGGGACGATTTCGTTTCCAGCCAGAGGCAGGCTTTGCGGCACCTCGACCTCGGCACGTTCCAGCACGACCGTGTCGTCGTTTACCGGAAGGCCGTAAAAGGCGGGGCCATGGAGAGAGGCAAAGCATTCGAATTTGTCGATAGCGCCCTCTTCATCGAAGACCGTGAGATAGCTTTCCAGTGCATAAGGCGCGCCGAAAATGCCCGCACACCCACAAGCGCTTTCCTTGTCGCCGCGCAGATGCGGGGCGCTGTCGGTGCCGAGAAAGAACTTCGCATTCCCACTCACAGCCGCGCGGCGAAGCGCCAGCCTGTGGCTTTCTCGCTTGGCAACAGGCAGGCAGTAATTGTGCGGCTGAATCCCGCCAACCAACATCGCATTGCGATTGATGTGAAGATGCTGAGGCGTGATCGTTGCCGCAACATTGGGGCCGCTCTCCAGCACGAAGTCCACAGCATCGCTGGTGGTTATGTGTTCGAATACCACTTTCAGCTTCGGGAAGCTTGCGACGATATCGCGCAGGTGGCGCTCGATGAACTCGGCTTCGCGGTCGAACACGTCGATGTCGGCGCTGGTGACCTCGCCATGGACGCAAAGGACTATGCCCTCGGCCTCCATACGTTCGAACACCGGGTAGATCTTGGAAACATCGCTGACCCCGTGCGCGGAATTGGTGGTCGCGTTGGCAGGATACAGCTTGGCCGCCGTGAACACCCCGTCAGCCGCCCCGCGAGCGAGATCGTCGGCGTCGGTCGTGTCGGTGAGATAGCAGGTCATCAGGGGTGTAAAGTTCACACCTTCGGGCACCGCTGCCAGAATGCGCTCGCGGTACTCAGCCGCCATTGAAGCCGTCGTGACCGGAGGCGTAAGGTTCGGCATAACAATCGCGCGCGCAAACTGGCGTGCCGTATAAGGCACAACGCCGCGCATGATGTCCCCATCGCGGAAATGCAGGTGCCAGTCGTCGGGGCGGCGGATGGTCAGAATGTCGGTCATCGACCGCGAGCCTTAGGCTGGGGTTCACGCTCACGCAACGGGGCTTTCCACCCTCCACAATCAGCCTTAAGGCCGCATACCCATGTCCAGAATTGCATTTCTCGCTTGCGAAACCACTCTCCCCGGCTCTGGTCACCGTCGCGGCGACGCTTTCGAACACGATCTGATGGTGAAATCGCTCGAACCGGCTTTGCAGGTTGCAGGTTTGGACTTCGCCGTGATTGATTGGGAGGCACCGCTTGAGGCGTTCGACGACGTCGACCTCGTGATGCTCGGCTCAGCCTGGAATTATCAGGACAAGTCAATGGCCTTCCTTGCGAAACTCGAAGCTCTCGAGGCTCTTGGGATAGTGGTCAGCAACCCTGCCCATGTCGTGCGATGGAACATCACAAAGACCTATCTGCGCGAACTTGCCGGACGGGGCGCTGCAGCCATACCCACGCTTTGGCTCGACAGGCTGAACGCTGACGATGCGCATGCGGCGATGGATGGGTTCGGCACCGATCGCATCGTGGTAAAACGCCAGGTCGGTGCCGGTGCGGAGGGACAGGAACTGCTCATGCGCGGCGAAGTGCCCGGCGATTGGCAGTTTGAACATCCCGCAATGGTACAGCCCTTCCTTGAGGCGATCACGAAAGAAGGCGAGCTCAGCTTCATCTTCATCGACGGCGAGCTCAGCCACGCTCTGCGCAAGAAAGCAGCGGATGGCGAGTATCGCATCCAGTCGCTTTACGGCGGCACCGAAAGCGCGCACGAGCCTTCTGATAGCGAAGCCACCGCTGCACGCGCGATCATCGACGCGCTGCCTTTCGATGCCCCGCTCTATGCGCGTATCGACATGCTGCGCGCTGACGATGATACGCTGATGGTTATGGAAGCGGAGCTGATCGAACCCTATCTCTACCCGGAACAAGCCCCGCATCTGGGCGAGCGCATCGCGCGTGCTGTTGCAAAGAGATTGAAGACATGACCGCCAATAAATTGAACGACCGGGCAATCATTCGCCTCGCTGCCACGGATGATGGCGAAGATGTGCGCGGGTTTTTGCAAGGCCTCGTGACCAACGATGTCTCAGGTGAGCTGCCGGTCTATGCAGCGCTCCTCTCGGCGCAGGGTAAGGCCATGTTCGACTTCTTCGTATGGGAGGGTGAAGATGGCGTAATCCTGCTCGATTGCGAAGCGGTCGTGGCCAATGATCTGGCAAAACGGCTTTCGCTCTATCGCCTTCGTCGTAAGATCGACATCGTGCGCGACGAGACACAGGCCGTTTTCTGGTCACGAGAAATGTTCGACGGAGCAAAGCCCGACCCGCGCCTGTCCCATCTGGGATACCGCGCTGTCGCAGCGCGCAGCGAAGCCGAACCAGCCGATCAGGAATACCTCGCTCACCGCCTAAGCCTCGGTGTGCCCGAGGGCCGCTCTGAGCTGGCCGATATCCTGTGGCTCGAAACCAACGCCGTCGAACTTCACGGCGTCAGCTTCGAGAAAGGCTGTTATGTCGGTCAGGAGAACACCGCACGGATGAACTGGCGGCAGAAGGTCAATCGCAGACTGGTCGTGGTCCCGCTTGAACGTTCGGAGGAAAAGCGCCGGAAGGCCAGCTATCCCGACCTCGGGCTCGCCATCGACCATTTGCGCGTCGCCGACCTCGATCCAGCCACCCTGCCCCAATGGCAGGCAGCGGGCATTGCGGAATGACTCAAGCCTCGTAATGTTCGGCCATTGAGGCTTCGAGATTGGCCGCGGCCCTTTCGCGTGCCGTATCGCGCGGCAGGCCGAGCGATTTTGCAAGCGCCGCCCCGATCAAAGCGTCACCGAGCGCCAGCAGGACAAGGCCGAGCGTATCCTTGTGCACATGCTTCGGGTCACTGTGTATCTCAGCCTCTTCAGGAGCCACCTCGTCAACCAGCTCATGGATCGTGGTGATGATCGGATTGAGCGCGTCCTCATTGCCCGTGAGCAACATCCAGCTGGTGAGTGCTCCTGCGCCTTCGCGATCGAACGCATCGAACGCGAGATCCACCACTTCGCGCGCAGAACCAAGCCCGGCGCGGCTTGCACGCACGGCCTCGATGATTGTTTCGCAAACCGTCTTCGCCAAATGTTCGGCGAGCGCCTTTTGCAGGCCGGATGCCGAACCGAAATGGTGAAGCAGGTTCGCATGCGTTCGCCCGATGCGGGCTGCCACGGCCTTGAGCGTGACCGACTGCGGGCCCGTTTCGATCAGGAGCGCCCGCGCCGCTTCTAGGGCGGACTTGCGCGATTCTTCCGGACTTAATCTCTTGCGACTTTTCATATGCGCAAGAGTTTAGGCCAATCGGCAGCACCTCTCAAGCGCTGCGGATTGGCCTTACCCGAAGGTCTTACGCGGCTCGCTTCTCACCTGTCGCAATCTGCGCCGCCAGATCGAGTACGAATTCGGCCGTAGGCGCCGATTCGCCGCGTCCGCACGAATGCCGCTCCACGATCCTGCCGGTGGGCTCGAAACCGAGCTTTTCCAGCACTCGGCCAGAGGCGGGATTATCGAGAAAGTGCCCGGCATGAACGCGCGTATGGCCCAGTGTATGCGCGATCTTGAGCGTCGCTTCGCCTGCTTCGGTGGCATAGCCTTGGCCCCAGTGCTCGCGGGCGATCCAGTAGCCGAGTTCGATAACGCCGCTGTCACCCATCCGGTCGATCCCGACACACCCGATGACCTGCGCATCGCTGGCACGTGTGATCAGAAAGCGCGGGAAAAGCGGCTCGCACGGAAGCGAGGTGAACTCACGCGCGTCCTTCGCCGAATAGGGCCATGGGGCGCGCGCCAGATTTCGCACGACGCCTTCATCCGCGATGCCATTGAGGACGCCTTGCCAGTCTTCCGGCCAGATCGGTCTGAGCAGCAATCTTTGACTGCGATGAAACACGAGAACTCTCCATCTCGCCCCGCGAGTGCACTTAGGCACGATGCGTGACAATTGCGTGGCAGCGAAAGATAATTTCGCCGAGCTGAGAGGGAGAAACGACAAGAGGGAGACGGGTCGGCCCCATCTCCCTCTTCGTTGTCGATTGCGATGATCGACTAGGACCGTCCCGGTGGACGATCCTTTTCTTGAACCGTCCGGTTATTCGGCTGCTTCCGCAAGCATGTCTACCGACACGTATTTGCGGTCTTGCTTACCCTTGTGGAATCGCACGACGCCCGCTTCGAGTGCGAAGAGGGTGTGGTCCTTGCCCATTCCGACATTGGTGCCCGGATAGAACTTGGTGCCGCGCTGACGCACGATAATGTTGCCGGCGAGGACCTGCTCGCTGCCAAACTTCTTCACACCAAGACGACGGCCAGCTGAGTCGCGACCGTTACGCGATGAACCGCCTGCTTTTTTATGTGCCATTGGTCTCTTACGTCCTTACTTGTCTTCAGCCTTGGGCGCGGCTTTCTTAGCCGGTGCCTTCTTGGCTGGTGCTTTCTTCGGGGCAGCCTTCTTCGCTTCGGTCGCGGTTGCCTTTGCTTCGGCAGCGGCGCCCTTCTTGGCTTCAGGCTTCTTCGCAGGCGCTGCCTTGGCGTCTGCTTCTTCCGTCTTCGGAGCAGCAGCTTTCTTGGCAGGAGCTTTCTTTGCCCCGGAACCATTGGCGCCGACATCGGTGATGCGCAGGAGCGTCATCTGCTGACGATGGCCAGCCTTGCGGCGGTAGTTGTGACGGCGACGCTTCTTGAAAACGACGACCTTCTCGCTCTTAGCCTGAGCGATAATCTCAGCCGAAACGGTCACCTTTGAAGCGTCAGCGATCGAGTCGCCTTCGCCAGCGAGCAGGACGTCGCCCAGGGTGACGGTATCGCCCGCTTCACCAGCGAGCTTTTCAACGGCAATCTTGTCTCCGGCGGCAACCCGATATTGCTTGCCGCCTGTGCGCACTATCGCGAACATGGCTTGTAACTCTCAATCTTGCGTGTGTGTCCGGGGAGCGACTTGGCGGCGCGACAACCGAACGACATTACGACGCCGCGAGGTTGCAGCGCCGGAAAGAGTGGTGCCGTTAAGGGAAAGGGTGCGACAAGTCAACGCCTCACAACCTACAAAATCGCGGTGAATTCGCATCAAATGGCGTATTTGCGTGTCTACGATCCCGTGATAGTCGAGACAGGGACGATGAAAAGCTTCTTTTGTAAAACTTTGCTGTCAGGAACAGCCATCATGGCGCTGGCAGGGTGCGCTGGCGATTCTGGCCGCTATCCTTCGCTTGCGATCCGCGATGCGGAACGGACGACGGGGCAGTTTACTCCGGCACAACCGACCACCCCCGCTGCGACAGCGACAATTGACCGAACCGCCATTGGCGCCGCTCTTGAAAGCGCCCGCACCGCGCACGAAAGATTTCTCGCCGAACAGCCAGCCGCCTTGACCCTTGCCCGGTCGGCGAGTGGCAGAGGCGATGGCAGCGATGTGAGGTCGCGTGCGCTGGTCGCGGTTGCCAGTCTGTCGTCGCTCAGGGGCCAGACCGCGACCGCGCTCGCCGATCTCGACCGGCTGGAGGTCGAGGCTGCGACCAGTTTCGCTGCCACTGACGACATCCGGACCGCTCAAAGCTATGTTGCGCGGCTCGCACAGGAACAGGACGACATTCTGGAATCGCTGAGCGAGGTGATGCGCTGATGAACCTTGCCTGCGCAACCTGCCCGGTAAAGGACAGTGCGGCCTGCGCCGTCCTGACGACCGAGGAGCGTGACGCGCTAGCCGCTGCTGGCCATACGCGCACCTTGAAGCGAGGAGAAATGCTGTTCGCAGCAGGCGATGACGAGGCCGCCTGCGCAACTTTGGTCAGCGGGGCGCTCAAGGTGACAGCCTATGACCAGGACGGAAACGAGCAAATTCTGAGCCTCGTCCATCCGTCGGGCTTTATCGGCGAACTCTTCACGCCTTTCGCGCACCATGATGTAGTCGCGCTCACGGAAAGCCGTCTTTGCACCTTCGCGCGCGGAGATATCGAGCGAGCGATTGAGGACTATCCGGCGCTTGCCCGCGCTCTCCTGCGCCGCAGTCAGGAAGACTTGCTGGCGACCCGCAACCTTCTCGAACTGACCGCGCATGCGAGCGCCGAGGCGCGTCTTGCCGCATTGCTTCACGACTTCGCTGCGGCAGCCAGCGATTCGTCATGTCATCTCGCGTCGTCCTTCGAATTGCCGCTCACGCGCGGCGAGATCGCAAACATGCTGGGCCTCACCATCGAGACGGTGAGCCGCAAGTTGGGCGAGCTTGAGGAGATGGGAGCGGTCGCTCGCAATGGAAAACGCGGGATCGATGTGCTCGACCCCGCGCTTCTTCAGGATTTATCGGGGCGCTAGAGTTTCTCCAGCGCCCCTCTCCCGTCCTTGGGAGATACTGGTCAGGCCACGAAAGCCGCGATCGTCACGATCGCAACGCCCCATGCGACAATCAGCATCGGAAGGATCAGCACCTGGATAGCGGCGTCGCGCGGTGCGAGGCGTCCGGTGGCGGTCATGATGCCGCCGCGCCCGAAATTGCCCAGGGTCATGGGGCGGGTGTCGTTGTCCTTGAGGCGGGTCCAGATGGCAGGGACACCAAAACCTGCGATGATGAACAGACCGAAGATGACCATCGGAATGGCCAGTTCAGCGTTTCCGAATGCGGCTGTCATGAGGCCCAAAAAGCCGAAATAGCAAGCAACGGTCGCGCCGTAGAAGAACGTCGGAAGTCCGAAATTACGGTCGCTTTCGACCTGATTGCGCGGGGCAGCGGGCGCTTCGACGATGCGCGCATTGCCGCGGGCGAGTTGTTCCTGAATCTGCTTGCTCATGACTGTTCTCCTTCGTTGAAAGAAGAATTAGTCAGACCGCGAGCACCTCACCTTGATGCAGATCAAACAAATGCGGTTTTCTAGCTCCAGCGCGCAAGGTCGGCGTGATCTTCGCCGCGAGGTTCGATCCAGTGCCATTCGCCGCCACGCTTCTCGCGCTTCCAGAACCATGCCGCGCTCTTGAGGTGGTCCATGCAGAAATCGACCGCCGAGATCGCATCGCGCCGGTGCCGCGAGGCAGCGGCGACAAGCACGATCGGATCGCCCGGCTGCATCGTCCCGATGCGGTGGACCAGCGTGATGGCTTTCAGATCGAAGCGTCCTTGCGCTGCTATCGCGAGGTCTTCCATGCCCGGCAGAGTGAGCGGCTCGTAATGCGTCAGCTCTAACGCTTCCACGCCTCCATGGGCGCTGACATAGCCGACAAAGCTTGCGACGCCGCCCTTGGTGATCGTGGCGTCGGCTGTCCTCTTGATGATCTGCTGCGGATCAAATGGTTCGGCGCAAAGCCGCACATCCTCAAAAACCATACTGATCACCAATCTAACCCCCGCTGACAGGCGGGAGCAGCGCGACCTCGTCACCGTCTTGCGCATTAAGCGCCGTCTTGTCGGCGAGCACGTGGCCCGCGCAGGCGACGTTGACGCGTTCCTGCCTCAGCTGCTCGGCAACCGCATCGCCGACAGCGCGAAGCAGTCCTGCCCAATCAAGCGGCGCCTCAACCTCAAGCGTTTCTTCTCCTGCCATGTCGCGAAGAGGGCCAAGAAAAAGGATGGTCACAGCCATTTGCGCTCAACCCCCGGTCATCGACATATGGCGGGCGAGCGCCGGGTCGGCACCGCGTTCATCCATGCGGAAATGATGGCGCTCCGGCTTGATGAGCATCGCCTGATCAAACGCGCGGGCGAGTTGCTCCTGTGGTGCCTCGGAACGCAAAGCCGCGCGCAGATCGACCCGTTCCCCACCTCCCAGACACGGGTAAAGCTGGCCCGTCGCGGTGACGCGGATGCGATTGCAGCCATCGCAGAAATTGTGTGTGTGGGGAGTGATAAAGCCAAGCCTGCCGCCCGTTTGCGCTATATCGACATACCGCGCAGGGCCACCTGTCGAAGCCGGGCTGTCGGTCAGCGTCCAACGCTCTTTGAGGCGAGCACGCACCGTATCGAGCGGGAGATACTGGTCGAGCCGTTCTTCCTCGACATCCCCCAGCGGCATGACTTCGATGAGCGTCACATCGTGGCCTTGCCCATGGGCCCATTCAATCAGCTCGGGCAATCCTTCTTCGTTCGCACCTCGCAAGGCGACCGCGTTGAGCTTGACCATAAGCCCCGCTTCCTTCGCAGCCTTGATCCCATCAAGCACCCGCCCGAGCGCATCCCGCCGCGTCAGTTTCGCGAACAGCTCAGGGTCGAGCGTATCGAGCGACACATTCACCCGGCGCACACCCGCCTTGAACAGATCATCCGCATGGCTCGAAAGCTGAGTTGCGTTGGTGGTTAGGGTCAATTCCTCAAGACCGTCGCCCAGCTTGCGCCCCAGGGCGCGGAAGAGGTCGATAATATCACGCCGCACCAGCGGCTCACCGCCCGTGATGCGAATCTTCGTGACGCCGCGATCAATGAAGCCGGAGGCGAGGTCATAGAGCTCTTCCAGCGTCAACACTTCGCTCTTGGGAAGGAAAGTCATGCGCTCTGGCATGCAGTAGGTGCATCGCAGGTCGCAGCGGTCGGTCACCGACAAACGCAAATATGAAATTCGCCGGCTGAAAGTATCGACCAGAGGTGCAAGCTTCTCGCCACTCAGATCCAGCGTATCGCGTTCGCGGGGATCGCCAAGCTCAGTCATGTGCCTGAACATAATGCCCCGTCACGCCCGGCGCATCCTTCAAATAGCGAAGCACTTCATCGAGAGCCGATCCCGGCTCTCCTCCGGCGATATTGATGCGCTTTGGCGTGAAGGTGCGTGCAAGGTCGCTTGCCAACGCTTTTCGCCAGTCATCGTGGTCGGATGCCGCCGGTGGGAGCGCGATGGTCAGCGACGCGCAACTCTCGTCCTCGATTGCCTCGCGCACCGCCTGAAGCATGTGTGTGATGAAAAACGTATGCGCCTCGAGCGCGCCGCTTGGCAGATCGCGCTGACATTCCCAATCGACGTGCCGCGCTTCGCCCATCAATCAGCCGGGCGTTCGCGATGAAGGGTAATGCCGATCTTCTCGTTTGCTTCGGCAATGGCGAGCTTGACGATCTTTACCGTAACGGCCTGAACGCGCCTGTCCTGCACGAACAAAGTCTCGCAGATGTGATCGGCTACCGCCTCGATCAGCTTGAAGTGAACGCCTTTGGGCAGGCCCTCCCCTGCCGCGAATTTGAGGTCCATGTAATTCTTGCTGGCATCGAGCGGCGTGTCCGGCTCATAACGATCCGCCACGTCGTAACGCGCCTGGATCGTGATACGCAGCGGCTGGGGCTTGCCAGTCTCCTCTGAGTAGATGCCGGTCAGGACATCGACTTCGAGGTCGGCAACTTCGAGAATGAGCGAATCGGTGTGTGTCATCGGTTTCGCGCCTTAGCCCGGATTGCTCCACCGCGCGAAGATTGCGGTGGGGAGCAAGCGTCCGCCCGCGCCTTCCTCGCGCACGGCGAGGTCACCGTGCTCGATCTTACCAGGCAAATGGCCAAGCGCTTCTTCAAGCAATCCCGCGATGGCGAGGCTGCTCATCCGCACGGCGTAGACGGTCAGGAACAGGAAGGCGCTCTTGTCATCCAGCATCCGGGCGCAATCGCCGATAAGGTCGGGAAGTCCTTCCTCCAGCCGCCATGTTTCATTCTTCGGGCCACGGCCAAACTTGGGCGGATCGAGAATAATGCCATCATAGCGCCGCTCTCTGCGCACCTCGCGCGCGGCGAACTTGCCAGCGTCGTCGACCAGCCAGCGGATTGGGCGATCTTCCATGCCGGAAAGCGCCGCGTTCTCGCGGGCCTGCGCGACCGACTTTTTCGAGGCATCGACATGAGTGACACGGCCATGATCGCTTAAAGCCAGCGTGCCCACGCCGGTATAGCCGAACATGTTGAGCGTTTCGGCATCGGTTCGTCCGGTCAGCTGCGAACGCATCCAGTCCCATACCGCGGCCATGTCCGGGAAAAACTGGAGATGGCGAAAGGGCGTCGGCTGCGCACGGAAGCGGACGTCGTTCCATGCCAGATCCCATCCATCGGGCACTTCCGGCGTCAGGTTCCAGCGACCGCCGCCATCTTCGTCCGAGCCGGGCACGAATTCGCCATCCGCGCGCCAGTCATCATGGCGCGGTCGCCACATGGCCTGCGGCTCGGGACGGATGAAGGTGAAAGGACCAAACGCCTCCCACTTGCGCCCTGCCCCGCTGTCGAGGAGGCGGTAAGCGTCCCACCCATCGCATTCCATCACCACCGGTTGCTGGACGAGCTTTGCCATCAGCCGGCAGACGGGGTCGCTGTCTGAAGCACGAAATCGCGCGAGGCTTCGTAGTCACCGCCAAGCTCGGAGAACACCTCTTCGCGCCCGAAGAGATCGCCAACGCGCGCGGGAAGCGACGGGCGAACGCCGACGGCGCGCTCGACTGCATCGCGGAACTTGGCCGGGTGCGCGGTCGCAAGCGTTACAATGGGCGTTCCAGGCCCGATCCCTTCGACAACCTGCGCAGCGTGAAGACCGACGCCGGTATGCGGATCGATGACCTGCCCCGCATTGCGATAAGCCCATTGAAGGGCCCTTGCGGTTTGCTCCTGATCTGCACGCGCGCTTGAAAACAAGGCGGATGCGCCGTCGCGCTGAGCGTTGGTCAGCTGCATCGCTTTCGAAGCGTCGAAACCCGCCATCTGCTCCGCCATCGAAGCGCCATCGCGGCCGCCTGCATCGAACAGCAAGCGCTCAAAATTCGAGCTGACCTGAATGTCCATAGAGGGCGTAATCGTCGCGGTGGTTTCGCCTGCCGAATAGTCACCATTGGTCAGCGCGCGATGGAGGATATCGTTAACATTGGTCGCAACGATCAGCCGCTCAATCGGAAGTCCCATCTGCGCCGCGACATAGCCTGCAAACACGTCACCGAAATTGCCTGTCGGTACACTAAAAGCGACCTTGCGATCGGGCCCTCCGAGCTGAAGGGCAGAGTAAAAATAATAAACCACCTGAGCCATCAATCGCGCCCAATTGATCGAATTGACTGCGCCCAGATTGAGGGTCCCGGTCACGCTCTCATCTGCAAACATGCGTTTCACATGGCGCTGCGCATCGTCGAAGCTGCCTTCGATCGCGAGGTTATGGACATTGGGCGCGCGCACCGTAGTCATCTGGCGGCGCTGGACGTCGGACACGCGGCCCGAGGGGTGGAGCATGAAGATCTCGACCCGGTCGCGGCCAGCCACCGCGTTGATTGCGGCAGAGCCGGTGTCGCCGCTGGTCGCTCCGACGATGGTCAGGCGCTCGTCCCGGCGGGCCAGAAACGTTTCGAACAGGTGCCCGAGCATTTGCAGCGCGACGTCTTTGAAAGCCAGCGTCGGTCCGTGGAAAAGCTCGAGCAGCCAATGTGTCTCGTCCATCTGCACCAGCGGGGCCACCGCCGCATGGCCGAAATCGCCGTAGACAGTTTCGCAAAGACTATCGAGCTCATCATCGGTCAACGAGCCCTCGACGAAAGGTCGCATGATCCGGGCGGCGAGCTGCGAATAGGACAGACCGCGCAGCTCGCGGATCTCTTCCATGCTCAGGCGCGGCCATTCACGCGGCAGGTACAGTCCGCCATCGGACGCGAGCCCGGCGAGCGTGGCCCCTTCGAAATCGAGTGTGGGCGCAGAGCCTCTGGTGGAGATGTAGTCCATTGTGCGACCGCGAATAGCCGGGTGCCAGTGCCGGGGCAAGAAACGCAATATTGCCCTTCCCCCAAAGAGGCTTTCAGTCCCGCCTGGCCCTGCGCGACTTGAGAGCAAGGAAATAAATCACCAGCGCCGTCAATGCGAAAAAGAACCACTGGCCTGCATAAGCGAGGTGGTTGTTGGGAAGATCGCCCGGATCGGGTTTGGCAAGCGGTGCGAGACCGGCCGCAGGAGGATCGGCGACCAGTCGCGGACCTGGCGCGATGATGCCGCTGACCTCGCCGCCGCTCCATTCGGGCATGGCGAGATCGCGGGTGAAGCCCAGGTCGACCGTTACCGGCCTCCCGGGGATATCCCCCGCACAAGTTACCCGCATCGCCCAGCCTTTCGCCCCGTTTTCGGCAGTGCCCGCAACCGGATCGATGCCAACCACTCGGTCGCAATTGACGGAGCTGCGTCGGAACCAGGCGTCTTCGGCATCGCCTTCATCGGGGAAGTCGACTTCACCAGCCATGTCGGAGGCTGCGGAGTAGCTCGCGATCAGCGCCGACTTCTCGTCCGCCCGGCCAAGCTGCCAGACGCCGAGCGCGACCATGGTGGCAGCGGCCGCCAGGACAAGGATCGTCGGGATGATCGGAATTCGCGAACTCATTCGCCTGCGTCCTTCAGGTTCTCATAGGATGCGTAGAGGAGCGTCGTCTTGAAAAAGCGCAGCGCGTAGATGACGACGCCGACCGTAAGCGGTGCCCATACAAGCGCCTGAAGCCAGAGCGGCGGTCGCAGGGTCGCCTCTATGCCATAAGCGATCATGATGAGGATGATCGCAATCAGCGCCGTCAGCACGCCTGCGAACCGGCCACCGCGTTCGAGCGCTCCCAGATCAAGCTGGCAATGTGAACAGATCAGCGCGACACGTGCAGGCGCTTCGAACAAGCTACGTTCTCCGCATCGGGGACATAAACCCAAAAGGGCAGCCCGGACTATCCCGGACTGCCCTTTGGCTTGGTCAGGGCCATTGGCCCCGCTCATCAATGGTATTCAGCGCCCCAGCCGCCCCAGATGTAGACGACGATGAAGAGGAACAGCCACACCACGTCAACGAAGTGCCAGTACCACGCAGCCGCTTCGAAACCGAAGTGCTGGCGCGGGGTGAAGTGGCCCTTGTAGGCGCGGAACAGGCAAACCGCGAGGAAGATCGTTCCGATCAGAACGTGGAAGCCGTGGAAGCCGGTCGCCATATAGAAGGCTGAGGAGTAGGTGTTGCCGCCAAAGCCGAACGGAGCAACGCTGTACTCGTAAGCCTGGATGAAGCTGAACAGGATGCCGAGAGCAACAGTCGCCCAGAGGCCCTGCTTGAGACCTTCGCGATCACCGTGGATCAGAGCGTGGTGCGCCCAGGTAACGGTGGTACCCGAGCACAGCAGGATCAGGGTGTTTAGCAGCGGAAGGCTGAACGGGTCGAGCACTTCCATGTTCGCCGGGATGAACTGCGCGATCGCGCCTTCTTCGCCGAAGAGGCTGCGCGTGGTGTCAGCCGATGGGTCATATTCGAGCGCGGTCGGGAACAGCGCGAAGTCGAAGAAGCTCCAGAACCAGCCGACGAAGAACATGACTTCGGAAGCGATGAACAGGATCATGCCGTAGCGCATGTGCAGCTGCACGACCGGGGTGTGATCACCGCGCTCTGCCTCGACCACGATGTTCTTGAACCACATGAAGAAGGTCGCAATCAGGCCGGCGAGACCGAGATACATCACGATTGAACCGACCGAACCGAACAGGTCAGGGTAGAAATTGAGCACCATTCCGCTGGTGAAGCTGAGAGCCGAGATCGAGCCGACCAGCGGCCAGATATCGGGCTCAAGAATGTGATAGTCGTGGTTTACGTTGCCAGCCATAATGGTCGTTCCCGTCCCTAGGATGCGTGTGACTTATTGCGAGTGGTCAAGAGCACTCGATACGGGCTCTTTCGCGCGGTGAAAAGTGTAACTCAAGGTAATCTGTTCAACGTCGGCGATCACGTCGTCTTCGAGGATCGCCGGATCGACGTAATAGAGCACCGGCATGGTGACTTCCTGCCCCGGTGCGAGCGTCTGCTCGGTAAAGCAGAAGCACTGGATCTTGTTGAAGTAAGCGCCCGCCTGTGCGGGTTCGACATTGAAGGTCGCGGTGCCGGTGATCGGTTCGTCCGACAGGTTGCGAGCAGTGTAGGTGGCCATGTCGCGCTGGCCGATGCGAACGGTGTCGGTCGACTGGGTCGGCTTGAACTCCCAAGGCACGTCGCGCGCCATCGAGGCATCGAAGCGGATCGAGATTTCGCGGCCAAGGCCCATCGAGGCTGCGCGGTTGGCGTCTGCTTCGCTCGCCACTTGCGTGGTCCCGCCGAACCCAGTGACACGGCAGAACAGGTCGTAGAGCGGTACAGCCGCATAGCCCATGCCGAGCATTGCCAGCGCGCCCAGCATCGCGAGGATGCCGGTGCGCAGGTTCTTGCGCGCGGTATCGTCGTGAAGGGGAGCGCTCGCCATCGATCAGTCGCCGATCCGGACCATGGTGATGGCGTAGAACAGCACGGCGAAGAACAGGAGCGTTCCGCCGACCACGTAGTTGCGTGCCTTCTGGCGGCGCTTGAATTCGGTTTCTTCGTCAGGCGTCATGCGAGCATCCCTGCGCCGATGATCCCATTGTTCTCAAGCACGCGATCAGCAACCAACGCTGCGAACAGGTTGAAGAGGTAGTAGATTGAGAATTTGAACAGCCGTATTTCCGGCTTCATGTCCTCGCCTTCCTGACGATCGCGAACCCCGACAGGCCAGGCGAGCGCGAAAAACAGGATTGAAAGCGCGACGGCGAACGAACCGTAAATCCAGCTCGTCCCGCCGATCAGCCACGGAGCGACCGCAACCGGGGCGAGCAGAACGGTGTAGGCAAGGATCTGGTGGCGAGTGTGTCGCTCGCCCTTAACCACCGGCATCATCGGAATGCCGACATTTGCGTAATCCGTCTTCACGAAGAGCGCGAGCGCCCAGAAGTGCGGCGGCGTCCACATGAAGATGATCGCGAACAGCAGGATCGGCATTGCGGTGAGTTCGCCGGTGACTGCAACCCATCCGATCAGCGGAGGAAACGCGCCCGAGCCGCCACCAATGACGATATTCTGCGGCGTGCGCGGCTTGAGCCACATCGTGTAGATGACTGCGTAGTAAATGATGGCCGCGAACAGCAGTCCAGCGGCAAGCCATCCTATCGCAACACCCATGACGAAGACGGACACTGCCGAAAGGAAAATGCCGAAGTCGCGCGCATCCTCGCGGCGCATGCGGCCTCCGGGGAGCGGGCGGTTAGCGGTGCGCTTCATCCCCGCGTCGAGGTCGGCTTCCCACCAGTGGTTGAGAGCCGCAGACCCGCCTGCACCCATCGCAATCGCGAGTACAGCGGTGAAACCAAGCACCGGATGGATGGAACCGGGCGCAGCCAAAAGCCCGCAGATCGCGGTGAAGATCACCAGCGTCATGACCCGCGGCTTGGTCAGCGTGAAGAAGTCGCGCCATTCGGTCGGCAGCTTTGCAGCAACCGCGCGTGTCGCGTTTTCGCCAGGAATGATGTCAGCGGTCTGGTTCATTGTCGTATCTGTGAGAGAGAGCGCACCTTGCGGCGCGCCCCCTCCTTTTCTTGTCTGTTCGCCCACCTGCGCAGGCAACCCTCAACCTCAGGCCGTTGCCGGACGGTGATCGTGGTAATCGTGATGGTCCTCGATCACGGGAAGGGTTTCGAACTGGTGGTACGGCGGCGGGCTCGGCAGGGTCCACTCAAGCGTGGTCGCGCCTTCGCCCCATGGATTACCCTCGGCCTTTTTACCAGCCATCAGCGCGTAAGCGATGTTGACGAAGAAGAAGATCATCGAACCGGCCATGATGTAGTAGCCGTAAGTGCTGATCTCGTGCCAGAACGTGTAGGCTTCTGCGTAGTCGGGATAGCGACGCGGCATGCCCTGCATTCCGAGGAAGTGCTGCGGGAAGAAGATCACGTTCACGCCGACGAAGAAGGTCCAGAAGTGGATGTGGCTGAGCAGTTCGGAGTGCATCCGGCCGCTCATCTTCGGGAACCAGTAATAGAAGCCTGCGAACATCGAGAACACGGCACCCATCGACAGCACGTAGTGGAAGTGAGCAACCACATAGTAGGTGTCGTGAAGGTTGTCGTCGATGCCGCCATTGGCGAGCACAACACCGGTCACACCGCCGACGGTGAACAGGAAGATGAAGCCCAGCGACCAGACCATCGGCGACTTGAATTCGAGGCTGCCGCCCCACATCGTCGCGATCCAGCTGAAGATCTTCACACCCGTCGGAACGGCGATCACCATCGTTGCGGCAGTGAAGTACATCTTCGTGTTTACGTCGAGGCCAACCGTATACATGTGGTGCGCCCACACGATGAAGCCGACGACGCCGATAGCGACCATGGCGTAAGCCATGCCGAGGTAGCCGAAGACCGGCTTGCGGCTGAAGGTCGCAACGATCTGCGAAATCATGCCGAAGCCCGGCAGGATCATGATGTACACTTCCGGGTGACCAAAGAACCAGAACAGGTGCTGATAAAGAACTGGGTCACCGCCACCGGCAGGATCGAAGAAGGTCGTGCCGAAGTTACGGTCGGTCAGCAGCATGGTGATCGCGGCAGCAAGCACCGGAAGCGCGAGCAGCAGCAGGAATGCAGTGACCAGCACCGACCACACGAACAGCGGCATCTTGTGCAGGGTCATGCCCGGCGCGCGCATGTTGAAGATGGTCGTGATGAAGTTGGTCGCGCCAAGGATCGAGCCAGCGCCCGCAAGGTGCAGCGAGAAGATCGCGAAGTCGACCGCAGGACCCGGCGAACCGGTGGTCGAAAGCGGCGCGTAAACGGTCCAGCCAACACCCGCACCCGGACCCGAGCCGCCGGGAACGAAGAGTGAGAAGAGGAGGCTGAAGAAACCGGCAACGGTCAACCAGAACGATACGTTGTTCATGCGCGGGAACGCCATGTCAGGCGCACCGATCATGAGCGGGACGAACCAGTTACCAAAACCACCGATCATGGCCGGCATGACCATGAAGAACACCATGATAAGACCGTGCGCGGTGATAAACACGTTCCACATGTGGAGCGCGGTGTTGATGTCATTCGCGCCGCCCATGAACTGGGCCCACCACTGGAGGTACTGAATGCCAGGCTCGGCGAGCTCGACACGCATGATGCCCGAAATCGCGCCACCGATGACGCCCGCGATAATCGCGAAGATCAGGTAGAGCGAACCAATATCCTTGTGGTTGGTCGACATGAACCAGCGGGCAAAAAAGCCCGGCTTGTGGTCCGCATGATCGTGATCATGGTCTCCACCGTGACCTGCGTGAGCGCCGGCGCCTGGTGCGAAATCGTCTGCGGTTGTGGCCATCTGTTTGGTCTCTCGCGTTCGTACTTTAATCGTCGTTTCTAGTCGGCTGTCTGGCGCGAATTACGCGTCGGCAGCTTCTTCCGGATCCGCTGCTTCAGGCGATTCGTCGCCCGTTTCAATCGGATCGTTGTTGTCTTCGAGTTCGGCCGAACCCGGAATGCTGCCACCCTGCTCTACAACCCAGGCTTCGAATTGCTCCATCGGAAGCGCTTCGACAGTGATCGGCATATAGCCGTGGCGCGAACCGCAAAGCTCAGAGCACTGGCCGTAATAGACGCCCGGCTCTTCGATTACGAGCATGCGCTCGTTGAGGCGACCGGGAACTGCGTCCTGTTTGAACCAGAGCGAAGGCACTGCGAATGCATGAATTACGTCTGCGGCAGTGGTCTGGATGCGCAGCGGCACTCCGGCGGGAACAACCATGCGGTTGTCCACTGCGAGCTGGTAAGGCTCACCACGGCTCAGAGCCTCGTCGGCTTCGAGCATGTTCGAAATCACTTCGACGTCGTGGTCGGGATATTCGTAACCCCAATACCACTGGTATCCGACAGCTTTGATAGTGATCGCCTCTTCAGGCGGGGTCTCATACTGGCGCGCGAGCAGCGTGATCGATGGGACAGCGATGATAACGAGGATGATGACCGGAACGATCGTCCAGACGACCTCGATCATCGTGTTGTGAGTCGTCTTCGAAGCGACCGGGTTGGCGCCGCGGCGGAACTTCACCACCGCGTAAAGCAGCAGGAAAAGCACGAACAGGCTGATCACCGTGATGACCGGCATCAAAATGTAATCGTGCATCCCAAGCGCATAGGCACCATCAGCGGTGTACTGATCCTGGAAGGTCATGCTCTTGAGAGCGTCTTCCTGATAGGAAGTCGGCATGCCCTTGCCTTCGGTCGGGGCCATGGGCGCGTATCCACCTGCAAAAGCAGCGTTCACTTCGCCGGTCGGCGCTTCGACACCGCCTTCGAATGCGTCAGCCGCAGCAGCCGCCGCGTCAGCATCGGCAGCCGCGCCAGCAGCGCCGCCACCAACATCGGTGCCCGATGCGTCCTGCGCGATCGCCTGCGGAGCAGCAAAAGCGAGGCCGAATGCCATCACCGCTGCCATAAGAGCGACAATTCCAAACTTCATGCGGTCGAGTGCGTGACCCATAATCATGCCTAATCGGTTCAAAAATTTATCCCATGTGCGGGCTGTTTCGTGTCTTTGTCAAAAGCACTGAACGCCCCGCGCGTCGATGGCATTCCAGCCATCTTCGGGTTCCCCTTAGCCGCGCTTGCCCAGTGCCTCAAGCGCTTCTAGGGAGAAAATTATGCACTCCCACATGTTGTTGGCGCAATCAGCCTCCGCAACATCCCTTCGATCCCAGTTAACAAGAGCTTCGAAACTGCACCTGCCATGACTTCAAACGAGACCATTCCTTCGACCCTGGACGATGTTCTTGCCGAGTTTCGCAACTCTGGCGCGCTTCTCGAAGGGCACTTCAAACTTTCGTCAGGCCGTCATAGCGGTCACTACCTGCAATGCGCGCGCGTGCTGATGAACCCGCACCGCGCCGGACGTCTGGCTCAGGCTGTAGTCAACGCCATACCGGATGACGTCATTGCACAAGTCGACGTCGTGGTTTCACCGGCAATGGGCGGGATCATCATCGGCCATGAAGTTGCGCGCGTGCTCAGGAAAGACGCCCTCTTTCTCGAGCGGCCCGATGGCGTCTTTCATCTGCGCCGGGGATTCGCGTTGGAACCGGGCGCCAAGGTCTTGATGGTTGAAGATGTCGTGACCACCGGACTTTCCAGCCGCGAGGCAATCGCGGCAGTGGGCAAGGAAGGCGGCGAGGTGATTGCCGAATGCTCGCTTATCGACCGCTCGATGGGCTCGGTCGATTTGGGCGTGCCCTTCTATCCTCTCGCAGCGTTCGATTTCCCGACTTACGCAGAAGATGAAATCCCGGAAGAGCTTGCCCGCGTAGCTGTCACGAAACCGGGAAGCCGCAAGGAATAAACAGCGCCAATGACCAACCCTCTCCGCCTCGGCGTCAATATCGACCACGTCGCGACCATCCGTAATGCGCGCGGAGGTGATCATCCTGACCCTGTTCGAGCTGCACAGATCGTCGCCGAGGTTGGCGGCGATGGGATAACGGCTCACCTGCGCGAAGATCGCCGGCATATCCGGGACGAAGACCTTGCTCGCATTCAGGACGCGACCGACCTTCCGCTGAACCTTGAGATGGCAGCGACCGAGGAAATGCTCGAGATCGCGCTGCGCCACAAACCGCATGCAGCTTGTATCGTTCCGGAAAAACGCGAGGAGCGCACGACCGAGGGCGGCCTTGACGCAGCAGGACTGCACAACACGCTTACGCCGATTGTGTACCGATTGAAGGACCACGGCATCCGCGTGTCACTGTTCATCGAAGCGGACGAGCGCCAGCTCGATGCTGCTTTGCAATTGGGCGTGCCTGTAGTCGAGTTCCACACCGGTGAATATGCGCACGCCATTCTTGATGGCGACAGCGAACGCACCGCAAAGGAGTTGCACCGAATCACCGACATGGCGGCGCTGGCCGCCAAGAACGGGATCGAACCGCATGCCGGCCACGGGCTGACTTATGATAATGTCCAGCCGATCGCCGCCATCCCGCAGATCGCCGAACTCAATATCGGGCATTATTTGATCGGTGAAGCGATCTTTTCTGGGCTCGAACCAGCGATCCGCCGGATGCGCGAACTGATGGACGAGGCACGCGGATGAGCGAACCGGACCTTCCCACCCTTGCCCCGGCGCAGAAACTTTGGGCCGGTCTTGCAGCGCTCCTGTTCCTGATCGCGATTGGCTTCCTCGGCTTTGCGCTGAATACCGGGGTACTTCGCCCCTTTGCGATTGGATGGGTCGCCTTGCAGATTTTCGGATTCGTCGGAGCGCTCAAGTTCGCGAATGGCGATTTCGCCCACCCGATCTTCAAGGCGCAGGTCATGATTCACATCATCGGTCTCGCCTTGCTCGTCCTCAGCTTTTCTAGGGCTCTATAACCTATGATCATCGGCCTGGGTTCAGACCTGTGCAACATCGAACGCATTGGCAATTCGCTCGCCCGCTACGGGGAGCGGTTTGAAAATCGCGTCTTTACAGAGGTAGAACGCGCCAAGGCTCGCAAGCGCCCCTACACGATCGCTGGAACCTATGCGAAACGCTTTGCCGCCAAGGAGGCATTCAGCAAAGCGGTTGGTACAGGTTTCAGGCGCGGTGTCTTCATGAAGGATATCGGCGTGGTGAACGCTCCGTCCGGCGCGCCGACGCTGGCGCTCACCGGCGGGGCTGCGAAGCGGCTTGAAGAATTGACGCCACCGGGCCATGAGGCGCACATTCATCTCACCCTCACGGACGATCATCCATGGGCGCAGTGCTTCGTCATCATCGAAGCTTTGCCCAAAAGCTGATCCGAAAAGAAACGAACACCGACTTTGAGCCAGACCAATACGCCCGCTTCCGACACGGACCAGAAGGCAGACGTGCATCCCCATGTCGAGCTGAAGCAACAGCTCGCGCAGAAAAAAGAGGAAGAAAACGACAAGGTCGATTGGTTCGCCGAATTGCGCGGCCTTGCGCTGATGCTGTTTGCAGTGCTCGCGTTCCACAGCCTCGTCGCCAAGCCCTTTTACATTCCGTCGACCTCGATGATGCCGAGCCTGCATGTCGGTGACCGCCTGGTGGTGAGCAAGTATCCCTATGGCTGGTCCTGGGCTTCAGCGAGCTTTCACCTGCTTCCGCGCGGCGATTGGCGCATATTCGGCTCGACGCCCGAATATGGCGACATCGTCATACCCGTGCACCCGACACGCGACGAGGATTACATCAAGCGCGTGATCGCCCTGCCCGGCGATACGGTCGAAGTGCGTGACGGTCGCGTGATCCTGAATGGCACGCCGGTAAAACGCGAAGTGGTTCCACCGGTGCGCATTCCGTTTGAACCGGAATTGATGTGCGAGAACGGCCCCTGCCTAACCGCTTTCGAACCTTACCGCGTGCGCAGCGAGAGCGGCGAGCAGTTCTTCGAACCGCCTACTTACCGTGAAACTCTGCCGAACGGTGCGACATATCTGATCATTGATCATGTCGACCAGAGTCGCACGCGTTCGGGCGCTAATGATCTCGACAATTTCGGTCCCTATGCGGTTCCCGAGGGCCATGTTTTCGTAATGGGCGATAACCGTGATGAAAGCGCAGACAGCCGAGCACCTGCTCAGGCACGCGGACTTGGGGGCGGCATTCCGCTCGAAAATATCGGAGGTCGCGCTGAATTCATCACCTTCTCTCTCGACGGCTCTGCGACGTGGAACCCGTTGACGTGGTTCTCTGCGATGCGGGGCGAGCGCGCATGGACTACGCTGCGCCCGGCGCTCGCCGAAGATGGCGAACGCGCTCGCGAAGTGGCTGAATAACCCAAGGGGCAAGGACGCCAATGGCAAGGAAATTCCTCTATTTCGTGGCGGTGGTGATCGTCCTATTTCTCGGGCTGCGTATCGGCTACGAGATGTTTCAGGACGAACTTGCCGAATTCGCGCTCGTCCCAAGCGCTGACTTCACTCCGACACAGCCGCTGGAAGCCAACGCCTATCAGGACCCCGCCCTTTGGTATTCGCGTCCCGGCATCGGCGTAAACGATCCAGCCCGCTGGCAGCCGGCTTTGGCGGAGGCAACCGCGCGTCCTGAGGAATTGACCGCGCGCCAGGCCGCCGGGTCGCGTCCCGTGGACCCTGAATCTAGCGAACTTGGTACGAGCGGCGACGTGCCCGATTTCGCCGTCTTCTTCATCCACCCGACCAGCTATCTCAGCCGTGACAACTGGAACGCGCCGATTGGCGACGAAGAGGCCGAACGCGTCGCACGCATCTATGTGCGCGGCATGGCAAGTCCGTTCAACGCAGCCGACGAAATCTGGGCACCGCGATACCGCCAGGCGACCATGGGTTCATTCCTCACTGACGCGCCAGAGGGCGAGCAGGCCATCGACGCCGCTTACGCCGACGTGCTTGAGGCTTATCGCTATTTCCTCTCGTCAATCGACGACGATATCCCGATCGTTCTGGCGGGGCACAGCCAGGGCGCGTTGCATCTTCTGCGCCTGCTGCGTGAAGAGGTGAACGGCTCTGATGTCAGCCGACGCCTCGTGGCGGCCTATGCGATTGGATGGCCGATTTCGGTCGAACGCGACGTTCCATCGCTCGGCTTTGCTGCCTGCGCCACGCCCGCCCAGACAGGTTGCATCCTGTCATGGTCGAGCTTTGCCGAACCAGCGGACCCGTCCGCTGTCATGGAGACTTACGCCAATTCGACCGGCTTCGATGGTCAGCCGCGCGGTGACAGCCAGATCCTTTGCACCAATCCGATCACCGGGACGTTCGGTGGAAGCGCGCAGGCAAGCGCGAATCTCGGCACACTTGTTCCCGACGATTCCATCTCGACCGGCGAGCTTGTGGCAGGCGCAGTTCCTGCACGCTGCGATGATCGCGGATTACTGCTCATCGGCGACCCGCCCAAAATGGGGTCCTATGTGCTGCCCGGGAACAACTATCATGTCTACGACATCCCGCTGTTCTGGGCCAACACCAAGGCCGATGTCGCAAGGCGTGCAGGTGCCTTCGCGCGCGCATCGGGTGACGCAAACTGATTACCGAGGACGCAGCCGAGTTCGGCCAGGCACTGCCCGATGGCGGCGTTCTTCTTGGGCTCGACCTTGGCACCAAGACGATCGGCACCGCCTTCTGCGACGCGGGATGGCGCTTTGCGACCAATGGCAAAACCCTTGGCCGAAGCAAATGGGGCAAGGATCGCGAGCGGATTGGCGCCCTTATTGCCGAACGTGAGGTCAAAGGGATCGTCCTAGGCCTCCCACGCAACATGGATGGAAGCGAGGGTCCCCGCGCTCAGGCAAGCCGTGCCTTTGCTCGCAATGCGCAAGACGCATTTGCGCTCCCGCTCCTCCTCTGGGATGAACGCTGGTCCACGCAAAGCGCCGAGGCCGCGATGATCGGGCAGGATATGAGCCGCAGGAAACGCGCCGAAGCAATCGACAGCCATGCGGCTGCCGTAATTCTGCAGGGCGCGATTGATCGTCTGGCCGGAGGTGTCCTTTAAGCCTCGATTGCCTGGCGCTTCTGTTTGGCGACAGCCGAGACCATAAGGCTCCCTGAGCGTTCCGCCTCTGCCCACAGCGCGTGCCGATTGCAGGAAATGCCGCTGCGCGCCTCAAAGCTGGCAAGCCGCAACCTGTCGCTTGGATGGGTGCGGCCTATCCACTCAGCATAATCCAGCGCGATTTCAGATCCGCTCGCCACGGCGGTGCGCAGGAATACCTCGGTCGCGTTGGGGCTGAGCACGCGCGTGATCGTCCCACTTTCGAGTTCAAAGCCATATTGATCGTGCCAGCACTGTGCCGGGTCGACATGCATGACATTGAGCGAGACCGAGAGGCTTTCGGGCGGCAATTGCGAGTGCACATCGGTGTGTGCGCGGTAAAGTATGGTCTTGCCCTCATGGAGAGCGCTGCGTTCGATGAAGCGCAGGCCCGCTTCTTCGCCGGGCACGCCGCGAACCTTGTCATAATCGTATTCGAAGTAATCGCTTCGATAGCCGGGGCCGAGATATCCTGTCGTCAGAAACGAGAAATTGTGGTCGTGCGGCACTCCGTAGACGAACGTCTTCGCGCCGGAGTTCTGAAAGCTCAGATCGCTTTCGGCAGGCCAGATATTGGCGCGCAGAAACATGCTCCCTCGTAACGGGGAAAGTACGACAGCCTGCGGGCCGTACCCGCTTTCGATCTCACCCAAAGTCCGCCCGGCAAGGCGGTCCAGAAGGACGTCTGCGAGGAACTCGCGGTTGCTGCTCAATCTCCTAAGCCAGCGAGCAGCTTCAAGCGTCGCACCTTCATCCCGAGGGTCGAAATCTATCGCGGCGAGAGCCTCGACCGCTTCGGCAAGAGAACAGGGGGCATCTTCGCCAAGATCAAAAAGCAGCGGCATCACTGTGCCTCCGGGATTTCGTGCTGTTCGCGCAATTGGGCCATCAGCGATCTTGAAGGCTGGGCGAGAGGATCTTCAGGTCTGTGTGCAATTTCATTGAGAACCAGCCAGCCAGCCTCGCCATCCAGCGCCAGCAACTGACGCGCCGCTTCCCATCGCGCGTGCTTGTCCTGATCAAGATCGCGAGCAAATGCCGTGATCGGATCGATTGTGCGATCCATGCCGAGCGCCCCCAGGACACCTAGCGCCATCATCTTCTCGCTCGCCCGCCGATCCGCGCTTACCTCCCGTACCAGCGCGCCATCGCTTAGGCGCAGCTCGCGAGTTGCGCGGGGATTGGGGCGCGTGCGGGTCAACTGAAGCACCAGCAAAGAACGGTGCACCACTTCGAATTGCCGCGCTTCGACGCGAGGCTTTGGCGCAAGAAAACTGCCCTCGCCCACGTTCAGGTCTGTTGAACGGATGCCGCCTTGCCCCAACCCGTTGTGAACGATCCTGTGCATCCGGCCAGTCGCCGAACCGGCCAAAACCAGTTCGCACAGCTCGCAATCGGCAAACTGGGCCCAGTTGGCTTGGCGGTTCGCCGTTGCCGGTTCGTACACGCAAAGCGATAGCACCACCCCGCCCTGCTTCATCAGCTGCATTCGCGCAAAGCCGGCTGTCGAAGTATGCCGCAAAGGAACTTCTCCGAGCGATTGGCTGCGCAATGCCGGGACGAACTGATCGATCATTCCATGCGCAAACGCCTTTCCTCGCGCAAGGTCGCCGATCAATCCGCCAAGCGTCGGTAATGCCTCCAAGGCCTGTCCCTCGGAATAGCTGCGGATGTCGCGATCAACAGCGCGAACATCGCTGCGCTGAAGCCAGGCATCATGAGCCGACGTCATCTCGGCACGGGCGCAAAGCTGCAAAGCGTGATCGCTCCGCAGCTTTGCTATGGCAGGATGAACAATCATCTACTCAGCCATCCCGTAGCGATCAAAAGATGCCGGGCGGCGGTGGTGGCGGGGGCGCTACATCGTAGACATAGACCATGAGTGAAATGATCGAATCGTCGTAGGTCGCGACCTTGTCGCTGACCGCTCCGTACAGCGCCTGTGCTGTTTCGAGGCCAGGAATACTGGCCAGCTCGATCTTTGGCATTTTACTTCTCCTTGCTACTGATCCCGCACCGGGCGAGAAGCGCCGATGCACATGGATGGCTGCAAGAAAACTCCCGGTGCGTGAAATTAAAGGATTGTAATGATTAGTAAATTTCAAAGAAACTTGCGGAAATGAGCGAAAGAAGCCGGACTCCGACGCAAGGCTTCGACGTCGAGGCTGCGGGGAAGATGTTTTTCCAGCATGGTCATTCGGGCTGGCTGGGCCTAGAATACAGCGCCCACGGCGACAACTGGGTCGAACTCAAGCTGCCTTGGCGAGAGGACCTGATCGGCGAACCGGACCGCGCGGTGCTCGCATCTGGTCCCGTCATCAGCTTGATGGACATGGCCAGCGGGATGGCAATCTGGACGACCAAAGGCGCTTTCATGCCCATTGCAACGCTTGATCTGAGAGTGGATTACCAGCGCGCCTCGCGAGAACGCAGTGCGATCTGGGGGCGCGTCGAATGCCATCGCATCACCCGCTCTGCCGCTTTTGTTCGGGGGTTCGCTCACGACGGCGACGCCAACGATCAGCTTGCGACAATGGCAGGCGTTTTCATGACGCTGAGCAAGGACCCCCGGTCACGCAAGATCGTGACCGGCCAAGGTGAAGCCAGCGAAGCGGGGACTGGCGATGAGTGACATGGAACTGCCTGCATATGCCAACGCACTCGGGATCAGACTCCACGCAATGGAAGACGGCGTTCCGGTTCTGACGGTGGATTTCGGTTCGTCAGTCGAAGGGCGTCCTGCTCATTATCACGGGGGTGCGACCGCAGGATTGCTGGAGAATGCCGGCTACGCTGCGCTCCGCGCACGGCTTCAGGAGGATGGCCGGGATGCACAGCTGAAGCCGGTCAATATCACCGTTCAGTACCTGTCTGCCGGTAAGTCGCAGGCGAGTTTCGCGAAGGGGCGCATCACACGGATCGGTCGGCGAAACGCCAACTTGACGGTCGAGGTATGGCAGGACGATCGCGACCGCCCGATTGCTAGCGCTGTCATGAATATACTGATGGCGGAAACAGGGACCGGCTAGTCTATCGGGTCGATGTTGAAGCCGTTTTCGTCAATTCGAATCTCAACCGGCACGCCATCCTGTGAGAGGACGACCCCGTCCTCTTCGAACCGCAGAACCGTGCCATCTTCACCCAGCGGGATTTCCTCACCTTCTCCGATATCGAAGGGCTGCACCGGACCTTCAGGGTCGGGCGAGGCGCTTGGCCGCGGTGCCGGCAGGTTGAGAGCGCCGCGCATGAAGTCCTTCCAGATGCGCGCTGGGAGCCCGCCCCCGGTCACGCGATCGAGCGGCGAATTGTCGTCATTACCGACCCATACGCCGACAACCAGGTCTCCCGCATAACCAACGAACAGGGCATCCCGGTAATTCTGAGTGGTCCCGGTTTTGCCATAATTCGCGATGGGCAGCTCCGCAGCCTCACCCGTCCCCCGGTTGATTGCCGCGCGCAGCATGCGCTCGATATCCTCGTGTGTTCGGTCCGAAGCGCTGTCGATCGGAGTGGTGAGCCATTCCCACCAGCCCTGTTCCTCTTGCTCGAACGCACGGGCCCTGACCGGGAACCGATTGGCAGCCACCCCGGCATAGGCGGTCGTCAGTTCGAGCAAAGTCATGCTCGAGGTGCCAAGCGCCAGGCTTGGATCGCCCTCAGGCAGTTTCGACGTGACGCCGAGCGAACGCGCCGTGCTGATCACTCGCTCACTGCCGACCTCATTGAACAGCCGAACCGCTGCGACATTGCTGGACGAGGCAAAGGCATCTTCCAACGTGATGGTCTCCGAATAGCGCTCGCGCGCGTTTTTGGGCCGGTAGGAGCCCGCTTCGATGGCGGTGTTGGCGATCCTGTCCTCTGGCGACCAGCCAGCTTCCAGCGCGGCGAGATAAACAAACAGCTTGAAGGTCGACCCTGGCTGGCGTCGTGCCTGCGTTGCGCGATTGAACGGACTTTGCGCATAATCCTTGCCGCCAACCATTGCGACCACTTCACCCGACGGGCGCATGGCGACCAGTGCGACCTGAGCATCGCCAAGCCCTGCACGGCTGACAACCCGGCCTGCCAGCGCCTGCAATTGCGCATCGAGCGTGGTTTCAATCACCTGCCGTTCGTACCCAGCTTCCATGCCCTCACGCGCGAGAGGCAGGGCCCAGTCTGCAAAATAAGTCCCGGTGGGCAGGTCGTTCGTTGTTCGCAAGTCGAGCTTGGGATCAGACAACGATGCGGCCTGCGCCGCGGTGAGATACCCTTCCTCGACCATCGCGCCCACCACCAGATCCATCCGCGCTTTCGCTCGGTCATAATGATGGGAGGGCGCGTAGCGCGACGGCGCCTGAAGCAGCCCTGCGAGCATCGCCGCCTGCTGGGGCAGCAGGTTTTCCGGTTGTCGATAGAAGTAATGGAGCGATGCGGCGCGAAGCCCGTACTGGTTGTCTCCAAAATAGGCGTTCGAAAGATAGCGCGACAGGATCTCGTCCTTGGTCAGCCATCCTTCCAGCCACAGTGCGATCAGCGCCTCGCGCGCTTTGCGCGACAGGCTTTGCTCAGGCGTGAGGAAGGTGAACTTGGCGAGTTGCTGCGTGATCGTGCTCCCACCGCCGCGCCCGGTCCAAGCAGCGCGCGCGATGCCGCGCGGGTCGATCCCCCAATGAGAATAGAACCGCCGGTCTTCAATCGCGAGGAAAGCCTGCACCACGTGCGGGGGGAGGTCTGCAACCTCAACCGGCTCCGCCACCATCGCACCGCTGCGCGCAATGGGTGTCCCGTCGCTGGCGAGCAGCGTTACCTGAGGTGCAGCAATGGGTTCTAGGCTCTTTGAAAGAGGTGCGGTGATTGCAAGCCATGCGAACAGGACAATGAGCACCGCGAAAATCGCTGCGACAATGCGAACGCCCCACCAGCGCTTGCGACGCGCGCGCCAGTAATCCTTCGTCCAGAACGGAAGCCGCCTGCGTTCTTCGCGAGCGACGTGGCCATCGATGCTCGAAAGACGGTCGTCCCAGGCTGCGAAATCGGGTGAACCCGCCGCTCGAAGTCGAGGCGCTTCATCATCGATGTCGAGAGGACGCTGCGATTCGTAAAGCGCGTAGTAGCCTGCATCCCCGCGCTGGGGATCTCGATTGCCTGACCGTTTCCAGAATCGTTCGAAAAGCGCCATGGTGAACTGTATTAACAGCCTAACACAGCTTTGCGCAAGTGGGCCTTATACGCCCTTCGCTGCACCTTCCGGCAGATCTTCGTTGAACACGCGCTGATAGTATTCGCTTACCAACGTGCGCTCGGCCTCGTCGCACTTGTTCAGGAACGACAGGCGGAAGGCAAAGCCGACAGAATTGAAAATCGCGGCGTTCTGCGCCCATGTGATCACGGTGCGCGGGCTCATGACGGTCGAAATGTCGCCGCTCATGAAGCCCTGACGGGTGAGCTCTGCGACCTTGACCATGTCAGCGATAAGCGCGTCGTCGGATTCGGGCGTCTTCGATTTGACGATCTTCTGCTCGGTCTCTGCCGGCAGATAGTTCAGCGCTACCACGATGTTCCAGCGGTCCATCTGCGCCTGGTTGATCGCCTGAGTGCCGTGATAAAGGCCGCTGGTGTCGCCTAGGCCTACCGTGTTGGTGGTCGCGAACAGGCGGAAATAGGGGTTGGGCGTAATCACACGGTTCTGGTCAAGCAGTGTCAGCCTGCCATCGAATTCGAGCACACGCTGGATCACGAACATGACGTCAGGGCGGCCCGCATCGTATTCGTCAAAGGTCAGCGCGACCGGGTGCTGAAGCGCCCAAGGAAGAATGCCCTCCTTGAACTCGGTAACCTGCAAGCCGTCTTTCAGGACGATCGCATCGCGGCCCACCAGATCGATACGGCTGATATGCGCATCAAGGTTCACGCGGATGCTCGGCCAGTTCAGGCGCGCGGCAACCTGCTCGATATGGGTGGATTTACCCGTTCCGTGATAGCCCTGCACCATCACACGGCGATTGTGAGCAAAACCTGCGAGAATCGCGAGGGTCGTATCCGGGTCGAATACATAGCTCTCGTCGAGCTCCGGCACATGCTCATCATTCGCGCTGAAGGCCGGAACCTGCCAGTCGACATCGATGCCGAACGTGTCGCGCACGTCGACCGTCGAGTCGGGTTCGGAGGGAATGGCGCTCTTGCCAGCGAATTCTTCGGAGGAGTGTGAGTTCATTTCGACCGGACCGTTAAAGGCCAAGCGCCGCGCGGGCAAGTATCGGTTTCAAATCTAGACCTGACATTCTCGGCCAGGCTTGATGTGGCACGCGAATTTTCCTCATGTGCCCCCGCTTGAATTAAGTGTCGCGCTTCTCGAAAAATCCGATCAGGGTGATTAGATAGCTCCCATGCCCTCCCCGCTCGACATCCCGATTGAACGCTTTCGCCTCAAACTGGTCGAGCAGGTTCGTAGCACCTTCAACGATTCTTCCAGCCGACAAAAGCCGGTCCCGCCATCTGACGACGCGCTGTTCGAGAAGGATACGCCGATCCGCATGGTGCATGCCGATATCGTCGGCATGATGACCGGCGGAATTCGCGCGCTGTTGTTGCAAATGCTTCACCCGCATGCGCTGCAAGGCGTGCTCGACCATTCCAACTTTCGCGAGGACATGCACGGGCGCTTGCAGAGGACCGCCCGGTTCATCGCGGTAACGACCTTCGGGCACCGTGATGATGCGATGAAAGCCATAGACCGCGTCAATCGCATACACGCGAAAGTTGGCGGCACGCTGCCGGATGGAAGCCGCTACGAGGCGACCAATCCGCGCACGCTCGCCTGGGTTCACGTAACCGAAGCGCAGAGTTTTCTCGCAGGCTATCTGCGCCATGTTCGACCCGACATGCCCGGTGCCCAGCAGGATGAATATTATCGCCAGATCGCAGTCATCGCCCGCGCTCTTGGCGCAGACCCGGTGCCAGAGACCCGGCGCGAGGCGGATGCGCTTTTTCGCGAACTTCGCGGCGACCTGCGGGCAACGCCACAGGCCCGCGAGATTGCGCAGCTGGTCCTCAATCAGCGTCCAAAGAACACGCCGCCCGCCTTGCAGACCTTGCTTGGCGCAGAAGCGGTGGCCATGCTTCCGCCTTTTGCGCGATCCATGCTGAACCTTCAGCGGCCGGTCCTGACTGCCCTGCCAGCCCGCGCGGCGACCTGGGGCATGGGCCGGACGCTGCGCTGGGCGTTTCGCCAGAACTGATCTTTGCCTCTTCAGTGAGCAAAGAGAGGTCGGGCGGGCTCATTCGCAGGCCGGCTCACGCAATGGCCGTGCTTTTCCTCAACAGCTGGTAGGCCTCGACCACCTTGCCGAGCCGCGCTTCGTGGCTGCGATCCCCGCCATTGCGGTCGGGGTGGTAGCGGCGCACCAGCTCGGAATATCGGCGGCGCAGGCGGCGGCGGTCTGTGTTCGAACCCAGGCCCATCGTCTCGAGCGCTTCGGCTTCGTCCTTCGAAAAGCGCCCGTCCATTGCCATCGTCGCTTCGCGTTGAGCGCGGCTGCGAATGCCGTTTGCGCGGGCCGAAATCGCGTCGAGCGGGTCGTCGAAGTCAGCCCAGCGCGGCATACCGTCAACCGCGGCGCGCGCGCCAAAACTGGGGCTTTCGGTTCGCCAGCCGCTGGCAGGCGACTGGGCCGAAATGATTTCCTCTGCGCTCATTCCTTCGAACCAGTCATACCCGGCGTTAAACTCGCGCACATGATCAAGGCAGAACCAGCGCCACTCGCCCGGCCCGTCAAATCCGTTGGGACGATATCCCGGCGCACGGAACTCCCCCGGCTCGCGGCACGTCGGGTGTTCGCACACCCTCTCATCGGTTTCGAACCGTCCATGAAATCGCGTCTGAGACATGAACCCTTGAGAATGGCGATTAAGATGCCAAATTCCAAGCTGGCCAATGTTGCAAAGAAGGAAAGTGGTGAGATGAGCGGGACAGTAGCGGAAGAAATGCGTGAGTTGCTGACCAAAGCTTTCGAGCCAACGCAGCTTGAGATCATCAATGACAGCGCCCAACATTCGGGTCACGCTGGTGATAACGGTTCAGGCGAATCGCACTTTACCGTCGTGATCGAAGCGCCCGCCTTTGGTGACATGTCACGCCTCGCAAGGCAGCGTTCAGTCATCGAAGCACTCGGCGACATTGTGGGCGAACGCGTCCACGCGGTTGCGATCAAAGCCAGCGCGCCCACCGGGTAACAGCTCAGCGATGAACGAATTTGGGAACACCAAACGCGTTCGGCGCGCGGCGCGGATCATCGTGCTCGACGATGTGCAGCGCGTTCTCTTGTTCCGCTTTAGTCTTGCCGACAGACCACCTTTCTGGGTGACAGCGGGCGGGGAATGCGAGCCGCACGAAAGCTTCGAAGAGGCTGCACGGCGAGAACTGCTTGAGGAAACCGGTATCGTAGCCGATCCGGGCCAGCAGGTCGCGCGCACCACTCCTGAATTCATTACGGTCGAAGGTGAACCGATTCAGGCTGATGAGCGCTATTTCGTGATCCGCGTCTCCAGCACGCAGATTTCAACGCAAGGCCACACCGCTCTCGAACAGCGTGTCATGACACGGCATCGCTGGTTCGAGCTTGCAGAACTCGGCGATTGGCCAGAAGCCGTCTTTCCCGAAACGCTCGCGCAAATCATTATGCAGAATAGGGAAATGCGATGACTGACCTCATCACCCAGATCGTGACTCCCACAACACATGACCTTGGCCAGTTTGAAGTGCGCCGCGTTCTGCCTTCGAAGGCGAGGCAGATGGTCGGTCCCTTCATTTTCGTTGACGAATTCGGTCCCGGTCAGCTCGATATCGGCACAGGCATGGACGTGCGCCCTCACCCGCATATCAACCTCGCAACCGTAACATGGCTGTTCCAAGGTGCGATCGACCACCGCGATACGCTGGGCACCTTTTCGACAATCCGTCCCGGCACCGTCAATTTGATGACCGCCGGTCGCGGCATAGCCCATTCCGAGCGTTCCCCCGAGGATGAGCGTAGCAAAGGGCCCATGCTCTACGGGATGCAAACCTGGTTGGCTCTGCCCGATGGCAAGGAGGAGATCGACCCTGCCTTCGAAGCGGTCAGCGATTTGCCGAAGATTGAAGACAAGGGCGTAACCGCCTGCGTCATCATGGGCGAGCTTTGGGGACAGCGCGCGGCGACCACGACCCATGCGGACACGATTTACTCCGAGATATTGCTTGGCCCGAACGGCTCGATCCCGATCGATTCCGAAGCCGACGAACGCGCGGTCATGCTGGTCGGCGGCGAGGCAACTATCGGGAACTGTACGCTCACGCCTTATGAGTTGGCCGTATTGAAGCCCGGCGAAACGATGACGCTTTCGAGCGAAAGCGGTGGCCGGGTTATGCTGCTGGGCGGCGAGGCATTCACCACGCGCCGCCACGTCTGGTGGAACTTCGTCAGTTCCGATCGCGAGCGAATCAATCAGGCCAAAGACGATTGGCGCGAAGGGCGCTTCGGCAAGGTACCGGATGACGAAGGGGAGTTTATCCCCTTGCCGGACGTGCCCAAGACCGTCAGCTATCCATAGAGAGAGACATCGGGAGGGGAATTGATGGACTACACCGGTAAGGTCGCCTGGGTTACGGGCGCGTCATCGGGCATCGGAGCGGCGCTCGCGAGCGATTTGTCATCGCGTGGCGCTCATCTCGTGCTGTCGGGCCGCGACGAGGCAAGGTTGGCCGAGGTGGCGAAGGATTGCGGCGAGACCCTGATCCTCCCCTTTGACGTGCGCGATGACGCGGCCCTTGCAGAGGCAACCGCTAAAGCCATCGCGTGGAAAGGCGGCGTCGATATCGCGATTGCCAATGCCGGCGTTTCCCAGCGCAGCCGCGCTCTCAAGACCGACATGCAGGTCTATCGCGACATCATCGACATCGACCTCACCGCACAGATCGCCTTCGCGCAAGGACTGATCGGGCACATGGTCGAGCGCGGCTCTGGCGCGCTCGCTTTCATCTCCTCGATCGCAGGCAAGGTCGGCGTGCCGATGCGCACCGCCTACAGCGCGGTGAAGTTCGGGCTTGCCGGCTATGGCGATGCACTTCGCGGAGAGCTGTCGCAAACCGGAGTTAGCGTCCACGTGATCTATCCCGGCTCGGTCGCGACCAATGTTTCGCGCAATGCCCTCAAGGGCGATGGCAGCAAGCGAGGCGTTTCGGACAAGGTGATCGATGAGGGCATCCCTGCACCAGACGCCGCTAAGACCATGCTCGATGGGATCGCCGCGGGCGAACGCGAGATTATCGTCGCCGAAGGCATGGAACAACAGATGGGCGAGATGCGGCGCACACCCGATGCGCTGTTCGACCAGATCGCCGGCATGGTCGCAGGCGGTTACATGGAGCGGATGGAGGAAACCGAATGAGCGGCATGGAGCAGACGTGCGTCACGCTCGCCAACGGGATCGAACTCGACGTGGTCGACGAAGGGCCGCGCGATGCGCCTGTCCTCGTCTTCCTCCATGGCTTTCCCGAAAACCACCGCACGTGGCGCCACCAGATCGCGCATTTCTCAAAGCAGTATCGCTGCATCGCGCCCGACCAGCGCGGCTATGCGGGTTCTTCCAAACCGCAGGGCGTCGAGAATTACTCGCCCGACAAGCTCATCGGCGATGTCTTTCTGCTGGCGGATGCGCTGGGGGTCGAGACATTCACTATCGTCGGGCACGACTGGGGCGGAGCTGTGGCCTGGGGCGTGGCGCTTGCCGGACAGAACACGCGGGTCACCCGCGCAATCATCGCCAATGCCCCTCATCCGGCGATCTTCCAGAAGCTGCTCTACACCCATCCCGGCCAGCGCGAATCCAGCCAATACATTCGCGGCTTTCGCGATCCGGCAAATGACGAACTTATCCGCGAGCACGGGATCACCGGGATACTCAAGCAGGAAGTGAACTGGGACCGCCCCGGCGAAATGCCGGTCGAAGAGCGCCAGCGCATGCTGCACGAATGGGAAGACCGCGATGCGTGCTTCGGCATGATCAACTATTACCGCGCGAGCGCCATGCAGGTGCCGACGATGGACGAGCCGTTCGAATTGCCCGCCGACTATTCGCCTCCCACACTGCCCAAACTCACGATCCCGACTCTGGTCGTCTGGGCAATGGACGACCTCGCCTTGCCGGCCGAAAACCTCGAAGGGCTGGAGGAGATCATCGACCCGCTCACCATCGTGCCGGTGCATGGCTGCGGCCATTTCGTGACGTGGGAGGCGCCCGAGGCGATGATCGAGGCGATGGAAACCTTCCTGCAATCTTGAGCGCCTAAGTCACGCACATCATCAAACCAAAGGACCGTTTTTAATGAGCACCGAAGAAGGCCGCGACGTCACCAAAACCTACACGACCGAACAGAACATCCAAAAGCTCGAGCGCCTGGTCAAAGCCTTGAAAGAGAACAAGGCGTTCGAGATTCAGGTAGCGGGCGAGCGGCTCTACATTCCGGCCGGAACCGAATTCTCAATCGAGCACGAGCAAAGCGGCAGCGACCATGAACTCGAGTTCCAGTTCCGCTGGAGCGACGAAGACTGAGGCGGATCAGGCCGCGAGAGCGCGCTCGATCCCAAATTCACGGCGGATGCGCGCGACCGTCCAGCTGCGATAGTCGGCGTTGTCGGGCCATCTCCACTTCCGGCGAAGCTTGCGCGATTTCCAAGCGATGACCGGATAATCGGTGATCGCACGCAGGTAACCTTTTGCGATCGTGGCCCAACCCACCTCTTTGATCAGTTGCTTCTCTTCGGGGAGATCCATAAAGTCGCGAACGTCTCGCAGCGAGATATCTGTCCCGAACAGTGTCCAGCCATCGGCTTGCGCTTCTTGGCGAATGCTGGTGTCGAGGCCAAAGAGGACATGCACCATGTCGTACCTCTCAAAGTGCGCCTTCGCGCCTTCCCGCATGTCGGCGTACTTCAAATCGAGACCATGATGCTGGCGGAAAGCGACGAGCGCCTCCGCAAGGGTTAGATCGGAATAGGGAAGCTTCTCTCTCATGCCCAATGCATACCAATGTTAGTTGCAATTTGCAACCTTATGCGCTGCCAGCCCATTCAACCCATGCTCCGTGAGGGTGCGCATGGCTGAGAAGCGTGGTCTCTCCGTCGCTCTCGCCGCCGTTCCAGTATCTCACCTTCAATTCATGCCGGAAGGTCGCGGGATCGGTTTCGAGGCTGATCCATGCGAGTGGCTTTTCGGCTGAAGCTTTTGTCCCTTCGCGTTCAACCATCAGCGTGATCGCTTCTTGCGTTTCGGCGGGCATGTATTGCCACATGATCGAGTGGAACATCGCCCGCGTTGTGCCCTCGGCTTGAGGCTCGCTAAGCATATCGGCGACGAATTCGCCTGCATCCTGCCGAACAATTTGCGGCGGGTCTTGGCTTGCAAGTTCAATCGCGGCGTCAATGCGGGCCATGCGAGCAGGAGCGTCAGGCCAGACATAGCTCTTGAGGCGCAGCGCGCTTGCCTCGTCCGCGAGATTGATCGGCGCGACGTCGCATCCACGAACCGACACGATCTTGAATTCGTCAGGTGCGTTGGGAGGCGAGCCGGCCCCACCGCGCCATTCTGGTTCGATCCGCATGGGCGAATCTGCGGGTCCAACCTCGGTGTCACCCAGCCGGAATCGGTAGCGATCAAGCATGGTGTTTACCCCAGCGCTTGCGCCCAATTCGAACAGTTCGAAGCGCGGAGCCACACGCTGCGCGAGCCACAATAACCCTGCCGTGATGCTCGCTGATCGACCCGCCTCGTTGGTCTGAGGCGGCCCGTCAAGCCATGGAAGCAAGCGGTGATCATAGGTCTCGACCAACTCGCACACCAGCCGGTCAACCTGTCCTTGGTCGGCGATCTGGCCACTGTAAACGCGGGCCAGCCGATCGTCCTCGCCGCTCAGGACCAGATGGTGCAGCCCGCCCGCAATTCTCAGGGGCATTGCATCCTTGAGCGTGAGTCCGTGCCAGCCAGCAATTCGGCGCCCTGTCGCGGTCTCGCCCGCAGCGACCTTGGTCAGGGCGCGGATCACGCGTGCGGTACACGGTGCATCGTTGATCTCGGCGTGTTCGGCCTGCCATTCGATTGCGGCGCCAAGATCTTCTATCGCCATGACCGCTCTGTAGTCACTTCCGACCTTTCCGCTGTCAGTCATGCCGCTTTAATCTCCACCTTGGTTTGTATTGCCCTTTGGGTGCCCAGTGCCTAAGTCCCGCCGCGAAATGACAACCGACCTCTCATCCCCCGCTGGCGACCAACTCACCTTCGCCGTGCCCAAGGGCCGCATCCTCGACGAAGCGCTGCCCGTCATGGCGCGCGCTGGCGTGGTGCCCGAGGATGGCTTTCACGACAAGGCCAACCGCTCGCTTTCGTTCGGCACGACCCGCGAAGACATGCGGCTGATCCGCGTGCGGGCGTTCGACGTGGCGACATTCGTTGCGCACGGTGCCGCACAGGTAGGCATCGTTGGCTCTGACGTGGTCGAGGAGTTCGATTATGACGACCTTTACGCGCCGGTCGACCTCGATATCGGCCACTGTCGCTTGTCTGTCGCACGGCTTGCCGGGGACGAGGACGATCATGCCGGCGCCAGCCATTTGCGGGTTGCGACCAAGTACCCAAGCCTCACCCGCCGCCACTTTGAGCGGCAGGGTATCCAGGCCGAGTGCGTTAAGCTCAACGGCGCGATGGAGCTTGCCCCTTCGCTCGGCCTTGCGCGCCAGATCGTTGACCTTGTGTCGACCGGAACGACGCTCAAGATGAACGGCCTTGTTGAGACGAGCCGCATCATCGACATCACCGCGCGCCTCATCGTCAACCGCGCTGCGCTCAAGACCGACCCGCGCGTCGGCGAACTGGTCGCAGCCTTTCGCGCCGATGCCGAAGCGCGGGTTAGCGGTAGCGCAGACAAGGACGCCGCGTAATGCAGTTGCTTTCGACCATGGACCCCGATTTCGCGGTCAAGTTCAAGCGCATCGTCCACGCCCGCCGCGAAGCCGACAGCGATGTCAGCGGTGTGGTGCAGGACATCCTTCGCACGGTGAAGGGATCGGGCGACAAGGCTCTGATTGACTACACCCAGCGTTTCGATGGCTACTCGCTTATCGACGATGCGGATTGGCTGGTTACGAAGGAGCGTTTTGCCGATGCTTACGAGGAACTCGAGCCCGAGCTTCGCGATGCGCTCGACCTCGCGGCCAAGCGCATTCGCGCCTACCACGAGGCGCAGCTCCCTGAGAACCGCGACTACACCGACGACACCGGCGTGCGCCTTGGCGCGACGTGGCGCGCGGTCGATGCAGCCGGTCTTTACGTACCTGGCGGGCGCGCGGCCTATCCGTCTTCGCTGCTGATGAACGCGATCCCCGCGCGCGTTGCCGGGGTAGAGCGTGTGGTGGTCGTAACCCCCACGCCAAAGGGTCAATCGAACCCGCTCGTCCTCGCCGCCGCGCACATTGCGGGCGTCGACGAGATGTGGCGCGTTGGCGGGGCGCAGGCGGTCGCAGCGCTCGCCTACGGCACCGACCGGATCGCGCCGGTCGACGTCATCACCGGCCCCGGCAATGCCTATGTCGCGGAAGCCAAGCGCCAGCTTTACGGCGTGGTTGGCATCGACATGGTTGCGGGACCGAGCGAGATCCTCGTTGTCGCCGATGGCAAGAACGAGCCGGACGTCACCGCCGCCGACCTGCTCAGCCAGGCAGAGCATGACCCGACCTCGCAGTCGATCCTCATCACCGACGATGCGGGCTTCGCCGCGATGGTCGAGGATTGCATCGACCTTCAGATCAGCCAGCTTGCAACCGGCAAGACTGCGCGCACCAGCTGGGACGAACATGGCGTGATCATCGTCGTCAACGACATCCCCGAGGAAGCGCCCGCACTCATCAACGCTCTCGCTTCCGAGCACCTTCAGCTGGCAATCGACGATCCCGAAGCGGTGATGGCCAAGACCCGTCACGCGGGCAGCGTGTTCCTCGGCAGGCTCACGCCCGAAGCCGTGGGCGATTACGTCGCTGGTCCCAATCACGTGCTGCCGACAGGTCGCCGGGCGCGTTTTTCGAGCGGGCTTTCCGTGCTCGACTTCATGAAGCGAACGAGCTTCATTTCGCTCGACAATGCTTCCCTTGCCAGCATCGGTCCCGCCGCTGCGGCCCTCGCCCATGCGGAAGGGTTGCCCGCACACGCCAAGTCGGTCGAACTGCGCCTCAAATGAGGGTGTCCGCGCCCGATTCGCTGCGAGAAGTGGACCGGATGTTACACGGTCCAGAGGCAAAACCGGCTCTTGTGTCACTGTCGGCGTCAAAAGCGTCACCCTGGCCCCGAAAGCGTCACTCTGGCGCGGCGAAGTGTCACCTTTTCGCGCAAAAGTGTCACCTGCGCCGGGAAATCTTGACGACGTTGAAATTTCGGGATGAGAACGCGCGCCCATCCCTTCGCATTACCGCGCTCGCTGCGAGTAGGAAAACTTGCCCAGGCAAGGCGCGACGCCTGAAGAACCAATCCATGGAACACCTGCCCCGATGAACACTCCCGCCCGATCACAGGCCCGCTCGACCGCGCGCCTCGCCGCCGTCCAGGCGCTGTATCAGCAGCAGATGGAAGGCACGGCGCTGAACAAGCTGCTCGACGAATTTCACCAGCACCGCCTTGGTCGCGAAGTCGATGACGAAGACCACGAAGGCGAAGTCTATGCCGATGCCGAAGTCGAGTTTTTCGACGACATCGTGCGCGGCGTCGATGCACGGCGCGAAGAGATAGACCAGATCCTGACCGCTCGTCTTGCACAGGGCTGGACCCTGCTTCGTCTGGACAAGACCATGCTCCAGATTTTGCGCGCCGGAACATACGAAATCATCGCACGCGCCGATGTGCCAAGGGCCAGTGCGATCACCGAATATGTCGATGTTGCAAAGGCTTTCTTCGATGACAGGGAAGCCAAGTTCGTGAACGGCATTCTGGACGCGATCGCGAAAGAAGCGCGCGACTAATCCACCCTTATCGGCAAGTGAGCTTCGACAACGCTCGCGCAAGCGCCTAGCTAGGGGCCATGTCCGAGGCCGAATTCCTCAGCGCCCTGCGCACCTTGCCGCTCCACCCCGGAGCGCGCGGGCTTACAGATGATTGCGCCGTTGTAGAATTCGGCAATGAAACGCTGATCATCAATCACGACCTGATGGCCGAGGGAACACATTTCCGCCCCGAAGCGGACCTTGCCGATGTCGCGTGGAAGCTGCTCGCCATCAACCTGTCCGACCTCGCGTCCAAGGGCGCTGACCCGATCGGCGTTCTGCTGGGGCATTCGCTGGGCGGGAACGATCGCCGCTTCCTCGAAGGTCTTCGTGCCGGTCTTGCGGCTTTCAATGTCTCGATCCTGGGCGGTGATACAGTCGCCGTCACCGGGGCGAGCACTTTTTCGATGACAGCGATAGGACGCGCGACGCACTCACCCGTGCCGTGGCGCAAGGGAGCACAGATCGGGGACGGCCTGTTCGTCACCGGGACGCTCGGCCGCGCGATGCTGGGTTTCGAAGGGGAAGTCGATCACGAAGACGCCTTCAACCGCCCCACCCCGCTGCTTGCAGAAGGTAGGGCGCTCGCTCCTCATGTGACCGCGATGATGGACATATCCGACGGGCTGCTGCTCGACGCCTTCCGCATTGCCGAGGCGAGCGAGGTCACGCTCGGCATCGAAAGCACCGACGTGCCGGTCGCTGACGAGACCCGGCGCGAAGACTGCCTGCGCTGGGGCGACGATTACGAATTGCTCTTCACGGCCCCCGACGCGATAGACCTGCCCGTGCCCGCAACCCGGATCGGCACCGTCTCGCCGCGCGGCTTTGCACCGCTGGTGGTCGATGGAGAACCGCTCGTGAATGCAGAAGGGCTGGGATACCAGCACGGCTGACGCTCGCAATCGCGGATTTGCCCCCATAAAAGCGACGAAACGCTGTCCAAACGCTCGCTTTGCGCCTTGCGCGCTTGACACTTGCGCTTACACTCACCGGCCTCGCGTCAATGGGAAACACCCAGACGCGCTTTCCACGCTTTGAGAGGGGATACTTCGTGGACCTTATATACATTTCAATCGGGTTAGGCTTGCTTGCCATCGTCTATGGCATAGTCACAAGCCGCCAGGTGCTGGGAGCCAGCGCCGGCAATGCAAAGATGCAGGAGATCGCAGGCGCTATCCAGGAAGGCGCGCAGGCCTATCTCAACCGCCAGTACACCACCATCGGCATCGTCGGCGTCGTTGCCGCCGCGCTTGTCGGGTTTTTCCTCGGCATCGTTCCGGCGGTCGGGTTCGTCGTTGGCGCGGTCCTTTCCGGTGTGGCGGGCTATATCGGGATGAACATCTCGGTGCGTTCGAATGTTCGCACCGCAGCGGCGGCAGAGACCGGTCTTCAGGAAGGTCTGACCATCGCATTTCGCGCAGGCGCCATCACCGGTATGCTGGTGGCAGGCCTCGCGCTGCTCGCCATCGCGGTGTTCTTTGCCGTGCTCGTTGGCCCGATGGGGCTCGATGCAAACAGCCGCGTCGTTATCGACGGGCTCGTCGGCCTCGCCTTTGGCGCATCGCTGATCTCGATCTTCGCGCGTCTGGGCGGCGGTATCTTTACCAAGGCCGCTGACGTGGGCGCTGACCTTGTCGGCAAGGTCGAAGCCTCGATCCCGGAGGATGATCCGCGCAACCCCGCCACCATCGCTGATAACGTGGGCGACAATGTGGGCGACTGCGCAGGCATGGCCGCTGACCTGTTCGAAACTTACGTCGTGACGGTCGGTGCGACCATGGTTCTGACCGCGCTGCTGTTCGCAAGCCAGCTTGGCGAGAACCTGCTCACGCTGATGACGCTTCCGCTTCTTATCGGCGGCGCGTGCATCGTGACCTCGATCATCGGCACGTACTTCGTTCGTCTCGGCAACGGCACGAATGTCATGGGCGCGATGTACAAGGGCTTCATCGTCACCGCTGTCCTCGCAATCCCGCTGATCTATCTGGTCACGCAATATGCGCTGTCGACCTTCGGTAGCGATATGACCACCGTCATTGGCAGAGGTCCGGGCGGCGTCGATTTCAACGGCATGGACCTGTTCTATTGCTCGCTGATCGGTCTTGCGCTGACCGGGATCATCATCTGGATCACCGAGTATTACACCGGCACGAACTTCCGTCCGGTCCGCTCGATCGCCAAGGCTTCGGAAACGGGCCACGGCACCAACGTGATCCAGGGTCTTGCCATCAGCCTTGAATCGACCGCTCTGCCGACAATCGTCATCATCGCGGCGATTATCGGTGCGTATCAGCTCGCCGGGCTGATCGGCCTCGCCTACGGCGCAACCGCGATGCTGGCACTTGCCGGTATGGTCGTCGCGCTCGACGCTTACGGTCCGGTCACCGACAATGCTGGCGGCATCGCCGAAATGGCGGGCCTCGACGAAAGCGTTCGTGAGAAGACCGACCTTCTCGACGCGGTCGGCAACACGACCAAGGCCGTGACCAAGGGTTACGCCATCGGTTCGGCAGGTCTTGCAGCGCTCGTGCTGTTTGCCGCCTACACCGCCGACCTTCGGGAGTTCTTCCCGGAAGCCAACGTCGATTTCGGTCTTGAGAACCCATACGTCATCGTCGGGCTGCTGCTCGGCGCGCTTCTGCCGTACCTGTTCGGTGCGATGGGCATGACCGCAGTGGGCCGGGCAGCTGGCGACGTGGTGAAGGACGTGCGCGAGCAGTTCGCTGCCGATCCGGGCATCATGGAAGGCACGAGCCGTCCCAACTATGCCCGCACGGTCGACCTTGTGACCAAGGCGGCGATCAAGGAGATGATCATCCCGTCGCTGCTTCCGGTGCTTGCGCCGATCGTGGTCTACTTCGTGATCCTTGGCCTTGCAGGTCAGGACAACGCCTTTGCGGCGCTGGGTGCATTGCTTCTTGGCGTGATTGTGGGCGGCCTGTTCGTCGCGCTTTCCATGACCGCCGGTGGCGGCGCGTGGGACAATGCGAAGAAGTACATCGAAGACGGCAATCACGGCGGCAAGGGCTCTGAGGCTCACAAGGCCGCGGTGACGGGCGACACGGTTGGTGACCCTTACAAGGACACCGCAGGCCCGGCCGTGAACCCGATGATCAAGATCACCAACATCGTCGCGCTGCTTCTGCTCGCGGCACTGGCAGGCGGCGCGCATTAAGCGTTCCTTTCGACCAACCATCATCAACCCCGTCCGGACGCGTCCGGGCGGGGTTTTTTCTTGCCTGTTTGCACTTTGCCAGAGCTGTGTGCCGTTTCGGGTCGAGGGGGTATATCCCGCACGAAACCCAAGGCTTTCTTAAGGCTAAACCCCTATACTTGCCTGCAATGCGGCGATGAAGGCGCAGGGTTAGGGTTAATTGAATGGACTTGGCAGGCACGCCAAAACTGGCCGACGCGCGGCCCGATGACAGCTGCTATCGACGCGGCGGGCATGGCGTGCGTCTGGTGTCCGCGGCCGAAAGCGCCTCTCCCGATTTCGGCGCCGCGTGGGACGCTTTGTGCAGCGAGGCTGGCGAACCCAACCCCTTTTTCGAACCGTGGTTTGCATTGCCCTCGCTCGCTCACTTCGCAACCGGCAATTCGCCGGCGATCGCTGCCCATTTCGATGCCGGTCGCCTTGTCGGCCTGATGCCGCTTACCCGTCCGCCGCGCTATTACGGCTACCCGGTTCCCCATCATGCCGCGTGGCTGCACGACAATGCCTTTTGCTCTGGCCCGCTGGTCGCGCGCGGGTATGAACATGCTTTCTGGAAAGCGGTTCTGGAGCGGCTCGACAATGCACCGGGTCACTCGCTTTTCCTGCACCTGCCAGAGCTTCCTGCCGACAGCCGCACCGCGAAGGCGTTGGATGCCGTGTTGGCCGAGACCGGGCGCCCCGCCGTGACAGTCGATCAGGCATCGCGCGCCATGCTGTGCTCCGACCTTGGAGCCGAGGCCTATTTCGAACAGGCGATGAGCGCCAAGAAGCGCAAGGAACTGCGCCGTCAGCGCAAGCGTCTGGCCGAGGAAGGCTCGCTCACCTTCGAGCGTCACGCCCACGCCGAAGGGCTTGAGAGCTGGATCGCCGAGTTTCTCGCGCTAGAGGCCGCCGGTTGGAAGGGCGAGCGCGGCTCCGCCCTTGCGAATGCGCAGCGAACCCGCGCCCTGTTTGCCGATGCGCTGGCAGGCGCTGCGAGCGCAGGCAGGCTCGAACGGCTTGCGCTGCGCCTCGATGGCAAACCGATTGCCATGCTGGCGAATTTCGTCACACCGCCCGGCGTCTTCAGCTTCAAGACCGCCTTCGACGAGGCGTATTCGCGCTTTTCGCCCGGCCTGCTGCTGCAAGTCGAGAACCTCGATCTGCTCGACCGCAAGGACATCGCATGGGCCGATAGCTGTGCTGCCCCCGGCCACTCAATGATTGAACGCATCTGGCGCGAGAAGCGCCGCATCATCAGCCGCAACATCGCGATTGGCGGCCCCCTCCGCCGCGCGGTTTTCCGGGCGCTGATGGTTTATGAGACCCGCGCAAAGGACAAGACATGAACGCCCCTCAAGAGAAGTGGCTCAAAGTGCGCGCCGCATCGCTCGAGACCTTCGATGCGATGGCGCGGCACACTTTCGCATCGAGCTATCCCGAAATCCCGCACACGCTCAGGCACGGTTTCGGCGACCACCCCTTGCTCGACCTTGAAGCGCTTGCCGAGCTGGCCGAGGCGCTTCCCGAAACCAGCGTCGAGTACAATCGCGGCGACCTGCCGATTGGCGTTGACGGCAAGCCGGGTTCGAACGGGCTTTCCATCGCTGAAACCATTGTCGAGATCGCCAGGTCTAACAGCTGGGCGGTGCTCAAGAACATCGAACAGAACCCTGCCTATAACGAGCTGCTGCTGAACCTGCTTGACGAGATCCGCCCGGAGATCGAGGCGAAGACCGGTGCGATGCTGACACCGCAGGGCTTTATCTTCATCTCCAGTCCGAACGCCGTCACGCCCTATCACTTCGACCCGGAGCACAACATCCTGCTCCAGATCCGGGGTTCGAAAGTGATGACGCAGTTTCCGGCGGGTGACACCCGCTTTGCCCCTGACGAGACGCATGAAAGCTACCATTCGGGCGGCCCGCGCGAGCTTCATTGGAGCGATGATCTGATGGAGGGCGCACTCCGCTTTGCCATCGGTCCGGGAGAGGCCGTTTACGTACCCGTCATGGCACCGCATTTCGTCCAGAACGGGCCGCAAAGCTCGATCTCGCTCTCGATCACATGGCGCAGCGAATGGAGCTATGCCGAAAGCGACGCGCGCGGGCTCAACCACCTGCTGCGCCAGCGCGGCTTTTCGCCTGCGCCTCCCGGTCGCTGGCCTGCGAGCAACAGGGCCAAGGCCTACGCCTTCCGGGCGCTTCGCAAGCTTGGCCTCACCTGACGCGACGGGCCGATCTAAGCCTGCTTGACGTTTGCGTAAGGCCATCGCAATGCGGGCGCCATGACCGATAGCTCCGATCCCGCAAAGCTTGTCGCCGGTCTCGTCGACCTCCTCACCGTCGAGAAACGCGCCTCCGACATCTATCTCGGCTCCCCGCAGAAGGGCGGCGTTGGCCGTGTATTCGGAGGTCAGGTGGTCGCGCAGGCGCTTCAGGCGGCGCAGGCGAGCGTTTCCGACGGCAAGGTCGCCCATTCGCTCCACGCCTATTTCCTGCGCGGCGGTCGCGAGGGGTTGCCGATAGAATACCGGATCGAGCGCGACTTTGAAGGCCGATCCTTTGCCAACCGCCGCGTGGTCGCCAGCCAGGAGAGCGAGGACGGCGCGCCCAGCCCGATCCTCAACCTCACCGCGAGCTTTCAGGTACCCGAGGAAGGCCTCGCTCACGAGAATTCCCCGATGCCTGACGTCGCTGATCCTGACGAGCTCAAGTCCGACATGGAGATGCGCCGCGCGATGGCGGACAAGATGGGCGACAAGCTGTCCGATACCCAGCGCGCCCTGATGCTGCGCCCTCGCCCGATCGAGATGCGCACAACCGATAAGCTGCACTGGATGAACTCCCAGCCCAAGGCTCCGCATGCGCATAGCTGGTTCAAGACGGCGGCTCCCCTGCCCGACGATCCTGCGCTTCACCGCGCAGTGATCGCTTATGCGAGCGACTACACGCTGCTTGGCACGAGCGCGCTACCACATGGCCTTTCGTGGATGCGCGGCGAGCTGGTAGGTGCGAGCCTTGACCATACGATCTGGTTCCACCGTGAGGCACGCGCCGATGAATGGCTTCTCTATGCCACAGACAGCCCGTGGTCGGGCGGCGGGCGCGGCTTCAATCGCGGGCGCATCTTCAACCGCGCCGGCGATCTGGTCGCAAGCGTCGCGCAAGAAGGAATGATGCGGCGGCGCAAGTCGAAGGGGTGAATGCGAAAAAGCCCGGCCTGCGACGATGCGCAGACCGGGCTTTTCCAGTGTTCGTCTACCGAAGCTTTTACTTCGGGTAAGTCCAGGTCGACCCGCGCGCGAGGTTCTCGCTGGCGAAGGCCCAGTTGATCTTCGAACCGGTAACGGCGTCGAGATAAGCGGGGCGCTTGTTCTGGTGGTCGAGGTAGTAGGCGTGCTCCCACACGTCGATCGTCAGCAGCGGGTTGACGCCGTCCTGATCGGCAAGCGTATCGCCATCGTGGGTTTCCTCGATGGTGAGGCCGCCGTTCTTTTCCGCGAGCCACACCCAGCCGCTTGCGAAATGGCCAGCGCCGCGCGATTTGAGTTCGTCCTTCAGCTTGTCGACCGAACCGAAAGTGCTTTCGATCATGGTCTTCAATTCATCCGACGGATCGGTTTCCTCACCCGCCATTGAATGCCAGTAGAAACCGTGGTTCCAGCTCTGCGCGGAATTGTTGAACAGGCCCTGGTCGCTTCCGCGTGCGGCTGCGATGATCTCTTCGAGCGACTTGTCGGCGTGATCGGTGCCTTCGATCGCGTCGTTGGTCTTGTCGATATAGGCCTGATGGTGCTTGCCATGGTGATAGGAGAGGGTCTCAGCCGAGACCGCCGGATCGAGCGCGGTGTCAGCGTAAGGAAGGTCGATCAGTTTGAATGCCATGAGTACAGGTCCCTCTTTGGTTCGAGTGTGCTTGGTTCGTGAATTCGGGCTCGTAGTCTAAACTCGCGAAACACCTAGTGGTTTCAAGACAGATTTAAAGAGCCGGATTTCGCTAGGCCGCCTCAGACGCGCGCCGGAAAGCGGCGTCTGCGGCAAGCTGGCTGTGCTCGACCCAGCAGGTGTGCACCCCGCTCGAAATCTTGTGCGGCAATGCGGCGCGGCAGATCGGTCCCTTGGTGATGTCGGAGGCATCGAGGATCGCAAGCTGAGACGTGCCGGTGTTCTCGTCGATCAGGAAAGTGACGAGGTATCCGTCGTCCTCGCGTTTTTGTTGTCCTACCGCTCCGCTACTTGAGGACGATCCTGGTTGTCCTACCGCTTCGCTACTTGAGGACGATCCTGGTTGTCCTACCGCTCCGCTACTTGAGGACGATGCCGCCCCTTTCCTCGGCACCATCGGGCTTTCGCTCGCATAGACGCCATCGGGCAGCTGATAGACCTGCTCCTCGCCCGTCTGCGTATCGTGGCGGACATATCCGTTGAACAGGAACCAGCCGGGCCGCGTTGTCGTCGACCAGACATATCGGCTCTTTTGCATGAGGTAGTCGGGATTGATCATTCCGAATTCGACGATGCGGTCCGACAGGCGCTCTTCAGTGGTTTCGCCGGTCTTGAGGTTGAAGCGCCAGCGGTGGAGGCGGCTTTGGAAGCTGTGCTCGTCCACGTATGCCATCATGTGGCTGTATTCGCCCGCTTCCTCGATCGGGTCGGGCATGGGCTTGTCCTGATAATAGCCTTCGAGAACGACCTCGTCGTCGCCGTTTTCGTTCTTGGCCTCCCAAGCGTTGGTCCAGTGCAGCACATAGGTGGGCGAGGCTTCGAACCAGCGAATGTCCTCCGGCTGGCCGTGACGCGGGATCAGCGCGAAACGCGTCGGCACGCCCTCGTGAATGCGCGCCGCGTGGATCTTGCGCTCCAGCAAGTTCACATCCCAATACAACGGCATGTCGTTCAGGATCGACCAGTTCTTCGTGATCGCCATGTCATGCGGCAGGCGCGGTCCGGGCAGCGGGATCGGCACGTAATGCGCAAGGTTCCCTTCCCGGTCGACGACGCCGTAATGCATGTAGGGCGCGTATTTGGAATAATTGAAGAACATCATCTCACCGGTCGCTTCGTCGACCTTGGGATGGGCCGATACACCGTCTATCGGTCCCCACGGCGCCTTGCCCTTGTTGGCGAGCGTGACGGGGTCGAGCATCCACGCCTCCCCGCATTGGTAGAAGGTCGCATAGGCCGTGCCCGCATGGACGATGATATCGGTCGAACCTGTGTCTTTGAGCCCCTCATGCGCGCCATATCCCGGCCGTGCGCTTGTGCCGTGGGGGTCCATCAGCCCGCCCCAAAGCGCCTTGCCCGCGATCTGCTCCTCGGTGAAGCAATGGGTGCGGATGAAACGGTTGCGGTAGCTCGCGCGTCCACCTGAAATGCTGACCTGATGCACCATCGCATCGCCATCGAAGGGGTGATGGCGGCCAAGCGGCTGGTGAACAGGGTTTTCCGTGTTGCGCAGGTAGATGCCGTCAATATCACCGGGGATCACCCCCTCGATCACCTCAAGTTCGTCGACGTCCACCTCTTCGTGGCACGGCGTCCACGGCCCTGACAGATAAGGGTGGTTCGACGGCTCAAGGCTGGTCCTGACCGGCGGATGGCGTGTGATCGTCACGGGCGTCTCCCTCTTCGCCCGCTATCCTAGCGCGATCCATGACCTTCGCCAAAGCAATCTCGCGAAATTTGATTTGGATCAATGCCCGCGTCCGCGTTCCCGCTCACAATGCAATTCAACACTGGGAGACGAAACATGAAATCCATTCTTCTTCACGTCGATGGCGATCGTTGCATGGAAGCCCGCCTTCAGGTTGCCCTGGACCTTGCCCGCGCTTCGGGCGGACATATCACCTGCCTTCAGGCGGTCAGTTACGAGGTGTTTGCGCCGGGCGACTTTTACGGTTCGGCCATGGCCGCCGCGATGCCGCGCATCAAGGAAGCCGCCGAGGAACTGCGCCGCGAGATCGAAACCGACCTCGCCAACGAAGACGTCGCTTGGGAATGGCGCTTTCTCTACGGCATGGCCGAACAACGCCTGCTTGAACAATCCGCGCTGCATGACATCATCATCGTCGGCCCGCACGACGTTGGCGAGGAAGGCTCGCGCGGCCCTTCGTCGATGGTCGGCCAGCTCGCCATTCATGCGCCCGTCCCCGTCCTTGTGGTGCCGGGCGATACCAAGAAATTCGAAGTCACCGCCCCGGTTCTGATCGGGTGGAACGGATCGCCCGAAGCGGCAACCGCGCTTCGCATGGCGCTGCCAATTCTTGCAAAGTCTTCTCAGGTGTACATCGCCTGCGTTGCCGAGAAGAACGAGAAAAGCTTCTACGATTTCCCCCCGACCGAGGCCGCAATCTATCTCAGCCGCCACGGTATCGAGGCCGAGGTCATCTCCATTCCCAAAGGCGATGCGAAGATTGCCGACACCCTGTTTTCGGCAGCCCAGATGCGCGATTGCGGAATGATCGTGATGGGCGCTTATGGCCACTCGCGCCTTGCCGAAATGCTGCTCGGCGGGGTGACCCGCCGGATGCTGAGCGAGCCGCAGACCCCCATTCTGCTCGGCCGCTAAGCGAGGGCGGCTGGGGTCAGGTTCCGTAAAGGAACATATTGACTGTCAGCCGCCCTTTACGCGGATCATCGCTCAGCGCGTCAGGGTTCGGAATGATGCCGGAATGCAAGCATCGCCCGCGATAAAGCGCGACCCTGTCCACCTGCGCCTCTACCGCGCCGATCTGTTCGAAACGCTCGCTGTCGCCTGCCGGGTATCCCGGTTCGACCGGTCCAAATTCGCGGTCGTCTTCTTCAAGTGCGGCTGCATAGGCGGCTTCGCGTTCAGGGGTGATCCTCTCAAAACCGGTGCGGCGGTGGCGGTAAAATGCGGTGCCGCCGCTCTCAGGCGCGTCCAGATAGTGCATCAAAGCCACCCGACCCGGATCGGAATGATCGTGATGCGGAATGCTTTGGCGAGCGTTTAGGTCGTGCGGGGCGAGGCTCACGATGGAGAATGCGGCGACCTCGCACTGGATCGAACGCGACAGGCCGAAGACGCGCGTCATGACCTGCATCATAAGGTCGCGCCTGATATCGAGATAGGATGGGTCGGCGGGCGCACGCCGCCCCGGATAATCGACCCCGGCGGGATAGTATTGCGAGCGATATCCCAGATCGCGCAGGCGCTCTGGCTGGCCTGTGAAGTTGTCGATGATGACAAGCGGCTCGCGCTCTTCGCCGATCGTTTCGACCGTGACCCTGGCTTCAGGCAATTGCATCCACCACCCCTAGCGCCATTCGTCCGAGAAATCATGCCTAAGCAGCCATCGGCTCCCCTGCGGACGCGCGAGTCGCGCAATGTTCGATTGGCTCCGCATACGAAAGTTACAACTCCGCTGAGCCGTATCGCTTTCGATTCCACTTCGATTCAATCGCTTGAGCAAGGCACCCGCATTCGCGGTTTACGCGGGCTGGTCACAGTAGCACACTGTCCGCCTTGGGGGATCAAAGCACGGGCACATCGCTGCCTGCGCGATTGGTTAGAAGGGGCCGCGGAGCGACACGCGGTCCCTTCGCCTAGTCTCAGGCCAGACCCTATCCCCCCGCGTGATAGAAATCGTAGATCTTGCGCGCGACCGCATCGCTGACGCCGAGTGCGCGTTGCAGGTCTTCGAGCGCGGCTGCGCGCACTTTCGACGCCGTCCCGAAATGGAGAAGCAGCGCGCGCTTCCTTGCCGGGCCGATACCGGGAATTTCGTCGAGCGGGCTGGCCGTGATCGCCTTGGACCGCTTTGCACGGTGCGCGCCGATGACATAGCGGTGCACTTCGTCGCGCAGGCGCTGCGCGTAGAACAGGACCGGCGAATTGGTCGGCAGGGTCTTTTCGCGGCCATCGGGGAAGTGAAACACTTCGCGCCCCTCGCGCCCGTGATGCGGGCCCTTGGCGATACCGACGACCGCCACTTCGTCCGCGATGCCCAGTTCCCCAAGCACCTCCATCACCGATGAAACCTGCCCTTTGCCCCCGTCGATCAGGACGAGGTCTGGCCAGATGGTCTCGTGGCTGTTCTTCTTGCCGCTTTCTCCATCGGGATTTTCGGCAAGGTTGCGGAAGCGGCGTCGCATCACTTCGCGCATCATGCTGAAATCGTCATTGGTCTGCGCCTCGCGGATGTTGAACTTGCGATATTGCGATTTCTCGAAGCCTTCGGGGCTGGCGACCACCATCGCGCCCACAGCCTTCGCGCCCTGAATGTGGCTGTTATCGTAAACTTCGATCCGCTCAGGCGGCTCGCCCAGCTCAAGGAATTCGGCAAGCTCGCGGTTGACCTTGGCCTTGGTCCCGGTCTCCGCCAGCCGCCGGTCGAGAGCGTCCACGGCATTGCGGCTCGCCTGCGCCATCAGCTTGCGCCGGTCGCCGCGTTGCGGGATGGATATCTGGACCTTCTTGTCGGCAAGCTCGGTAAGAGCGGCTTCCATCAACTCGCCTTCGGGCAGGTCGCGGTCGACCAGCACCATGGGCGGCGGGGGCACCTCTTCGTAGAATTGCAGCATGACGTTCGCGAGGACCTGATCTTCCTCAACGTCCTTGATATGGCTGGGGAAGAATGCGCGATGCCCCCAATTCTGTCCGCCGCGAATAAAGAAGGCCTGCACGCAGATCTGGCCACCCTTGGCCGCGAGCGCGAAGACATCGGCATCGCCAACGGCCTTGGCATTGATGGCCTGCGATCCTTGAATGAAAGTCGCCGCGCGCAGCCTGTCGCGCAGGATCGCTGCGGTTTCGAAGTCGAGCTCTTCGGCGGCCTTCGCCATCTGCTTTTCGAGGTCGGCCTGGACCTGCGAAGACTTCCCCGCGAGGAAATCCTTCGCCTGCCCGACCAGCGCGTCATAATCATCCCCGCTGATCCGTCCGACACACGGGGCAGAGCACCTCTTGATCTGATAGAGCAGGCACGGGCGGTCGCGGTTGCTGAAGAAGCTGTCGGTGCAGCTTCGCAGCAGGAACAGTTTCTGAAGCGCGTTCAGCGTCGTATTGACGCTCCCCGCGCTTGCGAACGGGCCGTAGTAATTGCCCTTGGCGCGCCTTGCCCCGCGATGTTTGTGGATGCGCGGAAATTCGTGATCGGCGCGCAGCAGAATGAAGGGGAAGCTCTTGTCGTCGCGCAGCAGCACGTTGAACGGAGGGCGAAAGCGCTTGATCAATTGCGCTTCCAGGAGCAGCGCCTCGGCTTCTGAATTGGTGGTGACGATCTCCATGCTGCGGCACTGCGAAACCATCCGCATCAGCCGCGTGGTCAGCCCATTGATCTGCGTGTAATTCGCGACCCGCGCCTTCAGGCTGCGCGCCTTGCCGACATAAAGCACGTCACCGCGCGCGTCACACATTCGGTACACTCCCGGCACCGGCTTCAGCGTCTTCACCGTCTCGCGGATTGCCTCGACCCCGGCCTCGAGATTGGGCTGGGCGCGCGCGACGGTGGAGGCCGCGCGAGCTTCATCGAAGCGCCCGGCCCCGCGCGGGTCGTGGGGAGATCCAGCCTTGGTCTTGGACATGGGCGCACAGATAGTAGGCTTTGGCAGGGGATGGAAGACGCGCCTTCGCACTTCCCCGGACCCTTCGAAAAGGTAATTCACCGCAGTTAAAGCACAGTAAAGCGCACACTGTTCCGAATGTCGGATCAATACAATCACAGTAGCATGAAGAAGAGATAGTCGAGTCGATATATAAAAAAGCTAACGGGTTGCCTACTGTTTAACTAACAAGGGGGCAAATAATGGCTGACCGCGACCATCATGGAATGAAACCGCTGGAGGGGCTCACCCCCTATTGCAGCGTGAAAAAGTACGGCCACGAAAACGAAGGCGGTCAGCGCGACGACCGGTTCGGTCGGATGTTCCCGCATCTCAGCCCGGCCTACACCAATCCCGCAATTCTATCTGCCATCGGCGCAAAAGGCGGCCCAATGGATGGCGGCGCGAAGAACGATCGCACCGACACCGTGCCGGTCGGCATGATCTTTTTCGGACAGTTCGTCGATCATGACATCACGCTTGATGCGAGCACCACCTTCGACACCGTCGTCGACAATCCGGGCGAGATCGCCAATGTGCGCACGCCGACGCTCGACCTCGATTGCATCTACGGGCTTGGTCCCGAGGCGCAGCCTTACCTTTACGAGAATGGCGGCACCTTTGGCGGCGTGAAGCTGCTCACCGGGGCCGACAATCCGGGTCAGGCAGGCCTTGCCGAGCACGATTTGCTGCGCGCTCCCAATGGCCGCGCGATCATCGGCGACCCGCGCAATGACGAGAACCGGATCATCAGCCAGATCCAACTGGCGATCACCCGGTTCCACAATCACGTAGCCGACACGCTTCATGGCGAAACGGGTCTTGAGGGCCACGACCTTTATGAAATCGCCCGGCAACAGACCACGTGGCATTACCAGTGGGCGCTGGTGAACGACTTCCTGACAGCTATGTGCGGCGTTCCGGTTGTTGAGCGGATCCTTGGCTGCGGTCGCAAGCATTATTGCGGCCCCGCTCCTTTCATCCCGATCGAGTTTTCGGTCGCCGCCTATCGCTTCGGCCACTCGATGATCCCGATGAAGGTCCAGACCCGCAAGGGCGAGAGCGCGCTTGAGCTGTTCGGGGCGCTGCTGGGTCAGGGCTTTGATGCGGTGGGCGATCCCAGGGCGGTGGTCGACTGGCACGAATTGCTGTTCACGCCTGAAAACCGCTCGGTCGAACGCGCGCAAAAGCTCGATACAAAGCTTGCAGGCGACCTGCTTGCCCTACCCTTCATTGCGCCCCCTGCCGAAAACTCGCTCGCGACGCGCAACCTGCTGCGCGGCAACACCTTCCTCCTTCCCGGCGGCGAGAAGATTGCAGAGGCCATCGGTTGCGACGAGGCGACGATCAAGAAAGTGGTCAAGAAGGTAGCGGACGTGAACGGCGACCTGGGCGCGGACGGCATCCCGCTTTGGCTCTACCTCCTTGCTGAAGCCGAAGTGATTGGCCGCGCAGAGGCGAATGGCAGCGACAAGGAAGGCGAAGCGCTCGGCCCCGTAGGTGCGACGATCGTAGCCGAAGTCATCATCGGACTGCTTGAGCTTGACGACCACTCCTATCTCGGCGCGAACCGCAATTGGTCCCCGCGCGAGGAGTGGAACACTCTCGGCAAGCTTGTCACGGTTGCTCAGCCCGCGCTTCCCGCGGTCTGACACTTGTCCCGGGAGAGGGGAGGTCGGCACCAAACCCCGGTGTGTCGGCTTCCCCTCGTTTGGCGCCTTTATCCTCTAACGGCGATTGGCAAGCGCCCCGCACGCGCCTACGGGCGTGGCGGTGAAGCATTACGACGTCATAATCCTTGGAGCCGGCGCCGCTGGCCTGATGTGCGCTGCAAGAGCGGGCCAATCCGGCAAGCGCGTGGCGGTCCTCGAAAAGGCTGACCGGCCCGGAAAGAAGATCCTGATTTCGGGCGGCGGGCGCTGCAATTTTACCAATATCGACGCCGGGCCTGCGAATTACCTGTCTGCCAATCCGCATTTCGCCAAATCTGCGCTGGCGCGCTACACGCCCCAGGACTTCATCGACCTTGTCGACGCCCACGGTATTGCGTGGCACGAAAAGACGCTGGGCCAGCTGTTTTGCGACGGATCGGCCAAGCAGATCGTGCAGATGTTGCTCGATGAATGTCCCGAAAGCGTCGACGTCATATGCAACGCCGATGTGAGCGCGGTTGTGAAGGACAGTGAAGATTTCGCTGTATCAGCATCGGGCGAAAACTACGCAGCCCCCGCCCTGGTCATTGCGACCGGTGGCCCTTCCATCCCGAAAATGGGCGCAACCGGTTTTGCCTACGACCTCGCCCGCCAGTTCGGCCTCAAGGTGGTCGAGCCGCGCCCCGCTCTCGTCCCGCTCACGCTGGGCGGCGACGATGTCCTGTTTCGCGAGCTGTCCGGCGTCTCCGCGCCTGTGCGGGCTCGCGCGGGCAAGACGGTCTTCGATGAAGCGGCGCTGTTCACGCATAATGGGCTGTCGGGCCCGGCCATCCTGCAAATCTCATCCTATTGGCGCCATGGCGAGGAGGTCGGGATCACATTCGTCCCGCAAGCCGATGGTGAATGGCTGATCGAACTCAAACGCGACCGCCCGCGCGCAAGCGTGAAAAGCGTGCTTCGCGAACACCTGCCCGACAGGCTCGCCGATGCGCTGGCGGACCGGATCGGGATTGAGCGCGAGCTTGGCAATGTCTCGGACAAGGAACTGCGCAAGGCGGGCGAACAGCTGGCAGACTGGCGCTTTACCCCGAGCGGAACCGAGGGCTTCGCCAAGGCGGAAGTCACCATCGGCGGCATCTCGACCTCCGAATTGTCGAGCAAGACGATGGAGGCAAAGAAAGTCCCCGGCCTTTATGCGATCGGGGAAGCGGTCGATGTGACCGGGTGGCTTGGCGGCTACAACTTCCAGTGGGCCTGGGCGAGCGGCGTGGCCGCAGGCGACGCTTTGGCCTGAGCGCTGGCGTCAACTTCGGCATCGAGCAGCAACGCAATAAAATTTCACAGATTGTGACAAGTGCGCCACTTCACGGGCGCGTAAGGTTGTCACGCAGATGAAACGTGCCTACCAATCGTCAAAGAGCTCGATAACGGGCCGGATGGGACAGCCCTCGCCAACTTCGTGCGAGGAGATGGAGAGGCAGCTTGCGTCAATTGCAGGGCATGGATTCATCGTTCGTCGCGATGGAATCACCGAATTCGCCGATGCACATCGGCAGCGTCCTCATCTACAATCCGGAAACCGCGCCCGGCGGCTTTGTCCGCTTCAAGGATATCCTGAATTTCATCGAGAACCGGCTGCAGCTGTCCACCACCATGCGCCAGCGTCTGGTCCGCGTGCCGTTCGACCTTGATTATCCCTATTGGGTCGAGGATCCCAATTTCGATCTTGAATACCACGTCCGTCACGTCGCCCTGCCCAAGCCGGGCGACTGGCGGCAATTGTGCATTCAGGCCGCGCGCATCCACGCCCGCCCGCTCGATCTCAGCCGTCCGCCATGGGAGTTTACCGTGGTCGAAGGGCTCGACAATGTTCGCGGCTATCCCGAGGGTTGCTTCGCTTTCGTCACAAAGGTCCATCACGCCGCGATCGACGGGATGAGCGGGATCGACCTGATGGAGGCAACGCATACGACAACGCCCACAACAACGCCCCCGAACAAGCCCGACGACTGGAAGCCGGAAAAAATCCCCGGCCCGGTCGAACTGCTGGGCAAGAGCTATTTCAACGCGCTGCTCAACCCGCTCAAGCAGGCCCAGGTTGCAGCGCAGGCGGTTCCGGGCGTTGCGAGCGCGATCAAGGGTTTGGTTTCGCGCGATTTCAAGCTGACGAGCGACATCGTCCCGCCGCGCACCCGCTTCAACAAGAGCATTTCACCGCACCGCGTAATCGAAGGGCGCACTTTTGACCTTGGCGAGTTCAAGTCGATCCGCGCTCTGCTGCCGGAGGCCAAAGTCAACGACGTTGCGCTCGCTGTCGTGGGCGGTGCGCTCAACAAATATCTTACTGCCAAGAACGATCTGCCCAAGTCGACAATGACCGCGATGGCACCGATTTCGGTGCGCTCTACCGATGAGAAAGGCGACATGGGCAACCAGGTCGCAGCCATGATCGCGCCGCTCGGATCGCATATTGCCGACCCTAAGGAACGGCTCGAATACGTTTTCAAGCAGACCAGCAATTCCAAGGCGATGACCAACGCATTGGGCGCGCGCACCATGACCGAAGTGAGCAAGGTCAATCCGCTGCTCTACATGGCACTGGGCGCGCAATTGTTCAGCCGGGTTAGCCTCGCTCACAAGGTGGCGATGCCGTTCAACACGGTGGTCACGAATGTTCCCGGTCCGCCCGTTCACATCTATTCGAGCGGCGCCCGGATGGAGAGCATGGCGCTCTCGCTCATCTGCCTGACCGACGGGCTTGGCCTTGCGCATGTCGTGCAATCCTATGTCGATGAGGCCTATATCAGCTTCACCGCCTGCCGCGACATCCTGCCCGATCCGGAATTCTACTCGCAGTGCATTCAGGACAGCTTCGATGAGATGCTGGCCGCGGCAAAGGCGCTGGACGCGGGTCCGAAGGCAAAGGCCCCCGCCCGCAAAACGGCAGCAAAGCCCGCAGCCAAGAAGACAACGCGCGCCGCCCCGGCGAAGAAGGCGCCAGCCAAAAAGGCGGCAACCACTTCGACCGCCAAGACGGCGAAGCGCAAACCCAAGCCCACGACAAAGAAGATCGAGAGCAAACCGGCCAAATAGAGACTACCCAAGTTTTCGCGGGATCATAACAATAACAAGTGCGTACCGCATAAGACCATAACGGGCGCACAAGCAGGAGAAAACATATGGCGAGCATCGCCCCCAGCCAATCCGGGTTTGCCGGAGCTCCGCAGCTACGGACAGCGCAGCCGCCCAACCGGCTCTGGACCCTGACCGAAGGGCGCGCGATGGGCGAATTCGCCGCCTTCTATGCCGCGCTCCCCGCCATGCGGATGCTGCCACGCGGCGATGGGCATTCAGTGATGTTCCTGCCCGGCTTCATGGCCTCGAACCGTTCGACCGTGCCGATGCGCCGCCTGTTCACCGATCTCAATTACGATGCACATGGGTGGGAATCGGGCCGCAACGTGCGCGTCAACGAAGCGACGGTCATGAAGATGGAGAACCAGCTGACGCGGCTCTTCAAGACTTCAGGTCGCAAGGTGTCGCTGATCGGGTGGAGCCTCGGCGGTGTGCTTGCGCGTGAACTTGCCAAGCTTCATCCCGAAAAGGTGCGCCTCGTCGCGAGCCTCGGCAGCCCGCTTTCCAACGATCGCGGCCATTCTTCGGCCAAGCGGCTGTTCGAACTGCTTAACGGGACGCAGCCCAAGGTCATCCAGAGAGGCAAGTTCGACGAGCTTCACATCGCCCCGCCTGTCCCGACGACTTCGATCCTGACCAAGACCGATGGCGTGGTCCACTGGCGCGCGAGCGTGCAGGAAGAAGGCGATCACCCGAGTGAGAACATCGTGGTCCACGCAAGCCATCTCGGCCTTGGAGTGAACCCGTCGGTGATGGTCGCGCTGGCGGACCGGCTCTCGCAAAATGAAGGCGGATGGCAGCCCTTTTCGCCCTCGCTTTTCCAGCGCTGGCTGTTCCCGAAGCTGAGCGTGAACTAAGCGCGAGGCTCGCTTCGCTTCGGGATTAAAACAGCTTTCGGATGTCGACGCCGACAAATCGGCCCACAGGGTCGATCAGGAAGGGTTGGAAGTTGATCGGCGTCTCGCCGTTGCTGTCGATCACCTGCCGCTGAGCATCGAAGACGTTGTCGGCGCGCAGGGATATGCGCAGGTTCTTCAGCACCTCACTTTCGCTTTTGAACACCTCGTCGATATTCGCAAAAACGCGCAGGTCGAAGGTTGCGAGATCGCCGAAGAACAGGTCGGCCGACCCCGGCTGGCCCGTACCGTCAAGCCGGGTTGATCCGGTGTAACGCCCCGAGAGCCGCATCCCTACGCCAGAGCCGAAGATGCCCGCCTCAAGCCGCGATGAATGACGCGGTAGTCCAAACGCGCCCGTTCCCTGACCATCGAGCTGATCCAGCGGCGCAAGGCCCGGCGCGATCAGGATCTCGTTTTCCAGCTCAATCGTGTGGTTGAGCGACACAAAATAGCGGAAACCCTGGAAACTGCGGCGCGCAAGCGGATTGAAGCCGCCCGGAGGACCGCCGCCTCCTGCACTCGCGCCCTGACCGCCTCCTTGTCCGCCTTCACCGCCCTGGCAAAAACGACCGCGAAGCTGCGCAATGCGTTCGTCGGAGATGTTCCCATCTTCATCGCGCAACCGGTCGAGCATCGGCCCTGCCATGGCCGGATCGAAACCGGGTAGCTCATCCGAGACGTCCTCGCCTGCGTCAATGCGGGCGATCAGGTCCTTGATCCGTTCGGCACCATCTTGCGCACAGGCGATCGCGCGGAAGGCAGCAAAGCCTTCGCGGCGTCCACCACCCGGCGCGCCCGGAGATCCGCCCTCGCCGCTCCCGCTGCTTGCCCCTGGCCCCATGCTCGCCGGGTCGAAACTGCAAATCCGGGTGCGGGCCTGCGCAAGTCGCTCAGGATCGATCTCGCCGTCTTCGCCGCGCACACGGTCGAGCAGGCGCGCAAAACGCTGTGCATCGAAACCGGGAACGATCGTGGAAGGGTCCTCCCCATTGGCAACAGCATCGGCAAGCCGGGTCAGCACTTCGAGACCATCATCGGCGCAGATCCGTTCCCGGAATTGCATGAAGGCCTCGCGCTGCTCCGCGCTGGGCGGTCCGCCACCATTACCGGGACCGCGAGCGCCTTGGGGCGGTCCGCCGGAGCCTAAACCCGAAGCCTGCGGCGGACGCCCACGCTGCGGTCCGCCTCCACCACCGGGAGGCCCACCGCGCTGCTCACCAGCGCCTATGCTACCCCGGAAAAACAGGCTGAATTGCAAGCGATCCGCGCGCGTCTCGGCAAAGGTTACCGCACGGCGGTCGACCGAAACAATCTGCCCACCGCCATCGCGGATGACGCGGCCCGGAAACGCCGCCTCTATCTCAGGCGTGATCTGCGGGAAGCCTGCGATCACGTCATCCGAACGGTTGCGAATGTATTCAACCGTAAAGCGCGTGCCTGACCAGAATGGAAGCTCCCAGTTGGCCGCGAACTTCCAGTCACGCTGTGTTTCGGCGAGCAAGTCCGGGTTGCCGCCCGTGATGACGGTCGCAAGCACGGTTTCGCCATTGGTGAAATCGAAGACGGGCGTATTCAGGTTGACGACCTGAGGATTACCCAGCGCGCCCAGACCCGGTGCGACTTCGCGCACAATATAGGTCGCGGAAAGGTCGAGATTGTCGAACGGCGCCCAGGTCAGGCCGAGAGTGTAATCTCCCAACGTGCCGAAATCGGAGATATCGTCGATCCCGATCTGCGCGTTCAGGGTAAAGCTACCAAGTGCATCCGCGAACCCGTTCCGGCGGCTCGTGATCGGAACCACGAAATTGGCACCGGTTGTGAGCACGCGGCGGGTCAGGCCGATATCGTTCAGCGAGCGCGTGTCTTCGCTTTCGATCCTTTGCCAGTTCCCTCCCCCATCGAATGTCGCCAGAAGCTCTCCGCCCGGCAAGTTGGCGATGGGACCGCGCAGGGTCGTCAGCGTCTCGCCCGAGATAGAGCGTGTGAATGCAGTGTCGAACCCGGCATCGGCGCTCGTCGGCAAAGCGCCGTCGAGTGCCAGAGTCCCGGCAAGCGCGTCGGCCTGAAGCCCAGAAACATCGAAGCGTTGATCGATGTCCTGCGTCGTTTCCGAAAGGTTTGCATCGAAAGTGGTGGTCAGCTGAAAAGCGCGAACAGGTTTGTTGAGCGAGCCGGAAATCGAGGCGCTGTCGCTCGACGTGATCTGTTCGAGCGGGTTTTCCGCTCCGAAGGTGCGCAGCGCGCTGTTACCGTCCGCATCGGTCAGCGTAACCGTGTTCAGACCGCGCAAAGAGCGGCGATCGCTGCGGTTGTAATTTGCGTTGGCCGAAAGCGAGATACCGCTGTCGATCAGCGCTTTGGCATAGCTGACATTGGCCTGAAGCCCGCGCGCATCGGCGACGAGGCTGCGAAATTCGGCCTGATCGGGATCGCCCGCCACGTCGGACGTCGAACCCGGCGTCTGGATGATGTCCCGCTCGTCTTCGGTCAGGAGCGAATTGTCCGATGCCTCAAAGTTGAAATTGATCCGCGCGCCATCGGCGATCTGGAGGAAACCCAGCTCCTGCTCGCGCTGGTAATATCCGCCGCGCGTGGGGCCTTCGAATTCGAACTCCACCTCTGCGTTTCGGTAATTGTCCTTGAGGATCAGGTTGATAACCCGGCGATCAGGCGGAAAACCAAAACGCTGTGCGGTCTCTTCGGGGAAGACCTCGACCCGCTCAAGCGCCTCGGGAGGATAGTTTGCAAACTCGCGAAAAGAGCCGACGCGGATACCGTTGATGAGAATGACGGGCCGACCGCCATCGCCTCTGCCACGCGCCGAACCGGTCTGGTTGGTGATCTGCGTGATGAGGTCGGCAATCGAGGTCACGCCCTCGGCAGCAATGGCCTCGGTATCAAGCTCAAGCAGCGGCGCCTGTTCGACGTCAAGCTGTCCACGAAGGCGGTTGCCGGAGACGATGATCTCGCCCGATCCGGTACCAAACTCCTCACCCGATTGACGTTCGCGTTGATCGGGTGAGCCCGCTTGCTCCTCAGCGGAAGGGGCCTGCTCTTCGGTACTCGTGTCCTGAGCCGAAAGCGGGGCGGCTGCAAATGCTACAGAGCTTACCCCCGCCAGAAGGGCGGTGCGGGATAGGGGAGTGAGGATCATCGAGGCCCTTTTGAGCGGATTCTTGCGAGCGGCAAGCGGCTGAATTGTATCAAAGTGCAACGCGAGCAACGCAAGAAAGGTCCGTCTGGATGCAACAAACCGCCCCGTGCGCCCGCGCGCGTGTGACCGCCCGGTAACGCCTCGCTCTTCCCTTTTCGTGCTTCCATCGCTAAATGGCCCGCGCAGAACGACCAACTGCACGGCGAACGACCTTTCGCCGACAATCAGAAACGCAAGGAATTACATGGCCAAGGAAGAACTTCTCGAAATGCGCGGGCGCGTCGTCGAGCTGCTGCCCAATGCGATGTTCCGGGTAGAGCTTGAAAACGGCCATGAAGTGCTGGGTCACACGGCGGGCAAGATGCGCAAGAACCGCATCCGCGTGCTTGTGGGTGACGAAGTGCTTTGCGAACTGACGCCGTATGACCTCACCAAGGCGCGCATCACCTATCGCTTCATGCCGGGCCGCGGCGGTCCCGGACCTCAGTAAGCGGCCGCGCTGATGGGCGCGCTCCACCTCACTCTCGCATCGGCCTCGCCGCGACGGCGCGACCTTCTGGCGCGTCTGGGCGTGACGCCCGATGCGGTCACACCTGCCGATATCGACGAGACGCCGCTGAAGAATGAGCGGCCACGCGACTATGCGCTTCGCATGGGCCGCGAAAAGGCGTTTGCCGTGGCGGCACAGGGACATGTTCTGGCTGGCGATACCGTGGTCGCCGCAGGGCGCCGCATCCTCCCCAAGACCGAGGACGAAGGCGAAGCGCGCGATTGCCTGAAGCTGCTTTCAGGCAGGCGGCACGTGGTGCTTTCCAGCGTGGTCCTTCGCTCACCCGACGGGTCGCTGCGCGAACGGCTGAATGAGAATATCGTTCGCTTCAAGAACCTCTCCGACGAGGAAATCGCGAGCTATATTGCCAGCGGCGAATGGCGCGGCAAGGCAGGCGGCTACGCGATCCAGGGTCAGGCCGAGGCGCTGATCCAGTGGATGCGCGGGAGCCATTCGGGCGTGATGGGCCTGCCGCTTTATGAAACACGGGCGCTGCTGAAAGCGGCGGGTTTCCAGATTGGTTGATACCGGGACCAATTGGCTTGTGGAGCACGGGATCGGCGAAACCCGTGCGCTGCTGATCGAGAATGGCGAGATCGTCGCAGCCAAGCTGAGATGGCCGGGCGAAATCAGCGCCGGCAACAGGCTTTTCGCAAAGCTGACTTCCAAGGCGGCAGGCAGAAAGCGAGGCACCGCAACGCTCGAAACCGGGCAGGAAGTGCTGGTCGACCAGTTGCCGCCCGAAGCGACCGAGGGCGTTCAGATCGGAGTACGCATCACCCGCGCTCCCATCGCGGAACGCGGTCGGCTCAAGCGCGCGCAGGGTCGCTGCTTCATGGTCGGCAGCCAGCCCTTTGACGATGCACAAACCGCTGCGGAGGAACCGCGGACCAAGGACCTCTTCGTCCTCGGCGACAGCGTAAGCCAGTTCGAGATGGGCGACTGGGAAGAGGTGTGGCACTCGGCATCTTCGGGCACAATCGCATTTACAGGCGGTGAAATCCTGTGCAGCGTGACCCCGGCCATGACGGTCATCGACATCGATGGCGACCTTGCACCCCGCGACCTTGCGCTCGCCGCTGTGCCAGCCATCGCCAAGGCGCTGCGCTGGTTCGATATTGGCGGGAATATCGGCATCGACTTTCCCACTCTGGAGGCGAAAGCGGATCGCCGTGCGGTTGACGAAGCGCTCGAACAAGCGCTCGCCAACTGGTCGCATGAGCGCACCTCTATGAACGGATTTGGCTTCGTGCAGATCGTCGCGCGGCTTGAAGGTCCCTCGCTCCTCCACCGTTTCGCGGCGTCGCGCACCGCCTTATGCGCGCGTTATGCGATACGCGTGGCAGAACGCGCCACGGGCGCGGGTATCACATTGCTGCGCATCCACCCTGCGCTCAAGGCCAAGATCAAGGACGACTGGATCACAGACGTGGAGCGCCGCACAGGCCGCCCCTTGCAGATCGAGACCGATCCCGGCCTTGCGCTCGAAGCGCCTCATGCCCAAGTCGTCAGCACATGACGAGAACCAGCAAGCCCTGCCCGATCTGCAAGAAACCGCGCGACCACGCGCTCAAGCAGCAAAGCGGTAGCGCACAGGAGAATCCGTTCACGCCCTTCTGCTCAGAGCGCTGCAAGGATCGCGATCTCGCGCGTTGGTTTGGCGATGGATATTCGGTTCCCGGCGAGCCGGTCGATCCGGAAACCGCCGCATCACGTGACTGGGATACACAGGATTAGGAAAAAGGGGCGACTAGCTCCCTTTTCCCTCTTGCCAAGGTCCGCCAGCTTCGCCATAGCGCCGCTCTCATTGGCTCGCCGGGGCAGCGTAAATGCGCTAACGTCCTCGTCGCCGCAGCGAATGCCCGGGTAGCTCAGGGGTAGAGCAGCGGATTGAAAATCCGCGTGTCGGTGGTTCGATTCCGCCCCCGGGCACCATTCGCAGCAAAAGGGGAATTTCTGTCGATGTCCCGCCGCTCCAAAATCTACGAAGGCAAGGCCAAGATCCTTTATGAGGGTCCAGAACCGGGCACGCTCATCCAGTATTTCAAGGATGACGCAACCGCCTTCAATGCCGAGAAAAAAGGCACGATCAACGGCAAGGGCGTGATCAACAATCGCATCAGCGAGCATGTTTTCACGCGCCTTTCGCATATCGGCATCCCGACGCACTTCATCCGCCGCCTCAACATGCGCGAACAATTGGTGCGGCAGGTCGAGATCATTCCGATCGAAGTGGTCTTGCGCAATGTTGCGGCGGGCTCGATTTCGAAGCGCCTCGGCATCGAGGAAGGCGAACCGCTGCCGCACACGCTGATCGAGTATTACTACAAGGACGATTCGCTGGGCGATCCGCTGGTCGCCGAAGAGCATATCGCCTGTTTCAACTGGGCTTCGAACGAGGAGATGCACGACATTTCCTCGATGGCGATCCGTATCAACGATTTCCTGTGCGGAATGTTCGCAGCAATCGACATTCGCCTTGTCGACTTCAAACTGGAGTTTGGCCGGCTTTACGATGGCGATTACAGCCGCGTGATCCTTGCCGATGAAATCAGCCCGGATGGCTGCCGTTTGTGGGACATGGCGAGCGGCGAAAAGCTCGACAAGGACCGCTTCCGCCGCGATCTTGGCGGTGAAGAAGAAGCCTATCGCGAGGTCGCTCGCCGTCTCGGCCTCCTGCAACAGGAAGACAACGGTCCGGGCGAAGTGTTCGACCTTTCCAGCCACCGCTCGCGCCTGCGCGGAACGCCTCCTGTCAAGAAGTAGTGGCGGTGGATGTGGGCCCTTGCGGACCTGCGACCCGATTAGACTGGACCTGATCTGAAGAGCGCGTATTCTCACCTGCATGGGGAGATGGGCGCATCCATTACTGACATTTGCTTGGGCCGCATTCCTGCTCGCACTGCCTGCCGCCGCGAGCGCGCAGAAAGTCGCGCTTGTCATCGCCAATTCGGATTACGAACACACCTCGCAGCTTGCCAATCCCGGACGTGATGCCGGGTTGATCGCCGGGGCACTGCGCGAGGCGGGGTTCGACACGGTTGAGCTTGCCTCGAACGTCGCGCGCCCTGAATTCATGAACCAGCTTCGCACCTTTCGCCAGAAGGCTGACGGAGCGCAGACGGCTCTGGTCTATTACGCAGGGCATGGGGTCGAGAGCAAAGGCACCAACTGGTTGCTCCCCGTCGATGCGGCTCTCAACGCCGAAAAGGACCTGCCGTTCGAAGCGGTCGAGTTTGGCAGGGTCCTCGACACGATCGAGGGCGCCAAGCTCAGGATCGCGGTACTCGATGCGTGCCGCAACAACCCCTTCGCCGTGCGCTGGACCGACGACAATCGCAGCGTCTCACGCGGCCTTGCCCCGCTTGAGGTCGACGACATGCTGGTGATCTATGCCGCCGCGCCGGGCAATTTCGCGTTCGACGGGGCTGGCGGCAACTCGCCCTTTGCGCTCGCGCTGGCACGCCGGATCGTGCAGCCCGGATTGCCGGTGCAATTGCTCGGCGGAATGGTGCGAGACGATGTGCTGGCCGCGACCGATGGCGAACAGCGGCCTTTCATCTCCGCGTCGATGACCGGCAGGCCGCTATTCCTTGTCGAGGGGCCCGACACACAGATGGCGTGGCTGACCGGGCTCTATTCCGAAGACGAGGCGCCAGGAGCAAACACCGCGCCGCTGGTGAATTTCGCTGATGCCACCGACGCGCTCTCCTCCACGCGGGGCATCGAAAGCACCGACACCGCCGCATTGGACGAGCAGGCATGGCTATCCGCTGCGCGCACCGACACGGTGCAATCCTACCGCGCCTACAAAGAACAATTCCCGGATGGCGCTTACGCCCGTTTTGCCGAGGCCAATATTGCGCAATTGCTGGACCCGACAGCCACCGGAGGCGAGATCGAGAGCGAGAAACCGTGGATCATATCGCTCGGCGCGGCGCTGCCTGATCGCTATGCGGTGGACCTCGGCGCGCCGCTCGCGATTGACGGGGTCTGGCGCATTTCCACCAACGACAAACGCCTCAGGATAGAGCGTGGCCGCGCCTTTGCGGTCGATGGCTGGAACCATGCGCTGCTTTTCCGCGTGGAGCCCGAACAAGTCGTGGCGATCAACGTGCGCAAGGGCGAGAACGGCGAATATCTTAGTCGCGATATCCTTTTGAACGGCGACACCGTCATGACCCTTCGCGATGATGGCAACCTCGACGTTCGCGTCGCCACCTTCCCCTTCCCTGTCAATTTCGTGTTGATCCGCGAAGCGCTGGACGATCCCGATGCACTCGCCCGCGACACCGCCGGGTAGGCGCGGCGACCTTCCGATTTATCCATGAGACTTTAGGACACTTCCCCGCTTATGAATTTTCCGACGCGCGCTTTCGCTGCCGGCCTCCTGCTTGCCCTTCCCAACATCGCTCTCACCAGCACTCTTGCCGCGCAGGATGCTGCCCCCTCAGTGGAATACTCGGGGGAGCCGACATGGTATTTTGAACAGAGCGATATCCCGGTCGATCCGGGCTACACCTTTGGGGTGCTCGAAAATGGCATGCGCTACATCTTGCGCGAAAATGCGACGCCAGAGGGAACCGCGATGGTGCGCATGAGGATCGATTCCGGCTCGCTGGCTGAAAACGAAGCCGAGCGCGGGCTTTCGCATTATCTTGAGCACATGGCCTTCAACGGATCGAAGGGCATTCCCGAGGGCGAGATGATCGCGCTGCTCGAACGCGAGGGGCTTGCGTTTGGCGCAGATACGAATGCGTCGACCGGCTTCGACGCGATCACCTACATGCTCAACCTGCCTCGCAATGACGAGGATCTGCTGGGCACTGCTTTGATGCTGATGCGTGAGACAGCAAGCGAACTGACCATCGCCGAAGATGCGGTTGAGCGCGAGCGCGGCGTCGTCCTTTCAGAGAGACGCGACAGGCGCAATTTCGCCCAAAAAGCGCGCGAGGACGGCCTTGAGTTCGTGGCGCCGGGCGCGCGTTTCATCGAACGCCTGCCCATCGGCACCCTGGAGGCGCTCGAAAACGCGAGCGCAGCGCAATTGAGGAGCCTGTACGAGCGCACCTACACGCCCAGCAACACCGTTCTGGTGATTGTCGGGGACTTCCCGGTCGAAGTGATGGAAGCCGCTATCCGGGAGCGTTTCTCCGACTGGGCCCCCGCACCCGCACCGGTCGAGCCGGAGGCCGGACCGGTCGACATCACACGTCGCGGTGAAACCGATATCTACATCGACCCTGCGCTTTCGGAATCGGTTACCATCACCGCGCTTGGCCCGTGGATTGACCGACCCGACACGCTGGCCACGCGGCGCGAGAATTTGCTGCGCTCCATCGGGATGAACATCATTGCGAGGCGTCTGTCGCGCCTTACACGGCAGGAGGATGCACCCTTCTCCGGCGCGCGGTTCAGCATGGGCGAGATATTTGAGGACGCGCGCACAAACTCTATCACGATCTCGACCGAAAACGGCCAATGGCGCGACGGCCTGCTCGCTGCCGTGCGCGAGGTCAATCAGGCGCTGGCCTACGGCTTCACACAGGCCGAGGTCGACGAACAGGTCGCCAATGGCCGCACCGCGATTGAGAACCAGGTCGCTGGCGCTGAAACGCGGGCGAATGGCTTTTTCGTGGGCTCGGCACTCAGGCTTGTCGCCGACGACGTCGTCCCGACCTTACCCGAGGACGCGCTCGTCCGGTTCAACCAGACCGTTGAAGGGATAACTCCGGAAGACGTTTTCGCCTTACTCAAGGCAGACCTTTTGCCGATCGACGATCCGCTCATCCGGTTTCAGGGACGAACCGCGCCAGAAGGCGGCGAAGCGGCGCTGCGCGCGGCATTTGTCGAAGCGATGGCCCTGCCGATTGCGGCGCCTGCCGACACGGGCTCTGCGCAGTTCGCATACACCGACTTTGGCGAGCCCGGAACTATCGTGTCGGACACGCGCGATGATCGTTTCGGCTTTCGTTACGTCACCTTTGACAATGGCGTGCGCCTGACGATCAAACAGACCGATATCCGCGAGGATCGGGTGAGCTTTCGCGTGCTGCTCGACGGGGGGAGCCTGCTGAACACGCGTGAAGACCCGCTTGCGACCTATCTGGTCACCTCGCTCCCTCTTGGCGGCCTTGGGCAGCACAGCCGCGATGAATTGCAGACCATCCTTGCCGGGCGCAGCGTCAGGCTCAACGTCGCGGCAGGCTCGGATACTTTCAGCTTTGCAGGCGGGACGACGCCGCGCGACCTTGAATTGCAGTTGCAGCTGGTCGCCGCGGGAATCACAGACCCCGGCTACCGCCCGGAAGGCATCGACCAGTTCAGGCGGAACATCGACAACTTCTTCGATGCGATGGGATCGACCCCGGCAAGCGCTTATGGAGAGGTCAGCGGAAAAATCCTGTCGGATGGCGACCCGCGCTTCAGTCTGCAAAGCCGCGAGGCGTTTTTCGCCAAGGACTATGACCAGCTGGCAAACGTGATCTCAGACCGGTTCGAAAACGGCGCAATCGAAGTCGCGCTGGTCGGCGATATCGACGAAGATGCCGCCATTGCGAGCGTCGCATCGACGCTTGGCGCCCTGCCCCCTCGCGAAATCGACTTCCAACCGCGCGAGGCTGCGCGGACCCGAACCTTTACCGAGGACCGCGGCGAGAAGGTCGTGCGCCATAGCGGCGAAGAGGATCAGGCATGGGTGCGCATGATCTGGCCCACGCGCGACGACAGCGACCATACCGAAACAATCGAGCTTCAGTTGCTTGCACGGGCAATGCGGATCGCGCTTACAGACCGACTGCGTGAAGATCTGGGGCAGGCCTATTCGACGCAGGCCACAAGTTTCACAAGCAACGTCTATCCCGGCTATGGCACCTTCACCCTGTTCGCACCGGTCGGGGCGAGCGAGCTCGAAACCGTACGCGGCGTGTTTCGCGAACTTCTTTCAGATTTCCGCGAAGGCAGGATCGACCCCGACCTGATCGAACGGGCGCGAAAGCCCATGCTTGAGGCTTACGACAATGCGCTCAAGAGCCTGGGTGGCTGGATGAACCTGGCGGACCGCGCGCAAAGCCAGGCCGACAGGCTGGGCCGCTGGTTCGAGAGCCCCGAATTGCTGAAAGCGGTGACGGCTGAGGACTTGCAGACCGCCGCTGCGCAGTACCTCTCGCCAGAGGATGCGGTGGAATTTCTCGTTCTGCCGAAAGTGACTGGCATCACGCGCCCACCTGTTGACCTCAGCACGATGCGGCAGGCCCCGCCCGCCCGCGTGATCCAGCGCTGAACCGCTCACAAACAAAAAGAACCGGCAGGTCGCCTCCTGCCGGTTCTCCTTGTTTCAGTTCCGATTGCCTCCCGAAGTGAGCAACCGGACCCAGTTCAATCTGATACTTAGTAGTTGAAGTTGACTGCAACCCCAAACACGCGCGGTTCGTTCACGAATGCGGTGTTGTTGTTGAAATCGACCACGCCCAGAACGTTCACCTCGTTGGTGATGTTACGCGCAAAGGCCGAGACTTCGTATTCGCCGCCATTACCGCGATAGCCGATGCGAAGACCGCCTTCGATGCGGCTGTCGGCGTTGAATTCGAGGCTTTCGTAGAGCAGGAAGTTCGTCTCGCCGAGGACCACCCAGTCGGTGAAGACGAAGAATTCGTCATTCGCACCGACGGGCAGCGTGTATTCGGCGGTGAAGTCGCCGCTCCATTCAGGCGCGTTGGGGAACGGGTTCCCGTCCACGTTCGCGAATGTCACCGGGCCAAATGCGCCCGGAATCGTGCGGGTCGGGTCGGTGACGGTGCACTGTGCGCAGGTGCCGACTTCGAGGTTCGGGTCCTGAATCTCGGTGTCGTTGTACGCAACGCCCAGAGTGACGACGAAGTCAGGCGTGATCTGGAACGCGGTGTCGAGTTCGAAGCCGTAAGCCTCGCCTTCGTTTGCGTTGATCAGCTGAACAAGGTTGCCCGCGCCGCCGACCGCAGTGAACTGCGGATCGTTGACGGTGTAGTAGAACACCGCGCCGTTGATGCGGACGCGGCGGTCAGCAAGCTCGCTCTTGAAGCCGACTTCGAAGCTGGTGATGTCTTCGCTCCCGGCGGTGCTCGGCGGGTTGAAGAAGGCAACGTCACGGCCCTGAATGGTCGGAGCGCGGAACGCATTCGCGACGCGGCCATAGATGCTGGTGTCGTCCGACAGGTCAGCGAACAGGCTGATGTCCCAGTCGATGTTGTCATCCTGAACCGAAACCGGCTGCGGAGCAGCGCCCGAAACGACGAAGAAGTCCTTCTCGTCATCGGTGTAGCGAAGGCCGCCGGTGACGCGCAGCATCTCGGTCAGCTGATATGAAAGCTGGCCAAAGACAGCCCATGCTTCGTTTGTGTGGTTGACGGTGACCGGCGGCGGGAAGGTGAAGCCAACCGTGGTCACGTCGAAGTCGCTGTCGAAATAGAAGCCGCCGACCTGCCAGCTAAGCGGGCCGTCGCCATTCGAGGCGAGACGGATTTCCTGCGTGTACTGCTGCAGATCGATCGAATCCTGCGTGTCCGACGGGAACGGAATGAAGCCCGGGCCGGTAACGAGGTTGCCGCCATCGACGTCGCCACGGCTCGATCCGTCGCTTTCGTAATAGCCGGTGATCGAAGTCAACGTAGCACCGTCGAACTCGTAATCCATCTTCAGCGACGCGCCGAACTGCTGGTAATTGGCCTCGTTGCCGCCACCACCATCGTAGAACACGGTTTGACGGTCGAAATCGTCACGCAGGTCGTTGTCGCCCACGTCGATGGCGTTGGCGCGGAAGAAGGTCGAACTGCCGTCGAGATCGCGGAACTGTACCGATGCCAGCATCGAGAAACGGTTGGCTTCATCCGGTGTCAGCAGGAGCTGACCACGGATCGCGAAATCGGTGTAACCGCCAAGGACGTTTTCCTCGCCGGTAAAGCCGTTGTCGATCCAGTCGCTGCGACGCTGGAGCTGGGTGGAGACACGGACACCAAGCGTGTCGTCGATGATCGGTGCGCCAACGGCAGCCTGACCGGTGATCGTGCCGAACGAACCGCCCGAAAGGCCGACGTTGACGCTGGTGTCGGTCGTGCTCGGCTTGACGGTGTCGATCTTGACGATGCCAGCCGGGGTGTTGCGGCCGAACAGCGTGCCCTGCGGCCCGCGAAGGACTTCGATCCGCTCCACGTCGAAAATCGGGAAACTCTTGAGCGTCACGTTCTCAAGGACGATGTCGTCCATGATGACCGAAACCGGCTGCGATGCCGCAAGGTCAAAATCGGTGTTTCCGAGGCCGCGAATGTAGAAGCGCGGTGCGACGCGTCCGTTCGAGCTTTCGACGTTGAGGCCGGGAACGGTTCCTGCCAGCGCAGTCGTGTCTGCGGCCGACGCAAAGATGTTGTCGATCCGCTCTTGCCCGAGAACGTCAGCCGAGATCGCGACGTCCTGAAGGTTTTCCTCGCGGCGGTTGGCGGTGACGATGATCGAGCCGAGCTGGCCTTCAGATGCACCCTCATCGGTTTCGTTATCCTGCGCGGCGGCAGGTGCGGCGGCGAGCATGGCTGCTGCCGAGATAGCGGTAGAACACGCCCAGAATGTGCGCGCATTGCAGATATGGGTGGACATGATTGAGCCTCATGTTTGCGTGGCTTGGGAGGATTAACGAGGCTTGCCCTTACAGATTTGGCCGATTCGAGCGAGATGTCAGCCGCGTTGCACAGCGCAAATCCGGGCGTTTGCGGCGGTTCTGGAGGCGATTGTTGCGACTGGGTTACAGTTTGTGACAGGCTTTTGACCGAGACTTCGCAACTGCGCCCAGTCTTTGGTGCCCGGTCGGGTGATTGTCGCTGTTCAGTTTGTTGCGCCAGCGCTCGCAGGCGCTATAGGCATCGCAGCGCAACGCCAATCAATCTCGGGACACTCATTCATGAAAGTTCGCATCCTCGTTCGCCTCAAGCCCGGCGTGCTCGATCCGCAGGGCCGCGCCGTCCATCACTCGCTTGAAAGCCTTGGCTTCGACGGTGTCGAGGATGTGCGCATCGGTCGCATGATCGAACTGGAAGTCGCGGATGATACCAGCGACGAGGCGTTGAACCGGATGTGCGAGAAACTGTTGGCCAACATGGTGATCGAAAACTTCGCCATCGAGAAGCTCACGCCTGCCGGGGAGCCAGCCTGATGGCATTGCGCGCAGCGGTAATCACATTTCCCGGATCGAATTGCGACCGCGACATGGCCGTGGCGCTCAAGGACGTATCGGGCGAGGAGGCGCTTCGCGTCTGGCACGGCGATGCAGAATTGCCCGACCGCCTCGACCTGATCGCGCTTCCGGGTGGCTTTTCCTATGGCGACTATCTGCGCTCAGGCGCAATGGCGGCCAAGAGCCCCATCCTGAAAGCGGTCGTCGCAGCAGCGGAGCGCGGCGTCCCTGTGCTTGGTGTGTGCAACGGCTTTCAGGTGCTGACCGAAAGCGGCCTGTTGCCCGGCGCGCTGATGCGCAATGCGGCGCAGCGCTTTGTCTGCAAGACAGTCGAACTTGAAGTGGCAAACACCGCCTCGCCGTTCACCTCCGGCTTCAAGCCCGGTGAGCGGCTGCGCGTGCCGGTCGCACATCACGATGGCAATTACTTCGCCGATGAAGCGACGCTTGACGCGCTGGAGGCCGAGGACCGCATTGCCTTTCGCTACACCGACAATCCCAACGGCTCTCGCCGCGATATCGCCGGCGTTCTTAGCGCCAATGGCAGAGTGCTTGGCATGATGCCGCACCCTGAACGCGCGATGGAGCCTGCTGCACATGCTTCAATGGGCGGCAGTGACGGGCGCAGGATCTTCAGCAATCTGATCGACAGCCTCATCAGCGCGTAAAGACGTTCAGCGCGCTGCGCAGTCGGCGAAATCCGTCAGGCTCTCAGTCGCGCATTGCGTTCCTTCTTGACCGAGAAGAGGCGTAGCGCCTCTTCACGCGACATCGGGCGACCAAAGTAGAAACCCTGGATCTTGTCGCAGCCAAGGTTGCGGATCAATTCGGCCTGCTCTGCATCCTCGACGCCTTCTGCGGTCGTGGTCATTTCAAGGCTCTTGGCCATCGCGACCACCGCGTTGATGATGGCAAGGCTCTCATTCGCACCCTGGGCGGCGCCCTGGACGAAGGTCCGGTCGACCTTGATCGTCGAGAAGCGCAGCTTGCGCAGATAGCCGAGCGACGAATAGCCAGTCCCGAAATCATCGAGCGCAATCGAGCAGCCCAGCGCCATCGCCTGTTCCAGCGCGTTGCGCGCAATGCTGGCATCGCGCAGGAAGATGCTCTCGGTAACTTCGATTTCCAGCCGTTCTGGACGCAGGCCGCTTGCCGCGAGAGCGTCGACGACTTCCTGATGGAAATCGGGTTCGAGCAACTGCTCGGGCGATACGTTGACATTGACCTTCACGTGGTCGGGCCAGTTGCGCGCTTCAAAACAGGCCTGACGAAGCACCCACTTGCCGATCGGAACGATGAGGCGAGTGTCTTCTGCCAGTGGGATGAACTTGCCGGGGCTCACGAAGCCATGTTCGCTGGAATTCCACCGCACCAGCGCTTCGAAGCTCACGATGTTTTCGCTGCGAGCATCGACCACCGGTTGATAGTGAAGCACGAATTCGTCGAGGCCGAGCGCCTTGCGCAGGCTTGATTCAAGCTGGCGGCGCTCTTCGGCGGATGCGTGAAGCACGGGCTCGAACCGGCAGTGCTCGCCGCCGCCGACATCCTTTGCGCGATAGAGCGCAAGGTCGGCATTGCGCATGATTTCTTCGACGGTCTTGCCGTCGCGCGGACCGATGGCGGAGCCCACGCTGGCACCGACGTAGAGCGTGTGATTGTCGACCTGGTAAGGTTCCGACAGAGATTGGATGATGCGCAGCGCGAGTTGACGCATGAAGTCGAGATCGCTCGCGTCGCGAATGACGACCGCAAATTCGTCTCCACCCAGTCGTCCGACCATGGCGTTTTCGCTCATCAGAGCCTCGAGCCGGGCAGAAACCTGCGCGAGCATCTTGTCACCAGTGATATGGCCGAGGGAATCGTTCACCGCCTTGAAGCGATCCAGATCCACCATCAGCAACGCACAACGCGTGCGCCACTGATTTGCGTAGTCAAGCGCATCGCTCAGCGCTTCGGTGAGCATCAGGCGGTTTGGCAAGGACGTGAGCGTGTCATAGCGCGCAAGGTAGGCGATCTTCTCGCTCGACTCGCGTTGCGCAGTGACGTCCGAGCCAACGCCGCGAAAGCCCGTAAATTTGCCTCGGTCGTCGCGCATGGGCGTGCCCGACAATTCCCACCACCGTTCCTCGCCCTTGATCGAAACCTGCACGATCAGGTTGGAGAAATTCTCCTTGTTGCGCAGCTTGTCGGCGAGTTCATGTAGGCTTGGCGCGAACTTGCCGCTTTCCCACGTGTCGCCGGCGATCAATTCAAGCAGCGGCTGGCCTTCGACGTCGCGCTCGGCACCGTTGAGAGCAAAGGCAAAACGCGGGCTGACCGAACGAAGCCTGCGACGCGTATCAACTTCCCAAAGCCAGTCTGCTTCGTTCTCTTCGAATTCGCGCAGGAGGAGCGAGACTACCTCTTCCTTTTCGGCAATGGCATCTTCGGCGAGGCGGGTTGCGAGGTAGCTTCGACCGACTTCGAACGTGCCAAGGATCGTAGCGATCTCGAACAGCGTGATCGCGCCGACAACAGTCCATTCGCCAGACACCGCATAGGGTATGGCGGCGCCGATGCCGAGCAGCAGCGTATAGGCAAGGATGTTGAGCGGCGGACTTACGAAGAAATACACGCTCAGCGCCATGAGCAAGGCCGCGACCACGAGAAGCGCCGATGCCTCCTCCGCCGTGCCCATTTGCGAGAAAAAGACGAACGGAACGCTCCACAAAAATCCGCAGGCGACCGTGAAAACCATGTGCCAGCCGAACGGTGAGCGGACCGCGCCGTCGCCGGTGCGTGAATGCTGGCGCTCCCGGGAGGCTCCGTAGAGCTGGATCGCGATGAGCGTTGCGAACCAGAAACCCACTATGAAGTGGCCGACCGAGTCCGCGTACATCTGGGCTACGAAAATACCGAGCGCGGCGTTCGTAAAGGCCCGATAAAATGTGAGCTTTTCAATGCCGGCTTCCCGAAGACCGCGCAGCCGCGACCAGTCCACCTGTCCCTTCTGGGAAAGGCCGAACACCGCGGCAATCGAAAAATCCTGCTCGATTACCGTCTGTGGAAGTTTATTACGATCGCTCACGGTCACGTGAGTTAACCCCGAAAGGTTATGGCGGGGTAAAGTTTGCGCAGTGTGGTAAGGAAAAAGCTTCCATCGCCATGCAGCAAATGTCTGATGATAAAGGCTACTCGACGGTAACCGACTTCGCCAGGTTCCGGGGTTGATCGACGTCGGTACCCTTAACAACTGCCACGTGATAAGCGAGCAGTTGAACGGGGATAGCATAGACGAGCGGCGCGATCAGAGGGTGCACAACCGGCATTTCGATCGTTGCAAGGCACCCCTCGCCCGCCTCCGCAATGCCCTTCGCATCGGAAATCAGGACGACTTTGCCCCCGCGGGCGCGCACTTCCTCCATGTTCGAAACCGTCTTTTCGAAAAGCGGGCCTGACGGAGCGATCACGACCACCGGAACCTCGTCATCGATGAGAGCGATCGGGCCGTGCTTCATCTCTCCCGAAGCGTAACCTTCGGCGTGAATGTAGCTGATTTCCTTGAGCTTTAACGCACCTTCGAGCGCGAGCGGATAATCCTGTCCGCGCCCCAGATAAAGCACGTCTCGCGCTGGTGCGATCAGCGGTGCCATGGCGGCGATATCGTCATCATGGTCGAGCGCTGCGTTGAGACATGCGGGCGCTTCAAGCAGATGATTGACGATTTCGCGCTCCTCTTCGCGCGAGATGCGCCCCTTCTTGACCGCCATATGAGCGGCGAGCGCTGCAAGAACTGCAAGCTGGCAGGTGAAAGCCTTGGTTGAGGCGACACCGATTTCGGGGCCTGCATGGGTGGGAAGGAGAATATCGGCCTCGCGCGCCATCGTGCTGGTCGGCACGTTGACGACCACTGCGATAATCTGGCCATTCTCCTTGCAGTGCCTCAGCGCTGCGAGCGTGTCCGCCGTCTCCCCGCTTTGCGAGATGAAGAGCGCAAGGCCTCCGTCTTCAAGCACCGGTTCGCGGTAGCGGAATTCAGACGCGACATCGATATCGACGGGCACGCGGGCGAACTTTTCGAACCAGTATTTCGCAACGAGTCCAGCGTAGAAGGATGTACCACAGGCGACGATGGTGAGGCGCCTGATCTCGGAAATATCGACGTCGAATTGCGGCAGGGCGACAGAGGCATCTTCGCGGCGCAGATACGAACCGAGCGTCTGAGCAACCACGGTGGGTTGCTCGAAGATCTCTTTCTGCATGAAGTGGCGATAATTGCCCTTCTCGGTAGCGGCAGCTGAAGCGCCCGACGTCTGGATTTCGCGCTCGACCGGGTTGCCCTCCCGGTCAAAAACCTGCGCGCTGGTGCGACCAACCACGACCCAGTCGCCTTCCTTCAGATAGGAAATGCGCTGCGTCAGCGGGGCGAGAGCCAGCGCGTCCGAGCCGAGAAACATCTCTTCCTCGCCATATCCCACGACTAGCGGTGAGCCGAGCCGGGCGCCGACCAGAAAATCGGGGTATTGGCGGAATGTGATTGCCAGTGCGAACGCGCCGCGCAGACGCGGCAAGACTTCGCGAACGGCGTCGAGCGGGTCAAGACCGCGCTCGATCTGGTGGGAAATCAAATGAGCGACCACTTCACTGTCGGTCTCACTTTCGAAGACCCTGCCAGCTTCGGCCATCTCGGCGCGCAGTTCCTTGAAGTTTTCGATGATCCCGTTGTGGACGATCGCAACCTCGCCCGTCGCGTGCGGGTGAGCGTTCGAGGAGGTCGGCGCTCCATGGGTTGCCCAGCGCGTATGTGCGATGCCGGTGGTGCCTTGGGCGGGGTTGTCCTTGAGGACTTCGATAAGGTTGTTGAGCTTACCTTCAGCGCGGCGACGGATCATCATGCCATCGTGAAGAGTACAGATCCCGGCGCTGTCATAGCCGCGATATTCCATGCGCCTCAGTCCATCGACAAGCCGGTCGGAAACCTCTTCGGAGCTTACGATGCCGATAATGCCGCACATAAAATTGCCGTTCCCTTTTGAATTTGATGCCCGATGGGCTCACGCGTTGACCGTCTAAGGTTGAATAAAGCTTGAAGGAAGCCGTTCCGGAGCCGCGCTTAGACTTTCTCGCCAGCCGAAGCCAGTTTGCCGCTCGGTTTCAATCCATCGCGCCACAGGTAAAGCCCCGCAGAGATGATCAGGCCAGCGCCGAGGAGGGTGTAGTAATCGGGAACGTCCCCGAAAATCGCCCAGCCGAGCGACACTGCCACCAGCATCTGAACGTAGATCGCGGGCGCAACCTGCGCCGCGCCTGCGCGCGTCGTCCCGATATAGGCGAGCCAATGAGCGGTGCTGGCCGTGATCGCGACAAAGATGCAGCGGGCCACGACGTCCCAACTCGGCCAGCCGAACTGTAGCTCCGGAACGCCCGAAATCTGCGCTGCCGCTGCGCCGACGATCAGGATCGGGGCGCAAAAGCCCGCCACGAAAACCTGAGCCGAAAGCGCACTGCCCTGCCCTGCGCTGACCCGGTTGAGTACCATCATCGTTGCAAAGAAAATCGCGGAAACAAGCGGCAGCAGCGCCGCCCATCCCAGCAAGGCGAGATTGGGACGCAGGATGATGACCACTCCTGCAAGCGAGATGAGAGAAATGAAATAGACCTTGGGCCGCACCTTCTCTCCGAGGAAAAGCCCGGCCAGGATTTGGGTCAGGATCGGCGAAAGAAAGCCGATCGCCATCGCCTCAGCCAGCGGCATGATGTAAATCGCGGAAAAGAAGCAGACCGAGGCAAGCGCAAGACATGTCCCTCGTGCAATCTGCAGTCCCCAATTTTGTGGGACGAAAGCTGCTGGCCCTTCGCTGCGCCAAAGTAGGGCGGACAGTCCCAGGGCGCCAAGGCTGAAACGCAGGGCTGCGACCGCGAAAGCGGGCCATTCACTTGCCATGCTTTTCACAACCGCATCGCCAACCGAAAGGATGGCAAAACCTGCGACGGCGATGGCAACGCCGCTGCGCTCTATTGGACTCATGCGCGGCCCGTATTCAATCAACGGGCGATTGGAAAGCGTTTTGGAGCGCGGTCAGGCGACCTTGCGCTGATCGACTGTCGATCCGTCAGGCACAACGTCATCGGCTTCGGGCCGAAGATGCCGCATCAGCACATCGACGGCATCCTCGCGCAATCTCGCAATGTCCGCTCCGTAGGATGCGTCATAGCTTTGCATGACGCTGCGCCAGCCCGGAGCGCTGTAGAAGCCCTTGAGCCTGTCGTAGATATCGTCGGTCCACCATGGAACCGCTGTGACAAGCCGGCTCTCGACGAAGCCGTTGGCGTCGAATTTGAACCCATCAAGGCTCGACAGATAGGCGACAGGTCGCCCGCCACTCAGAACATTCATCGCAACGCCACTATTTCCGCAGATGACGAGGTCACACGCTGCGATTTCATCATCGAGCGGATTGCCAATCGTGAGCTCTGTCAGGGGATCGTCGATGCCGATCCGCGAGAAATCGGTTTTCAGGAGCGTTACCGGATGCTGGCGCACGATTATGCGGGCCGTGGGCAGGTCCACGCGAATTGTCGCGACAAGGCTTTGAAGCACATCGGCTCTGGTTCCTGCGGTCAGGAATATCCCTATAGTCTCGACCGCATCGCGCCACTGCATCTCGCCAGCCGTTCCCGGTTGCCCGATCAAGCCAACCTCGGCGCTGCAACGCGAGCGGCGCTGATATGTCTGAGTGATCTTCTCACCGTAAAACAGCGCGCAGTCCGCCAGCACCGGTGGCACGAAGGCTCCGTTGGCGGGGACTGGTGCATGGTTGGAATAAATGACCCGTCGCCCATGCCGATGAGCGGCTGCAGCCATGCCGACTGCCTCGGGACTGTAATTGCTCGCTACGATAGCCGACTTGATCTGCGGGCTCTTCGCGAAGTAGCGCGAAAAGCGCATGTAGAAAGCCAGCGCGCTGGCGATCCTGGCCGATGGCATGAAGCTGTGATGGCGCACCAGCACTCTGAGGAATGACCAAAGACGCGGCAGCGCTGCAATCATTTTGAAGGCTGCACCGATCTGGCCCACCGAGAAGATGTGGCCGCGCGCAATCGTGATCCGCTGAATGGCCACATCGGGCACAAGCGCCGTTACTCTCGCGATTGTCTTGTGCTCGTTCGGAAAATTCGAGATCGCTGCCGCTTCGGCGCTGTTATCACCGAACGGGCCAAGCGAGACCACGCATTTGAGCATGTAGGCGAACAGGATCAGCGGCTGAAAAACCTGCGTTCCGGCCACCCGGTACAGTTTGTCGACAAGCCTGTAGACCGGGTTTTTCGCCTTGATTTCTTCATACACAGCGGCGCGACTGGCGGAGGTTTCCATGGCGCGCACTACGCCCAGGGCGGTGGCAAGATCATACCGATCGTTCAGATCGTGCGCAGGCGAAGCAGTCTGGCTCGAAAGTGGCTCGTCAGCGAATGCGCCCTCGACCACGCCTTCGAAAGAAGCCCCCCCGGATTTATGCGTATCTTGCTGGAATGACTGGTCGAGTTTTACCGCTTTGAAAGCCACTCTGATCTACCCCGAAAACCGTTATTGCTCGAAGACCAACCGGATGTACCGGCTGAGAATGAATGTGCTTATCTCAGGCAATCGTTAACAATTTAGGTTTACGAGTTATCAAGCACTGGCCGAATGCGAGTGCGAACGGGGAACAGGGCACAAGAGCGGCTGATGATTCAAAAATTACTCAGATTGAATGCCAAGAAGTTCCTGGCGTTGCAGTCTCTCTTTTATGCGTTTGCGAACAGCATCGAGGCGCTCGTGCCGTTGCTGCTCGCCCCAATTCTCACACGCATGCTTGATCCTACCGGCTACGGTGTCTGGGTGCTGTTCGTCACCTACGCGACCTTCATGCGCCCGATCGTGGGCCTGACGACGCAAGATGCGATCCGCATGCGGTTCCTCGATTTTGAACAGAAAGAGCTCGATCAGTTCACCCACACTGCCCTGTTCGTGATGGTGGTGCTGGCGCTTTTCGTTTCGTTGGTGACGGTGGTGTTCGGCGACTTCATCGAAACCGCGACCAAGTTTCCGCAGGCCTGGCTGGTCAGTATCGTCGTCGCAGCGCTTCTGTACGAAGTGTTCTACATGGTCCTGGCGCTCCAGCAGTTCCACAACCGCCGCAAGGAATTTCTTGCAACGCAGCTGATCCAGGCGGTGTTGAGCATGGTTTTTATCGTGGCGTTCCTGATGTCGGGCTGGGACTGGCGCGGTGTGGTTCTGGGCCGGATGCTGGGCATGGCTTGTGCATCGATCTATTCGCTGCGCTCGCTCGGCTTCACCCTGCCCACCCTTTTCCGCGTTCCTCAGCGCTCTTTCTATCGCAATATAGCCTCGTTCGGCGTCCTGTACTGGCCCGCAGGCGCGGTGGTGATGGTCGTTGGCACCACCGACAAGGTCATTGCAGCGCACTTCCTTGGAGTGGAGGCGAGCGCGATGTACGGCGTTGCAGCCCTGTTCGCCTCGGCCTTCTGGATGGTCAATTTCAGCTTTGTCATGGCCTGGACCCCGTGGCTGTTTCGCAAGCTCAAAGTCGCTCAGCAGGACGGTCTGCAGGAAGTTGCTTCCGTATCGGTGCTTTATTTCGCGCTTGCCGCAATCGCCGCTGCCGCATTCTATTTCTTCGCGCTCGTCTTCGCTCCCATCATACTGGGCGAGGCATTCCACACCGCAATCCCGCTGCTCAAATACATCATGCTCGCGATCGTTTTGCAGGGTTTCTTCATGCACAACATGAAATTCCTCCATTTCGACAAGCGTATTGAGATGATGTCTGCGTTCAGTGCGCTTACAATCGGCATCAATATCTGGCTCAGCCTGGCATGGGCGCAGACCATGGGAATTCGGGGTATTATGCTGGCGACGGCGGTGTCATTCGGTGTGACATTCATTATCAGCGGGGTGCTCGTAATCCTTCGATACGTAAACCTGCAAAAAGGAGCGAAGTCCTTTGTTGGATAACAAAAGCATTCTGGTGACCGGAGGGACCGGCTCGTTTGGCCGCGCTTTCGTCCGTACCGTGCTCAAGAAATACCCCGGTGTGCGCCGCCTCGTGATCTATTCGCGCGATGAGCTGAAACAGTATGAAATGGCACAGGAATTCTCGCCACAGGAAAACCCTGCGCTGCGTTACTTCATCGGCGACATTCGTGATCAGGACCGTCTTCGCCGCGCGCTAGAAGGGATCGACATTGTCGTCCACGCCGCCGCGCTGAAGCAGGTTCCGGCAGCCGAGTACAACCCGTTCGAATGCATCAAGACCAATGTCCTTGGCGCGCAGAATGTGATCGAGAGCTGCCTCGATACCGGCGTTACGAATGTCGTGGCGCTATCGACTGATAAAGCGGCGGCTCCGATCAATCTGTATGGCGCGACAAAGCTGTGCTCGGACAAGATCTTCACCGCTGCAAACAACATACGCGGTGCGCGTGATCTGCGCTTGTCGGTGGTGCGTTATGGCAATGTGATCGGAAGCCGTGGCTCGGTTGTTCCGTTCTTCCTGAACAAGCGGGAAAGCGGGGTATTCCCGATTACAGACCCTACCATGACGCGCTTTAACATCAGCCTCGAAGAAGGCGTGGACATGGTCCTGTGGGCGCTGGAAAACGCGATGGGCGGCGAGATTTTCGTGCCCAAGATCCCAAGCTACCGCATCACCGACGTTGCCGAGGCGATTGGCCCGGAATGCGAGATCAAGATCGTCGGCATCAGGCCGGGTGAGAAAATCCACGAGGAAATGATCACCACCAGTGACAGCCTCAACACCGTCGACCTTGGCCCGTATTACGCAATCCTTCCAAGCACCGGCGACGAATATGTCGAGGATTACATGAAGAAGCGCGGCGGCACTCCGGTGGAGCCGGGATTTGCTTACAACAGCGGGACCAACCCTGATTTCCTGAACGTCGAACAGATACGCGAGCTGATCAGGCAGCATGTCGATCCGACGCACCAGGTGTGATGTCTGACTTCATTCCTTATGGACGCCAGTCGATCAGCGACGCTGATATAGACGCTGTCGTCGATGTTCTCAGGTCCGATTTCCTGACGCAGGGGCCGGTGGTGCCTGCGTTTGAGCAGAGCGTTGCCAGCGTGTGCGGCGCGGCCCACGCGGTCGCGGCCAACAGCGCAACCAGCGCCCTTCACATTGCGTGCATGGCGCTGGGCGTAGGCCCGGGCGACCGCGTCTGGACCAGCCCGCTCACATTCGTGGCAAGCTCGAATGCGGCGCTGTATTGCGGGGCAGACGTCGACTTCGTCGATGTCGATGAGCGGACGTACAATATGTGCCCAGTGCGCCTTGCCGAAAAACTCGACGCAGCCGCAAGCAAGGGCACCCTCCCCAAAGTCATCATACCGGTGCATCTGACCGGCCAATCATGCGACATGGCCGCAATCCACGTCGCCGCCAGCAGGCATGGCGTCAAGATCATCGAAGACGCGTCCCACGCAGTCGGGGGAAGCTATCGCGACAAGCCGGTGGGCGCGTGCGAATACAGCGACATTGCAGTGTTCAGCTTCCACCCGGTCAAGATCGTGACGACCGGCGAAGGCGGCATGGCAGTGACCAACTCGGACGAGCTTGCCGAGCTCATGCGGCTCGACCGAAGCCACGGCATCACCCGTGACGCTGATTTGCTTGAAGAAGACAATGCCGGCCCCTGGTATTATGAGCAGCACCGCCTGGGCTACAATTATCGCATGACCGACATCAATGCCGCGCTCGGTCTGAGCCAGATGGACAGGCTGGCCGACTTTATTGATCGTCGCCGCGAAATCGCGCGCATTTATGACCAAGGCTTTGCCGCATTGCCGGTCGCGACACCGTGGCAGCATCCTGATGCGCAATCCGCCTGGCACCTCTACGTTATCCGGGTGGCAGCGCAAAAACACCGCGCGGTCTTCGATCATCTGCGCGATGCCGGGATCGGGGTGAACCTTCACTACATCCCGGTCTATCTCCAGCCCTACTATCGACGCCTGGGGTTTGAGCGGGGGCTGTGTCCCAATGCCGAAAGCTATTATTCCGAAGCGATCAGCATTCCCATGTTCCCGACGATCACGCCCGATCAGCAAGCCCGCGTCATTGACGAGGTTGCAAAGGCGGTGTCGGCATGAACATCGCGATCATTCCGGCACGCGGAGGCAGCAAACGCATCCCGCGCAAGAGTATAAAGGCCTTTGCGGGCAAACCGATGATAGGTTTTGCGATCGAGGCGGCGATGGCTTGCGCCGAGATTGAGAGCGTCGTGGTCTCGACAGACGATCCCGAAATCGCACGCATTGCCCGCGAGCTGGGAGCGGAAGTGCCATTTGAACGTCCTCCAGAGCTCGCCGACGACTTCACCCCGACGGTGCCCGTTGTCGCCCATGCCGTCAAGGAATGCGGGAAGCTTGGATGGGGCGTCGCTTACGTATGCTGCATCTATCCCGGCGTGCCCTTTATTCGCACCGCAGATATTTCTGATGCGTTTGCCCTGTTGGATCAGAACAGTGGCAGGGGCTACACCTTCCCGGTCGCCGAATTCCCCTCTCCCATTCAGCGGGCGCTAAAGCGGGCCGAAGATGGCAGTCTCTCTCCTTTTCAACCGGAGCACGTAACCACGCGCACGCAAGACCTTGATCCGGGCCATTATGATGCCGGTCAATTCTATTGGGGCGCTGCCGAGACCTGGCTTGCAGGCGACGACATACATTCCAATGGCCGTGCAATCGTGCTGCCGGCATCGCGCGTTGTCGATATCGATACGCCTGAAGATTGGGACCGCGCCGAATTGCTTTTTCGCGCGCTTGGGACGGCGGAGTAGAACCCGTGAGGATCGCCATTCGGGCTGATGCATCCATCGCGATGGGTATTGGGCATCTCCAGCGATGCCTGTCACTGGCACAAGCGTTGCGTAACCTGAAAGCCGACGTGCGGTTCGTAACGCGCGATCTGGGCATCCAAAGCGCAAAGATGGTGTCTGATCGCGGTTTCAGTCAGACCGTGACCCTGCCCGCAGCAGACGAACCATTCGAGCCAGATCCAGCGATCCCTCACAGCTCCTGGGCGAAGGTTTCGCAGGATCGCGATGCTGATGAGACCATCCGCTCGCTTGAGGAGTTTGGCCCGGATTGGCTCGTAGTGGATCACTATGCATTCGACGCGCGGTGGCATGATCGAGTTCGCGACGCGCTGAATTGCCGAATTGCGGTGATCGACGATCTCGCCGACCGGGCAATCCATGCCGATTTGCTGCTGGATCACAATCTCGCCGCCGATCACGGCGCCAAATACGCTGAGCGCATCGTGGGGAAGCCCCGGATACTTGGCGGAACGCGCTACGCTCTTCTCGCGCCCGCCTATGCAAAAGCTCCTCGATATGAATTCTCCCGGCGAGTGCGCAGCATCGGCGTTTTCATGGGCGGGAGCGACGCGCCAAACTTCAGCGCGCTCGCGGTCGATGCCCTTGTAGAAGCACGCTTCGATGGACCGATTGAAATCGTGAGCACCTCGGCAAACCCGCACCTCGAAAGCCTTCGCGAGCGAGTACAGGGATTGCCCAATGTCACGCTTTCTCTCGACCTGCCTGACCTGGCCGCGTTTTTTGCCCGCCACGATCTTCAGATCGGTGCAGGGGGCGGCGCAACGTGGGAGCGCTGCTTTATCGGGGTGCCCACGCTGCTTGTCATTGCTGCGGACAATCAGAACATCGTGGTTCCTGAGCTCGCCGGGCGCGGCATCATTACGGCGGTGGATAACCCAACACCGCAACGCATTGCCGCTCGCCTTACCGCATTGATCGACAATCCAGCCGAACGCGAAGAGCTCGCGGCGAAGGCGCGCCAAACCATAGATGGCTTTGGAGCCGTGCGGGTCGGATTATCGATGCTGAACGATGCTTTGTCGGTCAGAAAAGCGACGCACGAGGATGCGTCATGCCTATACGAGTGGCGCAATGCGCCCGAAAACAGGGCGATGATGACCAACCCTGAGGAGCTGGCATGGGATGACCATGTCGCCTGGCTCGGGCGCGTCCTGACCGATGGGAAACGCTTACTGCTCATTGGCCATGTCGGCAAGCAGGACGTAGGCTCGATACGCTTCGATTTCGATGAGAATAAAGCAGCCGAGGTCTCGATCCATCTCGATCCCAGGTTTCACGGCCTGGGTCTTGGTCCCAAGCTCCTCACAGCTGGAGAAACGAAGAGCGGGGCATCGGAGTTTCTAGCGACCGTCTTGGCCGAGAACCGCCCATCGCAAGTCCTGTTCGAACGCGGCGGCTATGAGCGAACCGGTGCGCAAGACTGGCGAAAGATAGCGCAATGACGAACCTTGTTGCTGCTGCGATCTTGGCGACGTCAGTCGCGCGAGTTAGGCTCCGCTCATGACGTATCGCATTGCCATTGCTACTCCCCATGCGCGGTACGATGCGCTGACCACGGCGTTAGACAAGAGCGCCGATTACGATGTCTTGCGCATTCGCGAGAAGAACGCTCTGACGCACGATGCCCTTGAGGCATTCGGTTGCGATTGGGTTTTCTTCCCGCATTGGTCATGGATTGTGCCGCCCGAAATTCATGAGAACTTTCGCGCCGTCATCTTTCACATGACCGACCTGCCCTATGGTCGCGGAGGCAGCCCGCTACAAAACCTCATCGTGAGAGGACACACACAAACCAAGCTTTCTGCGCTCCAATGCGAAGCCGGCCTCGATACCGGTCCGATTTATCTGAAGCGCGATTTGTCTCTTGCAGGGACCGCCGAGGAGATCTTCGAACGCGCAGCACGATTGATGCTTCCGATGATCCGCGAAATGGTTGAGCAGGACCTGCAACCTGTCCCGCAGCAAGGTGAACCGGTCGTCTTCAAGAGGCGAACACCCGATCAAAGCGCGATCGACGGCGCAGCAACTCTCGACGCAGTGTACGATCACATCCGCATGCTCGATGCAGAAGGCTACCCCCACGCATTTGCGGAAACGACGACTTTCCGGATCGAATTGACACAAGCCGAGCGCGGAGAAGATGGCACCCTTGTCGCGCGCGCGCGGATTATTGCAAAGGATGACACCACATGACCACGATGGTGATAGCCGCACATCCCGATGACGAGGTTTTGGGCGCAGGGGGGTTCGTCGCGAAACTTTGCGCTGCCGGAGAAGAGGTGCACCATCTCATCCTGGCCGAAGGAGCAACGTCGCGCGACGATGCTCGCGACGTGGCGGCCCGCGATGGAGATCTGTCCGAGCTGGCCCGCTGCGCTCACAACGCAGCCGACATAGTCGGTGCGGCCTCGGTCACACTTGAGCACTTTCCCGACAACCGGATGGATGGGGTCGAGCTTCTCGATGTGGTCAAGGTGATCGAGCAACACCTGGCAAAGCACAAACCGACCCGGGTGCTGACCCATTCGAATTCAGATGTGAACATCGACCACCGCGTGATCCACGATGCGGTCATCGCCGCCACGCGCCCGCAGCCCGGAAGCGCCGTGCGCGAATTGCTGTTTTTTGAAACGATGTCGAGCACCGAATGGCGTCCGGCCCCCTCGATTTCCCCCTTTGCGCCGACCTACTTCGTCGACATCTCCGATCATCTTGAAACCAAATTACAGGCCCTTCGCGCCTATGCTCCCGAGATGCGCGAGTGGCCGCACGCACGCTCTATCGAAGCGCTGGAGTATCTCGCCCGGTCGCGCGGAGCATCGATTGGCGTTGCGGCAGCGGAAGCATTTGAAACCGGGCGCATCTGCGTCTGACAATGGATCAAATTCGATGACACCAAAAAGCATTCAGATTGCAGGCCAGACCATCGGCCACGACGCGCGACCTTACGTTATTGCGGAGATGAGCGGGAACCATAATCACTCGCTCGACCGAGCATTGGAGATCGTCGATGCTGCTGCCCAAAGCGGCGCCGACGCTCTCAAGCTGCAGACTTACACTGCCGATACGATGACGCTCGATTGCGACGGGCCGGGCTTCGTCATCGAGGACGAGAAATCGCTGTGGAACGGCCGCCAGTTGCACGAACTCTACGTTGAGGCGCATACGCCTTGGGATTGGCACCAACCGATCATGGACCGCTGTGCCAGCCATGGCATGCACTGCTTCTCCACCCCCTTCGATGCAACCGCCGTCGACTTTCTGGAAGAGCTGGGGATGCCGGCCTACAAAATTGCCAGCTTTGAAATGATCGACCTGCCGCTGATCCGAAAGGTCGCAGAGACCGGGAAACCGATGATCATCTCAACCGGCATGGCGACCGTGGTTGAAATCGGCGAAGCCCTGCGAACTTGCCGTGAGGCAGGGAACGATCAGGTCGTGATCCTGAAATGCACGAGCACCTATCCCGCAACACCCGAAAATACGAACATCGCCACCATCCCCAATATGCGCGAGACTTTCGGATGCCTCGTGGGCCTGTCCGATCACACCATGGGGACCGGCGTTGCCGTCGCCGCTACCGCGCTGGGAGCTGTCTTGGTCGAGAAGCACTTCACCCTCGCGCGGGCCGATGGCGGCGTCGATAGCGCCTTCAGCCTCGAACCTGCTGAGCTTGCCCTGCTCCGCGAAGAAACCGAGCGTGCATGGCAGGCGCTTGGCAAGATTACATATGGCGGCACCAAGGCGGAGAGCGCGTCAAAACAGTTTCGCCGTTCGCTCTATGTCGCGAAAGACATGGCCGAGGGTGAAGCTTTTACAGCCGAAAGCCTGCGTTCAGTGCGTCCGGGCTACGGGCTTGAGCCCAAATATTACGACACACTGCTTGGCAAACGGGTCAATCGTGCCGTGGCAAAAGGTACACCGGTTGATTGGGACCTGATCGCTTAGCCGCCATCCGGTTCGATACGGACAAGATATGTAAATTTGACCAGATCGCCCTCGTGCTCCAGCATAGGGCGATATTGCGCCAAGATGGCCTGGAAGCGTTCGTCCTCGGCGAAGACATGCTCCCATCTGACCTTGATGTGATCGAGCGGCCAACTGGTGCTGTGGTCAAGGATCAATATGTCAGGAGGCATGTCCTCCCACAGTCGCAACATTTCGTCATGGAGCATCAAACGCTCTGGCGCGGTGATCGAAATCGCCGGTGCCAAGGCGCCATCATTTTCCGTGACGTCATGGGCCTTCAGTTCTGACGCCGCGTAGGCATTGTTCATCAGCGTAATCCAGCGCATGCCGCCTTCGGACGCGAGATACTGGTTGAAGGGTGAGGGATGCATGGTCAGCAAGCCGACCCGCTTGCCGGTCACCGACAGCCCGGAGCTGTCCATTGTCCCTTCAAGCTCGCTGACGGATTCCTGATAGTATTCAGTGCTGCTGAATTCCCCGGCGATCGGAACGACCAAGAAGACCGAGATTGCCAAGACCCACAGGCGCTTCAATTCTCGGCGGATCAACCAGAGCCAGCCCAGATAAGCCAGCGTGATCGGAAATTCATGATGGCTGTACCAGCGTGATTGTACCCAGGCCGCGATCACCGCTCCAACAACCATCGCCAGGCCGATGACAGTCGTCCGAGCAGGCAGCTTATAGATGTAAGCAATAACTAGAAAGGCGAGCGCGAGCGCCGAGTGGATCGCCGTTTTTGCCCAATTGCGGACTGGATTGTCGATATTGGCGTCGATGGCGCTGACCATGATGGCGATGGCTTCGCGCTCCGCCGGGTCAATCACTAGCCAGAAAAAGAGGTACAGGGCGACAACCGCGCCGGCGACGAGGTTTTCAATGCGGAACAACGAGAAGGGCCGACGCTGGATCGCTGCGTCAGCCACTTCGACCAGCAAAACCACGAGCGCATAAAGATATTTCAGAGTGAGCGTCGCCCCCATCCATGCCCCAAGCAGAAGCCGGGTTTTCCAGCCAATCCTGCTGTCATCGGGGTCGGAAAGCCGAAGGACCAGATAAGGCCAAAGCCCCAGCACGACCATATGTTCGCGCAGGCCGAATACGTTCTTGTAAAGGACCGGCAGCACGACGAGCGTAGCGGCAGACAGGAGCAGAAATAGAGGTGAGGCTCCCACCGTCTCACGCCGAATTCGGTACGCGAGGGTCGCAGAAAAGAGGGTCGCGATACCGGCCAGCAAGATAGCAGAGAGGTCGAGGCTCAATCCTGACAGCTTGCTCAGGGGAACGGCCAGACCGTACCATGCCCGCTCTGCCGGCGGGAAATACAGGCTGTATTCGCCAAATGCTTCGCCGAGCACATCCGCCAGTTGGGCAGAAAGCGCTATGCCCGCCAGATCCTGATGCGGAGAGTAGATCAACAGATAGAAGGCCAGAACGCACACCAGGAAAGTCGCTGCGAAAGCCGCGAAAAGCACGGGACCGCCCCAGCCGGTCGCATTCAGCCCGCCAGCCGAACCTGTGCCGATGCGAACGGGTATCGCCATGCGGTCTGTCTTTTCGGAGTTCATCCCCACCCTATCGTGTTGGCGGCGCAAGGCGTATTGCGCCGATGCAGGTGACTAGGGCTAAACCATTTGAGCTTGGTTAACGATAGACCGGCCCGATCGCAGAAAGTCGTAGCACGAAGAACTTCAGTTCGCCGCGCCCTTTGCGCGAGCAAACAACCCTCGATCCCGGTCGGTTCCGATAGCATCCCATGGCCGCTCGCTTAACCGCGTCCTAACCTTTATTCTTCACAGGTGACGCAGAAAGAACGCAAATTGCCGGATGCCTTGCGCGACGATTGAGACGTCGCGGCACGCCCGGTGCTCTGTTGACGGGAACACGACAAACATGGCCGATGCGGCAGCACTAGCGACTGTATCTTCACCGCGCTGGTCGTCTGTCGAACCAGGCGAGTGGCGAGCCTTGAGGAATTGGCTGCTGGTCTGGGTTGTGCTCGCGAATGCGGGCTTTGCGCTTATGTATCTTGTCGGATCGCCCCCGCGCTTTTTCGAAATCATGATATTCGGTGCGGTCGGGCTTGTTGTGCGCAAGCGTTCTTACATCGTTCAGCTGGCCGCCTTCCTCGCCTTGATGGCCTTCTCTCTCCTGTCCTTCATCGCAGGACTGTTCAATCTGGGAATGGCATCGCTGACGCATTCGATCATGTTCTTTGCAGAGCTCGATGTCAGCCAGTCATATGAATATGTCGCCGGGAGCATTTTCATTGGCGGGCTAATTGTCATCGCGATGCTCGCGCTTCGGCGTCCGACATCGTTCGAGGATCAGCGGATGACCCTGCTCGCCGCTGGCGCAACCTTATCGCTTGCGCTGGTCGATCTGTATATGGGTTACGGCATGCGCGGTCACTACAACCGCGTGGCGGCCGCGGGAGCGCCATTTGAATCAGCAATTGAAAATTCGAAGATCGTTCCGGCCTCGGGAGCGATTGAACGCAACCTGCTGGTGATCATGGTGGAATCCATGGGTGTTCCGGTAGGAAACGAAGAGATGGACACCCTACTATTTCGCCAGTTTGCCAATCCGAATGTTCAATCGCGCTTCGAGGTCTCGAAAGGGACAACCACATATTACAGCTCGACCACGTCGGGCGAAATCCGCGAGTTGTGCGGGCGCTGGGGCGAGTATCATGACCTGCGCGAAACAACCGATTCAGGCTGTCTCCCGGCAAGATTGGCCGCGCAAGGCGTGCAAACAACCGCCTATCACTCATTCGACGGCAAGTTTTTCGATCGTAACCTGTGGTATCCGAATATCGGTTTCGAGGATGCGCATTTCCGGGAGTCCCTGGCCGAAGGCGGCGCTGAAAGGTGCGGGGGTGTGTTCCCCGGAGTGTGCGACCGCGATGTTCCTGCCCAGATAGCGGCGCGCCTCAAGGAAACGGCAGAGCCGCAATTCGTCTATTGGCTCTCCGTGAATTCGCATTTGCCTGTTCCGTTGGAGAGCAATCTCGACGTTGAGAATTGCGAGCGGATTTCGCCGCAACTCGCAAGGGACTATCCGATGATCTGTCGCCAGTTCGCAATCTGGGATGCGATGGACGAAGCGCTGGTGAAGGAAATCCTTGCTTCCGATTTCCCGCCTACCGACATCCTTATCGTGGGCGACCACATGCCGCCCTATTTCGACCGGCACAACAGGCAGCAATTCGCCCCGGATCGAGTACCGTGGTTGATGCTCAAATGGCGCGGCTGATTTTCGCGTCCCGCTTTTAAGATCCTGCCAATATCATTTCTGCTCGGTCGGAAACTCTTTGCACGTATCGGAATCCTCGCAGTCAGCCGCGTAATCCCATATTTACCATGGCTTGCGAGGGATTTGCCCGGCCCATCGCACTGACCGCGAAGCGCAATCCATCTGAAACCTGCGGGAAATTTTAGAAAAAAATAAGCTTTCCCATTTATTCACCACATTTCGAGAGGCGCTCTTCGCGATAACCCGCGATTGCGCATGGATTGATTTAGTGCCTGGGGGCTTAAGAATGAGCGCATTCGGCAAAAAGGGTGGCGCTGGCGGTATGAGGCCAGGCGCCAAGCCCGCTTTCGGCGTAGCCCGGCCGATGAAGGGCGGCAGCCCGAAAAGTGACGAAGCAAATGGCGGCGAGCAGTTTCCGCCCCTCCCCGGTGACGGCGGCAGCGCAGAGCCAGCAAGGGCAAAGCCCGCCTCGCCATCTCCAGCGCAGGGTGGCGGCAACGCGACCGCCAGTGCGATGGATCGTCTGGCCGAACGGATGAACTCGGTCAACGCTGCCGAAAGCGAAGCCGGTGGCTTCGAGGCAAGCGTTCACAAGATCAAGGAACAGGTGCTCCCGCGCCTGCTTGAACGTGTTGACCCGGAAGCCGCAGCGACCCTGACGAAGGAAGAGCTGTCGGAAGAATTCCGTCCGATCATCATGGAAGTGCTGGCCGAACTCAAGGTCACGCTCAACCGCCGCGAGCAATTTGCGCTCGAAAAGGTGCTGATCGACGAGTTGCTGGGCTTTGGTCCGCTCGAAGAGCTGCTCAACGACCCGGACGTGTCCGATATCATGGTCAACGGTCCGGACCAGACCTACATTGAAAAGAAGGGTAAGCTCACCATCGCGCCGATCCGGTTCCGCGATGAACAGCACCTCTTCCAGATCGCACAGCGCATCGTGAACCAGGTTGGCCGCCGCGTCGACCAGACCACACCGCTTGCCGACGCCCGTTTGAAAGACGGCTCGCGTGTGAACGTCATCGTGCCTCCGCTTTCACTGCGCGGCACCGCCATCTCAATTCGTAAGTTCTCCGAAAAGCCGATCACCTTGGATATGCTCAAGGAATTCGGCTCGATGTCAGAAAAGATGTGTACCGCGTTGAAGATCGCGGGCGCATGCCGGATGAACGTCGTTATCTCGGGCGGTACGGGTTCGGGTAAAACGACCATGCTCAACGCCCTGTCGAAGATGATCGACCCGGGTGAGCGTGTGTTGACCATTGAGGACGCGGCCGAACTTCGTCTGCAACAGCCGCACTGGCTGCCACTCGAAACACGTCCGCCCAACCTTGAAGGGCAAGGCGCGATCACGATTGGTGACCTTGTGAAGAACGCCCTGCGTATGCGTCCTGACCGCATCATCCTGGGTGAGATTCGTGGCGCGGAGTGTTTCGACCTTCTCGCCGCCATGAACACCGGCCACGATGGCTCCATGTGTACGCTTCACGCCAACTCTCCGCGAGAGTGCCTTGGCCGTATGGAAAACATGATCCTGATGGGCGACATCAAGATCCCGAAGGAGGCCATTTCGCGCCAGATCGCGGAATCGGTCGACCTGATCGTGCAGGTGAAACGTCTTCGCGACGGTTCGCGCCGCACCACCAACATCACCGAAGTGATCGGGATGGAAGGCGACGTGATCGTGACGCAGGAGCTCTTCAAATTCGAATATCTCGACGAGAGCGAGGACGGCAAGATCATGGGCGAGTTTCGTTCGTCCGGCCTGCGTCCCTACACACTCGAAAAAGCGCGCCAGTTCGGCTTCGACCAGGCATATCTTGAGGCGTGCCTCTAAAGGCTACCGAGCACGACGGGTAGACTCGTCGCGAGGCACCCGCCTCCGATGATAGCCAGTGCAACGAACAGGCTCGTCCACGGCATGAAGCCGACCTTTTCCAGCCTTTCGGGCGAGCGCCTTTTTTCGCGCATCCGATCCATCAATAGACAGACCACAGCCAACGCCCAGCAGAAGGCTCCGACCAGCGCAAGCTGAACCGCGTCGCTCGCAAGCGCTATCTGTGTGAGCAATTCCATGGTGGCGACGATTTAGGCAACGCTGACCATTGCGCAATCCCGGCATGCTTATAAAGCGTGCGCCATGGATGGCTCGGTTGCACGCCCTCGCCCTTATCTGGCGCTCAGCCTGCGACTGGCCACCGCCGGAACGCTTGCGACCATGTCGATGCTGGTCAAAGTGGCCGGTGAGCGCGGCGTTGAACTGACCGAACTCATCTTCTGGCGCCAGGCCATCACGCTGGTGTGCGTCGCGGTTCTTCTCGCAGCGATGGGTCGACTTGCCGATATCAAGACGAAGCGATTGGGAGCCCATGCGAGGCGCGCAGTCTTTGGCATTGTCGGCATGTTTTTCGTCTACGGCGCGGTCATGCTCCTGCCGCTTGCGGAGGCGACCGCTCTAAGCTTTACCGCGCCTTTTTTCGCGGTCTTGCTTTCGGTGCTGCTCTTCAAGGAGAAAGTCGGGCGGTATCGCTGGGGCGCGGTCGCACTTGGTTTTGCAGGAGTCGTGGTTCTGACCCAGCCGGCATTTGGCCTTGGTTCGGAAACGCCCATCAGCCTGATTGGCGCTGGCGTTGCGTTGGTTGCAGCCGCACTGGTGGCGGTCATCAGCTTTCAGATCCAGGATTTGAACAAAACCGAAGCCCCATGGAGCATCGTGTTCTGGTTCACGGCGTTCACTACGCCGTTGATGGCGCTTGCCCTGCCCTTTGTGATCGGTCCGCATGATGCCGATACGTGGGGGCTCATCATCGCGATGGCTTTGTGCGGTGCGCTCGCGCAGATTTTGCTTACGTCCTCGCTGCGCTTCGGTTCGGCGGGAGTGATTCTCCTCATGGACTACACCTCGCTTCTCTGGGCGACCTGGTACGGGTGGAGCATCTTTGAAAGAACTCCGCCTACAACCCTGTGGCTCGGCGCCCCGCTGATCGTCGCCGCAGGGCTTCTTATTGCATGGCGCGAGAAGCAGCTGGCCGCAGCAAAAGCGCGTCGCATCGAAACAATGGAACTTTAGCGCATGCTGGTTTGTTGAGGTTTGGTGATCACCAACCCCCGAAGGAGAACCCCATGATCCGCAAGACAATTCTCGCAGTCGCCCTTGGCGCGATGACACTCGGCGCTGCCGCTTGCAACACCGTTCGCGGCGCTGGCGAAGACCTTCAGTCAGCAGCAAATGCGGTTGACGAAGAAACCTGAGCAGTCCCCCACTCGAAGCAAAAAGGGCTCACCTATCGCAGGTGAGCCCTTTTTTGTTGTGCCCGGTACAGGCTACAGCGATTATCAGATCATCGCAAAGGAGCCCTAACCCCATGAAACGCAAGATCCTCACCGCCGTCGCGCTTGGCGCAATGCTCACCGCAACCGCGGCCTGCAATACCGTTCGCGGCATGGGCGATGACTTGAAATCGGTTGCCGACGCGGTCGACGACGAAACCTGAGCTCTGGCTTCAGGCGCTGCGGAAAACCAGCGTCAGATTGTTGGCAGGCATTTCGTAACGTGCAGTGCGGGCGAAGCCATGTTCGCTGGCGAGCCTGCCCAAATCTTCGGCAGTACGAATGCCCCACTCGCTGTTTCGGGCGCGCAGGCTTTCGTCAAAGGCAATGTTAGACGGCGCCGCTTCAACACCTTGCTCAAAATATGGGCCGTAAAGGATCAGCGGCAGATTCTTGCCGCCCAGCAATTGGGCAGCGCCCCTGAACAGCCCCTTGGTCGCCTCCCAAGGCGCGATGTGGACCATGTTGATGCACACAATTGCATCAACGCCCATCACCTCCCACGGGCCCGGACTTTGCGTATCGAGCACCATCGGCATGCTCAGATTGGCACCCTCGTAATCGATGCGATGGGCAAGGATCGAGGCGATGGCGTCACGGTCACAGTCGCTCGGTTGCCAGTGTATCGCGGGAAAACGCTCCGCAAAGAAAGCGGCGTGCTCACCTGAACCACTGGCGATCTCAAGCACACGCCCGCTTTCGGGCAACTCAGTTGCCAGTATTTTCGCAATGGCTTCGCGATTGCGCAAGGTGGCGGGCGCGTGCTTCTTCATCGGCGAGTCAAGTTTGTCAGGAAACCTGTCGGTCCTGCCCTTCCCAATAGGGCGCACGCAACTGTCGGCGCAGGATCTTGCCAGAAGCGTTGCGCGGCATTTCCGCGATGATGTCGATGCTCTTGGGCACCTTGAAAGGGGCGATCCGTTCGCGTGCATAGGCCAGCACGTCGCCTTCCTCGATCTCCATGCCCGGCTTCGGGACGCAGCACGCTTTCACCTCTTCGCCCCAGCGCTCCGACGGGATGCCGATCACGGCGACCTCGGCAATCGCAGGGTGCCCGAAGATGGCGTTCTCAACCTCTGCGGGATAAACATTCTCACCGCCCGAAATGATCATGTCCTTGATGCGGTCCTGAATATAGACATAGCCGTCCGCGTCCATGATCCCCGCATCGCCCGTGTGCAGCCAGCCATCGGCGTCGATCGTGTTGGCAGTGGCCTCGGGAAGCTTCCAGTACCCCGCGGTGTTCGAAGGCGACAGGATGCAGATTTCGCCAATCTCGCCAATCGGCACTTCCGTGTTGTCCTCTCCGCGGATCTCGATTTTCACCCCCGGAACCGCCTTGCCCGCCGAACGCATGCGTTCGTTGCCTTCGAGCGAGTGATCGTCTGGCGGGAGCATGGTCACCGTCCCGGTCGTCTCGGTCATGCCGTAAACCTGGAGGAAGCCTGTTCCAGGCATCGTCCCCACCGCTGCCTTCAGCAATTCAAGCGGCATGGGCGCCGCGCCATACATGAGGTAGCGCAAGTTCGAAAAGTCGGTTTCCTTGGCCATAGGATGCTGAATCACGAACTGGATCGCAGCAGGCACGAGGAACATGTGCGTCGCGCCGTTCTGGATCGCGCTGAGTACCCCGTCGGGTGTGAATTCGGGCAGGATGTGCCCCCGAATGCCGTTGGCAACAGCAATGGCCGAAAGCCCGGTCCCGCCAATATGCGCGCAGGGCATGGCGGCGAGAATGCAGTCGCCCTCTTCGTATTTGTGCCACGGAGCCTGCTCATCGAGGCTGGGCTTGCGCAGCGAGAACAGGTTCTTGTTCGAAAGTCCCACACCCTTGGGGTTGCCCGTGGTGCCTGATGTGTAGAGCTGGAGCACCGGATCATCGCCATGCGCGGGTTCATAGCTGGCAGGCTCCATTTCGAGAGCTTGCCGAAAGGCGGTTTCGACTTCCACCACTTTGGGGGCATTTTCCATCGAGCCGGTCACTTGGCTTGCCGTGTCGATGAAGGCCTCTTCAACGAACAGAACCTTAGTGCCGGTGTCGCCTAGGATGTAAGCAATTTCAGGCGGGGCAAGTCGCCAGCCGATCGGAGCCATCACGACGCCCACACGTGCCGCAGCATAGAGAAGCATGAAGTAACGGTCCGAGTTCTTGCCCAGCCAGGCGATCCGGTCACCATGCCCGACGCCGTGGCTTTGAAAGCACGCGATCAGCTGCCGGGTCTGGTGATCCGCTTCCCCATAGGTCGTGGCGCGGCCCCCCATTTCCAGAGCAATGCCGTCAGGACGCTCTTTGCTCCAAAAGCTCAGGAAATCGTCGAAACTCAACATGTCGTGATCGGCCTCGCTCGCCATATGCTACCCTCTCTAATCCCGGATTCTTCGCTTGCCGTAGGGTTAGCCAAGATAATGGCGCCGCGTCCAACTTTTTGATGGTGTCGGCAGGTTCAGGCTGGCCGCCCCTGCTTGCGTGCAGCGGGCTCGCGCGCGATCAGCCAAACGAGCAGGCCGACAGGGCCGCACAGGAATGTTGCGAGCAGAACCGGGGCCTGAAGGATGCGCGAGATGCCTTTTGCGTCGCCATCCCGCGCGATCCAGAGGCCGACGAACAGGTCGAAAGCCAGGTAATGCACCCATCCCAGCGTCAACCCTGCATCGCTTCCGAACAGGGTGCGCACCCCTTCGATACTGGTAAAGCTGCCGCCATCGCTTCCTGCCGAAAGACCGGTCAGCAGGCTTACGAGAATTCCAGCATAAAGCAGGCAAAGCGCGCCCACGCCAAGATACAATAGCGCCGACAGCAAAGCGGGCCATCGCGGCAGAAGAATCAGCGCAGCCCAAGCAAGCATCGCCATCAAATTGGCGCCGTTAAATACCGTCCCCCAGTCCATGATCGTACCCCTATCCAGACCCGTTATTCGGGCAGAGGCGCCTCGGCCTTTGCCCTCCATTCGCGCGCAGCTCGTTTCATGGCCTCGTTATCATGCGTAAAGCGGCCCGCCGCCTTTCGCATCGCCAGGCCGAGCGCTGCTTCGCAAACCAGATCTGATGAGATGGAGCGATACATCTCCCACTTCGTCGGCAGCAGCGGATCGATCACAGGGCTCGCGAACCGCGCCACCGCTTCAACGGGCCTCAGATCGCCTTTTCGCTGGCCGCGCAGCAGCCCCGGTCGCAATATATCGAGGCGCTTGAAGCCCACCTTCGACACCTCGGCTTCAACCTCGCCCTTCACTTTGAGGTAGAAATTTTTCTGGCGCGGATCGGCTCCAGCAGAGCTGATCAGCACCATGTTGGGAATGCCCGCTTCGACGGCGGAATGTGCTGTCGCCAGAACGAGATTGTGGTCGACAGCGCGAAACGCGGCCTCGTCGCGGCCTGCCTTCTTCCATGTCGTGCCGAGTGCACAGATCAGCGCTCTTGGCCGGACAGCCTCAAGGACTTCGCCCCATTTCTCGGTATCGGCGATAAACATCTCGACCCGCGCGCCCTTGGGCAGTTCCATTTCTCGCCGCGCGATGCCCACAATGCGAGCTTGGTCTCCTGCGCTCGATATCTCGATAAGCCGCCGACCGATCATGCCGGTCGATCCGACCAGGCCGATGCGAACCGGCGTCTTCTCGTGCGCTCCGTATTCGGTCATCCTGCGCTCCGCTCAACGATGATGCGATCAGACATTGACGAGCCCCTGCGGCTGCTCGCCGTAAATCGCTTCACATGCGCGAATGGCGAAACGGTCGCTCATCCCGGCGATAAAGTCGGCGATCGTGCGGCTACGACCCGGCTCAGTCTCCGGCAGGCGAGCTTGCCATTCCTCGGGCATGAGGCGCGGGTCCTGAGAATATGCAGCAAAGAGCCGCGCGATGACGTCCCTTGCCCGCTCAGCGGCGCTGACCTGTTCCGGGTGGTAATAAAGCTTTTCATACATGAAGGATTTGAGCGCCCGTTCGTTGTGTTCCATATCCGGCGAGAAGCCCGCCAGTTGTCGCCCTGCATCCCGCACCTCGTCTACCGAACCGATGCCCTTCACCTGCTCTTTCGTGTTTTCGAGCACGTCGTTCACCATCAGGCCGATCTGATCGCGGATGAGTTCTCGCAGCAGGCGCTCACGCGGGGCATTGGGAAAGCGTTTTTCGACCGAGCGCCACTGGTCTGCGAGGAATTCCAGTTCCATCAGGTCATCAAGGCTTAGGAAGCCTGCGCGCAAACCATCGTCGATGTCGTGATTGTCATAAGCTATGTCGTCCGAAATCGCCGCGATTTGCGCTTCGAGCGAGGGCCAGGTGCCAAGGTTGAGCGGGAAGGCTTCGTCCAGCTGTGCAAGTGCCCAATTGGGCGCCGCGACCGGGCCATTATGCTTGGCAAGCCCTTCGAGCAGGTCCCAGGTCAGGTTCAATCCATCATGGCCGGGATATGGGGATTCGATCCGCATGACCGTGCGCAAGGCCTGGGCATTGTGGCAAAATCCGCCATGTCGCGCCATCGCTTCAGACAAGGCCGCCTCGCCCGCGTGACCAAAAGGCGGATGCCCCAGATCATGAGCGAGACACAGCGCCTCAGTCAGATCTTCATCAACGCCAAGAGCGCGCGCCAGCACCCGTCCAATCTGCGCGACTTCTATCGAATGGGTCAGTCGTGTGCGGTAATGATCGCCATCAGGGGCAATGAACACCTGCGTCTTGGACTTGAGCCGACGAAAACTCATTGAGTGAATGATACGATCGCGGTCGCGCTGAAAATCGGTGCGCGGCCCGCGCGTCTCTCCACCGACGTCAAGCGGCGAAGGGGTACCCTGCGAAGCGAACTCGCGCCCGCCATGGGCAAAGGGGTCAGCGGAGTAGGGAGCACGTGTGGTCACGGGCATATCGCTTAGGTCACCGATGCCACGCGCTCAACGGGAACAGAACGGCAACCTCCCATGAATGCCGTGGACAGGGCCAAAGCCAAGGTGTGGGAAGGCGCGGTTGTGCACAAGTCCGGAAAAAAAGGGACCGCCCACCGGGTGCAATGGGGGGGTGGTAGGCGGCCCCAAGAGCCCTAAAGCTCTTGGGTCATTCGGAGCGACCCGAAGACCCGGAATCTGCCTGTTACTTTTCGATGACAAATTCCTCGCCGCAGGTATAGCGAGCGCGCCCACGTTGCACCCCATGCAATGCTGCTATGCGGCCAAGCGTTTCGTGGAAGGGTCGAGTTGCAGACTAATTCACCAATTCCTGTTCAAGGATCCAGTCCGCTGCCGCTTCGCAGTGAATTCTGGTTGAATCAAAAACCGGCAGAACATTGGCATCGACATCGACGACAAGGTCGAGTTCCGTACAGGCCAGAACAATCGAGTCCGCCCCTTCTTGAGCCTTGTTCGTGATGATTGTCTTCATCGCGCGCTGCGCATCGCGCGTTACCTTGCCAACCATCAGCTCATCGTAAATGATCCGGTCAAGCGTTTCGACGTTGACCATGTTGGGCGGAAGCAGGTCGATGCCGTGCGCGACGAGCCGCTTGCGATAAAAACTCTCGGTCATGACGTTGCGAGTGCCGATCAGGGCAGCGGTTTTGTGCCCCTCGCGCTTCAGCGCCTTGCCCACGTAATCTGCTATATGGAGGATCGGTATCCCGACGTTGGACGACACTTCATCGTAAAGCTTGTGCATCGAGTTTGCCCCGATGATGAGCGCTTCAGCGCCTGCGCCTTCGAGCCGTTTGGCGCTTTCCGAAAGAATCCCGCTTGCGCGCTTCCAGTCTTTTTCTTCGCGAAGCGCGTAAAGCTGGCAGAAATCAAGGCTTTCGATCAGCATCGGAGCGGAAGCCATGGGAGCTGCGCGGCGTTGCACGATCCGGTTGATCCGGTCGTAATAAATTCCGGTCGACACCCAGCTCATGCCGCCGATCAGTCCCAATTTTCGCAAAGCCATTCCTCGAATCCATACTGCGCCGCACAACGATGTAGCCACCAAGCGCGCTATCCGTCCATAGGGCGTGGATTGCTTAGATGAATTAGCCGGTTAGATGGCTAACACCGTCTCAACGGTCAGCCTTGCTCAAGTGTTCCCAGCCATTTGCGAAGATCGGCGAGTGATGGTCCGACGATCTCTTCCTGAGGGAGATGACCGATACTTTGATAGATAATGAGCTCACTTTGGGGCAGCGTTTCATCGAGCCAGCGCCCTGCGCTCACAGGGATCAAGCGATCCTCTTCTCCCCAAAGGATCAGTGCTGGCATGTCCAGCTCGGCGATCTCGCTTTTGGTGAGCGGCTCATAATCCGTGCTGAACCGCGCCATGGTCGCTGCGCGGTTGCCGGGGTAACGAAGCAGTTCCCAATACCGATCCACCATTTCATCGGTCACGATCTCTTTGACCGACACCGATTGCGCAAGGCTTTGGGCAATCAGGCTGCGCGGGGTTATCTGTTCGGCGATCTTGTTGATGCCAGGCATCCTTGCAATCGCGAACCCGATATTGCCGCTGTCATCGTCTTCTTCCTGAACCTCGATCTGGTTCATCGGGATGCCGCCCGCATCGACGAGCACCATGCCCATTACGCGCTCAGGATAGGCCGAGGCGAACGCCATCGTGTGCTTGCCGCCCATGGAATTGCCACCGATGACAAACCGATCGAGGCCGAGCGCGTCTGCCACTTCGCGGATGTCTTCGGCGTAGTTTGCGCGGCTGTAATCATCCGCCGGATCTGGACCGGTCAAACCGTGCCCGACCTGATCGAAACGGATGACGCGGTAAGTGTCGGCAAGCCCTTCTACCCAAGGCTCCCAGGTGTGAAGATCCGCATTGGAACCGTGCAGGAGAATAATGGGAAGGCCGTCTCGCGGCCCTTCGTCGCGAAGATGGACGGTCACGCCGTCTTCAATCTCGACAAATTGCGACGGTGCGCCGCCATACTTTGCGCGCATCTCTTCTGCGTCGGTGTCAGGCGTTCGGAAGATCAGGAAGACGACAAGCAATAAAGCGGCGAGGACGCCGACAATCCGCAGCACCCACTTCAATTGCCCATCTCCGCAATCCAGTCTCGCATCAGTGCGACCGCCTCTTCGTCAATCGTGGAGCGCCCGAGTTCAGGCATCGCCACACCCGGCTCATTCGAATTCATCCGGTGCACGAGGATCGAGGCGTCAGGGTCACCCGGCTCGATCGAGACAAGCAGCCCCCCTGCCCCGCGCCCAGCGGCGACTGGCGGCTTGTTGACGCCCCGCGCGAAGGGGGCATCCTGCTCCCAGCGCAGGTCGAGACCTGAATTGGACGCGCCGCCGCCCGGCCTGTGGCAATGCGCGCAATTCACGTCGAGATATGCCCTTGCAAGCGGCTCTTTCGCGGCGTTGGCATCGGACCAGCGAGGCATTGGTCTCGATACGTCCGGCACCGCGTCGAGTTTACCCTGCTCGGAAAGCAGTTCGAGCAATTCAGGTGCCAGATTGCGCGCTTTCGGGCCAATGGGAAGGACCGCATCATCGAGCGAATGGCAGGCCTTGCACTGGTTCTTGTTCGGGATCCGGTAGCTGATCTCTTCGCCTGCCGGCGTGATGATGGGAATGCGGCCACCCGCCAGCGCCAGCCGTGCCTCGGTCTGCTCCTCGTTCCAACGATACGGCAGCGCGAGCCAGCCATCTGCACGGTTCAACAGCACACGGGTTTCGATCAGCCGCCGGTCACTGCCTTCGCCAAAAGCAAAGGTCTTGATGATCGCGGAACCGACCGGGAATTGCAGCAACCCGTCCGCATTCGCTTTGATCGTCTCGCCATCGGGCACGTAAATGAAGCGCAACTTGTCCGCACCATCTGAATAGAGCGGCGTGTTTAGTTCGTATGGCATGACGTCCGCTGTCGGAATCTGCACATCGGCGTGGATGAAGAACCCATATTCATCGAGCGTGCGCGGAAAGCCATCCTGCGTGATGGCTAAATCCGACACCTCGGGTGCGACCAGCCGCGCCTCGGCCATTGTGCCGCCCAGCGCAACCGCGCCGCACGCAAGCAGAAGGGCGGCAAAGCGCATCAGATGCGCTCTTCAAGTTCAGGCGGCGCGCCAATACCGCTTCGGTCGAATTCACCGTCTGGCTCAGGAACACTGAGCGGAGCAGGGCTGGCCCCAGCGACGCCTTTGCCAGGCTCGGGCAAGTTGAGCGTCCATCCGGCCGTGTCCGCGACCGCATAGAGACTACCAAGTCCATCCCACATCACCGGGGGCAGCGAACCTCCGAAAGCCGCCATCAGCATCTCCGCGCCCTCAAGCTGCGGATCATCGCCCCCGCGGCCATAAAGGTTTTCTCCTATAACGATATTGCGGGCGAGCGGATTATAGCGCTCGTCTTCGAACTGCTGGGTGAAAGCGATTACCATGATCGGCGCGGTGGGGTTCTCGTCGATGATGTTGTCTTCGATGAGGACGCTTTCATTCGCCATCACCATGATGCCCGTGCCCCTGCGAACGCCAGCAACGATATTGCCCGGAGGGGCGAAGTTTGCGGTGTCGTTCGCAACCACGAGGTTGTTCGCAATCACTACATTGCCGCCGCCCATCACCGGGAGACCCGGCAAATCAAAGACGAGAATACCGCCGGTGTTGCGTGTCGCGATATTGTGCTCGACCAGCGCGTTGCGGCTGTTCTCGATCTCGATACCGGCGACATTCGCCTCTGCAATCGAATTGCGCACAGTTATGCGATTGGACTGACCAACGTATATCCCTGCGTCCGATGCGCCCGTCACCTTCACGCCGTCGACCAGCACACCCGTGCTCTCGACCGGGTAGATCGCATAGGCGCCGTTCGAGGGATCCGGCCCATTCGTCCATGTCACGCGAACGCGGTAGTAGACGATATTGTCTGCGCCCTTCGATTTGATCCCGTCGCCCTTGGGGTTCTCAAGCGCAAAATCACGCAAGGTCACATTATCACTGGTGACAAGCAGGCCTTCGCCCGATCCTTCCTGTGTCGTGAAATCGAGGACCGTTCCGTCCATCCCGGCCCCACGAATGGTGACGCCTTCGACATCGAGGCTCAACCCGTCGGTGAGCGTGTAACGCCCGGCCTCCAGCATGATCGTGTCACCCGGCTCAGCCAGGATTAGCGCTTCCTGCAAGCGCTCCTGTGCGCCGTCGCCCGGGCTTACCGTATGCGTCTCAGCCAAAGCCGGTGCGGCGCTGGCTAGCAGCACGGCGGCGAACGAAATCCTGATCATTGCGTGTCTCCCTCTCGGCCGTGCATGATGAAGGCCAAGAGGTTGCAAGACAAGACCTATTCAGCCGCCAGACCGAGCCATTTCAAGCCCTTCGCGCGAAAGGCGACGTCCCGGCGCAAATTGGAGCGACTTTCGAAACGCCTCGGCAGCCTCTGCGAAGCGTCCCAATGCGAGATATTGCTCGCCCAGAAGCTCCCAGCTCGGTTTGGCGATGGCAGGTGGGCCGAACACCACAGGGAGCGCGCTTTCCGCTTCGGCTGCAGCTCTAAGCGCTGAAAGACCTGCGTCGGTGTCTCCCGATGCGAGAACCCTGATTGCATCCACCTGGTCCACCGCCCGTTCCAGCCAGGGAGTGCTGGTTCGATCATCGGGTGCAACTTGAGAGAGCACTTGGGCGAATTCGCCGGACAAGCTTCGCAAATCATTGAGCGCTTCGCCGACAATTGCAGGATCATCCATATGCTCAAGCGCGCGCATGTGAGCCTGCATCATCCGCAAAAGGATGAAGCCGTCGCCAGAGATCGCCATCGGCTCGGGCCAATTGCCGGTATCCACACCGTGCCATGCCGCGATCGAGGCATAGCTAGACGCGTTGCCAAAACCGAGGCGATTGCGAGCGCCTGTTGACAGCTGTTCCTGCGCAGCAACGCGGCACGCTGCAACGCGCTGGCTCGCGTCCTTACCTTGCTGCAACAACGCATAGACCAGCCATTCGTTATAATGCCCGCAATCGGAAGACGGACGGCCGGACGCAGCGCGCTGCTGATCGACCACTCTATCTGCCAGAATATTGGCCTTCTCGCTCGCCTCCCAATCGGCGAGCGCATGAAAGATATGGCTGACCATGTGCTGCGCGTGCCCCGCCTCGGGAGCGACCACCGCATAACGCTCTGCCATTCGCTTGCCGAGCGGCGCGTGGACCGGGTCGTCATAGGAATGGATCAGGTAATGCAGGATGCCGGGGTGGAACTCGTTGGTCATGAAACCGGGCTCGAGGATGCCAGCCGCTTCCATGTAAAGCGGAACCTGACGTCCGCCATGCGAGGTGCCAAGCACCGCAAGACCAGTGAAGGCGCGCACGTCGATGTCGCCGGGATGATCGGCCAGCATGGCGCGCATCGCGGCCAGGTATTCAAGGTCGCGCGCTTCCTTTTCGCCATCGCCATACAGCGTCTCGATCGCGCCGAGCCACTGGGCTTCAATCGCATTGCGAGCCTTGGCGGCGCGGGCCTCACGCGTTTCGCCCAGGCGTTGAAGAACGGCGGTCGCGGCCTCGTAATCCTGCTGCTCCCATAGCGGATGATTGTGAGTCATCGCCTCGCCCCAATAGGCCATGACGAAATCGGGATCGGCCGCCTGCGCTGCGCGGAAGGCTTCGGCTGCGTAATCGTATTCGAAGTTATGCAGAAGGGCGAGGCCGCGCAGGAATGGCTCACGCGCCGCATCGTTGGCCGTGGTTTCCACGACCATGAATTGTGCGCCGACCTGTTTGGGCGCGAATTCCTGCTCTTCGGAATGGCTTTCGTGGGCCGATACCGGCAGGCTCGTACTCGCGGCAGAGCCTGCAAGAAGCGCCGCGGCGATCGCTGAAATTGTTCTCATGGCAAAGTTCCCTAGCTTACCTGTCATTGTGCAGCAGGCCGGGGGAGGATTGCAAGCGGGTCAGCGCCCGAAGATCTCAAATCCGATTTCCAGCCCGCAGCCACCGGCGACCCGCACAAACTGCTCAACCGCGTCGCGATCATCGACACGGCGAATGCGTGCCATCGCCTCACCGGTGGAAAGCGGCACGCGGTTTTCCCCTTCCTCGGGTGCAAGTCGTTCCAGCTTGCGCAATTGCGCGATGGAGAGTCGGTCGACGAGGCGCGGAGCCATGCATTCGGACATGTTGGCAGGCACCCCGTTGTTGAGCAAAGCCTGTTCAACACGTTGCTCGGTAACGCGTTCGAGCATCCCGTCGCCGCGAAAGACGTAGTAGACCCCCACTCCGAACGCCAGAACCAGCAGCATGATGACGAGGAAACGCATGGCCTTCGACAGTGAGCCCTAGTCCATCGCCTTGACGATTTCCTCGACCATCTTCTTGGCGTCGGAAAGCAGCATCGTCGTCTGGTTCATGTAAAACACGTCGTTGTCGACCCCGGCATAGCCGACACCGCCCATCGAGCGCTTGATGAAGAAGACCTGCTTGGCTTTGTCCACGTCAAACACCGGCATTCCGTAAATCGGCGAAGACTTGTCGGTCTTGGCCGCCGGGTTCACAACGTCGTTTGCGCCGATGATGAAGGCGACGTCTGCGGTGGCGAATTCGCTGTTGATGTCTTCGAGCTCGAACACCTTGTCATAGTCGACGCTGGCTTCGGCGAGGAGGACGTTCATGTGTCCGGGCATGCGGCCTGCGACCGGGTGGATCGCATATTTGACCTCGACGCCCTTCTCTTCAAGCACTTCGGCCATCTCACGCAGCGCGTGCTGCGCCTGCGCCACCGCCATACCGTAGCCGGGGATGATGATGACCTTTTCGGCCTGTTCGAGCATGAAGGCGGCATCGTCCGCGCTGCCCTGCTTGTAGGGACGCTGTTCGCGCGGTTCACCGCTTGCGCCAGCGCCGTCTTCGGCACCGAACCCGCCCGCGATCACGCTGATGAAGCTGCGGTTCATGGCGCGGCACATGATATAGCTCAGGATCGCGCCCGACGAGCCAACCAAAGCGCCGGTGATGATCATTGCCGTATTGCCCAGCGTGAAGCCCATTGCAGCCGCGGCCCAGCCCGAATAGCTGTTGAGCATCGACACGACGACCGGCATGTCCGCACCGCCGATGGGGATAATCAACAGGAAGCCGATCGCGAACGCCAGCACGGTGATCGCAATGATCGGCCAGCCGACGCCCGGCCCGCCATCGGGCGAGACCGCGTAAAAGCCGATAATGCCAATGATCGCGGCAAGCGTGCCGAGATTGATCACATGCCTCGCTGGCAGAAGGATCGGAGAACCGCTCATCCGGCCCGAAAGCTTTAGGAAGGCGATGACCGAGCCTGAGAAGGTGATCGCACCGATGGCGATGCCAAGACCCAGCTCGATCCGGCTGACCATCAGGATCTGGCCCGCCTCATCGAGAATGCCGAATGCCCCCGGATTGAGCCACGCGGCAAGGCCCACGACCACGGCGGCCATGCCGACGAGAGAGTGAAAGCCAGCGACCAGTTCCGGCATCGCGGTCATGGCGATTTTGCGCGCAATCGTTACGCCGACAATGGCACCGATGAAGATCGCAATGCCGATCTCGACGATATTGGCAATGTCGTGCGTGACGAGCGTCGTCACGAGAGCGATCGCCATACCGATCATGCCATTGCGGTTGCCGGTGCGGCTCGTTGTGGGGCTGGATAGGCCGCGCAGGGCGAGAATGAAGAACACACCGGCCGCAAGGTAGGCAAGCATAGCCCAGGCGGGAGTGGCTCCGGCGCTGTCAGCGGCGCCTGCTAGAATGGAGAAGGTCATCTCTTACTTCTCCTTTTTCTTGTACATCGCGAGCATACGCTGCGTGACAGCAAAGCCGCCAAAGATGTTGATGCTGGCCATCACCACCCCGGCAAGCCCCAGATACTTGGCCACCGGATCGGTCGACTCTGCCGCCGCGATCAGCGCGCCAACGATAATCACCGAAGAGATCGCATTGGTCACCGCCATCAGCGGCGTGTGAAGCGCCGGTGTGACCGACCAGACCACGTAATAGCCGACGAAACACGCCAGCACGAAGATCGAGAGAATGCTGATGAAATCCATTTGATCAGGCTCCCTTCAGCCGTTCGCTCACAACTTCGCCGCCCTTGGTCAGGCGGATCGCGTCGCCGATCTCTTCGTCAAGTTCCGGCTTGCCCGCCTCCTTGTCCCAGAAAGCGGAGAGGAAGTTGAAGTGATTGCGCGCGAACAGCGCCGATGTGTCGGCGGCAAGGTGCGCAGGCGTGTTGGCATAACCCATGATCTTGACGCCGTGGCGCTCGACCATGTCGTCGGGCTTTGAGCCTTCGACATTGCCGCCTTGCGCAACGGCCAGATCGTAAATGACACTTCCCGGCTTCATCGTCGCAATCTGTTCATCGGTGATGAGCACCGGCGCGGCGCGTCCCGGGATAAGCGCGGTGGTGATCACGATGTCCTGCTTGGCGATGTGTTCGCTCACCAGCTTGGCCTGGGCGGCCTTGTATTCATCGCTCATCTCGGTGGCGTATCCGCCCGCGCCTTCGCCTTCGATGCCCTCGACATCGGTCACGAAGATCGCTTTGGCGCCGAGGCTTTCGATCTGTTCCTTGGTGGCGGAGCGCACGTCGGTCGCGGAGACCTGCGCGCCCAGACGCCTCGCGGTCGCAATCGCCTGAAGCCCTGCGACCCCCACACCCATGATGAAGCACTTCGCTGCCTGCACGGTGCCGGCAGCGGTCATCATCATCGGAAAAGCGCGGCCATAAGTGTCGGCTGCGGTCAGCACCGCCTTGTAGCCGGCCAGGTTCGACTGGCTCGAAAGCACGTCCATCGACTGCGCGCGCGTAATGCGCGGCATGAATTCCATGCTCAGGGCCTCAAGCCCCGCCTTGGCATATGCCTCGACCAGATCGCCGTTCTGGAACGGGTTGAAGAGCGCCGCCACCCATGCACCGGGTTTCGCGCCATTCAGCAGTTCTACGTCAGGAGCCTGAATGCCGAGAACGATGTCCGCATCCTTCACCGTCGATGCAAGATCGCCGGTGGTGGCCCCGGCATCGCCAAAAGCGTCATCGCTGATGGAGGCATGCTCTCCCGCGCCTGATTCGACAGCGACTTGCGTACCTAGAGCGATGAATTTCTTCACCGTCTCGGGCGTCGCTGCCACGCGGGTTTCCCCGGGGCTGCGCTCCTTCAGAACTGCGATTTTCATATAGGGTCGGGTTTCCTTATGGCGCGATCAGCGTGACGACGAAAAGCGTGATCACGGCGATCACAGGCACGATCCACTTCAGCGATCCCATGAACCTGTCATAGGTCGAGCGTGCCTTGTCCATGTCATGCGTGCTCATTCTTGCGTATCCCTTTGCAAAATGTGCGGCGCGCCCCTTTCCAGGTTCGATATGCCGGATTGCGATCCCGACTGACCAAAGCGCGCCAGTTAGCGATTGGTTCGGTATCCCGTATCGAAGCAAGCGGTGTTGCTCAACCCACCTTCGCGACAACGGCCTGCAAAAGCGCGCCGAAATGCGACACCCGCAATTCCCGCTAACAGCCTTAATTCAGTCTTTACCTGAGCGCCTTAAACCATCGGAACGTTTCACCCCGGGACGATTGCCGGGGGCCGGAGGAATCAAAGGCTCGCCTATGTCACACGCGGATGCGCCAACTGATAGCGTGCCGGTCTCGGGCGCAGCCGGAGCGCAAGCGCCTCAGGCAGAGCAGCAGGGTGCCACCCGCATCGTCATGCTGATCGACGATGAGCCCGCGCAAAGCCGCCTGATCACCGCCATCGCAGCCCGAGAAGGCTGGCGCACCGTTGTTGCTGGCGACGCTGAGACCGCGATTGCCATGCTCGGCACGCGCGAAGGCATGCAGCTTTCCGCGATTCTGCTCGACCAGTGGGTTCCGGGCGATGATGCCTGCACGCTTATTGCCGAGCTCAAAGAACGCCGCCCTGCTCTGCCGATCCTCATGCTGACGACGTCGGCTTCCCCGCTTCTGGCGGTCGAAGCCATGCGCGCGGGCGCCAGCGATTACCTTGTAAAGCCCGTCTCGCCCGACCGCCTGATGGAAGCCCTTCGCGCTGTCACCACCAGAGAAGCGCCGCGCGACGAGCTTGCTCCCCTGACCGAGAAGATGTCGGCGACCCTCGATTTCGACGCGATGATCGGCACCGCTCCCACATTCCGCACCGCGTTGGCGCAAGCCGCGAAGGCGGCACGCGGCCACGGCCACGCGCTGATCCAGGGAGAGAGCGGAACCGGCAAAGAGATGCTGATGCGCGCAATGCACGCAGCCTCTCCGCGCGCCAAGGAGAACCTGCGCATCATCAATGTTGCCAGCGTTCCCCCCAATTCCATCGAGTCGGTGCTTTTCGGCCACGAACCCAACGCCTTTCCCGGAGCGTTTGATCGCCAGATCGGCGCGCTTCAGCATTGCGATGGCGGCACTCTGGTGCTCGACGAGGTCGACCGGCTCAACATGGCGGTACAGACCCGTCTGCGTGACGCGCTTGAGACAGGCATCGTTCGCCCTGTCGGAGCATCGCATGGCTTTCGGGTAGACGTGCGCATCCTGTCGGCTGCCAACAGCAACCTTTCCCAGATCGTGGAAGGCGGACTGTTCGACGAGATCCTTGCAGAGCTGTTGGGCGCTACGCGGATCAAGCTTCCGCCCCTTCGCGAACGCACCGGTGACATCCCTGCCCTCACCCGCCATTTCCTCCAGCGGATCGGCGAACAGCCGGGCCTTACTCACCTCTCGGTCTCAGACGGCGCGCTTGGGCTTCTGGGTGCGTTCGACTGGCCGGGCAATGTGAGGCAGCTTCAATCGGTCCTGTTCCGCGCTGCAGTCTATTGCGAAGGCGACACGCTGACCGCAGACAGTTTCCCGCAGCTTTCCGAGTTGCTGGGCGAGCTCGAAGCATGCGACAGCTCGCACCTGCACGAAGGCGTGGGCGTCATGCTCTACACCGAAGACGGCAACCTGCGCCCGCTCGAGGATATCGAGGCCGACGTCATCCGCCTCGCCATCGGCCACTATCGCGGCCGGATGACCGAAGTTGCGCGAAGGCTCGGCATCGGGCGCTCGACGCTTTACCGCAAGCTATCCGATCTGGGCATCGACAACGCGGCGTGACACGGGCTGCTTGATCGCAGTCACCGCCGCGTCTAGCGCTTGGTGCCATGACTACTCTTCAAGACTTCACTGGGCGCACCGCGCTCGTCACTGGCGCTTCATCGGGGATCGGTGCGGCGTGTGCGAAGCTGTTGGCGCAGCGCGGGGCGGCGAAGCTGATCCTTGTCGATGTCGATGAGGATGGCATGACCGCGCTGGATCTCGATTGCGAGGTGGAAGCCATCACCGGCAGCGTTGCCGACGAACGGCTCTGGATGGACCTAGCGCCCAGCCTCGAAGGCCTCGACCATGCTGTCGTCAACGCTGGCATCGGCGGCTTCGGAGCGATCGCCGACCTCGAGTTTTCCGAGTGGCGGCGCGTGATGAACGTCAACCTCGACGGCGCCTTCCTGACCCTTCGCGCCGCGCTCAGAGCCATCCGCGCAAACGGCAAGGACGAAGGCGGCAGCGTGGTCATCACCGGCTCTTCAACTGGCGTGAAGCCCGTGCCCGGCATCGGCCCTTACGGCCCTGCCAAGACCGCGGTGGCGCACATGGCGCGCATTGCCGCGATGGAGAACGCCGAGGCCGGCATCCGCGTCAACGCCATCGCACCCGGTGGCGTCGACACCGCCATCTGGGAGACAGGCGAGGACTTCAACCGCTCGGTCGAGGCCATCGGCCGCGACAAGACCATCTCGCGCATGGCCAAGACCACGCCTTCAGGGCGCTTCGCCTCCTCCGAAGAGATCGCAGGCACGATCCTCTTCATGCTCTCAGACGCCGGATTGAATATCACCGGCCACGTCCTCGTCAGCGACGGCGGCTTCACGCTCTGACGCTTACCAGCTGACGGTGCGCGTCACCCGGACCTCACCCTCGCTCCCGCGCATCGACATGGTGAAGGTGCGAGCGTTCCAGTCGATGTCGACGAGGCCGAAGTTCTCTTCCGAGATGAAGTCGGTCACGCGCTTCGGATCGGGTTCGCGCGCGGTGTTCCGCTCGGTCGAGGAGAACGCGTAGTTAAGCGAGGAGCTCGTCAGCTCCCAGATCTGCTCACCGCCTGCGGCTTCGGGTACATCAGTGTAGATGCCGCCCGCGTGGCGGTCGCCCGACAGCAGCACCATTCCGCTCTCTTCGCGCGCGGCCAGCATGCGGTACAGCTTCTCGCGCTCAAGCGGCAGGTTCTCCCAGTTCTCATAGTCATGCGCGTCGGTGATGACCTGTACGGATGACGCGATGATGCGGAAGTCGGCGGGCTTGGCGAGCTCCTGCTCAAGCCACTTCCACTGCTCTTCGCCCAGCATCGTCTTGGCCCAATCGTCGCTTGGCGCGTAGGGCCCGAGCGGTGGGCGTTCGAGCGTATAGGGCAGGCGCGCAAGGTCGGAGCGGAAGTAGCGCGTGTCGAGCACGATCACCTGCGTCCGCTGGCCCTCTTCGCCGAACATCGCCGAATCGTAGACGCCGGGGCGCGACTTCACTGCGTCCGACGATCCCCAGAACGTCTCGAAGATCGTCTCGGCCCAGCTGCGGAAGGCGAAGCTGCCGCCCGCATCGTTCATGCCGTAATCGTGGTCGTCCCAGGTCGCCATCATCGGCACCTGCCGGCGGAAGGCGGTGAGTTCGGGCGTGTTCGCCTGCACCCGGTACGCCTCGCGCAAGGTTTCCAACGTCGCCTCGCCGGTCCAGCCGTTGTCGCCATAGTTGTTGTCGCCGATGAACAGGAACAGCTGCGGATTGGTCTCGGCAATCTCGCCCCAGATGTCCTGCGGGCGCAGCTGGTGGTTGCAGCTGCCGAAAGCGAGGCGGGTGATGGTGGTGTCCTCGCTCAGCGTGGCGCCAGCGGGCGCGACGGGCAGCTCGATGCGGCTTTCCAGCTTGTCATAGTATGCCGCCAGCAGGTCTTCCGGGTAGATCGGCACGTGCCCGTCGCCATGATGATGGGCGTGCACCGCTGCGTGAGAGCCTTCCATATGGGCATCGGCCATCAACGGTGCAGCGGCGAGCGCGGCGGCAGCGGTTCCAAGCGTGAGAAGCGTCATGGTGCGCATCGGGTCGTATCTCCTGTTCGTGTGCCAGCGCCTTTGCCGCGCCAGCGTGACTCTATTGCTACAAGGTGCCGGTCACAGTGGCGGCAGTTGGGTGAAGTCGGTCAGCGCCGCATCGCGCATCCCGCGCCAGACATTGCGCGCCTGCACCGTCACGGGAACGTCGTGGACGCGCAGCATGTGCGCGCCTGCATCCATCGCCTTGACCGCCAGCGCGATCGACCCGCCAAGCCGCTTGTGAGCAGGCTCCTCGTTCGAAAGCGCGCCGATCATCCGCTTGCGGCTCACACCTACCAGCAGCGGACTGCCGAGCGCATGGAACAGCGGCAGGGCGTTCAAGAGCGCGAGGTTATGCGCGAGGGTCTTGCCAAAGCCGATGCCGGGGTCGAGCATGATCCGCTCTTCCGCAACGCCGCCCGCAATCGCGGCTTCGCGCACCGATCTGAGCGTGTCGAACACCTCGCTCACGATGTCGCCGTAGTCACCGCCGTCCAGCTTGTCTTTGGCATGCAGATCGTCGCCCGCCCCCGGCGCGTGCATCAGCACCACCGGGCAACCGGCACCCGCGACCAGTTCGACCATGCGCGGGTCATAGCGCATGGCGGACACGTCGTTCGCCATATGCGCGCCTTTGGTCAGCGCTGCCTCCAGCACGCCTGCGCGCCGCGTATCGACGCTGATCGCGGCCCCCATGCTCGCGCAGTATTCGACCGCAGGGGCCACGCGCTCGATCTCGTCGCCTTCCCAAGTCGCAGCGCCGCCGGGGCGTGTGCTTTCGCCGCCGATATCGATGATTGCCGCCCCCGCCTCCAGCATCGCGAAGGCGTGAGCGCGGCCCGCATCGGGCTTTTCGAGGAACTCGCCGCCATCGCTGAAGCTGTCGGGCGTTACGTTGAGCACGCCCATCACCTGCGGCTGGTCGAGGCGCACGGTGCGCTCTCCCAGTTGCAGCGGCGCGTGAACCAGTTGCAGGTTGGCCCATTGGCGTTCGGCCTCAGATGCCAGCTCGCCGCCCGGTTCCGAAAGCGCCTCTGCCGCCTCGCGCATGCCAAAGACGCGGCGATGCGTTACCGCCCCGCCCTCGCGCACGATCAACGCAAAGCGCGCGGCATAGGCCATCGTGCCTGCCAAGCGGATTGCCGCACCGTCTTCGGCCTGTGGCCCGGTGGCGAGACCGATGGGCTGAACATAGACGCGAGCGCTCATGCGACACCTCCAGATGCGGTGATGTTGGGAGAAGTGGACCGCATGTTACACGGTCCAGGGCGAAAACGGCCAAAGTGTAACCCTGGGCGGGCAAAGTGTGACCTTGAGGCCCATTTGTGTGACCTTGGGGCGCAAAACCGTAACCCTTGATCGCCAGAAAATGACACGGCCAGCCCGGCGCTTGCGATTGCCAACTGCGCTATCCTCATGAAGCTCATGGCAAAGCCCTTAGCGCGCGAAGGCCATGTAGGACAGCCACGCGGGCTGCGAATTGCCCAGACTTGATACGGAAAGGGCCGCGCAGCGCTGCACGGCCCCTGAAGCTCTTCGGAAAGGTGCGGATTGTCCCGCTTTAGAAGCGTATCCGAACACCTGCGGTGACGAGCGATTGCTGGCTTTCGACTTCAAGCGATCCCGGAAGCAGCGTCAGCGGAATGTCAGCTTCGTCGGTCATCTGGCGATAGGTATACTGGCCGAACAGCTCCACCCCGGAACTGACTTCGAAGCTTGCGCCAGCCATCAGCTGGTACGTGATCGCGCCGTCATCATCATCTGCCACCGCAAGGCCCGATGGCTGGTAGTCGACGTCGATCATCTGATAGCCGATGCCTGCGCCCACATAGGGGCGGAAATTGCTGCCCGTTTCGAAGTCGTAATAGACGTTCGCAAACAGGCCATAGGTCCGAACATCGCCGCGTCCGTCTGCGAGGACTTCGCCGACAGTCGCATTGGTCGGACTTGCAGCGGTGCGCGTCAGGATTGCGGAATCGACGCCGCCGATATTCGCGCCGCCAATCTGGAGATCGCGGTGGCTGCCAACGTCATAGCGTGAATAGACGCCCTCGGCCTCGATGCGGATGCCGTTTTCGAATGCGTAGCCGACCTGCCCTGCAATCGTATAGCCGTCGTCGAAATCGGTCACCCACTGAAGTTCGGCACCGGCGGGGATCGCTGCAAAATCATTCGTCGCCGGGACATCGGAATCAAGCTCACCTTCATTGGTGCTGTTGCCCGGCAGGCTCACACCGCCGCTTACGCCGACATAGGGGCCGGGTTCGGATTGAGCCGCCGCGGGAACGGCAATCAGAGCTGCAAGAGCGACAGGAATGATCGAGAGCTTACTTCGGTATTTCATGGCTTTCCTTTTCTTGGGCCTTCTGTTTGGCCTTCTGTTTGGCCAAGCACACGCATCGGCAATGAAATGCGCGGGGAGTTTGCGCTGGCTACAAAGAAGGATGCCGAAAGGTTGCAAATCAGCACGACGACCCGTGCATCCTGGGCGATGACGAACGCGATTGCTTAGGGAGCGTTGCCGAGGGTGGACGGCCTTACCCTTGAGCGTGCGCTGCCCCGTTTGAACCGGACCGAAAGTCGGCCGGGATCGGGCAATTCGTGCACGCGCTTCCCTTGCACAACCGGCACAGCGTCCGGCGTTCGAGGAATATGTGGTTTTCGATACGGCAGTCTTGTCAACCGCCGCTTTGGACTAAGCGCGCTCAGTCTTCGTTAGCGAGGCGGTAGAGTTCGCGGGCGGCATCGACCGGCTTGATCTCTCCGCCATTTTCGTAGTGCCAGAATGTCCAGCCGTTGCAGCTGGGCGCCTCTTGCAGATCCTTGCCAAGCCCGTGGATCGAGCCAACCTTGCCCCCGCAATCAAGCGACCCGTCGGCGCGCACGGTGGCGGTCCAGCGGCGCTTCTTGTCGAACACCTGCGTGCCCGGCGGGATCAGGCCATTTTCCACCACCGATCCAAAGGCAACGCGCGGGGCGGACTTCTTGGACTGCATCGTGGTGAGCGCGCTTTCATCGAGCGGCAGCTCTTTCTCGATCCGCTTCATCGCAACGCCGCGATAGAATTCCTCACGCTCGCAGCCGATCCATTCACGGCCAAGGCGCTTTGCAACAGCGCCGGTCGTGCCGGTCCCGAAGAACGGGTCGAGCACCACGTCGCCCTTTTCGGTCGTTGCGAGCAGCACGCGGTAAAGCAGCGCCTCGGGCTTTTGGGTCGGGTGGGCTTTCTTGCCGTTTTCCTTCAGGCGCTCCCCGCCCGAACAGATCGGCAGCACCCAGTCCGAACGCATCTGGAGCTCGTCATTCAGCGTCTTCATCGCGCGGTAATTGAAGTGATAGCGCGCCTTTTCACCCTGGCTCGCCCAGATCAGCGTTTCGTGCGCGTTGGTGAAGCGCGTGCCCTTGAAATTGGGCATCGGGTTGGTCTTGCGCCAAACGATGTCGTTGAGGATCCAGAAGCCCAGATCCTGCAGGATTGTACCGCAGCGGAAGATGTTGTGATAGCTGCCGATGACCCACAGCGAACCATCGGGCTTCAGAACGCGTCGCGCTTCGGCAAGCCAGCTGCGCGTGAATTCGTCATAGGCGCGGAAGCTTTCGAACTGGTCCCAATGATCGGTCACCGCATCGACTTCGCTGCCATCGGGGCGGTTGAGATCGCCGCCCAGCTGCAAATTGTAGGGCGGATCGGCGAACACGCAGTCGACCGAATTGTCCGGCAGCGAACGCATGGCCTCGATACAGTCGCCATCGAGAATCTGGCCCAATGGCAATGACTTGCGCGCATCTTCTGAGACTCTTTGAGAGCCTGCGCTGCGCAGCTTCTGTTTTTCCATTACGCCCATTGGTCTGCCTTCGAGTGATAGTGTTCGCCAAACTTATCCACAGGCATGAGTCCTCACGGACTCCGCGTCAAGCGCTGAGATTCTGAGGACTTATGGTTAATGCTTGGTAAACGCTCGCAAGCGAAGGCGGAACGAAACGAGACCCCACTAGATGTTGAGTCCGGGCTGGCTGCGCGGACTCCAGATCGGGTGGTGTTACCCTAAAGACTCGGCTGTCGCCTCAATTTCGATCTCGTCAGAGGCCGCCGCTTCGGGCGCACTGAACAGCAGGAAGGTGTTGGCGACAAACGCGACCAGCAGAACCGCGCCGAGCGCCCTTCCGATTTCCTTGAAGAACCACAGCACCGCCAGCAGCCCCACCGCGCTCGCCGTCAGCAAGGCCATCTGTAGTCCGACAAGCTCCTGAGGCAGCGCAAAAGGCGCGATGCTCATCGTCGCCCCGCCGATCAGCAGGATGTTGTAGATGTTGGAGCCAAGCACGTTTCCGATGGCGAGGCCCGACTTGCCGCGAAGCGCCGCCGCAATCGATGCGGCGAGTTCTGGGAGCGAGGTTCCGATTGCCACCACGGTCAGGCCGATCACCGTTTCAGGCACCTTGAAAATCGTCGCCAGCGAAATTGCGCCTGTCACCAGCGCGTTTCCTCCCGCCACAAGAATGCCCAAACCCACCAGAAACAGGGCCGACGCGACGACGATACCGGTTGGCTTGTCCGAGGAATCCTCCTCTTCGACCATGGCTGCGCCCGGATGGCGATAGCGCCACACGATATAGACGAGGATCCCTGCCAGAAACACGAACCCGACCCAGCGCGCGCCGATCTGGGACCATGCCAGTGCCCACAGGAGCAGCGTCACACCCAGCGCCACGACCGCATCGCGCCGCCCTGTCCCGATCAGGGCAATCGGCATGACCAACGCCGACACGCCGAGGATCAGCAGCGTGTTCGCAAGGTTCGAGCCGACGATATTGCCCCACGCAATCTCGGGAGATCCCGCAAGGCTGGCCTGAACGCTCGCCACCATTTCAGGCATCGAGGTCGCAAAGCCGACGATGACGAGCCCGGTGAACAGGGTCGAGACGCCCAGCTTTTGCGCAATCCCGACCGATCCTCGCACCAGCAGTTCGCCACCAATCGCTAGGCCCACAAGGCCCGCAATGCTCAACAGGATCGCTTCAGTCATGCAGCGGGGCCTAGGGCCAGAGCTTCGCGATCACAATATGAATCAGAGTAAGCTTGCCTGTGCGACCGGCGCAAAACTGTGGCGGTGTAAGGGCGTGGGACCATGCAGGCGTAACGCCTCCATATGCTCCCTGGTTCCGTAGCCCTTGTTGCGCTCCCACCCGTAGGCAGGATGGCGCTTGGCCGCTTCGATCATCATCCGGTCGCGCCATTCCTTGGCAATGATGGACGCGGCTCCGATTGCCGGTTCAATCCCGTCCCCGCCGACAATAGCGCGCGCAGGCCAGCGCCATTCACCGCAGCGCCGCTCGGGCGTCTGGTTGCCGTCGATAAGGACAATATCGGGTGCGCCGGGCAATTGCGCGGCCAGGTCGCGCACGCAGCGTGTCATCGCCTCCATCGTCGCCTGAAAGATGTTCAGATGATCGATCTCGTCCGCCTCGACCACTGCGACCGCCCATTTGCAGCAGGCGCGCAGTTCCTCGTCGAGCGCACCGCGCCGCTTGGCCGATAATTTCTTGGAATCCCCGATCCCTGCGGGTAGTCCCTCCCCCAGCACAACCGCAGCTGCGACCACCGGTCCAGCAAGCGGCCCACGCCCGGCCTCATCGACCCCGATGGTGATGGACCGGCTATCAGACGCCTGATTGAGAGATTGAACCATGAAGACCTTTGCTCAGATGACCGCCGGATTTTCGCTCAGCGCTCTCGCACTCGCAAGCTGTGCGCAGGCGGAAAGCGTGGAAAGCGCCGCTTCGGCAGGCGCGGATGGCATGTCGATCACCGAGATGGCTGATATCGAACAGCCTTGGGCAATCGAATTCGCGCCGGGAACCTCGGTCCTTTTCATCACCGAAAAGGAAGGCACAATGCGTTTCATCGACACCGCCGCCAATGATGGCGCGGGCCGGATGGGTACGGTTACAGGTGTGCCGGAAGTGGCCTTTGGTGGTCAGGGCGGCTTTGGCGATGTGGCCTTCCTTGAGAGCGAGGCTTCCGCAACGTTGGACACGCGGACGATCTATCTGAGCTGGGCGGAGTTCGGCGACGACGAAGACACGCGCGGCGCAGTCGTGGGCCGGGGCCAGCTTGTCTGCGGCGAGGCCGACAGCTGCAACATCGAAGGTCTCGAAGTGATCTGGCGTCAGACACCCAAGGTCACCGGGCGCGGCCACTATTCGCACCGCATCTCTTTCTCGCCCGACGGTCGATACATGTATGTCGCTAGCGGCGATCGCCAGAAGCTGACGCCTGCTCAAGACCTCACCAACACGCTCGGCACCATTGTGCGCCTCAACCTTGACGGCACACCTGCGCAGGGCAATCCGTTTGCCGATCAGGGCGGCGTGACGGCTGAGATCTGGTCTTATGGCCACCGCAACATTCTCGGCATGGATTGGGATGCGCAGGGTCGCCTTTGGGATGTCGAGCACGGCCCGGCTGGCGGCGATGAGTTCAACCTTGTGGCTGAGGGCGCAAATTACGGCTGGCCCACGCGCTCCTACGGCAATCACTACAATGGCGACCCGATCACCGATCACTCGCCAGACGATGGCTTCACCAAGCCCGCCGTCCACTGGACCCCGGTGATCGCGCCGGGCGACATGATCTTCTACACCGGCGACATGTTCGCGGACTGGAAGAACGATGCGCTGATCGCGGGCCTTTCCAGCAACGCCATCGTGCGCGTTGAGCTTACCAGCGATGGCGGCGCGGTCGAGGCGGAGCGAATCGACATCGATGGCCGCGTGCGCTCGCTCGACCAGGCACCCGACGGTTCGATCTGGCTGGCAACCGATCAGGGCAAGGTGATGAAGGTCAGCATGTAATTGCTCGCCTTGTTGCAGGCCGCAGTCACAGCGAGTAATCGCGCCGCTCGATGAGCAACGACACCGCCACCCTGATTCCGCTGAGCGCGGTTGAACCGGCCATGGTCGAGCAATTGCTGGACCGCGTCTTCGGTGGGGATCGCCATGCGCGCACCGCCTATCGCATTCGTGCGGGCATGAACTGGCTCGAAGCCTTGAGCTTCGCCGCATTGGATGCCGACGACATGCTGGTCGCGACGATCCAGTGCTGGCCGGTGGCACTCCATGATCGGGAGGGACGCCCTGTGCCGCTCGTCATGGTGGGGCCGGTTGCTGTTGTGCCCGAAAGGCAGGGCGAAGGGTTCGGCGTGGGCCTCATGACCGCGATGCTCGATGCAGAGCGCCGCATGGCCGCCGACGGCGCGCCGCCGCTGGCGCAGGTCCTGATCGGCGATGCGGAATATTATGGCCGCTTCGGCTTCAGCGCGGCGGCGACCAGCGGATGGAAATGCCCCGGCCCTTATGAACAAGAGCGCCTGCTTGCGCGCGGCGCAGCGCTGGGCGCAATGCCGGCGGAGGGGATGCTGGGGCCGTGGGGTAAGTGAAAGAGCGCGGATGCGGGTGCGGTAACAAACACCCCTTCACTACATGGCGCTGATCTGCCATCGCACGCTGCGATGCCCTACGAACCCCCTCCCTATCTCGCCGAACTCACCCTTGCCCAAATCGCCGAGCAGGTGGCGCAGCGAAAGTTGCCCCCGGTCGAAGGCTGGGCACCGCAGAAATCGGGCGACAGCCAGATGCGCATCGCAGCGAACGGCACATGGTATCACGAAGGCGATCCGATCCGTCGCCCCGCCATGGTGCGCGCCTTTTCAGGCCTGCTGACCCGCGATGAAAGCGGCCAGCACTGGCTCGTCACCCCGTTTGAAAAGCTCACCATCGAGGTCGAGGACGCCGCCTTCATCGCGGTCGATTGCACCCGGACCGAAGGCGATCTCGCCTTCAGGCTGAACACCGACGACCTCGTGATCGCAGGCCCGGACCATGCGCTGCGTGTCGCTGGCGATCCCGACACGCCCGCCATCTATCTCCACGTCCGGCGCGGTTGCGAGGCGCGGCTCAACCGTTCGACCTACACCCAGCTTGCCGAAATCGCGCTTGAGACCGGCGGAGATGACTGGATCGTCTCAAGCCAGGGTGCGCTCTTCTCGCTGAGGGGCTGAGGCGTTTGGGCGAGCTTTTCGACACGCTCTCGTCGCTGTTCGAAGAAGGCCATTCGCACGACGTCGATGGCCTTTTGACCGACGCGGCCTTCGCGCAGACCGAACGTCAGACACCGGCCGCAGTGCTGATAGCGATTACAGAGCGCGATCGGCCCGGCGTGCTGCTGACCCAGCGCCCCAACGATATGCGCGATCATCCCGGCCAAGTCGCCTTTCCCGGCGGCAAGGTCGACAGAGGCGAGGACGTGGTAACCGCCGCCCTTCGCGAAGCTGAGGAGGAGCTCGCTCTGCCCCGCAGCGAGGTGCGCCTGATCGGCACCACCGATCTCTACCAGACCGGAACGGGCTTTGACGTGACCCCGGTGGTCGGCGTCGTCCCGCCCGATCTGCCGCTCGAACCCAGCCCATCCGAAGTCGCCGCATGGTTCGAAGCGCCGCTCGACCTTCTGCTCGACGCTGAAAACTGGTCCATGAACGAGGTCTTCTGGCGCGGGAAGATGCGGCGCTATCTGGAGATGGATTACGACGGCTTTCGCATCTGGGGCGTCACCGCCGCGATCATCATGAACCTGTCGAAACGCATCGACGCCTCTCGCCTGCGGTGAGCGCAGGGTCATTCGAGCGCTTGTTTTTAACCCTTGTCTTGGATTAGCGGACAAAGCCGTGACCAACCCGCTTCAAAACGCCGAATGGCCCCGCCGCGAAGGCCTTGCCGCGCTCACCGCTGCGCTTGGCGCGGACAATATGCGCTGGGTCGGCGGAGCGGTGCGCGACACTTTGCTGGGCGTCGACGTCCACGATGTTGACTGCGCGACGATCCACACGCCCGATCAGGTGATCGATCTGTGCCGCGAAGCGGGTATCCGCACCGTTCCGACAGGCATCGACCATGGGACGATCACCGCAATCCTCGAAGACGGACCGGTCGAAGTCACCACCTTGCGCCGCGATGTCGCGACCGATGGCAGGCGCGCGACCGTTAGCTTTGCGACCGAGTGGCGCGATGACGCCGCGCGCCGCGACTTTACCATCAACGCGCTCTACGCTCACCCGGAAACGCTGGAGATATCGGATTACTTCACCGGTCTCGATGACCTTGCAAAACGGCGCGTGCGGTTCATCGGCGATGCCCGTCAGCGCATTGCGGAGGATCATTTGCGGATCCTGCGCTATTACCGGTTTCAGGCGCGATTTGGTGCCGAACTCGACAAGGAAGCCGAAGAAGCCTGCGCCGATCTGTCGGCAACGCTCAAGGGCCTCAGCCGGGAAAGGGTCGCTGATGAACTGCTCAAGCTCCTCTCCCTCCCCGATCCAGGCGCAACTTTAGAGCGCATGTTCGACCGCGCAGTGCTGCGCGTGATCCTGCCCGAAACCGCGCTGCGACATGTGGAACAATTGCGCGAGCTGATCGAGCGCGAGGCCGAGCAAGGCTTTGCTGCCGATCCGATCCGCCGTCTTGCGACACTGCTGCCGCCCTCCCCCGACGTCGCCGAAGGGGTCGCGGCCCGCTTGCGTCTGTCCCGGGCTCAGCGTGCGCAGCTTGTCTCCGCATCCGAAAGGCTCGGACACGATATCAGCAGCCACAAGGTGCTCGCCTATGAGCTGGGGACTGCGTTTGCGGTGGACCGTCTGTTGCTGCTGGGCGAAGACGCGACGACCATCGCCGATTGGCAGGCTCCGACCTTCCCGCTCAAAGGCGGCGCGATCGTCGCGCGCGGGGTAGCAGCGGGTCCGGACGTCGCGCGCATCCTTCAACTCGTCGAAAAGCGTTGGGTCAGGGAAGGCTTCCCCGCCGAAGACCGGGTCCAAGCGCTGCTTGGCGAAGAGCTTGAACAGGCGGGATTTTCCGCCTGACCTTTACGTTAAGGTGAGCTTCAGTCGGGCTTCCCTAGACAGGGGTTCAAGTCATCGACTTGTCAATTTGGCCCCGTGCCGTTAGGGAACCGCACTGCGCCCTGGCCGTTTATCGGTTGTTGCGCGCTTCCATCGCTGTTGGACTGCCATCAGGTATACGCGCCGGTTTTGAGCGCCGTGAACCAGTAAGTTCTTCATGCGCGCGCTGCCCTCTCATCATACGGCGGCCATCCGAGGAATACAGTAACTGGAGAGTTATCACTATGAAGTTTGCAAAGCTGGCTGTCCTGGCCACCGCCATGGCTGTGACCCCGATCGCAGCGAACGCCCAAGATGTTGGCGCGACCGTTTACGGCAATGACGACGCGCCCATCGGCACCGTCGAAGCCAACGCCGACGGCATCGTCACCGTCAACACCGGCAAGCACGCCGCCCCGCTGCCCGCAAACCTCCTCGCAGAACGCGAAGGCAAGTGGACCGTCAACGCCACCAAGGCGCAGATCGACGGCATGATGGACCAGCAGGTCGCTCAGGCCAATGCAGCGCGTGACGCCGCTCTCACCGAAGGCGCGACGGTCATGAGCGCAGACGGCATGCCCGCCGGTGTCATCTACACCGTCGACAGCGAAGACACCGTCATCGTGAAGAATGACGGCGGCATCGTTACCCTCACCCGCGAAGCTTTCGCAACGGATGCAAACGGCCAGCTGATGGCTCTGTATTCGATGGAACAGCTGACCGCGAACACCACTGCCGTTCCTGAAGGCGCTGAAATCCTGACCCCGGCACAGGCCGCGGCCAAGGCAGCCGAAAGCGAAGATACGGCAGGCGCGAGCGAGTAACGCTCACTTAAAATTGCAAGGGCCTTCGAAAGAGGGTCTTACAAGAGCCGCGGTCATCGGGGATGGTGACTGCGGCTTTTTGTTTGGAAGTAGCCTGTTCAACCCGCTTGTTCATCTTCGTCATTGCGAGGAGCGTCAGCGACGAAGCAATCCATCGCGCAATCTATCTAGCTTTCGCGAGTTGATAAGTTCGACCCATGGATTGCCGCGCGCCCTGCGGGCGCTCGCAATGACGGCTAGGTTCAAAGGAAACGGTTATTCTTCGGAAAGCCCTGCGGCGGCAGTCTTCCCGCTGCACCGCGCGCGACCTTCCATTGCCAGATCTCGTTCTCGGTCCGGGTCCGTTCGCCCGATCCGCCCATCTGCCAGCTGAGGCCGTCTTCCAGCACGAAGGTCGTCGCATCCGACAGTCCGCCATCGCGATAGCGTTGCAGCATCACGCCCTGCCCGCGCGCCATGATCGGCATTTCCTCAAGATTGAAGACGATCAGCTTGCGGTTCTCGCCCACTGCCGCGACGTGGTCGTGGTTCTCGGGCACTTCGCGAATGACCTGAAGCCTTGCATCGCCCTTGAGGTTGACGACCTGCTTGCCCTTCTTTGTTTCGGCCAGCAGTTCCTTGGTCTCGGCGATAAAGCCCTTGCCGTTGCTGGATGCGAGCAGCAGTCGGCCGCCCTCCTTGTGCACCAGCATCGCGGCGATCTGCGTTTCGGCGGGCAGGTCGACCATCGTCCTCACCGGCTCGCCAAACCCGCGCGCGCCCGGCAGCTTGTCCGCGCCCAGCGTGTAGAACCGCCCATCGCTGCCTGCGATCAGCAGCTTGTCGGTGGTCTGCGCGTGAAGGATGTAGGCGAGCGCGTCGCCTTCCTTGTATTTGAACTCTTGGCTCAGATCGACGTGGCCTCTGGCCGCCCGGATCCAGCCCTTTTGCGACAGGATGACCGTGACCGGCTCCTTCTCGATCATCGCGTCCATACTGAATTCAACCGCCGGAGCGGCTTCCTCGATCCGCGTGCGGCGGGCACCCAGCGCGGTGTCTTCGGCATAATCCTTGCGGAGTGTGCGCAGGTCTTTCTTCAATCGCGTCCGCTGGCGGGCCGGGCTTTCGAGCAGCTTGTTCAGGTCGTCCTGCTCGGCCAGAAGGTCGCTCTTCTCCTGCTTGAGCTCCATCTCCTCAAGCTTGCGCAAGGACCGTAGGCGCATGTTGAGGATCGCCTCGGCCTGTCGGTCGGTGAGGCTGAATTCGGCCATCATCACCTGTTTGGGCTCATCCTCGTAACGGATGATCTCGATCACCCGGTCGAGGTTGAGGAACGCGATGATATATCCCTCGACCAGTTCCAGCCGCCGCGCGATCTGGTCGAGACGGTGCTGCGTGCGCCGCTGGAGGATCTCGATCTGCGAGGCGGTCCAGTTCTGGAGCAGCTCTTTCAGACCCATCACCATAGGCGTGCGCGTCGCGTCGAGCACGTTCATGTTGAGCCCGAAGCGGGTCTCCATATCGGTCAGCTTGAAGATCGACTCTTTCAGCAATTCCGGATCGACATTGCGGCTGCGCGGAATGAGCACGATGCGGATGCTCTCATCGCTCTCGTCGCGCACATCTTCCAGGATCGGCAGCTTCTTGTCCGCGATCGCCTGCGCGATCTGTTCGATCAGCTTGCCCTTGGCGACCTGATAGGGAATTTCGGAGATCACCAGCTGCCACTGGCCACCGCCCAGCCGCTCGATCCCTGCAGCCTGGTCCTCGGCCTTTTCGGCTTCGGGCGCGTGGAACACGCCGCGCAGGCGGAAAGACCCGCGCCCGGTGCGGTATGCTTCGGACAACACCTGCGCGCTGTCGACCAGCTGACCGCCGGTGGCAAAGTCCGGCCCCGGCATAAGCTCCATCAGGCGTTCATGCTCGACATGCGGATTGTCGATCAGCTCAAGCGTCGCGTCGATCACTTCGGCGACATTGTGCGAAGGGATGTTGGTCGCCATGCCCACCGCAATCCCGCTCGCCCCGTTGCCGAGCAGGTTGGGGAACAGCCCCGGCATAAGCTCGGGCTCTTCCTCTTCGCCATTATAGGTCGGGATGAAATCAACCGTGCCCGCATCCAGCCCGTCCATCAGCTGGATCGCGGTCTTGGTCAGACGCGCTTCGGTGTAGCGGTAGGCGGCGGCGTTATCGCCATCGATATTGCCGAAATTGCCCTGCCCTTCGACCAGCGGATAGCGCAGCGAGAAATCCTGAGCGAGACGGACCATCGCGTCATAAGCGGCGGTGTCGCCATGCGGGTGATACTTACCGATCACCTCACCCACGACGCGCGCGGATTTCTTGAACGTGCTGTCTGGCGCGAGCTTCAGCTGGCGCATGGTCCACAGCAGCCGCCGGTGAACCGGCTTCAGCCCGTCACGCAGGTCCGGCAGCGAGCGCGCGGTGATCGTCGAGAGCGCATAGACAAGGTATCGTTCGGACAATGCCGCATCGAACGGCGCATCGACGATCGTGTCGAATTCATCAGAATCATCGGTAGTCGTGGGTTCAGCCATCCCACCCGCTTAGCAACGCCTTGCCGGTGGGTGGAGAGGCGTTTCCACAGGGAAAGGCGCATCTCCCGCTGATCTCATCTCTGGCACGGGCAATCGGCGGATTTGGAACGCAAAGGCCCCGGTCTTTGTAGCTTAGACGTACACAGACACACCAATGAAGGGATACAGACATGAAACGCGTACTTATCGTCGCAACCAATGGCTTTGAACAATCGGAGCTTATGCAGCCCAAACAGATGCTTGAAGAAGCAGGCGCCGAAACCATCGTCGCAAGCCTCGAAGATGGCGAGATCAAGGGCTGGGAAGATGGCGACTGGGGCGAAAGCGTGCCTGTCGACCTGACCATCGATGAAGTGAGCGTTGGCGACTATCACGCGCTGCTTCTGCCGGGCGGCCAGATGAATCCCGACATCCTTCGCATGGAGGAATCGGTGATCAACCTGATCAAGGAATTCGACAATGCCGGCAAGCCGATCGCAGCGATCTGTCACGCACCGTGGCTTCTGATCGAAGCCGATCTCGTCGACGGCAAGACCGTGACCGGCTGGCCCTCGATCCGCACCGACCTTGAAAATGCAGGCGGTGAAGTAATCGACGCCCGCGTAGCGGTCGATGGCAACATCATCACGAGCCGCAATCCGAACGACGTCCCCGCCTTCACCGAAGCGCTGATGGATGCAACGACGATTTCGAGCGAAGCTGACCGCGTTCTCGAAAACGCCTGATCCAGACGAACACCTCAAGGCCTGACACCGCGCCTTTGTTCAAAGATGTGGAGTTATGGTCGGCCCTTGGCGCACCCCTTCATGGGGTCGGCCATCGGCTCCCTTCCCCGCCGTGCCCCTCCAAGCGCGGCGGGGTTTTTGCGTGTGTAACTGCGGTCAGTCCGGCGCGTCTCGCTCTTTGCGTAGCGCGGCGACATCGTCGCGCAGCATCTTGAGCTGATGGATGATTTCCTCGCGCTCACCATGCGCCTCGTCTTCGGTCGCCTCCGCCATGGCATTCACGATCACACCGATGAACAGGTTGAGAACGATAAAGCTGGTGAGCAGAATGAAAGGCACGAAAAACGCCCAAGCGTAAGGGAACTGCTCCATCACCGGGCGCACGATCCCCATCGACCAGCTTTCAAGCGTCATGATCTGGAACAGCGAATAGAGCGAAGCCCCAAGGTTGCCGAACCACTCCGGGAAGGCCGCACCGAACAGCTTCGTCGTCATGACTGCGCTGATGTAGAAAAGCAGGAGCAGCATCACGATCACGGTCCCGATGCTCGGGATGGCGCGGAAAAGGCCAAGGATAACCTTGCGCATGCTGGGTACGACCGAGATGAGCCGCAATGCCCGAAGAATACGAAGCGCGCGCAGGACCGAGAACTGGTCGCCCGCCGGCAGCAAAGCAGCGCCCACGATCACGAAGTCGAAGACGTTCCAGCCATTCTTGAAGAAGGCAAGGCGGTAAGCGAACAGCTTGATCGAAAGTTCGACTACGAAAATCGCGAGCGCAATCCTGTCGAGCAGCGACACGATCCCGCCCGCTGCCGCCATGACTTCGGAGGATGTTTCCAGCCCCAGACCGATCGCGTTGATGACGATGATGGTGATGATGAAGCGCTCAAAGCCGCGCGTCTCGACCAGCGCTTTGGCGCGTTCCTGCAAGGTCATGCGCAGCTACATCCGCCTCGCGTCGTGGCTTTCGCCGGGCACGCTGACCGTGAGCCCGTCAAGCTCTGGCGTGAGGTCGATCTGGCACGACAGGCGCGAGGTGCGCCGCGCGCCGGCGGCGAAATCGAGCATATCTTCCTCTTCTTCCGAAGCTTCGGCAAGCTTGTCGCACCATTCAGCCGCGACGATCACATGGCAGGTCGAACAGGCCATCTGCCCTTCGCACGTCCCTTCGAGCGGAAGTCCGGCTGCCTGCCCGACCTTCAGGAGGTTTTCTCCCGCTTCCGTCTCGCATTCGATGGCGTTGCCGCGCGGGTCGATAAATGTGACTTTCAGCCCCACTTTTCCTGCTCCTTGGCCGCTGCATTGATCGCCTTGGCAGCAGTCTCAATGTCATCCGGCGATGTATAGCGCCCCCAGCCCAGGCGGATCGAGGACTTCGCCTGCTTGTCGCTGAGCCCGATGGCCTTGAGCACGTGGCTCGGTCGGCCAGATCCGCTGGCACAGGCGCTTCCCGCAGAGAACATCACATCGCGGCACTCGCTCATCAGGCGCGCAACGTCGAGGCCGTCCTTTCGAATGTTGAAGTTGCCCTTGTAACGAGCCGTGTCGCTGCCGTTCAATTCCCACCCGTCGAACAGGTCGCGGGCGCGGTTCCATAGCTCTTCGACGTGTTGCTCATCCCCAGCCATGCGCTCTTTCGCAAGCGCGGCTGCCGCGCCGAACCCTGCGATGAGAGCCGGGCTGAGCGTTCCTGAGCGCTCGCCTTCCTGAAGGCCGCCGGTGATCTGCGGTTGAAGCTCCAGCCCGTCGCGGACCCAAAGCGCGCCGATGCCTTTGGGTCCGTGAAACTTGTGCGCGCTGATCGCGATCATGTCGGCATGGGTTATCTCGATCTTTCCATAAGCCTGCACCGCATCGATCAGGAACAACGCATTGTTCTCCTTCGCCTTGCGATGCCAGTCGATCGTGGGCTGGATCGTCCCGATTTCATTGTTGACTGCCATGACCGCGACAAGGCGGCAATCGTCAGGCAGGTCCTGCCTGGTGTTGCATTGGCCCTCACTCGACACGTTGAGGACATGCGCACCGCCCAGCGCGGTGGCCGTCTCGGATACGGCGGCGTGTTCGATGGACGATATCGAAATGGACCCGCCGCTACCCGATCCGCGCATCGCCAGGTTGATCGCCTCGCAGGCATTGCCGGTGAAGATTATGCGTCCACCCGGTGGCAGCAGCGCCGCAACACGCTCACGCGCGAGTTCAATCGCCGCCTTGGCCAGTCTCCCCAACTTGTGCGGCGAATGCGGGTTGGCAAAAGCCATCCCGTCAGGCCCGTCGAGCCACCGCATCATCGCATCGCGCGCTTCGGGTGCGAGCGGGGTCGTGGACTGGTAGTCGAGATAGATCATGCGCTGGGCACCATGGGTTTAGAGCAATTCGGACAGTTCTGAAGCGTTTCCACTCCCCGGAAATGGGCCGAAATCTTGTGATTGAAACCCGAAAGCCCGCAATTCATGCAGCGCAGCGAGATCAGCGGCCAGAACAGCGCGGCCAGAACGGCGAGGCCGCTCCACGCGGTGTCATTGACCCAAACCTCGATCATGGGGATCAGCCATGCGAACTGGCCGAGTTTGAAATAGACTTTCCACTGGCTGAGCGTCACGAGAGCGACCTCCAAGCTTCTGCAAATTGTTCCAGTTCTTGCGGCGTAGTCGACCAGCCGATGCTCACCCGGATCGTGCGCGAGGCGACATCGTCCTGTACGCCGAACGCATCGAGCACGCGGCTTTTCTTGAGCGTGCCCGAGGAGCAAGCACTGCCCGCAGACACCCCAATGCCCATCGCGTCGAGCCGGATCAATAGCGCTTGGGCCGACATGGTTGGGTGCGTGAGTGCGACGATGTAATCGACCGCTTCGCCGATGGTCAGACGGTCTGCGCCCAGGGCCTTGGCAAAATTGGCGCGCTCATCAGCAGTGGTTGCCCACTCACCCGCTTCGAGCGCTGCCGCCATGCCCATTGCGCCGGGAAGATTTTCGGTCCCCTGCCTGTATCCCCGCTCGTGCCCGCCCATAGGCTCAAGCAGATTGAAATCGCGGACCAGCAGCGCGCCGATCCCGATCGGTCCGCCGAATTTGTGCGCGGAAACCACAAGCATGTCCGCATCGGGAAGGTCCAGCTTGCCCGCGCTTTGCGAACAATCGGAGAGGATCAGCGCGCCCGTGCGCCTCACCGTCTCGGCCATTTGCGAAACCGGGTTGATGGTGCCCGTTTCCGAATTCACGTGCTGCAAGCAAAGGATCGTATCGCCATCGGGCGGGTCGTTCTCGTCGAAGATCGGCGCATCTGGCGCAGCGCGGAATACAGCGTCATGCTCGATCGCGCTCACCACCCGGCGCTTTGCCTTCGACCGGCCAAGCGCGAGGGCAAGCGCCTCACTCGCACCGCTGGTGAATATCACCTCGCCATCCCACCCAAGCGCCCGCTTGATCCGATCGCGCGCGTCTTCGAGTGCCTGCTTCGCCTTGCGCCCCTCGGCATGGGGCGAGGACGGGTTCGCCCACAGCGCAAAGCCCTCCTCCATCGCCGCACGCGCTTCGGGGCGCAGGGGCGAAGTGGCAGCGTGGTCGAGGTAAATACGTGTCTTAATGAGAACGATTCTCGATAAATTGCACAATGGATTGCGACTCGTATATAGAGCGCAGCCTCGCTGCTGCCAGCCGGTTGTCAGCGCAACCCATTTCACAAGGTTCTACAGATGCCATCAGTCATCTTTCCCGGTCCCGAGGGCCGCCTCGAAGGTCGTTTCTCTCCTCCGCCCCGCCCGCGCGCACCGGTTGCGATGATCCTGCACCCGCACCCTGAAGGCGGCGGCACGATGAACGACCGGATCGTTCAGCGGCTCTACAAGACCTTCGCCGACCGGGGGTTTGCGGTCCTGCGTTTCAACTTTCGCGGTGTCGGGCGCTCTCAGGGCAGCTTCGACAATGGGGTCGGTGAGCTTTCCGACGCGGCTAGCGCGCTTGACTGGGTGCAGTCTATCCACCCCGAGGCGCAAACCACATGGGTTGCAGGTTATTCGTTCGGCGCGCTGATCGGAATGCAATTGCTGATGCGCCGCCCTGAAGTGCGCGGCTTCATCTCGGTCGCGCCGCCTGCGAACATGTATGATTTCTCATTCCTCGCACCGTGCCCGGCAAGCGGCATTTTCGTGCAGGGAGCTGCCGATACCGTGGTCCAGCCGAACGCCGTTCAGAAGCTCGTCGACAAGCTGCGCACGCAAAAGCACATCACGATCCACCACGACGAGATCCCGCGCGCGAACCATTTCTTCGAAAACGAAATGGAAGAGATGATGGCGAGCGTCGACAACTATCTCGACTTCCGCCTCTCGCCGGATTGTCCGATCAAGTGATTTGACGACCACTTGATCGTTTCCAGATGGCGTTCGCCCATCCGGGCGAACTCCTCGGCGCTGTTCCTCAATCGCTTCGCTCAATTGGGCGCCTGCGGTCGCGCGGTCGCGCTTGCGACGCCTTTGGCATCGTCGAACGACCTGTCACGCACTTGCACATGGAACGGTCTCTCTGGCGAGGATGACAACCGGAAAGTCATCGCGACCGATTGTTGCGCCGACGCGCAAATAATCTCCATTTCTCAATAGGTTGCGATTGCGAACGGGTCGCATTTGGCAACTCGATAGTTCTTGCCAGCCCGATGTAATGTTGCAACATTCCTCTTCTGCGAGGTCAACAGGCCCTGACAGGCAGGCCCCGCAGCGCTCGTCGCGACAAGAAGAGGAGATGTCCGCATGAGTTATGCAAACACCGCAAATCGTCCCAATCCCGCAGCCGCTTTAGGCGCGCTTGGAATACCCGCCGCAGTCGGTGCCGTTCTGGTGCTTGGCCTGGCGGTCACGGTCGTCCCTCCTGTCGAGATACCGGGCATCAAGGGCGTCACCGTCCCGATCGAACCGATCGAGGAGCCGGTCGAGCCAGTGGTCGATCCCACTGAGCCGCCCAAGGCTGATCCTACAGACTTCCGCGCCCCGGAAACCCCGGCCCCGCGTCCTCTCCCGCCATCAGGACCGATTGACGTTGGCCTGGACACAAGCGGACCGATCACGGGCCTGCCCGGTCTTGGCGAGATTGATACAGGCGGGGTCGGCGGCGATTTCGTGCTCCCCACTCCTTCACCGCGCTATGACCCGGTGGCGGCCGCGCCGCGCGGGAGCCCGGGCCGCTGGATCACCGACCGTGATTATCTCACGCCGTGGATCAATCGCGGTTACTCGGGCGTTGCCGGCTTCACGCTCAGCATTGATGCAAGTGGCAAGGTCACGGATTGCTCCATCACCCGCTCGACCGGGCACACGGCGCTAGACGAGGCGACCTGCCGCCTGATTGAGAGCCGCGCTCGGTTTAATCCGGCGCGCGACAGCAACGGAGCGCCGGTTGCAGGGCGCTATTCCAATCAGGTTGCGTGGGAAATTCCGCAGTAAGGCGGGCAAAAGCGGGCGGCTGAACCTATTGCCCTTCAGCCGCCCCGCTCGCATCCGGCGCACTCCCCATCGGCGATGACCCGTCCGAATTGGGAATTGTCCAGATCAGCACATTCGCAATCGCCACAATCGCAAGAACGACCATGAGCGCGGGCTGTTTCGCCTCGCCGGTGCGCTTCCACATGGCATAGGCACCCAGCAAAAGCAGGATCGCGGCAAGCATCACGATCGACAGAACAAGGTCTACGGTCACTTTACGAGAAGCTCCTTTAAAGCGCGAAACTGTCATAGCACTGGCACAAGTGGTGACTAGCGTTTAGCGTGCCCGATGGACGGTAAAATGGAGAGACACATGGGAATTTTCAGCTCAATCAAGAACGCGATTTTTGGCGACGATGAAGAGGATAAGAAGCCGGTCGACAGGCCGGACACCAAACCAACCGCGACAAGCGGACCCAAAGAGCGCGCCGCAATCACGCTTGACGAGGTGGAAAACCGCATTGGCAACATTCCGGGCGCTGACAAGCTGAACTGGCAGACCTCGATCGTCGACCTGATGAAGCTGGTGAAGATCGATCCGAGCTATGAGAACCGCAAGGAACTCGCCACCGAACTCGGGATGGTCGACTATTCGGGCACGGCAGAGCAGAACATCGCTCTCCACCGCGCCGTGATGAACAAGATCGCGCTTGCTGGCGGTGTCGTGCCCGGCGATCTGAAGAGCTGATTGACACGCGTCATGCGCCCGGTAAGCCATGAGCGCATGAACGACATTCCAACAAACTTCACACGCCGCCAAGCTCTGGGTCGAATTGGCACCGGGCTTGGCGGCGTTTCTGCGATTGCGCTGCTCCCAGGATGTGCGGGGGCGGCGTACGAACCCGTCACCGGCGCACCGGCCACGTATGGCCCCGACGAAATGCTCGACCGCATTGCCTATGCGATGCTGCGGCATGAACCGGGCCGTGCGACCGGACTTGGCGTCGATACCGGCGAGTTCGCAGACTGGCGCGGTACGCTTGGCGCGAGTGGCGGCGAAGGGCGCGAGGCTTACAAGACCACCCTTACCGAATTGCTCGCCGACGCGCGCAACTACCCAAAGCAAGGTCTGACCGCCGATCAGCAGGTAGGTTTCGAGGTCGTCGAAAGCGCCTTTTCCAAGGCTATCGACGGCATGAACCTGCCTTATGGCGATGTCGCGGTCGGCAGCTGGCGCAATGCGCCCTATCTCGTGATCCAGAATGTCGGCGGCTATATCGACTTCCCGCGTTTCTTCGGCGCGACCCAGCCGCTGCGCGATGCGCAGGACGTTGAATATTACCTTGGCCGACTGAATGAAGTCAGCGCGGTCCTCGATGGCGAGCTTGACCGTATTCAGGAAGCGCGCGGCATGGGCCTTGTCCCGCCCGACTTCCTGCTCGACAAGACCATCGCCCAGATGGAAGCGAACATCGCGGCAGCTGCCGATGCGGGCGGCGCCTATGCTGAGCCGCTGCGTGCTTCCGATCTCGCTGCTGCGAATGCAGCCGCTCAGCAGGCCGAGGCGATTACGAGCGGGAAAATCGTCCCCGCGCTCCAGCGCCAGCTTGCAGAACTGAAAATCCAGCGCGGCCTTGCAGGCTCAAGTGCCGGAATGTGGGCGCAGCCTGAGGGCGAGGAATGGTACAGCTGGTCGACCAGCGCCTCGACCACCACGTCGCTCACCCCTGACGAAATCCATGAGCAGGGTCTCGAGGAGCTGGCCGAATTGCATGGCCGTATGGACCCGATCCTGCGCGAGCTTGGCTACACGCAGGGCACCGTGGGCGAACGGATGCAAGGCCTATCCGAAGACCCGCGCTACCAGTTTTCCGAAGGGGACAAGGGGCGCGAGGAAATCTTCGAATTCATCGATGAACAGATCCAATGGATCAAGGCGCAAATGCCGCGCGCCTTCACCGAGCTGGTTGACCCCAACATGGAAGTGCGCCGCATTCCGGTTGCTGAAGAAGCGGGTGCGCCGGGCGCTTATGGCGGGGCTGGCAGCAAGGATGGGAAGATACCGGGCCGGTTCTGGATCAACCTTCGCACGACCGACCTGCACCGCAAATACGACCTTCCAGACCTCACCTTCCACGAAGCGATCCCCGGCCATGTGTGGGAGGGCGAATATTCAAACCGCCTGCCGCTCATCCGCTCGATCCTGGCATTCGGCGCGTTCAGCGAAGGCTGGGCGCTTTATGGCGAGCAGATGGCCGATGAGCTGGGCGCTTATGACGACTTCAAGGTCGGACGGCTCGGATACCTTCAAAGCCTCGCCTTCCGCGCCTGTCGCCTCGTCGTTGATACCGGCCTCCACAACAAGCGTTGGACACGCCAGCAGGCGCGCCAGTTCTTCGTCGAGCGCAACGGCTCCAAGGAAGAGGAAGTCGCAAGCGAGGTCGATCGTTATTGCAGCTGGCCGGGTCAGGCGTGCTCATACAAGATCGGGCACTCCGAGATCCTGCGCCAGCGCAGCCGCGCTCAGGCCGAGCTTGGCAGTGCTTACGATTTCCGCGCATTCAACACTGCTGTCATCTTGGGCGGCAATGCGCCGCTCGACGTGGTCGGCAAGACAGTCGGTCGCTATATCAGGGACGCCCGCGCCTAGGGTGCCCCCGCCGCCTTTGCGGGCCGCATTTGGAGTGAGATCAGGTGGAGCAACTCGGACAAGACCTTGAGACGATGCGCCGCGTGCCACTGGCGGATTCCCATGTCGAAGAGATTTGCAAGATCGGCCACGAACGCAGCTATTCCAAAGGCGACACCGTGGCCGATATCGGCGATCCGATGGACACCTTCGTCTACGTCCTCGAAGGCGAGATCGAAGTGGTCGATCCCTATACGGGTGAGCGTTTGCTCGAGGCGTCGCTGGGTCCGACACAGTTCATGGGCGAGATCGGCTTTCTCAATCGCGGCACCAATTATCTCAAGATGCGGGCGGCCAAGGACACACGCGTGATTGAAGCGCCGCGCCCCGACATGCTCAGGCTGATGGAGCGCATTCCGGAGCTGTCGGACCACATCATAACGGTCTTCGCCGCGAGGCGCCGCGCTCAGTTTGAAATGTCCAACGGTTCGGTGAAAGTGATCGGAGCCGACCGCGATGGCGCGGTGCAGGAAGTCGAACGGTTCTTGTCGCGCAACCGCATTCCCTTTTCGAGCTACGATATGGATTCGGGCGATAGCGAGACGCTGGAAGCGTGCGACATTCTGAACCACGAACCCGGCGTGATCCTCGGGACCGATCAGAAGCTCAACGATCCCACCCCGCGCAAGGTCGCGCAATTTCTCAATCTCGACCTCGACATCTGCTCACAGCGCGAGTTCGACCTGTTGATCGTCGGCGGCGGCCCTGCAGGTGTCGCGGCGGCAGTCTATGCAGGATCCGAAGGGCTCGATGCGCTGGTGATCGAGGATATGGCAGTGGGTGGTCAGGCCGGAACGTCGAGCCGGATCGAAAACTACATGGGCTTTCCGACCGGCATCAGCGGCACTGATCTGACCTATCGCGGACAGATACAGGCGCTGAAATTCGGAACGCGCTTTGTCATGCCGCGCCGCGTGATCGGACTGACCAAGCGCGAGGATGGTTCGTTTTGCGCCAAGCTCGACGATGACGACGAAATCTGTGCCAAGGCCGTTCTGGTGAGCACCGGGGTTCAATACCGGCGCCTGCCGCTCGACAACCTCGAACGTCTCGAAGGTGCCGGCATCTTCTATTCCGCGACCGAAATGGAAGCGCGGTTCTGCTCCAACACCGAAGCGGTTGTGATCGGCGGCGGCAATTCGGCAGGGCAGGCCGCGATGTACCTGTCGCGCAGCGCCAGATGCGTTCACCTTGTCGTGCGTTCGGACAGTCTCGCCTCGTCCATGTCGAGCTATCTTTCGAGCAGGCTGGAGGCCGATGACCGGATCAACATCCATTACAACACCGAAGTGACCGCCCTTCACGGCGAAGACTGGCTGAACGGTGTCACTCTTTTCGGTAATGATGGAGAGCGCCGGCTCGATACGCGCGCACTGTTCATCATGATCGGGGCGGCCCCCAACACCGAGTGGCTCTCAGGGCTCGTCGAAACAGAGGACAATGGCTTTGTGCGAACAGGCGCAGAGGTCGGGCGCGAGACCCCGTTCGAAACCGGCACAGACGGCATCTTCGCAGTTGGCGATGTGCGCTCGGGCTCGGTCAAGCGCGTTGCCAGCGCGGTCGGCGAAGGCTCCGTCGTCGTCAGCCGGATATGGACCTATCTCGACAAATTGCGCGCCGACGAAGACGAAGCCACCGACGGCTAGCGCTTCATCATTCCGCCGACGATTGAGCCGAGAATGCCGCCCAGCGGATTGCTCGATCCGCCGCCAGCGCCGCTGGGTGCCTGCCCGGTTGCCTGTTTCGCCATGTAGCCGGCCACCGCCATCGCCAGGATCGGAAGCATCTTCTTGAGCAGGCCTTCATCGAGGCCGGTCATTGCGGCGACTTCGCCTGCTACCGAACGGCTGACATCCTTGCTGCCGAATATGTTGCCGAGAATGTCGTTGCCCGGTGCGGTCGGGGTCGGACTTGACCCCAGGACTGCGTCGAGAAGTCCGCCGCCCAGCATCCCGCCAAGCCCGCCAGCCGCAGACCCGCCGCCGCCGCCGAGGATCGCGCCTGCAAGACCGCCCAGCCCGCCCATCGGATCAGGCGTGGTCGTACCGCCGGTCGCGCTCCGGCCCAAGCCGGCAACGATTGCCGGGAGCAGAGCGCCCGCCGCAGTCTTGGCGGTGCCCTCATCGACACCCAATTCTCGCGCCATCGAGGAGATGGCTCCGGTCTGCTGAAGCATTGCAGCAAGGCTCATATATATTCTCCTGTTTGGGCAGACAGCCCGTTACTTCCGACCGAAAAGGCCTGATGCGATACCCGCGATATCGTCGATCGCGCTGCCATCGCCGTCACGGTCGAGAAATGCGGCGAAACCTGAAATCTGGTCGCTGCCCTCAACCTTGCTGGCCATTTCACCAAGGGCAGATTCGCCGCCAAGTTGCGCAACGATGGCCTGAAGCGCGCCTGTGTCGAGCGGGCTTTTCTGCGCTGCGTGCTCAACGGTGTCGCCCGGCTCGTCATGGGCTTGCCCAAGGGCGGCCAGCCCTTTTTCCACCAGTGCCGGATCAAGGCCGACCTGCGCCGCGAGGCTGGCGACGGTGTCGGGCGAACCGGATACCTGTTTCAGAATGCTGTCGAGCGCGCTCATTGTAATCTCCCCCATTTCGAATCGCTGGCGAGTGTGGAGCAAAGGCACGGCAATTCAAAGAAAAAGCCCCGCTCCGGCTTGTGGACCGGGCGGGGCCTCCTCTCCAACTGTGAATTCAGTGGGTCACGCAGCGATCGGCGATGCAGGTGCTGCCTGACGGACGCCTTCGTCGACATGCGCTTCGAACTCGGCGAAGTTGTCGATGAACAACTGCACAAGCTTTTGCGCGGTGGCGTCGTAATCGTCCTTGTCCGCCCAAGTGCTGCGCGGGTCGAGGATCGACTGGTCGATCCCCGCTTCGGCCAGAACAGGTACGTGCACGGGCACGTCGAAACCAAAATTCGGATCTTTGCGGCATTCGACATTATCAAGGTCGCCGTCGAGCGCCGCGTTGAGCAACGCGCGGGTCGCCTTGATCGGCATGCGATTGCCGACGCCGTACTTGCCGCCGGTCCAGCCGGTGTTGAGCAGCCAGCACTGCACGCCGCCCTTGGCGATGCGCTCTTTCAGCAGGTTGCCGTAAACACTTGGGTGACGCGGCATGAATGGCGCGCCAAAGCAGGTCGAGAAGGTCGCCTCTGGCTCGGTCACGCCGATTTCCGTGCCTGCGACCTTGGCGGTGTAGCCGGACAGGAAGTGATACATCGCCTGATCGGGCGTCAGACGCGCAATCGGAGGCAGCACGCCAAACGCATCGGCGGTGAGCATCACGACGTTGCTCGGCACCGGGCCAAGGTTGTCCTTGCTCGTGTTCGGAATGTAATCGATCGGGTAAGCGCCGCGCGTGTTCTCGGCGAGCGTGTTGTCGTCGAAATCGAGCTCGCGCGTTTCGTCATCCATCACGACGTTTTCGAGCACAGTGCCGAAACGGCGCGTGGTCGCGTAGATTTCCGGCTCCGCCTCTTCGCTCAGCCGGATCATCTTGGCGTAGCAGCCGCCTTCGAAATTGAAGACTGCCGTGTCGGACCAACCATGCTCATCATCGCCGATCAGCGTGCGCGAAGCGTCGGCGGAAAGCGTCGTCTTGCCCGTGCCCGACAGGCCGAAGAACACAGCAGTCTTGCCATCGGCGCTGATATTGGCCGAGCAGTGCATCGGCATCACGCCCTTGGTCGGGAGCAGATAGTTGAGAATGCCGAAGACGCTCTTCTTCATCTCACCGGCGTAACGCGTTCCACCGATCAGGATCAGCTTTTCGGTGAGGTTCACCGCGATCACTGTCTCGGAATTGGTGCCGTGGCGCTCGGGATCTGCCTTGAATGTCGGCAGGTCGATGATGGTATATTCGGGCGCGAAATCCCCGAGTTCCTCAGCAGTCGGACGCACCAGCAGCGTGCGGATGAACAGGTTGTGCCAGGCAAGCTCGTTGATCACGCGCACATTGACGCGGTGCTCTGGCTGCGAACCACCGAACAGGTCGGCGACGTAGAGCGTTTCCTTGCCCCCGACCGCTTTCATGAAGTCGGCCTTGAGGTTGGCGAAATGCTCCGGCGTCATGCTCTTGTTGACCTTGCCCCACCACACGGTGTCCTCGGTCGTTTCGTCGCGAACGATGAACTTGTCGTTCGCGCTGCGGCCGGTTTTTGCGCCGGTCTGAACGACGAGCGCGCCGTGCTTGGAAAGCTTGCCTTCGCCAGCAGCGATCGACGCTTCGACCAGCGCGGATGTGCCAAGGTTGGAATGGATTTCAGCTCCGGTCTCAATGCCCTGGGAGCTAAGCGGCTGGGCGAGGGGGATCAACGTATCTTCTCCTGGTACGACAAGTGTTTCGTGTCCGAATTTTCGTGTGGGCCCGCCAACCGTTGCGAAGCGCTGTGCAATGAAGCCTGATAAAGCGATTCGAACGGAGGAATGTCCGCGATCCCAGGGGCGGCATATCCGTGCTTTCGGCCTCCGTCAAACCGGCCTAACTTCGCTGCATTGCACAATATTTTGAGCCGTCGCGCACCCGTGACTTCATGGACGCAAGCCGATTGTTTCGCCCGTCGTAAAGCGCTACCGCTGACCTTGCGCATAAGGAGGCGCGCAATCGATCATGGCAGGCGAAATCAGCGACATGCAAAGCACAGAGGTCGCCTCAGGTGCGTCTGCGAACACAGAGACCCGGCGCGAAGCGATCGAGATCGCTCTGGTCGACGATGATCGCAATATCCTGACCACGGTATCGATCGCCCTCCAGGCAGAAGGCTTTGTCACGCGCCTTTATTCAGACGGCGAGACCGCTTTGCGCGCATTGATAGACAATCCGCCCGACCTTGCCGTGTTCGATATCAAGATGCCGAAGATGGACGGGATGGAGCTTTTGCGCAGGGTCCGCGCGCATCAGGCTATCCCAGTGATCTTCCTGACCAGCAAGGACGACGAGGCCGACGAAGAAGCAGGGCTTGAACTGGGCGCGGACGATTACATCGCGAAACCTTTCAGCTTGCGTCTGCTGACCGCCCGCATCAGGGCGATTTTGCGCCGGGCGGAACCCGACCGTGCGCTCGGACATGAGGCGAGCGCTCCCGATCCGGTCCACCCAAGCATCGACCGCGGGCGGCTCTTCATGGACCCGGCCCGCCATCACGTGACTTGGGACGGCAAGCCGGTGAGCCTCACCGTGACCGAGTTCCTGATCCTCGAAGCGCTCGCCTCGCGCCCCGGCGTGATCAAGAGCCGCAATCAATTGATGGACGCCGCCTATCCCGACGATGTGTTCGTCGATGATCGCACCGTCGACAGCCACATCAAGCGCATGCGCCGCAAGTTTCGGGTCGTCGATTCCAGCTTTTCCGCAATCGATACGCTTTACGGCGCCGGCTACAGTTTCAACGATGGCTAGCCGACATGGGTAGACTTGCAGGAGAAGCGCTGGGTGATGCCCAGCCAGCGATCGGTCGCGCGCCCGAACGACCAGACCTTGCCGGTCGCCTGTCGCTTACCGCGCGTATTCTGGCGGTGAACATCCTTCCGCTCGCGCTGCTTTCGGGCGGGCTTTTCTATCTCGACACCTACCGCACACAGCTCATCAACGAGCGTTTCAAGCTTGCCCGTATCGAAGCGCAGATCACTGCTGAGGCGCTCGCCGGGGCGACGCGCGAGCGGCAGGAGGCGCTGCTGGTACAGATTGGCCGCGAACAGGGAATGCGCATGCGGCTGTTCGATGCCGACGGTGCCTTGACCGCTGACAGCTTTGCGCTGGCAGAACCCGCTTTCGAGTTGAACGACATCACCGATGACAACTGGGAACAGCAATTCGCGCGCTGGCTCGACCGCACGGTCGACACGATCGTCAGCGCCGAAGCGGTCACCGACTATGTCGAACCCGAAGCACAGACAGCCGATGCATGGCCCGAGCTGGTGCAGGCTCGAGAGGACGGCCTCAGCCAGATCCGCCTCTACGACTGGGTTGACGGCACGCCGGTAATCACGGCCGCCGCGCCGGTCGGCCTTCAAGGCGCGACCCTGCTCACGGTGCGCAACCCGGTGGACATAACAGAAAGCGTGCGCTCTGCACGCTCGGCGCTGATGTTTGCCGTGCTTGTCGTTCTCGGCGCATCGGCGCTCCTGTCGCTTTACCTGGCGCGCACAATCGTCTCTCCGCTCCAATTGCTGGCCAGCGCCGCGCAAAAGGTGCGTCAGGGCCGAGAACGCGATGTTGAGGTCCCTCGCCTGCCAGAACGCAGCGACGAGATTGGTCAGCTTGCACGCTCTGTCTCTGACATGACGCTCGCCCTGCGCCAACGGATCGATGCGGTCGACAGCTTCGCCGCAGATGTCGCGCACGAGATCAAGAACCCCCTCGCCAGTCTGCGCAGCGCGGTGGAATCGCTACCCAAGGTCACCGATGCCGACACGCGCCGCGAGCTTGAACAGATCATCACGCATGACGTGCGCCGGATCGACAGGCTGGTCACCGAGATTTCCGATGCGAGCCGGATCGATGCTGAAATGTCGCGCGCCACACGCGAACGGATCGATTTTGCGCAGTTGGTGCGCGCCATCATCGGCAGCCGCGAGTTTCGCGCAGAGAACGAAAACCACCGGATCGAGCTCGACACGCGCGGTTTTGCGGCCAATGTCGATGGGGTGGGTGCGCGGCTTGAACGTGTGGTCGAGAACCTGCTTGATAACGCCGTCTCCTTCTCGCCTCCCGAAGCGCCGATCGAAGTGGCGATCGACAATGACGGCAACTGCGTCACGCTGACCGTAAGCGATTCCGGACCGGGCATCCCTGAGGAATCGCGCGAAAAGGTGTTCCAGCGGTTCCATTCAGTTCGCCCCGATGAAGAGGATTTCGGCAACCACTCCGGACTGGGCCTCGCCATCGCACGCACCATCGCCGAGGCGCATGACGGATCGCTCAGCGCAGTGGCGCGGCCCGACGGGAAACCGGGCGCCTGTCTGAGGCTGCGCCTGCCGGCAGCCGCCTGATGGCCGACAGCCTGATCATGCAGGCCAGCGCCGTCGCAATTGACGGGCGGGCGCTCCTGATCGAAGGCGAGCCGGGGAGCGGCAAGTCGTCGCTCGCGCTGGCCCTGATTGGCCGAGGCGCGCTGCTCATTGGAGACGATGGTGTGACGATCACGCGAACTGGCGAACAGTTGATCGCCAGCGTTCCGCCCAATATCGCAGGCCTCATCGAAGTGCGCGGTGTCGGTCTTGTCCAATTGCCGGTCGCCCAGCCCGCTCCAGTGTCGCTGATCCTGACGCTTGGTGTGGAGAGCGAGCGACTGCCCGAAAGCGTGCCTGCAAGAACGATCATGGGCTGTGATATTCCTTGCCTACCCTTCAACCCCGGCAGCATCGCCCCTGCCGAGCGTGCACAATGGGCATTGAGAATGCATGGATTGGCGAAATGAGCGCCACCCGCCCTTCCATTCTGAAGCGCGAAGACGCATCTAGAGGCCTATGACGACCGGCCCCGCCAATCCTGCACAATCGCAACAGCGGCTCTTGCTTGTCACGGGCCTTTCCGGTGCGGGGAAATCGACCGCGCTCGACGTCCTTGAGGACCTTGGCTGGGAGACGATCGACAATTTCCCGGTCCGCATGCTCGAACGTCTTACCGGCGACACCGAAAGCGGGAGGGACACCGGCCGCACGCCGCTGGCGATTGGCTTCGATTCGCGCACACGCGGTTTTGTCCCTTCCGAGATTATCGACCTCGTAAAAGCGCTGGCCGACAGGTCCGACATCGCGTTGACCTTCGTCTTTCTCGACTGCGCCGATGCCGAGATCGAGCGGCGCTATAACGAGACCCGCCGCCGCCATCCCATGGCGCAGGACCGGACCGTGAAAGAGGCCATCGCAGCCGAGCGCGAGCTGCTTGAACCGCTGCGCCGCTGGGCCGAAGTGGTTGTGGACACGACCGAATTATCCTCCAATGACCTGCAAGGTCACGTGCGCGAATTGTTCAATGACGAACAGTCGACCGAGCCGAGCCTGACGATCTCAAGCTTTGGATTTGCGCGCGGTATGCCACCTTTGGCCGACCTCGTCTTCGACATGCGCTTTCTCGATAATCCGCACTGGATCGATGGCTTGCGTGAGTTAACCGGGCTCGATGCGCCCGTTGGCGACCATATCCAGGCCGATCCCGCATTCGCGCAGGCATTCGAACAGATCAAAGCGCTGCTGTTGACCTTGCTCCCCCGCTATTCGGCGCAAGGCAAGGCCTATGTCCATGTCGCTTTCGGTTGTACCGGGGGGAGACACCGCTCAGTCTTCACCGCAGAAGCGATGGCTGAAGGCTTGCGCAAGGCGGGGTTTTCGCCCACTGTCCGGCACCGCAATCTGAAGTCGCGGGCGGCAGATGCCATCGAAGGCGAGCCGCGCTGAAGCGACCTCGAAAGATTGCATCGCATGGTGGTAATTGGGTTAGCGGATCTATGTTGCGATATCGCGATAAGCCGCAAGGATACTAACGGACTGAAATACGTATGATCGGTTTGATCCTGGTTACCCACGGCCGCCTGGCCGATCAATTTGTCGAAGCGATGGAACATGTCGTTGGTCCTCAGGAGGCCGTCGAAACCGTGTGCATCGGCCCGAACGATGACATGGAACAACGGCGCGCTGAAATCGCCGATGCGATCGAGAAAGTCGACGCGGGCGAGGGTGTTGTGATCCTCACGGATCTGTTCGGCGGGACCCCTTCGAACCTCGCGATCTCGTTGCTTGACACGGGACGCGTCGAAGTCATTGCAGGGATCAACCTGCCGATGCTCATCCGTCTTGCTGGTGCGCGCAAATCGATGGGCGTGGTCGAAGCGGTCGAAGCGGCACAGACAGCCGGGCGAAACTACATCACGGTCGCCAGCGAATTGCTGGGCAACGATACGCCCAAACGCGCAGCAGGCGGAGGGAAATAGCCCTGCGATGAGCGAAGTTCGCCAGACCGTCACCATCGTCAACAAGCGCGGCTTGCATGCGCGTGCCAGCGCGAAGTTCGTCGGCGCGGTCTCAGCCCTTCCCGAACCGGGTCAGGTGCGCGTTGCCAAGGGCGGAAACGAAGCTGCCGGCGGCTCGATCCTCGGCCTGATGATGCTGGGCGCGGCGAAGGGCGATCAGGTGGAAGTGATCGTAGGCGGCGATGGATCTGAGGCTGTGCTGGCACAACTCGTCGCACTGGTCGAAGACGGTTTCGGCGAAGACTAAGCTGACAGGCACGTAAACGGGACGAAGGCGCGCCTTATGCGCAAGCACATCACCGGTTTTTCCAATCCGACGGTCAAGTACCTGCGCTCGCTGCGCGACAAGAAACATCGTCGGCGTGCGGGTCAGTTCCTTGTCGAGGGGCTGCGGTTGCTTGAGGATGCGCGCGTGTCAGGTCATCTGCCGCGACAGCTTGTGATGGCGGAAAACCGTGCTCCTCACGCTCTGATCGACCGGCTCGAAGGAGAGGTCGAGACTGCGGGCGGCGAAGTCATCACCACGACACCGGACATTCTGTCAAAGATCACCGGCAAGTCGAACAGCCAAAGCGTGGTTGGCGTGTTCGACGAATTCGAGACGTCGCTTGCGCAACTTGACCGGGCGGCTGCCCCGATCTGGCTGGTGGCACAAGATCTGCGCGATCCGGGCAATCTGGGCACGATGCTGCGCACGGGCGACGCTGTAGGAGCCGGCGGGTTGATCCTGATCGATGACTGCGCCGATCCTTTTAGCGCCGAAGCGGTGCGGGCCAGCATGGGCGCGGTGTTCACGCAAGGGCTCGCACAGGCGCGATGGGATGAATTCGTCGCGTGGCTGCGCAGCGGACCGGGTCAGCTTGTCGCGGCTTCGCTGCGCGATGCGGTGCCCTATCGCGCGGCGGCATACCAAGCGCCCTGCTTCATTCTTGTCGGCAACGAATCGCAAGGTCTTCCCGAAGCGTATGAGGCCGAGTGCGACCTGCGCGTCACCATGCCGATGAACGGGCGTGCGGACTCGCTGAATGCGGCGGTTGCGGGCGCGGTGCTGGCTTACGAGGTTCTGGCGAACATCGAGAGCTGATTATTCGGCGGCGTCGCGTTTTTCTTCGGGCGCGGCTTCGCTTGCGTCCTCGATCTTGGCAACATCATCGTTGTTGTAACGCGGGCTGGATTCGACCAGCGGCACCTCGTCGATCTCGCGCTTGCCGATCTCGATCCCCTTTTCCGCAAGGCGGCGTCCTGACGAAAGGACGTTGCGCTCAAAGCTGCCGACGAACTTGTTGTAATTGTTTACGGCTGTCTCAAGCCCCCCGCCGACGCGTTTCATGTGCTCGGCTGCAACGGCAAGGCGATCATAGAGTTCAGCCCCCGCGCGCCCGATTTCAGCCGCCTCTTCGGCCATCTTATCCTGCCGCCAGACCTGCGCAACCGTGCGCGCAATCGCAACGAGGTTGGTCGGTGTCGCAAGCAGCACCTTGTTGTGAAACGCAAAGTCCCAAAGCTCAGGATCATGTTCGAGCGCGGCCGCCACGAAATGTTCGCCGGGCACGAACATCACCACGTAATCGGGCGCGTCGTCAAACTGGCTTTGATAGCCTTTGCTGCCGAGCGTCTGAACGTGGCCGCGCATGGATTTCGCGTGCAGGTCGAGATGCCGCTTGCGCTCTTCCTCTTCATCGGCCTCGAACGCCGCCTGATAGGCATTGAGCGAAACCTTGGCGTCGATCACCAGCTTTTTCTGACCGGGCACATTGACGATAGCGTCAGGCCTCTGGCGCCCTTCATCGGTATCCAGCGATTGCTCGAGATGGAAATCGGTGTGTTCGGCAAGACCGCACTGCTCCAGGACGTTCTGCAAGGCCCGCTCCCCCCAGCGCCCGCGTGCTTTCGGAGCGTTGGTTAGCGAATTGCCGAGCCGCTGCGCTTCCTTGCGAACCTCGTCCTGCGACAGGCGCAGCCCTTCGATCTGCTGGTGCAGCCGCGAAAAGGCATCGGCGCGCTGGCTCTCAAGTTTGCCGACCTGATCTTCATACTTCTGCAGCCGCTCGCTCACCGGCTTAAGCAGGTTCGCAACCGCTTCCTTGTTCTGCGCTTCCGCCTCGCCCAACCGCTTGCTCGCCTCACTCGAAAACCGCTCACGCGCAGCTTCGAGAACCTTGGCGCCGGTGTTTTCGAATTCCTTGAGCAGCTTCTCGCGAGATTCCTCGAGCAGTCGCTTCTGCTCGGCGAAGCCTGCGCGCTCGGCGCGGAAATCGGCGTTCTCGGCGCGCGTCTTGTTGAGTTCTTGCGCCAGCCCATCCGCGCGCGCGGCGCGTTCGGACATGGTCGCAAGCTCGGTCACGCTGTTGCGAAACTTCTCGTTCAGAGCCTTGGTCTCGGCTTCGGCCTCATCAAGACGTACCTTAATGTCTGCAACGGGCCGCGATCCGAAAAACCAGCCGACACCCATGCCAACCGTGAGCCCAAGAAGGCTCGCGAGTGAGAGAAAAACTGACTGCTCCATTTCGACTCCTTGCGCATTGGGGTAGCCCGAAGGCTACCCCGGCTGCGCTCTTCTAAGCGAAGCGGCAACGCATACATGCGTAATGGTCTTCGAACTGGCGCTCGAAATCCCGCATTGCAGCATCCTTCGTATTGAAAAAGCGAGTCGAGCGGCAAACAAAGTTGCCTGCTACGTCACGGCATTGCCAATACCACTTCGATTGTTCCAAGCACAGCTCAACGGACCATGAAAACATGGCTAGCCTCCCTGTGCTTCGGGCTCATCTTGTGGGGGCCGTCGCTTTGTCGCCGTTATCAGCTTTGCCGCTATGCTCGCTCGGTTTTCCGCTTATGCGAGGGATGCGGTTGGTCTGAAAAGATACAACTAAGTTCGAGGGTCCTGCAAAACTCAGGCATTCGCCCTAGTCCGTGCCGCCCATGCTGACCGGACAGCGCTTCTTACCACAAGTTCCGAAGATTTCACATGGCCTAAGGTCCTTATCACCAACCCACTCCAGCATGGAACCATCCCTCAGCCTCGCCCGTTGGTCTTGGCACAAGGAGAAAACACTATGTCGATCAAGGAAATGATCCGGGAGCACCCGCAGGTCGGGGACGACTACAACGATGCGCTGGGTAATGCGATAAAGCATGCCATGTACGGCGCGGCGATCATGAATTCATGCGCGGATGCGTGTCTTGCAGAAGCCAATGTGGCCGAGCGGCTCGAATGTATCCGCCGCTGCATGGACGCCTCGGACGCTTGCACCGCGTTCTATCGCATCGGCTCACGCCGCACCGGCGGCAACGTGACGACGATCAAGGCGATGGCCATGGCGACAATCGTCGCTTGCGAGCAGTGCCTCCAACACTGCTCGATGCATGATGATGCGCACTGCAAACGCTGCGCCCGGATGTGCAATGAAGTCATCCGCGACGTCAAAGCGGCGCTGGAAGAAATGAAGGATCACGACTGAGGCGACCGGTTCGGCCAAACCGGACCGCGAGGGGCGCGCCCGCCCTTGCGGGCGCGCAACCCGATTACGCCGCCTGACGCAGCTTCTTCAGCTTTTTGAGCGCCATGTTGCGCTTCAGGCGTGAGAGATGGTCGATGAACAGGATGCCTTCGAGGTGATCCATCTCGTGCTGCAGGCAGGTCGCAAGCAGACCTTCGAGCTGTTCTTCGTGATGATTGCCGTCGAGGTCCTGATATTGGACGGTGCAGGTCGCGGGGCGATCTACGTCGGCGTAAATCTCGGGCACCGAAAGGCAACCTTCGTTATAGGTCGACACCTCGTCTGCCGGATCGAGGATGACGGGGTTCACGAAAACGCGCGGCTCTTTCTTGGTCGCCGGGTGCGTGTGCTTGTGACCATCATGCTCGCACTCGACGGGCTCCGCATCGGGATCTTCGGGCTGGAGGTCGATAACAAGCAAACGCTTTGGCACGCCGACCTGGATCGCCGCGAGACCGATACCCGGTGCGTCATACATCGTTTCGAACATGTCCTCGGCAAGCTGCTTCAGCTCATCATTGAACTCGTCCTCGCGAACAGGTTCGGACACGACTTTGAGCCGGGGATCCGGCACTTCCAAGATTTCACGAATAGCCATGCGGGTAAAATAGGCTCGCGGCGGCGATGCTGCAAGCGCTTCGCTTCGATCAGCGTGATCGACTGACCGTTAACATCGTGCGTTTACCACAGGAGCCGCAACTTCGCAGGATACGCTTGCGACCACGCGACGCGTAGCGAATGCCGCCCCGGTCTTCGAGATCCTGAGCGTGCCCGCACTTGGGACATTTCGCAGTCCATCGTGCAGACTCAGTATCGGCGTCATCGCCGAGCAATTTTGATAGAATTCGCCGCACCATTACTACCCCACCGGCCGTCTTGCTCTCAATGCTTGAGCAAGCGTCCCTTCATCGAGATAGTCGAGTTCTCCCCCGACTGGCAACCCGTGGGCGAGCTGGGTAATACGTAGTTGATATTCTTCAAGTCGCTCTGCGAGGTAATGTGCAGTTGTCTGTCCCTCGAGCGTTGCGTTCATCGCGAGCACGACTTCTTCGACCTCACCAGACGAAACGCGCTCCATCAGGCTCGCAATATTGAGATCTTCGGGCCCAATTCCGTCGAGCGCCGACAATTTGCCGCCCAATACATGATAGCGCCCTTGGAACAGCCGAGCGCGATCAAGTGCCCATACATCGGCAACGTCCTCGACTACGCACAGGCTCTTGGGATCGCGGCGTGTATCGGCGCATATCCCGCAAGGTTTGTGCGTGTCGACATTCCCGCAAATATCGCATTCGACCAGAGTCTCGGAAACCGCATCGAGCGCTTCAAGCAAAGCGGGCAAGGCCTGCTCGCGGTTCTTCACCAGCCACAATACCGCACGCCTCGCCGAGCGAGGGCCAAGACCCGGCAACCGGGCGAGCGCAGAGGAAAGCGCCTCGATCTCTTGCGATGCCATGGGGGGAGAGATAGGGGCTGGCGCGTTAATCACAAAGCGTGAGAGCGAGGCTTATGCGCATTATCTTTATGGGAACGCCTGACTTTGCCGTCCCGGCGCTCACCGCGCTGCATGCAGCGGGACACGAGATCGTGTGCGTGTATTCTCAGCCGCCGAGCCGTTCGGGCCGCGGGAAAAAGCTGCGTCTCTCGCCTGTCCAGGCAAAGGCGGAGGAGCTGGGCATCGAAGTGCGCACGCCCAAATCGCTCAAGGGCGAGGAAGAAAGGCAGGCGTTCGCCGCGCTTGATGCCGATGTCGCGGTGGTGGCGGCATACGGCCTGATCCTTCCGCAGGCGATCCTCGATGCACCGATGCATGGCTGCCTCAACATCCATGCCTCGATCCTGCCGCGCTGGCGCGGCGCTGCGCCGATACACCGGGCGGTCATGGCAGGCGATGAAGAAACCGGCGTTACGATAATGCAGATGGAGGCGGGGCTGGACACCGGCCCGATGCTCCACATCGTTCGCACTCCGATCGGCGCCAAGACTACGGGCCATCTCACCGCTGAACTCGCTGAACTGGGTGCTGGCGCGATGGTCGAGGTGCTGGCGAATTTCGCGCAGTATGAGGCCCAGCCGCAGGACGACAGCCTCGCCACTTACGCTCCCAAAATCGACAAGGCCGAAGCGCGCATCGACTGGTCGCGCGGCGCAAGCGAGATCGTTCGCCATATTCACGGCCTTGCCCCCTTCCCCGGGGCCTGGTTCGAACTTGAGGGCGAACGGGTCAAAGTGCTTCAGGCCATCATGGTCAGCGCTGAAGGCTCACCCGGAACCGTGATCGACGCATCATTGGGCATTGCCTGCGGTTCCGACGCCATCCGACCCGAACGGCTTCAGCGAGCGGGCAAACCGGCAATGGATCTGGACGATTTCCTGCGCGGGCGACCGGTCGAGCCAGGCACGGTGCTTCCTTGACCCGCTTTGCGCTCACCATCGAATTTGACGGGACGCCGTTTCAGGGGCTCCAGCGGCAAAAACACGGGCCGAGCGTGCAGCAGTCTATCGAAGAGGCGTTGCACCGGATCACCGGAGAAAACGCGACCCTGCACAGCGCGGGCCGCACCGACGCCGGGGTCCACGCTCTTGGTATGCGCAGCCACGTCGATCTGGAAAAGGATATTGACCCTTTCCGCCTTTCCGAAGCGCTCAATGCACATTTGCGGCCTGACCCTATCGCGATCCTCGCATGCGAGGTGGTGCCGGAGGATTGGCATGCGCGCTTTTCATGCGTGGGGCGGCGTTATGTCTACACAATCGCAAACCGCCGCGCCCCGCTGACGCTTACCAGAAACCGCGCATGGCAGGTCGCGCATGAGCTTGACCACGAAGCCATGCACCGCGCTGCACAGGCGCTGGTGGGACGTCATGACTTCACCACCTTCCGCTCGGCCCATTGTCAGGCGAAAGATCCTGTCAAGACGCTGGACCGGCTCGATGTCGAGCGGATCGGCGATGCAATCCACATTCACGCTGCCGCACGCAGTTTCCTTCACCATCAGGTGCGCTCGATGGTCGGGTGCCTCAAGCTGGTTGGCGCAGGCTCATGGCGCGAAGAACAGGTGGCAGAAGCGCTCGCCGCAAAAGACCGTAGCAAATTAGGACTTAACGCGCCGCCGCAAGGTCTATACTTCGTCGAGGCAACTTATCCAGATTGAGAGAGGAACTCCTGCATGACCACCACCGGAAAACAGCTTTTCACGACCCTGAGCGCCGACGGCAAGCTGACGCTCGAAGTAAGCGAAGAAAGCTTTCCCGAACCGACAGGCAATCAGGTGCTGGTCAAGATGGAAGCTGCCCCGATCAACCCTTCGGACCTTGCGATCCTGACGAGTGCGGCTGATTTCGAGAACGCGGAATATTCGGAGGGCAAGGTCGTTGCCGATATGCCCGAGCCCTTCCTGTCGGGTCAGCGCGGTCGTCACGGGCAGCGTCTTCCCGCCGGTAACGAAGGCGCGGGAACAGTCGTGGCAACAGGCGACAGCGACATGGCAAAGGCTCTCATGGGCCAGCGCGTCGCCTGCGTTCCGGGCAATGCCTTCAGCCAGTACGCCATCGCCGATGCGATGATGTGCCTGCCGCTGGGCAAGCATTCGTCGGAAGTCGGCGCATCGAGCTTCGTCAACCCGATGACCGCACTCGGCTTTGTTGAAACTGCAAGAATGGAAGGGCACGACGCGATCATCCACCTCGCCGCGGCGTCTAACCTTGGCCAGATGCTCAACAAGATTTGCCAGGAAGACGGCATGAAGCTCGTCAACATCGTGCGCCGTCAGGAGCATGTCGACCTGCTGAAATCGCAGGGCGCGGAATATGTCGTGAACTCGTCGGACGACGATTACATGAAGCAGCTGCGCGAGGCGATCAAAGCGACCGGCGCGTTCCTTGGCTTCGACCCGATTGGCGGCGGCCAGAACACCGATCACGTGCTCAAAGCCATGGAGCAGGTCGCGGTCAGCCAAATGGACGAATATTCGCGCTACGGTTCGAACCAGGACAAAAAGATGTACATGTACGGGCGTCTGGACCTCCAGAACCCGACCATCCTCACGCCGTCCTACGGTTTGCAATGGACCGTTTCGGGCTGGCTGCTGACGCCGTTCCTTGCCAGGGCTGGCATGGAAACCGTGGTCAAAATGCGCACCCGCGTGCAGCAAAACCTCACCACCACCTTCGCCTCCAGCTACAAGGCCAAGGTCAATCTGGAAGGGATGCTGACCAAGGATGCGATCCTCGATTATCGCCAGATGAAGACCGGCGAGAAGTATCTCGTCACGCCTTGGGGATAGTGTCTTTGCTGCAAGGTCAGGTCTTGGGGCCTGACCTTGCCCAATCTTCGAACATCAAGGCCGGTCGAACACCGCCTGAAAGTCCGCAGGGTCGCTCACCCCGTTTGCCAGCATCACCATCGCCAATATCCGCGACTTTTGCGGGTTGAGAGCACGCGAGGCGACGAAGCGGTTTTCATCGTCTTCAGGTTCGCGGTCGACTAACCCTTCATCCACCCGGCTCGCGCGGACCACAAGCAGCCCCTTTGATGCGCGGTCGGCCAGCACAGCGCGCACGGCATCGGGCATGTTGCCTTCGCCCACCCCGGCGACCACGACCCCTTTCGCATCCACAAGCAGACGTTCCGCCGTCGCAGGGCTGATTCCTCCCGCCGCATAGAGGATCGGGACTTCGGGAAACTCATCCGGAAATGCAAAACGCGGGCGCGCATCGTCCCGCCATGGCTTGCCAAACCAATCAAGGGCGCTTGGCGTCACGATCGCGACAGAGCCGCGCGGGAAACCGCGAAATGCATCGTCGGTGCCGCGGGTCCTCACCTTGCGTGCATCCCGTGCGGCCAGAACGCGGTCGCCCATAACGAGCAGCACGCCGCGTCCCTTCGCGCTCTCAGCAGCCGCGACGCGCACCGCATTCACGAAATTGCGCATCCCGTCACTGCCCACCGCATCGGCAGGCCGCATCGCGCCGACAAGCACCACCGGCTTGTTCAAAGGCAAAGTCAGGTCGAGCAGAAAAGCGGTCTCCTCGGCGGTGTCCGTGCCATGCGTGACGATCACGCCGTCAATGCTGTCATCCTCCATTGCCTCGGCAATCGCGCGGTGGAGCTTCCCCCATATGACCGGCCCCATATCCTCTGACCCGACATTGGCGACCTGTTGTCCGACAAACTCCACATCAAGCGCATAGCGGCCCGCATCCTCAAGCCACTGGTCGATCCCGATCTGGCCGGGCAGATAGTCGTGTCGCATCGCATCGCCCGCGATGCCCGCGATGGTTCCGCCAGTTCCGAGTACAAGGATTCGTGGGTTCGTCATGGGCACGTGCCCTACTCCCCAATGCGCCGCCGGGACAAGCACAGGCTGTCCACGGCCCGCTGCAGAACTCTGGCTGGAAGCGTGTAAATTGGAACCGAACTGTCTCCCGGCGCTTGGATGTACAGGACGGCATTGATTTGAAGGAAAAATATCATGCTTGGTTGGGCTATCACATTCCTCATTATCGCGCTCGTCGCGGCCATTCTCGGCTTTGGCGGACTGGCCGGAGCAGCGACCAATATCGCTTACGTTCTTTTTGTCGTATTCCTGATCCTTGCCGTGATCGCCTTCGTTCGCCGAAAGACCTGAGCGGCCCCAGCGTGCGCGCGAATGCCATCGCGCGCACTAATGGACGCGTGTCGCTTGCCTTTCGCAAAAGTGCATTAGATATCCCCTGCCACAGTCAGGGGATTCGTCCATGCCATTTGCCCATTCGAACCGGCGCCAGTTTCTCGGTGCCACCTCAGCTGCTTTCGCCGCCCTCATGGCGAGCGGGTGCTACACGCGAGGGGCATCGCTGGCGTCGGGCAGCTCGGCATTTTCAGGATATGGGCCCCTGCGGCCCGATCCCGCTGGGATGCTCGATCTTCCGCAAGGCTTTTCCTATCGCCTGCTATCGAGCCTGGGCGATGCGATGAGCGATGGCGGCACCGTGCCCGACAAGGCCGACGGCATGGGCTGTCTCGACCTTGGCGATGGAGAAATCGTCCTCGTCCGCAATCACGAACTTGTGCCCATGGACGATGCTGGCGGCCCGATCGCGAAGGGCTTCGGCACCCGCAATGGCGAAATCGTTCCCGGCGGCACGACCAACATCGTGCTCGATGCGAACACCCTGGAGGTGAAACGCCAATTCCGCACCCTTGGCGGCACGATCCGCAATTGTTCGGGCGGAGTGACGCCGTGGGGAAGCTGGCTCACCTGTGAGGAAGCGCCAACCGGTCCGGGCCAGCGCTATGGCGATGGGCTTGCGGTCAATCACGGCTGGGTATTCGAAGTGCCCGGCAATGCAACCGGACTGGTGGACCCTGTCCCCCTTCGCGCCATGGGCCGCTTCAACCACGAAGCCGCCTGCGTCGACCCCGCAACAGGCTACGTTTACCAGACCGAAGATCGCGACGAAGGCGTGCTCTATCGCTTCATCCCGAACACGCCCGGCACACTCATCGAAGGCGGCAAGCTTCAGGCAATGGTGATCGAAGGCCCACCAGACACGCGCAACTGGGACGGGGCAACGATGCCCTTGCGCCGTGCGTTCAATGTCAACTGGGTCGACCTCGACGATGTCGAAGCTCCTGAAGATGACCTGCGCACCCGTGCCGCTGCAAAAGGCGCCGCTCTTATCGCGCGCGGTGAAGGCATCCACATGGGGATGGACGATCTCTACATCTGCTCGACCAGCGGAGGTGCGAAGAAACTCGGTCAGATCTTCCGGCTCGTACCCGGTCGCGGTGCTGGCCCCGACCGGTTCGAGCTGTTCTTCGAAAGCGAGAGCGAGGACCAATTCAATTATGGTGACAACCTGACTGTCGGTCCCAACGGCCACCTGCTGGTGTGCGAGGACCAGTATACGCAGGTGGTGGACAACCACATTCGGGGCATCACCCCCGATGGTCGCCCGTACGACTTTGCAAAGCTCAACATGCAGACTGAACTCGCTGGCGGGTGTTTCTCACCCGATGGCAAGTGGTTCTTTGTCAATGCCTATGGCCCGACCCGCACGCTCGCGATCACCGGACCATGGGCTGCATGATTTTGCGCAAAGCGTGACTTGACCGCGCAAAGCTTCGAGCCTATTTGCGCGCTTCCCAAGTCTCTGGGGCGATTAGCTCAGTTGGTAGAGCATCTCGTTTACACCGAGAGGGTCGGCAGTTCGAGCCTGTCATCGCCCACCAGATTTGACTGGATGAAAACGTCGGACCGGCGCTTCAAATCCAATTCTCCCCAGCACAGATAAACGGTTCAGGACGCCCCTTCAGCGTCGGCCAGCGCCTCGCTGACCCGTGCGATCGCTTCCTCGCTGTCCCATTCATAACCGCCCGCCACGCGCAGGATTTCGCGACCTTGCGCGTCGAACAGGATCGTCACTGGCAGCAGCCCGCCATCGCTGAATGCGAGCGCCAGCTCGTTTTCGGGGTCGAGCCATTGTTCCAGGTATTGGAAATCGCGCGCTGCAAAGAATGGTTGCACGACCTCTGCCCCGCGCACGTCCTGGCTGATGGTGAGGACCTTGAGATCGCCTTCGAACTCCGCGGCCAGATTATCGAGCGCGGGCATCTCGATTACGCAAGGGGCGCACCACGTCGCCCACAGGTTCACCAGAACCGGCTGATCGAGCGCGCCCAGGTCCAGCGTGTTGCCTTCAGGGTCGTTGAAAGTCAGCGGCGGAAGCTGCGTCCCTGCGAACGCCCTTACCACCTGACCTGGCAGCTGCGGCGGAGGAGGAGGAGCCTCGCTTGCCCCGCCATTAGCAGCGCTTTCTTGCGCAGGCCCCCCTGCCCCACTATCGCAGGCCGCCAGAGCCAGAACGACTGGCAGCACCAATGCAATCGAACGGATCATGAGCGACACTCCTACACAGCAAGACAAAGCCACCAACACGATGTGGGGCGGCCGGTTCGCTGAAGGGCCTAGCGCGATCATGCGCGAAATCAATGCCTCGATCCCTTTCGACAAGGCACTCTGGCGCGAGGACATCCGCGCATCGAAAGCGCATGTCGCAATGCTGGGCGCGCAAGGCATTGTCACTGCCAAGGATGCCGAAACCATAGCGAGCGGCCTCGACCAGATCGCGGCGGAGTACGAGCGCGATGGCGTTCCCGAAAACTGGGACCTTGAAGACATTCACATGACGGTGGAGGCGCGCCTGACCGAACTGATCGGTCCGGTCGCTGGTCGCCTGCACACTGCGCGCAGCCGCAACGATCAGGTCGCGACCGACTTCAAGCTGTGGGTGCGCGCTGCGAACGCCCGCGCGCTTGCGGCGCTTGGGGCGTTGCGCTCGGCATTGGTCGATCGCGCAGGCGAACATGCCGAGACGATCATGCCCGGCTTCACCCACCTTCAGACTGCACAACCGGTGACGCTGGGCCATCACCTGATGGCGTATTATGAGATGCTGACCCGTGACACTGCGCGCTTCGCAGCAGCGCAAGAACGGCTCAACGAATGCCCGCTGGGTTCGGCTGCGCTTGCGGGAACGGGCTTTCCGATCGATCGTGAGGCGACCGCTGCGGCGTTGGGCTTTGACGCGCCTACGCGCAATTCGCTCGACGCAGTTTCCGACCGTGATTTCGCGCTCGACTATCTGATGGCGGCGAGCCAGTGCTCGATCCACCTGTCCCGCCTTGCAGAAGAGTTGATCTTGTGGGCGAGCCAGCCCTTCGGCTTCGCATCGCTGCCCGACCAACTTTCGACCGGCTCCTCGATCATGCCGCAAAAGCGCAACCCGGACGCGGCCGAACTGGTGCGCGGGCATAGCGGGCGGATCGTAGGCGCCTCTACGTCGCTGATGATCACGATGAAGGGCCTGCCGCTCGCCTATTCGAAGGACATGCAGGACGACAAGCCGCCGGTCTTCGAGGCCGCCGGCCTGTTCGACCTGAGCTTGGCCGCGATGACCGGCATGATCGCCGAAACCACTTTCAAGCCCGACCGCATGCGCGCAGCTGCACAGGCCGGACACGCAACCGCGACAGACCTTGCCGACTGGCTGGTGCGCGAAGCTGACATTCCGTTCCGCGAAGCGCATCACATTACCGGCGAGGCAGTGAAGCTGGCGGACAGCAAGGCTTGCAGCCTCGAAGACTTGTCGCTGGACGACCTCAAATCCATCGACGCGCGCATTGACGAGAGGGTGTTCAAGGCCCTCTCAATCGACGCATCGGTTGCATCGCGCGCATCCTATGGCGGGACTGCGCCCGATCAGGTAAAGCAGCGCGTTGACGAGGCGCGAGTAAGCCTTGCGTCCGAGAATTCACCGGAGGATTGATGCGCGCCGCCCTGATCACCCTTGCCGCCTTGTCTCTCGCCGCATGCGGTTCGCGTGCGCCGCTTGCGCCGCTCGAAGGGACAAGCCTGCCTCCTGCGCCGCACGGGGCGAATGATCGGCCAGAGCCCGAAGAGTTGCTCGAACTCGAAGCGCTCGCCGCCCCTGAACGCAGCGTTGAATTGCGCCGTCGTTCCGAAGAGCGCGAAGACGATCCGTTTGACCTTCCCCCAAACTGACTTCCCGGAACCATGGACCATTTCACTTACCGCGACGGCGTGATGCACGCCGAAAACGTGCCCTTGCCGCGTATAGCCGAGGATGTCGGCACCCCTGTTTACGTCTATTCAAGAGCCACTCTTGAGCGGCATGCGCGCGTTTTCCGCGAAGCGCTGGATGGCGTCCCTGACAAGCTGATCGCTTTTGCGGTGAAGGCCAATCCGAACCTCTCCGTTCTCAAGGTTTTGAGCCGCGAAGGGTACGGCGCGGACGTGGTGTCGGTCGGAGAGATGCGGCGTGCTCTTGCGGCGGGAATGCCACCTGAGAAGATCGTGTTCTCCGGTGTTGGCAAGACCCGGGCCGAGCTTCTGGCTGCGCTCGAGGCGAACATTGGCCAGTTCAATATCGAGAGCGAGGAAGAAGGCCTGGAGCTTGCCGAACTCGCCGCAAATCTGGGCCGCGAGGCGCAATGCGCGCTTCGGATCAACCCCGATGTCGATGCCGGCACCCACGACAAGATTTCAACCGGGAAGGCGGACAACAAGTTCGGCGTTCCGATCAGCCAGGCGGGCCAGATTTTCGGAAAGCTGGCAGTGCAGGAGGGCGTGCGCCTGCGCGGCGTTGCGGTCCACATCGGCAGCCAGCTGGGCGAACTCGACCCGCTGGAGCGCGCATTCACCAAGCTGGGTGAACTCGTCACCTCGCTGCGCGGTGCGGGTCACACGATCACGCATGTCGACCTCGGCGGTGGGCTTGGCGTTCCGTATCGGGCCGATGACGAACTTCCCTCACCTGCGGAATACGGGACGATGGTGGCCCGAGTGACGAGGGATTGGGGGGTCCGCCTGATATTCGAACCGGGACGTGTCATCGCTGGTAATGCCGGAGTGCTTCTGACGCGCGTGGTTCGCGTAAAGCGCGGTATCAAGGATCCGTTCGTAATCGTCGATGCAGCGATGAACGACCTGGCGCGCCCTGCCCTTTACGGTGCCTATCACGATTTTGTCGCGGTCCAGCCCAAGGGCAGCGACATGACCGCGAATATCGTTGGACCCATTTGCGAGACTGGCGACACGTTTGCCATGGGCCGTCTGACCGACAAGCTGGAATCGGGCGATCTCGCGGTGTTCCGCACGGCGGGCGCTTATGGCGCGACGATGGCCTCGTCCTACAATTCGCGCGGCTTCGTCGCCGAGGTTCTCGTCGATGGCGACAAGTTCGCCGTGGTCGCCGACCGCATTGATGCAGGCGCCATCATGGACGCCGAGCGCGTGCCGGAATGGCTGGAATAGCGTCAGCTTGAGCGAGCTTGCCAGCCTTCCGCTGTTCCATCGCATCGCCGGGCAGAGCGTTCTGGTGCTTGGCGAGGGCGAAGCGGCAGAACCGAAGCGGCGACTGGTCGAGCGTGCAGGCGGAGTGGTGGTTGATGACCAACAGCGCGCGATTGACGAGGGCGTGCGACTGGCGTTCATCGCCTATGAGGACCGAAGGGCTTGCGAGGCAGCGGCAATCAACCTTCGCTGTGCCGGTGTGCTGGTGAATGTCGTCGATCGCCCGGACCTTTGCGATTTCACCACGCCGAGCATTCTCGACCGCAATCCCGTTCTGATAGCGGTTGGGACGGGAGGTGCCTCTGCCGGGCTCGCCAAGCATGTGCGGCTTCGGCTTGAACGGATACTTCCCCAATCGCTTGGTCGGTTGGCCGAAGCGCTCTTTGCGGCACGTCCGCGATTGCGCGCGCTTTTCCCGAACGGCGCGGATCGTCGCCGTGCGTTGGATGCGGCTCTGCGCGAAGGGGGCGCGCTGGATGCGCTCAATGGAGATTCGGCAAAGCGTGTGGACCTGTGGCTTGAGCAACCGGGCAAGCTTGCGGAGGCCCGCACGCTGGAGCTTTGGCTCGCGAGCGCCGATCCAGAAGACCTCACCCTTAAGCAAGCGCGCCTCCTGGGCGAGGCTGACACCGTATGTGCCGACGAGAAGGTCCCATCGGACGTTCTAGCCAAGGCGCGCGCCGATGCGGTGCGCTTTACATGCGAAAATGCGCAGTGTCGGGGCAGCTCTGAATGTGCCAAGGCCCGCGCCTCTGGTCAGAATGAGGGGCTCACCGTCGTCCTGCGTTTGCCCGACGTCTCCTAAGCTGCCTGCTGGAGCAGCGGCATCTCTACTTCCGCAAAGTAACGCGCCATTGCGTCTGAAGACTGTTCGCTAAGCGCAATGAAGGCACGCCGCCGGTCCGACGGGTCCGCAACGCGCAGGAAGACACCCGTATCGACCAGCTGCTTGATCCAGCGCAGCGCAGTGGTGGCAGGCACCTCTGCCGCGATGCACAGCGAAGTGACGGAGACTTGCTGTCTCTCGGCCTTGGCAGCGGTGAGGTCGAGCAGCATGTCCCACGCCGGGTCCGCGAAGAGCTCTGCCTCGAAGAACTTCGAGCGTGCCTGACGTGCGGCAATCATACCGCGCACCAGCCGTGGGTCGGGCATGGCAGCGCGCGGCGAATTGGACAGAGATGGCGTTTGCGAAGGAGCAACAGCGCCGGCGGTGCTCTGACCCTTTTCGGCATGCGCACGCAGAGCCGATTGCGGCGAAGCGGCGCCGCCTGATGAACCGGTCAGTCCTTCGAGCTTTGATGCAATGGCTTCGACCTGCCGCGAAAGGTGCAGCAGGCTCAACCGGTCTTCTTCGGTCATCTCCCGAACGCGGGAGTTACCGATATCGGCAAGCACCCGGCCTACGGCGACGATACGTTCGCCGCGAGTGGGCTGTACAAGGATCTGCGGGTCAGACTGGTCTAGCGATCCAAACACCGCATCGAGCGCGTCAATCGCGGTGATCACGATCAGTTTCGCCCCGGCGCGTGCAACCCGCATGTCCAGCCGCGCAAGAGCGGCCAGCGCGCCTGCATCGACCAGCGGACAATCGACCATCACGACATCGCCCATCAGGGTGATCGGGCCATCGAGCAAATTGGAGATCGCGCCGCCATCGACAGTGCGAAACCCTGCGCCGCTCAGATCTTCCTCAATCTGTGCGCGCGCGGGGCCGTTATCGGCAAAAATCGCGACCCGCGCCGGGAGCCCCGATGCATCCTCAACCGCGCCATAAGAGAAATCGTGCATTACGTGTTCCGGCTGCTTCATCGAATCACCCCCTGTTGAATGAGAACGAGAGTAGAACAAAACGTGTTCAAGTCAAGATTATCATAGGTTTGTCTGATTTCTTGCGCTGGCGGTTGAACTCTTTGCCCCGGTTGCGCGACTACCAGTGTGATGGCCCGCAAAGACTCTTCCGACCTGTTCGACCAGCTTTTGGTCATCGAGGTACAGCGAGGTGACAAGCGCGCGGCAGAGCGCCTTTATGCCCGCTGGAATCCGCGATTGCTGCGAGCGGCGCGGCGATATTGCGGCGACGGTTCCATGGTCGCCGATCTGGTTCAGGAATGCTGGCTGGCGATCTGGAAGGGGCTGCGCTCCCTTCGCGATCCAGGCCGGTTTCGCAGTTACGCGTTTGCCGTTCTGCATCGGCGAGGGTCCGATCAGCTTCGCAGGGTGGTCAGGGAGCGCGGAACGATGACGGACGCCCCTCCCTCCCCCGACATCGGGCATGAGCCGACGCAAGCGGACAGCGCGGCGCTCGCTCAGGCCTTTGCAACCCTGCCGCCTGACCAGCGGCTCGCGGCTCACCTGTATTTCGCCGAAGGGCTGACCTTGGCCGAGATTGCCGAGGTGCAGGCCATCCCCGAAGGAACGGCGAAGAGCCGCCTTTTCCATGCGCGTCGCAAGCTCAAAGCAGCGCTTACACCGATTGATGAAGGAGAACTCCTATGACCACTCAAGACGAACGGATCACAGCCGCGCTCGACCATGACGATCACGCTTTTCTGGCGACCCTCGATACGGATCGCGGCATGTTCAAGCAGATCGGCGACAGCTGGAAGGGGCCGCTGGGCGGATGGGCCAAGTTCAGTTTCGCGATTGCGATCGTGATCGGGCTTGGCCTTGCCTATTGCTTCTTTCGCGCCGTCACCGCCGACACCAGCGATGCCATGGTCGGTTGGGGGCTCGCCACCCTTGGCCTTCTGATCATGCAGGGCTTTCTGAAGGAATGGATGTTTGCCCGGATGAATATGCTGACCGTGCTGTCGGAGGTGAAGCGGTTGCAGGTGCAGGTCGCGATGCTGTCCGAGGAGCGCGGTTAAGGCCTGATCTCGATCGGAGTTCCGTCGGGCACGATCTGCCACAGCTCTTCGATCTCGGCGTTGGAAAGAGCGATGCAACCGTCGGTCCAGTCGCCGCGCATCCTGCCGGGGCGGCCCGTGGGTTGGCCGTGGATGAAGATGTCTCCTCCCGGAGAGCGACCATATTGCGAGGCGAAGGCGCGGTCCTGGCGGTTGGGATAGGAGATGCGCAGGGACAGGTGAAAGCGGCTCTGCGGGTTGCGCGTGTCGATTGTGTAGAGCCCTTCGGGTGTGCGCTCGTCACCCTGAAAGCGCTTGTGGCCCATGGGCGCATCGCCAAATTGCAGCCCGCGATAAGCCTTGATCGGGCGACCCTGTCTGTAAGCGATCAGCAACCGCTCGGACTTGTCGACCAACAGGTAATCGGCGACCAGCGGCCCGTTCGGGATCGACCTGCTGGCATAGCCGCGGTTTGTTGGGCCGCGATCCGTAGCGGGCCGGGTTTGAGTAGGAAAGTCGGAAGTCGCAGCCGCCTGCTGGCCCGTGCCGACGCCGCCCGAGCCCGCACAGGCGGTGAGCGAGAGGGCAGCCACGAAGACGGTCAGGCATCGCATAACGCAGCCATCCTAAGCGCCCTTACCCGGCGCTGCAATTGCGGCCTTTCCCTGATGTCCCGTGCGGGGACGATCAGTCCTCGAACGGATCGCGCATCAGGATCGTGTCATCGCGTTCCGGGCTGGTCGAGACGAGCGCGACCGGTGTCTCGATAAGCTCCTGCACGCGCTGGATGTACTTGATCGCGTTTGCCGGAAGGTCGGCATAGCTGCGCGCGCCCGCCGTGCTTTCGCTCCAGCCTTCCATCTCCTCGTAGATCGGCTCGACCGCGGCCTGATCGGCCGCATGGCTGGGCAGGTAGTCGTAGACGTTGCCGTTAAGGCGATATCCGGTGCAGATCTTCACCACCTCCAGCCCGTCGAGCACGTCGATCTTGGTAAGAGCGATCCCGGTTACGCCCGAGACAGCACAGGTCTGACGCACCAGCACGGCGTCGAACCAGCCGACGCGGCGCTGGCGTCCGGTGACCGTGCCGAATTCATGGCCACGTTCACCCAGGCGCTGACCAACCTCATCCTCAAGCTCGGTCGGGAACGGGCCGGAGCCAACCCGCGTCGTATACGCCTTGACGATGCCGAGGACGAAACCGGTTGCGTTGGGTCCAAGGCCGCTTCCCGAAGCCGCCGTGCCGCTGACCGTGTTCGAGCTGGTGACGAAGGGATAGGTGCCGTGGTCAATATCGAGCAGGACGCCCTGCGCGCCTTCGAACAGGATCTTGGCGCCCGCCTTGCGGACCTTCTTCAATCGCTTCCACACCGGCTGCGCAAACCGCAGCACGAAGGGCGCGATCTCGCGCAGTTGTGCGAGCAGGTCTTCGCGGTCGACCGGCGGCTGATCGAAGCCCGCGCGCAGCGCATCGTGGTGCGCGCAAAGCCGGTCCAGCTGCGGTTCAAGGCTGTCGAGATGCGCAAGATCGCAAACCCGGATCGCGCGCCTGCCAACCTTGTCCTCGTAAGCAGGGCCGATCCCGCGCCCGGTGGTCCCGATCTTGCCCTTGCCAGCCGCCGTTTCGCGCAATCCATCAAGGTCGCGGTGGAGCGGCAGGATCAGCGGGCAGTTGTCGGCAACCGCCAGATTGTCGTCATTGATGGCAACGCCTTGCCCCTCAAGCTTCTCGACCTCATCACGCAGCGCCCACGGGTCGAGCACGACGCCGTTTCCAATCATGCTCATCGTTCCCGACACGATGCCCGACGGCAGCAGCGAGAGCTTGTAGGTTGTCCCGTCGATCACGAGCGTGTGGCCTGCATTGTGACCGCCCTGGAAACGCACCACGGCATCGGCGCGGCTGGCGAGCCAGTCGACGATCTTGCCCTTGCCCTCATCGCCCCACTGGGCGCCGATCACGGTAACGTTAGCCATCAGTCAGAATGTCCTTCACGCATACAAATCCGCGCGGGGCCTAGGGGCATCGCTGGGCAAGGGCAAGTGCGCATGGGGGTGGACCACACAGGCCTATGCTTCGAAAAATACGGTTTTCCCGCAAGTGGCTGAAGAATAGCGCGAATTTGCAAAATCGCGTGTTGGACGTGTGACTTTCCGGTTTCGCGCAAAACCCGCCCGCCCGCGACACGTCGATGAATGCGAATGACCATGCGCGCATCATGCCCCAAGCGCCCCGCAGTAGGAAAGCGTTGAACGCTTCGCCTATTCGATCACGATGCTTTCCTCTTCGCAGACATTGATCGCGGGCAGTTCGATCTCGCGCGCATTTTCAGTCACGGCCTTGAAATCGAAAATGCAAGCCGACGATCCGTCCTGCACGGTCACGTTCCACTGCTGATCGCGCGACAGGGTGTAGCCCGTGCCAAGCCGGTCGTAACCCCATTCGAGCGTGGCCGAATTGCTCCAGTAAATCTCGCTCAGTGTCTCGCCCGTCTGGTTGAGGATCGAAAGCCGCCGATCCTGCCCATCTGGGCTGACGGCCGGACGACGGGTTCCGACAAGCTGGCCCGGCGGTGCAAGCGTCGACTTCACCGCTCCAAGCGCGCCGCGATTGGGCGTCCCGCGTTCCATCGTCCCTCTGCGCTCCGGCGCTTTCGCGTTCAGCACGTCGTTCTCTCCGAAATCAATCGTGAGCATGTTGTAGACATCGCCAAGGTTCTCGACCGCCATCTGGAAGTCGCCGCACTCGCTTCCCGGATCGAGCGTGAATTCGGTCGCGTCTGTCGTGTCGTAGTCGGAATGGATCGACGTGCCCGCGCTGTCGGTCACATCGAAATCGAGATCGGTGTCGCCATCGCCGCGCGCTCTGACCTTGGTAACCGAGCATACCCGCAGAGCAACCTTGGTCGCCGCATTTGCGCTGACCCGGTATTCGCCCGGACCTTGAAGAGAGGCACGCGCTTCGGGGTCGATGAGGGCGACGGTGAAGACGTTGTAGACGTCCCCGAGATTGTCCACTTCGAGCGCGAAAGTCTCGCATTCCTGCGACGGGCTGAGAAGCACAAAGGTCACGTCCGACGTATCGAAGTCGGAATGGACGACATTCCCGGCCTCATCATTGATCGTGAAATCGAGATCGGTGTCGCCATCGCCGCGCACTTCCAATCGGGTCGCGCCGCAGACCGGCAAGTTCACCTTCAGCGAGGCGTTGGCATCTGCCGTATATTCGCCCGCCCCGCTGGTTTCGGCAGTGCTGCTGGTGCGCGCGGTTGAGCCGGCGGCCTGCGTGGCAGAGGCGAGGCTTGTGGTCGGCTGCGTACCGGCAAAAGCTGTGTCGCTTGTCCCTTCGGGATCGACCACCAGCATGACGGCGTTGTAGACCTCGCCGATATTGACAATGTCCATCTCGAACACTTCGCAATCGCCCAGCAGCCCTTCCAGAGTGGTGCTGGTTTCGTCGGTCGTGTCGTCGTTTTCGTGAACCACGCCGCCATTTGCATTGCGGATCACGAAATCGAGATCGGTGTCCCCGTCGCCGCGCGCGCTGACCCGCGCGCTTGTCCCGCAGGCCTTGAACGACACGGTCTGCGTTTCGGAGGCCTGCACGATGTATTTCTGAACGCGGGTCGTGCCCTCGGTTATCGGTTCGAGGACGACCACGAACGCATTGGCTTCCTCGCCAAGGTTCGAGACGCCCAGGGCAAAGGTCTCACACTCATCGCCCTGCTTTTCGAGCACGACCGACAGGTAATCATCGACGCCGGTGTCCTCATGCTGGTTATTCCCGGCGGCGTCGGTGACAACGAAATCGAGATCGGTGCCGGTGTCGCCGCGCACCACAAGCTGCGATTCTGCAGAACACACATCGAGATTGATCGTCACGCGGCCCGCAGCTTCGATCGTGTAGTCATCCACCGCGGCATGAGCGCTTGTACCGGTGAGAGCAGCCATTGCCGCCCCGGCCAAAAGTGAAGCTTTCATAGGCCAGTGGGTCCGGATCATGGATGTCCCCTTCGTGTGAGTTGCGGGGTTTGAGAGAGTGGATTCGAGGAAAAGACTATAGCGTTTCACAGGTGAATGACAGCTTGATTGCCGGGCTCGCCTTCGCAACCCGTTCAGTTCGTGCGCGAAAACCGACGGGAAGAGCCATGCGCCACGGCGCGCTGTTACAAAGCGCGACCCGCTTGCTCTTGCTCTTGGCAGCGCGATTGGCTTCATTCCAAAGCCCCCCGTTCGAAGAGAGGAACCTTCCGCATGCGCTTCTCCCGTCCACTTGCCTGTCAGGCCGCAGGTCTTGTCGCACTTGGCGGTCTTGTCTTTGCCAGCACCGGGCACGCCCAGCAGCGCGATCGCCCTTCGCGAGCCTGCATGAGCGAGATCCGGCAATTGTGCGGGTCCGACCGCTCGCAAATCCGATCATGCCTCCAGGAACGCTTTGCCGAACTGTCGGACGGCTGCGCAGGCGAAATTCGCGAACGTATGGAGCAACGCCGTGGCGGGCGTGAAGGACGCGGCGGCGAGGAGGGGCAGAGGCCCGATATATCCGCGAGTTACATCCCGGCGAAAGTCTCTCACACGGTGATTTACGGAAACCACCAGCGCCAGCAGATCGACATTTATGCGCCCGACGATGCAGTGGACGAATTGCCGGTCGTGCTGTTTATCCATGGCGGCGGGTGGTCGTTCGGCAGCCATGAGAACGTGCAGGCAAAGCCCGGCCACTTCAACAAGTCAGGTTATCACTTCGCCTCGACCGGCTACCGTGTGCTCCCCGGCGCTCCGGTGGAGGAACAGGCGCGCGACGTGGGCAACGCGATCAAGGCGCTGCGTGGACAGGCGAGCCTTGGAATTGACGCGGACCGGATTGTACTGATGGGGCATAGCGCGGGCGCGCATCTCGCCGCGCTGGTGGCGACCGATCCCAGCTATGCGGGCGAGGCTTTCGGTGCGATCAGGGGCGTCGTGCTTCTTGATGGCGCGGGATATGACATCGCCGCCAACATGGCCGATGCCGAACCGCAGGCGTTCCAGATCTACAACAACGCCTTTGGCACCGATCCTGCGCGGCAGGCGGCCTTGTCGCCGGTCACCCATGTCGGCGGAGAGGACGCGCCCAGCTGGCTTGCGCTCTATGTCGCCGAACGATCCGAAGCGAAATTACAGGCCGAAACGCTCGCCAGCGCGCTGGGTCTTGAAGGGCGCCAGGCCGAAGCCGTGCCCATTAGCGGCACCGACCACAGCCGCATGAACCGCGAGCTCGGCACCGAGGCGGGCGCTGCGCAAACGCAGGCGGTCGACGCGTTTCTGGCGCGGGTTTTCAACTGATCACATGTGTCGCGGATGAAGTCGATCTAGGCCATCGGCTCCTAAAGCTCGCTCAAGTCCGTTCCGTTCAATACATGCGTGCAGCCCAGCGCCTTGGGGTCTTCGCCCTCGACCAGCTGCGCAATCGTGCGCGATCCATCGGCGCGCAGTTCTGTAGCTTTCGCAGTGTCGTGACCTGTCGGCAGATAGACCGTGCGCGGGGTCTCCGGCTGCGGAGCGGCCTCTGACAGACGGTCGACATAAAGCGTGAAGCCGGTCGCCGCCTCTTCGCTTCCGCCTATGCGATACGTACCCCCGCGCCCGGCAGCGCCGCGCACGCCGTCCGCGTAGATCGTGAAGCCGAACCAGCTCTGATATTCGAACCCATGCCGCTCTGTCGGGTCGAGCGTGATCCGCGCCGTGTCACCCACGCGCGCTGCAATCGCTTCGAGCCCGTCGAGCCGGGTGGCGAGCACCCCGCCCGCGTCAATCTCACGCAGTTTGGTGAGCGCGTCTTCGAACGGGCCGGTCGCGTAAAGCAGCGGCAGGTAATCGCTCCCTCCCGCCTGCTTCAGCCCGCCAGCATCCTTGGTATCGAGCTCGCGCCGGATTGCTTCGATCGTACCCGGCTCAAGGCCATCGCGCGCTGCCAGAGTGTCGACCAGATCGGGCAGCGTGAAGTCGACCGAAATGCCGGTGAGACCCGCTGCACCAAGCGCCTCGATCGCGAGGCTGACGATCTCGCCAGCAGCTTCAACCGTGTCCGCCCCGATCAGCTCTGCACCCAGCTGCAATCGTTCACGCGCCGGGTCGAGCTGGCTCGCCTGAATGAGCGCGGTATCGCCGCAATAAGCGAGCCGCAGCGGACGCGGTGCGCTGGCGAGCGAGGTCGAGGCGATCCGCCCGATTTGCGGAGTGATGTCGCTCCTCAAAGCAAGCGTGCGAAGGCTCGCCGGGTCGACCATGCGGAAGGTGCGGCGCGTTGCGACGCCTTCCATCCGGGCCGCAAGCGCGCTTTCAAATTCGAGCAACGGCGGCCGCACCCGGTCATAGCCATGGCTCCCCAGCGTATCGAGACAGGCGCGCATCGCGGCGGTGATCCGCGCGGCAGATTTGGGCAGCCTGTCTTCAAGGCCAACGGGGAGGAGATCGCCGGGAAGGTTTTTTGAAGGTTTGGTCATGTCGGGGCGACCCCTACTCAAATCGCCACCCAAGCGTAAAGCTCGGATGGCGAGTTTGAGAGGATTGGCAGCAAAATCTAGAAGCTGAGCGCCTTGACCATCTTCACGCCTTCGACCTTTTCGGCCTCGGCCAGCACTTCGGCGCCCGGCTCATCGTCCAGGCTGAGCAACAGCACCGCTTCCCCGCCCGCATCGCGGCGACCAAGGTTGAAGGTGCCGATATTGATGCTGTTCGAACCCAGAAGCGTACCGATGCGGCCAATGAAGCCCGGCTTGTCGTCGTTGACGACGTAAAGCATGTTGCCTTCGAGGTCGGCTTCGATCCCGATGCCGAAAATCTCAACGAGGCGCGGCGCGTCCTTGCCGAACAAGGTGCCGGCGACCGAGCGCGTGCCCGCATCGGTTTCGACCGACACGCGGATAAGCGTGTTGAACGCCCCTTCGCGCTGATGGCGGATTTCGCTCACATCCAGGCCGCGTTCCTTCGCAAGGTACGGCGCGTTGACCATGTTCACCGTGTCCGAATAACGGCGCATGAAGCCCGCCAGCACCGCGCCTGTGATCGGCTTGCCGTTCAGTTCAGCCGCCGCGCCTTCGCGCTCGATGCTGATCTTGGTGAGGTTGCCGTGGGCAAGCTGTCCCACGAGGCTGCCCAGTTTCTCGGCAAGCGCCATATACGGCTTGAGCTTCGGTGCTTCTTCCGCGCTCAGCGATGGCATGTTGAGCGCGTTGGTCACCCCGCCATTGACGAGGTAATCGGCCATCTGTTCGGCCACCTGCAGCGCGACATTGACCTGCGCTTCGGTCGTCGATGCGCCAAGGTGCGGGGTGCAGATGAAGTTGGGCGCACCGAACAGCGGATTATCCGTCGCCGGTTCCTGCGCAAACACATCGAGCGCGGCGCCAGCGACCTGCCCGCTTTCAAGGCAATCCTTGAGCGCGGCTTCGTCGATCAGCCCGCCGCGCGCGCAATTGACGATGCGAATGCCGGGCTTGGCATTCTCAAGTCGTTCGCGGCTCAGGATGTTGCGGGTCTCGTCCGTCAGCGGGGTATGCAGGCTGACGAAGTCGGCGCGCGAGAGCAGGTCGTCGAGATCGACCTTCTCCACCCCGATTTCGACCGCGCGGTCCTCGGTCAGGAACGGATCGTAAGCGATGACCTTCATGCGAAGGCCAAGCGCGCGGCTTGCAACGATCGAGCCGATATTGCCGGCCCCGATCAGGCCAAGCGTCTTGCCGGTGACTTCGATGCCCATGAAATCCTTCTTGGGCCACTCGCCTTTTTGCGTGCGCGCGTCTGCCGCCGGGATCATCCGGGCAAGCGCCATGATCATCGCAATGGCGTGTTCGGCGGTGGTGATCGAGTTGCCGAAGGGCGTGTTCATCACCACGACGCCCTTGCCGCTCGCATAAGGAATGTCGACATTGTCGACACCGATCCCGGCGCGGCCAATGACCTTCAGGTTGGTCGCCGCATCGAGAATTTCGGCCGTCACCTTGGTCGAGGACCGGATGGCGAGGCCGTGATATTCGCCGATCCGCGCTTTCAGTTCTTCAGGCGTTTCGCCGGTGATGACATCGACGTCGCAGCCGCGCTCTTCGAAAATGCGCGCTGCATTGGGGTCCATCTCGTCGGAAATGAGGACGCGAGGTTTCATTGGGGGTTTGCTCATTGGAAATACTCCAATCGTCATCCCGGACTTGATCCGGGACCCCGCTTCTTGTTGCGGGAGGAGAAAAGGGAACTAGCGGGACCCCGGACCAAGTCCGGGGTGACGCCAGAAATCAGGTAAGAGGCGGTAAATCAGCCGTTCTTGACGGATTCGTAAGCCCATTCGATCCACGGCAGGAGGCGCTTGATATCCTCCGCCTCGACCGTGCCGCCGCACCAGATGCGTAGGCTCGGGGGCGCGTCGCGATAGCCATTAAAGTCGAGACCGACATTGCGTTCTTCGAGCATCTTGACGATCTTTTTCGGCACGGCTGCCTGATCGTCTGCCGAAAGGCTTTCGTACCAGTCGCCCTGGAACATCATGCAGACGCCGGTATTGGTGCGCTTCGCCGGGTCGGAGACCATGTTGCGCAGCCACGGCTTCGCCTCGATCCAGTCCTTGACGATATTGGCGTTGGTATCGGCGCGTTCGAACATCGCCTGACGCCCGCCAATCGACTTTGCCCATTCGAGCGCCGCGATGTAATCCTCGGTCGCCAGCAGCGAAGGCGTGTTGATCGTCGCCCCTTCGAAGATGCCGCGATTGAGCTTTTCGCCCTTTTTGAGGCGGAACAGCTTGGGCAAAGGCCAAGGCGGATCGTAGCTTTCGATCCGCTCGACCGCTTTTGGCGACAGGATCAGCATGCCGTGCTGGGCCTCGGACCCCATCACCTTCTGCCAGCTGTAGGTCGTCGCATCGAGCTTGGGCCAATCCATTTCCTGAGCGAAAATGGCGCTGGTCGCATCGTTGATGGTCACGCCCTCACGGCCCGGTTCGAGCCAGTCGGTGTTCGGGATCATCGCGCCGCTGGTCGTGCCGTTCCATGTGAACACCACGTCATTGCGCTGCGGGATGGTGGAGAGATCGGGGATCTCGCCATAATCGGCTGAAAGCGTTTGCAAATTAGGAAGCTTCAGCTGCTTCACCGCGTCCTGAATCCAGACATTGCCGAAGCTTTCCCACGCGGCGACCGTTGCCGGGCGCGCGGGATCGAGCATCGTCCACATCGCGCATTCAAGCGCGCCGGTGTCCGATGCCGGCATGATGCCGACCAGATAGTCCTCCGGAATGCCGAGCAGTTCCTTCGACAGGTCGATCGCGTATTTCAGACGCGCCTTGCCGGTTGCCGAGCGGTGCGAGCGCCCGAGCGAATCGGTTTTCAATTTGTCGAGAGACCAGCCCGGGAACTTTACCGTGGGACCGGAAGAAAATTGGGGGCGCTCAGGTTTGAGCGGGGGCTCATGCATGAGCCCGCGGGTGTAGTCAGTCATTGTATTCTCTCCTTACAGAGAGCACGCGCGGCGTTGGGACCGCGTGGCCCGCTGGCCGAACTAATGTTGCGCTGGAAAGAGTCAATGCGAAATCGCACGCAACCGGTGAAAGTGAATTGGGCAAAGATCAAATGCTTGTCGCAAGGCTCTCGCATTCAACGCGCGAGTGCCCTAGATGTGCCCGGCAATGCAGACCGATGACCTTCGCATTGCCCTTTTCAGCGGCAATTACAACTACACCCGAGATGGAGCGAACCAGGCGCTGAACCGCCTTGTCGGCTCGCTCCTCGACAAGGGCGCAAAGGTACGCGTCTATTCCCCCAAGGTTGCCGAGCCTGATTTTCCGCCGACCGGCGACCTTGTCGGAGTGCCCAATGTGCGCATGCCGGTGAAAGGTCGCGGGGAGTATCGCCTGCCGCTGCGCCTTGGCGGCGCGGTCAAGCGCGATCTGGAAAAGTTTCAGCCCAACATCGTCCACCTGTCCTCGCCGGATCCGGCGGGGCACGCGGCGCTGCGCTGGGCGCAGCAGCACGACATTCCCGTTCTGGCGAGCGTTCACACCCGGTTCGAAACCTATCCGCGCTATTACGGCCTCGCCTTTACCGAGCCTCTGGTGGTCGGCATTCTCAAGCGCTTTTACAATCGCTGCGATGCGCTGGTCGCGCCTTCGCAAAGCATGATCGACGAACTTCTCGCGATGGACATGCATGACGATATCGCGCTGTGGTCGCGCGGGGTGGATCGCACGATCTTCTCATCGCAAAAGCGCGATCTCGAATGGCGCCGCTCCATGGGTCTTGAGGACGACGACGTGGCGATCGTGTTCCTCGGGCGGCTGGTGATGGAAAAGGGCCTCGACGTCTTTGCCGAAACCATCGTTCAGTTGAGAAAGCGCCAGGTCCCGCACAAGGTGCTGGTCATCGGCGACGGGCCTGCGCATGACTGGTTCAAGGACGCGCTGCCCGGAGGGATCTTTGCAGGGTTCAAGACCGGCGAGGATCTGGGGCAGGCATTGGCGAGCGGAGACATCTTCTTCAATCCCAGCGTCACCGAGACATTCGGTAACGTAACGCTCGAAGCGATGGCCTGCGGCCTGCCTGTCGTCGCAGCTGGCGCAACCGGTGCATCGAGCCTCGTCAATGACGGCGTCACCGGCAGGCTTGTCCCGCTTACCGGCAAGAAAGGTGATCAGTCCCCCGACAGCGAAGGACTGGCCGAGGCTATCGCGCCCTATTGCACCGACCCCGCGCTTCGCATGGCGCATGGACGCGCGGGCGAAGAACGCAGTTTCGAATACAGTTGGGACGCGATCAACCAGGTCGTCGCCGATACCTATATCCGCCTCATCGAAGACCGCCGCGCATTGCAGGCGGCCGAAGCCCAGTAGGCTGGCCGACGCAGGCTGGTTAACGAAGCACGCCATTTTGCGTCATGCGCGATGCGTAGATCAGCATGAACAGCGTGGTCACCCAGATCATGATCGTAAGCGCGGGGCTTTGCAGGCTCGCGGGCACTTCGATCATCGCATATTGAAAGATGGTCGTGCCGATCAGGCCGATAATCGCAATCACCGTTGCATGAACTGCGAAACGCGAACGCAGCAGGATCAGGATTGAACCCGCGATTGCACCCCACACGCCCATCGCCCAGAACGTGTTCGCCCAGACCGGGTGGCTTTCAAAAAAGGCGATCTCGGCCTCGCTCATTCCGAGGCTTTCGAGCATACCGAGCCGGGTCATCGTATAGCTGAACCCGCCAACCGCGTTCCAAAGCAAAGTGAGTATGCCGACCACCCAGAGGTGCCACGGTGTCTTTGCGCGCCCGATTATGTTCATTATGTCTCTCCCCGCGATATCGCGACCATTGATCGGCGACCCGTCGGGTATGAGAAGTGTCAGATCGCGCTGCGCCTCGCAAGCGCGGCTTCGATCAGGAACATATCGCTTTCTTCCAAGCGCTTTAGCGCAGCAGCCCGCGAGAGCGTACGCGCAGTGCATAAAGCAGCGCGGTCTGCGTGATGACCCAAAGGCCGAACAGCGCCGGCATATGGTAGATGCTGGCCGCAGGGCCGTTCTGGATGATGAGCGTCAATGACGCTGCCATGATACCCACGATGCCGGTCACGAAAGCCTGCACAGCCCAGCGCGACCGGGCCAGCAGCAGGATCGCGCCTGCAAAGTTACCCCAGACGCATGCCGCGACGTGAACCTGTGTCCAGCCCGAGATTTCGCCCGACGCCGTGCCGAGCACACCGTATTTGGCAAACACCATGACCGACCACGCAAGCACGAGCACGCCCACCGCAAGCATGTGCCACGGCATTGCCTCGCCCGGTACGTCGCGTCTGGAAAGAATGGCTCGCATGGATCAAGTCTCCGGGTCTGAAGGACTGCGAACCGCGTATCCGGGCCCGCGCGAGTGTTCTTCATGCACCCGGAGACGTGTTCTTAAAGCAAAGCCTTGTGGTTTCGCAGGCGTTAAACCGCCTAGAGGCGCTCGATCCGCTTGGCGACTTCGTCGATGATGTCGACGATCTCGTCGATCGCTTTCTGGTCGAGCTTGCCCGCCCGCGCGCGGTTCTTGAGCACGGTCGCAAGGTTGCCCATTGCACGCCACAGGTCGGGCGACTTGGCCTTGACCTTTTCGGCTCGCACAGCGTGTTCGCCGAGGCGGCCCATGAGCTCTTCGACCTCGTCTTCGCGGTCGGCGAGTTCGGCCTTGCCGGCTTTGGTCACCTTGAACGGTTTCTTGCTGCTGGCGTCCTCGTCGTCGGCGCTCTCCTTGACCTTGGCCGGTTTGATGAGGCCTTCTTCCTCAAGCATCTGGAGCGTGGGATAGACCGCCCCGGGCGACGGGGCATAGCTGCCGCCGGTCATGTCCTCGATCGCGCGGATCAGTTCGTATCCATGGCGCGGCTCCTTGGCGATGAGCGCAAGCAGCGCGAGGCGAAGTTCGCCCGTGCCGAACATGCGGCCGCGGCGCTTGCGCGTGTTCGTTCCGTCATGCCAGGTGCGCGAGCGGCGCGAACGGCGCTCGTCACGCTCGCTGCTGGAATCCCATTCATTCGCGGCCTGCGCGGCCATCATGGCAAGCATCGGGCCCAACTGGTTCCAGCCGCCACGTCCATACCTTCTCGTCATCATAGGTCTCCTGATAGTTCTTATGACGCCCAAGATATATCTTTGACCTATCTCTTCAAGAGCTCTGATCACGCGATATGGCTTTTTCCGACGAGTGGCTTATCTCGATCCACGAATGGCCGATTTGTTTGCAGATGAACCCCAGTCCGCCCGCGCGAGCGACGAACCGCGCGCGGACGCCCCGCTTGCCGACCGCCTGCGCCCGCGCTCCCTGGAGGAAGTGATCGGGCAGGAACATCTGACCGGGCCGCAAGGCGCAATCGGAAGGATGGTTGCGGCGGGCAAGCTCGCCAGCATGGTTTTGTGGGGTCCGCCGGGCACTGGCAAGACCAGCATTGCCCGCCTGCTCGCCGATGCGGTGGGAATGCGCTTCGTCTCGATCAGCGCGGTGTTTTCGGGCGTCGCCGACCTCAAGAAAGCCTTTGCCGAGGCAGACAAGATGGCGCAGGCGGGCAAGACAACGCTGCTGTTCGTGGACGAAATCCACCGCTTCAATCGCGCGCAGCAGGACGGCTTTCTCCCCTTTGTCGAACGCGGGACAGTCACGCTGGTCGGTGCGACGACCGAGAACCCCAGCTTTGCCCTCAACGCTGCACTGCTTAGCCGGGCACAGGTGCTGATCCTCGAACGGCTAAGCCATGAAGCGCTGGAAAAGCTGCTCACCCGCGCCGAGGAACTCGAAGGCCCCCTCCCCCTTACCGAGGACGCGCGCGCAGCCTTGATTGCAAGCGCCGATGGAGACGGGCGTTTCCTGCTCGGTCAGGCCGAGACACTCTACAATGCGAAGCTTGACGCACCGCTTGACCCGGCGGCTCTCGGCGCCTTTCTGCAACGGCGCGTTGCGGTCTACGACAAGGACCGCGACGGGCATTACAACCTCATCAGCGCGCTTCACAAATCCTTGCGCGGTTCCGATCCTCAGGCATCGCTCTATTACCTCGCGCGAATGCTCACCGCCGGGGAAGAGCCGCTATATGTGCTGCGCCGCCTTGTGCGCTTTGCTTCTGAAGACATTGGCCTTGCCGACCCGCAGGCGCTCACCCAGTGTCTTGCGGCAAAGGATGCCTACCAGTTCCTGGGCAGCCCCGAGGGCGAGCTCGCGATTGTGCAGGCCTGCCTCTACTGCGCCACCGCGCCCAAATCGAACGCCGCCTATGCAGCGCAAAAATCCGCCTTCCGCGCCGCGAAGGAGACAGGTTCGCTGATGCCGCCAGCCAACATCCTCAACGCGCCGACCAAGCTGATGAAGGATATCGGATACGGCGAAGGCTACGCCTACGACCACAACACCGACGAAGGCTTTTCGGGCGACAATTACTGGCCCGAGGAGATGGAGCCGCAGACTTTCTACGAGCCGGTCGAACGCGGGTTCGAGCGCAAGGTGCGCGAGCGGATCGCCTATTGGGACAAGCTGCGGGAGCAGCGCGGCAGTCCTGCGTCCTCAAGCAGCGAAGCGGTAGGACGAAAAAATGCGTGATTGGGACCACTTCCTCGCCGTCGACTGGTCGGGCGCGAAAGGTGAGCGGCACAAGGGCATAGCGCTCGCCATTGCCGAGGCGGCGGGTGGCCCGCCGGTGCTGGTGGAGCCACCCTCAGGCGGGTGGTCGCGGGTCGATGTCTATCGCCTGCTGCGCGACGAACTGCCCGCCAACACACTTGTCGGCATCGACCTTGGTATTTCGCTGCCCTTCAACGATTGCGGGGCGTTCTTTCCCGGCTGGGACCGCTCTCCCAGCCATGCAAAGAAGCTCTGGGCACTGATCGACGAGATATGCGAGGGCGACCCGCAGCTTGGCGCGCACAGTTTTGTCGAACATGTCGAGGCGCGGCGATACTTCCGACACGGCAAGGGCGATGAGGGCGACCGCTTCCACCTGCCCGATGCGGCGAGCAAGACGGGCCGGTTGCGCGAGGCCGAAGTCGCCCAGTGGCGCCAGAAGTGCCGCCCTGTTTCAAATTTCAATCTGGTGGGTGCGGCGCAGGTGGGCAAAAGCTCGCTAACCGGAATGCGGATGCTGCACAAACTGCGCGGGTCTTTGCCGGTTTGGCCGATGGACCCGGTGCCTGAAAAACGGCTCAAACAGGGCGGCTCGATGCTGGTCGAGATCTATACCGGCCTCGCCTCGCGCGAAGCCGCCGATGCGCTGGGCGGCAGAAACGGGACGCGCACCAAACTGCTCACCTTTGCCGACCTGAACGCAGCCATAGGCGCATTGGACAGTCCGCCGGTCGACAAGTTTGGCGAGATTGACGACCACTCTTCGGACGCGCTGCTGACCGCCGCATGGCTGCGCAAGACCGCGAGCGAACCCGAGCGCTGGGAACCGCGCTGCCTGACGGCGGAAATCGCCTGGACAGAAGGATGGACGTTTGGAGGGTTGTAGGAATTTCGGTCGCGCCAGCGACCGCAAGGGCGACCGCCCGCCCGCAGCGGGCGCAGCTTTGCTGCGCGTCTAGCGAGGACGCACCCGCGGATGCGGGCGCGCAAACTCAACGATACAACTGCGAAAAATCGCTGCGCCGTTCTTTGCGGTATCCGGTCTGACGCAGGTCTTCGAGCATCGCTTCACGCTTGCGGTCGGCCTCGGTCTCGATCCGGCGCGGTTCTTCGACATGTTCGCCGTCGCGATAGGACATAGACGCGTTGATCATGTCGATCGTGTTGCGGTTACGCTCATTCACAAGGCCCGGCACGAGCAGTGCATCAAACAGCCACCACCAGAAGGTGACAAGCAGGAACCCGATCCCCGTCAGCGTAAGGACAAGCTGGATCGCGCCTGATTTGGTGTTGCCGGTATAGAAACGGTGGACCCCGAACCAGCCAAGGAAAAGCCACAGGAGATATGCAACCCCCGTCGACTTTCGGTTCTCTTCAAATACCATCTGTTTGTGCAGATTGTCGTCCACCATTTGCCCCTTTCTGTGGCACTAAGATGTATCTTAAGCAGGCGGGATGCAAGGCCATTTGCGCCCCATTCGACAAAGCGCAAACTGCCTTCGGCAAACCGAATTGTGCAGCCCGATTGCAGTCTGGTTGTTTTGCCATCTGGACAGAAGGGGCGCTTTGCGGCTAGCGGGCGCTCTCTTCGCAAGAACGCCGCACTGGCACGCCGGTTTAGCTCAGTTGGTAGAGCAGTTGATTTGTAATCATCAGGCCAGGGGTTCGAATCCTCTAACCGGCACCAGCGCCCTGCTCTTTGTCGGACCTCACGATGCCTGACTCAACTGTCCGAGAACCGGCTCACTTCCGCTGATTCAGGGAAGACATGCGCGACCTGCGCCCGTTCCGTAAAGCCTGATCATCGTGCGGGTTCCCTTGCCGCCGCCTCGAGCGCGGCGATATCGATCTTGCGCATCTGCATCATCGCAGCTTGCGCCCGCGCTCCGGCTGCACGGTCGGGTTGGCCAAGCAGGCGCGGCAGGTTTTCCGGGACGATTTGCCAGGAGACGCCGAAGCGATCGACCAGCCATCCGCATTGGCTTTCCTCTCCGCCATTGGCGACGAGTGCGCTCCACAGGTGGTCGGTCTCCGCCTGATCCCTGGTCAGCACGCTAATCGACGCAGCCGGTGTCAACTTGTGATGCGGGCCTGCGGTGAGGATCATCATCGGTGCGCCGCCAAGGGTGAACTCGACGATCATAGGATCGTCGGTCTGACCGTGCTCGAACACGTTGTCGATGGAGCTGTCGGGGATGAGCGGGACATAGAATTCCGACCCCGATACTACCGACCGACAAGCCGGATAGCGCCGAAATCAGTAGTCCGTCCCGCCGGACGGACTGAAGCAGCCCCAGAAACTGTTTTTGTGAGATTGAGACGTTTGTGCTGCCTGAAATGAATGTCTCAATCTGTTCGGAAACGGGCACTGATATTGGAACGGCGAATGGCAGCTTCGGTAAAACCGCGTCCAAAACCGGACTGTCCGTGTACGGCCCCATTTTTTCGATTAGCTGGACGCACAAGGCTGCCAGGTTTCATGGTCGAGATACTTCCATGCAATCGGCTGAGATTGGGTGGAAAGCGGACGGTCTGGTTTTGGCGGGACAACACGCTCAATCGGCAGCATCAGCGTCTGCATCCTGCCAGAGACCACCCGTCCTGTGGACCTTGTGATTCGGTCGAAAAACGACTATCAATGGTTACAGGAAAAACGGAGCTTTGATGTCCTGCTAAAGTGGGGAGGAAGACCATTCCTCCCGGTGCAAATCTGACGAAGCGTCACGGTTGCCAGGTTCGCCTGGGTGACTTCCTTCGTCTGCGACCTCAGTAATTTCTGACACTTTGCGCCCGAGCAACGCTCGCGGCAGCGACATGAAAGCTACTCACAATGACCAAGGATTTTTCCGTGTTCCGTCCATCCAAGGCTTTGGGCGGACGAGACCAACGACAACCGACACCTCTCGAAACGCTTGGCTGGCAACCGTTCTTCTCTCGGCAAGTCAGCGCCGATGAGCTGTCTGAGACTCCACCTGTCCGGATCGTCGAAGTCCATCGCGGTGCCATGCATGTGGTCGGCGATGGTATCGATCGGGCCATCGTGCCCATCGACGGCGTAGCCATCGGTGACTGGATCATGCTGAACCCCCAGCGACCGGGCGCGAGCCGCATCCTCGCCAGAAAGAGCCTGATCAAGCGTCGCGCACCTGGGACGGACCGGCATGTGCAGCTCATCGCTGCCAACATCGACACGATTTTCATCGTTTCCTCGTGCAATCAGGATTTCAATGTCGCGCGCCTGGAACGCTATATTGCCATCGCTTTCGAAGCAGACATCGCTCCGGTCATCCTGCTGACCAAGTCCGATCTGGCACAAGGCGTCGAGGAATATCTCGCCAAAGCTCAGGCGATCTCCGATCTGGTTCCGGTCATTGCTCTCGATGCGCGAGGCGACGAGCCCGGAACGAAGCTCGGCCCATGGTGCAAACCGGGACAAACCGTCGCGTTTCTCGGCTCGTCGGGTGTCGGGAAATCGACCCTCACCAATGCTCTGGCCGGAAGCGATGCCATCGCAACTCAGCCGATACGCGAGGACGATGCCAAGGGACGCCACACGACCACCCGGCGTCAGCTGCACTTGATCCCGGGCGGCTGCGTCGTTCTCGATACGCCGGGCATGCGCGAGCTGCAATTGACCGATGCAGCGTCCGGTATCGACAGTGTCTTTGCCGATCTGCACGAACTGGCGTCCCAGTGCCGCTTCAAGGATTGTCGGCATGAGGCTGAACCGGGTTGCGCGATCCTGGATGCCATCGAACATGGCGCTATCGACGAGGCCCGGCTGAACCGCTGGCGCAAGCTCAAGGCGGAAGAGGCCTTCAACAATGCCAGCCTCGCCGAACGCCGATCAAGAGACAAGGAATTCGGAAAGATCGTCCGCCGGATCAAGCAAGCGAAATTCGACGAAGGAGGAGCATCATGAACTCGGAGAAGATCGGCCGGATCATCTGGCATGACCTGTTCTCGAGCGACCTTCAGCGCTCGTTGGACTTCTACAGGCGCGTTGCAGGCTGGCGCTATGAGAACGAGCACGCGACGGACTTTGCGTGGGGCGGGGGCGAGAAGGATTTCATTCTCGCGCTGCTGGACGGGGAAGCCGGCGCCGGTTGTACGCAAACACCCGAGGCGTTTCCGAACAGCTGGATTGCTTATGTCGAAGTCGCGGATGTCGATGCGTCATGTGCCCAGGCGCAGGAGCTCGGCGGGACCATCCTGCGCGAACCCTTCGAGGTTCCGGGGGTGGGCCGAAACGCATTGTTGCGAGACCCTGCCGGTGCGCTGATCGGTTTGGCGCTCTCGCGCCATGACTATCCCGCTCCGACCCGGCAGTTCGGACCCGAGATCTATCTGTCGGGACGGTCCGCGTTCCCCGCCGGGTTCTATCTGGAGCTGTTCGACTGGGAGCTCTCGGCAGCATCGGCGCGCACCGATGGAGAGTGCCGCATCGTCGGACCTTCCTCCACCGATATTGGGCGGCTTCTGAATGCTGGTGGTCAGGATACGCAGGCGATGTGGCTGCCGAGCGTGCGGGTCGATGACGCGCATCGCGCCGCGCTGGAAGCCAAGGTGCAGGGAGCCCAGCTGCTCGAGGGCAGGTCCTCCAATGAGTGGGAGAGCAATCCTGTGTTCCTGAGGGATCCCGGGGGTGCCTCTTTATGCCTGGTGGATAGCTAGCGGAGGACGCCGACCACATCAGGACACGGCTTACAGAGCCGGAAGAGGTCCGCTTTTGGGTTGACCCTCGTCGGTCTGGAACGTCCGCCATTAGGGTCGAAAGCCGAATTGCCGCTTTTGCTACTTCCTCGGCCAGAACCGGACTGTCCGTATAAGGCCCAAATGTTGCCTTTCGAGCGAACCACGGTGGAAGGACCCAGACTAGGCCTTCAGCGGTCCTGCCGATTTCGGCTCGGGCAACGCAAAAGCAGACCCTGGGCAAGCGACCTAAAGCGAGACCAGCCTGCCGCGTCCGTCACGACGGCTTCTCATTGGATTTGATGCTACTACCATCCTGCCAAGAAGCGGCCTCTATTCTCCGACCGACGTAAATGAGGCTGCTCGCTTAGCTGGTCAGACACATTGTCAGGATCACCCATCCCACAAGTTGCGAATCGTTTGCAATACGCGCCGAAGCCACTACTGCTTCCAGTGTGGTTGTTGTGAAAGGATTGCGATGAAAGTGGAACTGAAGGTATGGGCGGGACTAGGTTTGGCGACGGCGCTTGCTGGCGCGGGGCTAGCCGGATGCTCGGATGAGCCTGTGGCAACTTCTGACGCCTCGCAATCCTCCCAGCCCGGAGAAATGGGCCCGGGCGAAGGCGGAGAAGGTGGTGAGAGCGGAGAAGGCGGTGTCGACTTCGCTTCTGCAAGCACCGATCCGGTCGAATACGGCTCGGCGCTTGCAGTAGCCGAGGCTCACGCAATTGCCGCACGCGACGCTTTTGCAATCGGAAGAACCGATGAAGCGGCTGAGATGTTCGCTCACCCCGTGTCAGAGGTGCTGCTCAATATGGACCCGGTTTTCTCGGAGCTTGGCGTAGACGACTTCAAACCCTTGTTCAGCGACGCTTCGGCGGCGGTCCTGAACGGGGAGAGCGAAGCGCAGATAAACGAGCGCTTCAACGCAATTGTGTCAGCATTGCGAGCTGCCGCTGGAAAAGCGCCGGACGACGGGACAAGCGACGCGATGGTCGAAGCGGGCGTGGTCGCCGACCAGATCGATCGTGCAATCTCGATGTACCGACAAGCCGCGAGCGACGGCATCTATCCGCCCTACCTTGATGGCTATGGCTTCTACAAAGCGGCAGAAGTGATCTTCGCGGCGTCAGACAGCGAGATCAAACAAGCGGACGCGGACCTGCATGCGCGCCTGACCGCAGCATTGGCGCTTCTGGCAAAAGCATATCCTGGCGCAGAAATGCCGCCAAAGCTCGATGCAGACCAAAGCGCCCTGACTGCTTCTGGCTCGGCCTTTCTTCTTGCTCTGCCTGCACGGTGAGATGATGGACGGCGGGGCGAGTGTTTACCGCCTCGCCGTCCAACCTGCTTCCTTCAGAAGTCTGCGTCCAGTCGGATTGCGAATGTACGCGGGTCACCCAGACGGGAAAATTCCTCTCCGGGGGCCGAAGCGTCGAGGAACGAGAAATACTGTTCATCGAACGCATTGCGAACATAGGCGCTCAGGCTGAAGTTTCGCCACGTGTAGCCGATGCGTGCATTGACCAGGATGCGTTGGCAGCACCGATTGATCGCAAAGTTCTCCGAGGAGTTGAAGACGTCTGACTGATAGTTTGCGTCCACGCCGCCAAACAGCCCCTGCTCCTGAGCGTAGGCGACCCCGAAGTTCGCTGACCAACGCGGGGCGAAGGGGAAGCGGTTGCCTGCGAAATTTTCCTGGTTGGTCTCGCTCGCAGGCAGTGCTGGGTCGAAACGGCCATTTTGAAAGTCGTCGAATTCGGTGAAAGAGTAGCCGAGGCCGCCATAGATTTCGATCTCGTCACTCGCATCGAAACTGAAGTCCGTCTCAAAGCCGTAAAGGGTGGACTCGCCGGCATTGACCGTTCGGAAGAAATCCGAAATTCCAGGGAGCGGTTCAAGCACCTGCTGGTCGCTCCAATCCGAATAGAAGATGTTGGCATTCCAACGCAGCCGCCCGTCAAGCCAGATGGTACGGGCCGAAAGCTCGTAATTCCACAAGAACTCGGGATCGAACTCGTTCACCGCTCCGTCCAGAACCGAGATTTGCGCTCCACCAGCGCGATAAGCGCGTTGCGACACGAAGGCGATATTGGCGTCCGGATTGATGTTCCAACGCACACCGAATTTGGGCAGAAAGGCTTCGTATTCGGCCTCGGTAATCGCCTCGGTTTGTCCAAGCAGCGCCGCGAGGAATACGAATCCTGGAGGAAGCGGGTCTACAGTCGATGTGTCTGCGATCGCCGTGTTTTCGAATTCCTCGTGATCGTACCGAAATCCGAACAACAGATCGACCGCGTCGTTCAGGGCAAACTCACCGTCCGCGAAGACAGCATAATTCGTCGTTTCATTGGTGGTCTGCGCCACGCGGTTGATAAGAATGCTAGCGGGCAATGCCGGGTTCACCGCGGTCGCCGGAACGGTGAAATTGTCCGTGAACCCATCTTCGTTAGTGAAGAAATAGGCACCGCCTGCCACGGTGAGACGATCGCCAAAATACTTGACCCGGAGTTCGTGCGAAAAGGCCTCATCAGCGCCGGTTCGATCCAGCGCCGCTATCGGCGCAGGCGTACCGTCGAAGTCTTCTTGGCGAACATAATCGGTATCCTGATAAGTTGTGATCGACTGAATTTGAACGCGATCGGAAACATCCCAGGTCGCATTGATCGATTGGATGAAGGTCTCTGTTCCCTCAAGCCCCGGTGCGTCGACGGCGACCTCACGAATGACGTCCTCGGGTGAAACAGGATTGCCGGGATTACCATTGGTCGGGTCGATCCCGTCCTCACCTGCGAAATTCTCGGTGTAGGATGAGGTCGAGATGATCGAGAGGTTGTCGGTCGGCTCGAACAGGAGCTTGAAGCGACCGGTGGTGAGTTCGGTGTTGTCGTATTCTTCGTTCAAGAAGGTGTTGAACACGAAACCATCGCTTTCGCGATAATTGGCAGCAACACGAAAGGCGAGCACATCGTCGATGATTGGGCCGCCGCCCGCAATCGCCGCTTGGCGTTGCCCATTATCGCCCACCTCCCCGCGCAGCCTAAAATCCCACTCGTAGGTTGGGTCCTGGGTGCGCAGATAAATTGCCCCGGCTAAAGCGTTGCGCCCAAAATTGGTCGATTGCGGACCGCGAAAGACTTCGACCTGTCCCAGATCCCAACTGTCTGTCGGCCCAAAGAAAGCAGTCTGATTGCTGAGCGGACTATCATCGACAAACACGATGAGGGTCGCGCCCGTGCCTCCAATGCCCCTTTGGTCGATCCCGCGGATGGCAAAACCCTGCTCGCCAAAGGACGCGGTGACGTTCGGGATGCGCTCTACAATGTCGAACAGGTCGATGATCGGCTCGCGTGCAATCTCCTCAGCGGTCGTCACATCGACGCTCGCGGTGACGTCCTGAAGCGACTGCTCGGTTTTTTGCCCGGTCACGATGATAACCGGCTGATCGTCATCGAGGACGTCTGCCGATCCTTCGACCGAACTGGTCTCTGCCAGAGCACTTGTTGAAGCGACCGCTGCGATAACGGCACACGAGGCCGAATTTAGAAGATTGAAACGCACGAGACACCCCTACATATGCTGCGAGTCGTTCGCAGTAAGTCACTCCGCTATTGCAAATGATTAGCATTTACAAGGTATGCAGAAGAAATTATGAGGGTTCAGCTTTTTGGGGACTCGAATGTTTGTGTCTGGCGGAATCATTGCACAATTGGCGGGCGTCGCAATCTTGCGCGAAGCGCAGAAGCGCCAGAACTTCGGTATCTGGTTGAGCAGTCTTTTGCTGTTCGCCGCATCGGTTTGGCTGATGGGGCAAGGCCTCGGATGGGAACTGGGCATCACCTGGGCACTCACGACGATCTCAGTTGCCGCCTACATCCTCATCCTGCACCCGTTCTTTCGTGCGCAGGCAATCGGCCATGATCGCGTCCCACGTTCAACCCGGCGGATGCCGACGCCTCCTAGCGGGTCGAAGTGGCGACTGACTGCAAAACTGATCTCCGCAGGCCCACTTTACCTGATCGCAGCACTCGGCCTCAGCTTGCTGATTGCCACCAAACCCTGGGCCACGGAGCTCACACGGTTATTTATCGGGGGCCTCTCCACTCCGCTATTCTGGTCGATTGGCGCGCTTCACGCGACTGTCGATCTCAACCTGTGGCGCGTCATGCTGGTGCCAATCGTCGTTTCGATCATTACCTTTGGAGTTTTCTTCCTGTTATGACCGACCAATTGGCAGCGGCCGCTGATGGCGAAAAGCAGGGCTCCTTCGTGCGTCGCATGATCGACTCGCATTCGGTGCTGGGACTGGGTCTTGCAGCACTGATCTATATCGTCAGCGTAACAGGAGCATTCACGCTATTCGTGCCCGAAATATCCCTTTGGGAAAATCGCGGTGTCGCCACTTCGAAAAGCATCTCCCCTGAAATCGCGGCCAAAGCGGCACACAATGCCGAGGCCCAGCTGAAGCCGGGTAATGAGATACTCAACGTGGTGCTCTACGCGCCTGACGAATTCAAGAACTACACCACCGTGCGCCTCAATGAGCGTCCTGATGCTCAAAGCGAGCTGATATCGACCGACTGGATAGTGGACCCAAACAGCGGCGAACTCCTAAGCGAGATCGATGCGCCTTATGCCCACTTCATTGAGGATCTGCATACCGTCTTGCACTTACCAAGGCCGTGGGGCCGTTATCTCGTCGGTCTCGTGGGCGTGGTGATGTTCACGCTTATTCTGTCCGGAATCTTTGCACACCCGACCATTTTTAAAGACGCGTTCAAAATGCGGCTCGATCGAAATGCGCGTCTGGCATGGACAGACATGCACAACCGGTTGAGCGTTTGGGGACTGCCTTATCACCTTGTACTGACTTTCACCGGAGCGTTCCTTGGAGTGGCGGGTATCACCGTTTCAGCACTCGCTTTCGTGGCGTTTGAAGGCGATACCGAGAAAGCGATCTCAGCAATCAACGGCCCTCAAGCTATCGAGGGTGCGCCTCCTATGGAAAGTTCGCCGGACTATGCCTCGATGCTGCGTCGATCGGAACAACCGGGTCGCTCGTTCGCCTTGTTGGTCGCAAACAACCCGAAGGACAGCGGTCAGACAACCTCGATCGTCTATGGCGAAAATGGCATTCTTTCCATGCGATCCTCCGACATTTACCGCAACAACGGAGAGTTTCTTGAGAAGTTCGGAGGACGCGGAAGCGAGGTAGGCGCCCGTATATTCGGCGCAGTTCAGCCCCTGCATTACGGCACCTTCGGAGGCTATCCGATAAAGCTGCTGTACTTTGTCCTTGCACTCGCGCTGACCTATATCACCAGCACAGGAATGATGATCTGGTTCAAGCGCAAGATGCAGCAGGGTCAGCCGAAGCTGAAAACAGAGGCGGCATGGCGGGGTATGACAACCGGTCTGACGCTTTCCCTGGCAGCGGGTGCTGTGATGGCGACAAGTGGAATGACGCTGCCTATGGCACCGATCTGTCTGGCGCTTTGGGCACTCGGTTTGGCAGCGGTTTACTTCTCGAAACAGCCAGTCGTCATTGTAAAGTTCATATGGCTCATCAGTGCTGGCCTGTTGGTAATCGCTGTTTGCGTAAACATGGCGGTGTCCTGGTCAGGTGACGCAACATCAATGCTGGTGAACGCGGTCATCGCCGCATGCGCTCTCGGGCTGATTGCAAGCGCGGTTCGGTTGTCCCCTGCCCTCGGAAAAATGACTACAGCAAACGAACTCGCGCCGCAGCCGGCTGAGTGAGCAACTCCAGATTAACACCGCGAACCGTGTAACTCTACGGGCCGGCTACGGACCGTCCGGCTCTGGCCACAAAAAGGCGAAAAGCTGCCTTTCAGGTTACGACCCTGATCTCGGTCATTTCCTTCATCGTCGGCGACACCCAAAAGCCGACATCGGCGAACAGCGTTTCGCCTCAACTACTCACTCAGCATTGGTAGCACGTCGATTAACTCAACATCACGCATTTGGGAAAGGTACGCTTCGTAGTATCCCTTGTGCGAGACACCCACGATCGCGAGCATCTTTGAACCGGGCGACCTACCCAGCACTTCGCGCATGTTTGCAACCATGCGAAGGTTGCGAGTTTCCCAGTAGGAGACATACCTGCGGCCATACCGGCCGGGAGAGGGTTCAACGAGCGCCGCGCCAAAATCTGATGCATAGGCAAGAGCTGCGTATTCGGGCGCATTGAAAGCTCGATACAAATCCAGAAGGCCGTCTGGCTCGCCAAGCGCAGATTTTAGGGCATCGTCCTTTTTGCTGCGCTTTTCGCCCGCTGGATTATTCCAAGCAGTAGTGATCGCTGCGGCATATGCCTCATCGTCACCATCACCTTTGCCAGCATAAAAGTCCTGCGCATCAACGCTCCAAAGCCGTTCCAAGCCTGAGCGCACGGCCACAGGTGCAGCGATGAGGTTCACCTCGTTTTGGTAATTCTGGGCGCGTTCGAGTCCAGTCACCAACTCTTCGGTCAGTCCGTCTGCGGCTATCCGTTCTTCTATCTGTAGATACAGCCACTGGACCAGGGCGGATGCTGGCTCTCCGGCGGCTAGAAAGAGCAACGCATTGCGCCGCCGATCTTCGGCGGAAAAACCTTCCTCGCGTTTTTCCAATCTGTCTTCGATCTGAGCGTTAGCTTCATAGACATCCAATCCGGAAGCCATCCCTGCAGCAAAGGTATCGTAGCACCAGCGCGAGACTGTGGATGGTTGGAACCTCGATGGCATCTGTTTCATCGCCGCGCATCTCAGGCCGGAAGTATTTTCGATCGCAATAAAATCCGGGGACCAATTCGCGAGATTTTCAATAATCGGACCGACCATATTCGGTTGAAAGTTATCCGGGAGATCTCTCAAGTGAGGTGTACCCAGAACCAAGACTTCGTTCGGCGGTCCCGCCGGACGATCTTCCATCTCATCGGGCTGAAAAGCTGGTTCATATGGTTGAGCGTTTAGGGAAGTCATTTGGAACCACACCACAAACAGAATCGCGACACATCTAATCATTTCAACCGCCTTAGTGAATTAATACACTATGCTTCTATGACATCCAAGTCACAACGCCAAATTTCTGGGGCGGTGTCGATACCAAAGAAGCTGAGTCCGCTCTCTTTCCTTGGATCCTCGAAAGCAGACAATCCGCTCCCCACCCCGTCTAAGACGTTCGTCGATGACTTGAACTGGGCTAAAGCGGTCAGTCCGCTTTCCGGTGAGCCTGTTGACGAAGCGGACATTCGGTCGCTGGCCCTGATTACGGACACAGCGGTTTGCCAGGCGTTGGCTGAGCTCATCCTCACTTTCAGCATGGATGCGTTAATCCGTAATTGCACCGGTAACTTAGCTTGCAACTGGCCAAGCTATGACCGAACAAGGATTCATGGAATCACATGTCCATATCCCCTTCCTGCGTGAGGTTCTCGTTTTCCTGCTGGCAGCGGGGATTGCGGTTCCGCTGCTGCAGCGCCTCGTCAGCCCCGTAATCGGCTATTTCATCGTCGGGGGCCTTATCGGCCCCTTCGGACTGGGCCTCCTGGCGGATGTTTACGAGCCGGTATCCTATCTGGTCATCACCGACGTCGAAGGCGTGACCGTCCTTGCCGAGTTGGGCGTGATCTTCCTTTTGTTCGTGATCGGCCTCGAACTTTCCTTCGAGCGGCTTTGGACCATGCGACGACTGGTCTTTGGCCTTGGAAGCGCGCAGATTCTGGTAACCGGTGCGATCATCGCGGCCATCGCCATGCTATGGGGCAATGCAACGGCACCCGCGATAATTCTGGGGGCCTGTCTGGCGCTCTCCTCGACCGCAATAGTCACGCAGCTGCTGATCGAAAAAGGGCGATTGGGCACGCCTAGCGGCCGGGCAACGTTCTCGATCCTGCTGATGCAGGACCTCGCCGTTGTACCGATCCTGTTTGCAGTCAGCGTGCTTGGGACGATGGCCGTCGGTAATGTTGCGCTCGGCTTCGGGCTCGCCGCAGGCCAGGCGCTCCTCGTGATTGCTGCCATCTATGCCGTCGGCCGGCTGGCCCTGCGGCCGCTTCTGCAACTTGTGGCAGGCACGGACAGCCGCGAAGCCTTTATCGCAATCATCTTGCTTATCGCGGTCGGTACAGCGGCACTCACTGGGTTTGCCGGCTTGTCGATGGCGCTCGGCGCGTTCCTTGCCGGTTTGCTGATCGCCGAAACCGAATTCCGCCACCAGGTGAAGATCGATATCGAGCCGTTCAAGGGACTGATGCTTGGACTGTTCTTCCTGTCGGTCGGCATGGGGATCGACTGGCGGATGGTGATCGACAATCCGCTCTTGATCATTGCCTCCGCGATTGGTCTCGTCCTGATCAAGATCGCGATCAACTTTGCCCTGTGCCTCGCCTGGCGATTGCCGAGGCACAGGGCGGCCAAAGTCGCGATCATGCTCGGGCAAGCGGGCGAGTTCGGCTTCCTTGTCATCGGGCTTTCCATCACAGTGGGCCTGCTGCCCGCTGACACCGGGCAATTCATGCTGATCGTGGTGGGCTTGACCATGCTGGTAACGCCGGGACTGGATTGGCTGGCGCGGCGCGTGGGTGCCGCGCTCGAACGCGGCGAGGCGGAAGCCGGCTTTGAGGAAACCGCGTGGGCGAGCGAGATCGGCGGGCATGTGATCCTTGCCGGATATGGCAGGGTCGGAGCGACCATCGCAAATGTGCTGGATCGTCAGGATATCCGCTACATCGCGATCGACCGCGACCCGGAGCTGGCGCGCAAGGCTGCAAGTGATGGCCGGCCGGTGCGCATGGGCGATGCTTCGCGGCTCGAAGTTCTGCGCGAGGCAGGGCTCGACAAAGCGGCCGCCGTCGTGATTACAATCGGCGACAAGGACGCAACCGAGGCTCTGACAAACGAAATCCACCGGCTCGCCCCTCGCCTCCCGATCCTTGCCCGCGCGCGAGATGTCTCTCACGCGGACAAGCTGCTCGTCGATGGGGCCCATGTCGCGGTGCCTGAAACAATAGAAGGAAGTCTGCGACTGGCGGAAATGCTGTTGATCGAGTTCGGGATCGACAGTGATGTTGCCAATCAAGTGGTTGAACTAGAACGTCCGCTTACGGAAATCTGAGAAGGGACCATGCCTGTGTACCGCTCTGCTCTGATAGCGCTCGATCGGGAGGACGAGGCCGGATCCGAATTGATGGGCGCGCGATGCCGTGCGCTTGCGATTGACGGCGAGATGGCAATTCATCTTGTACATGTCCGCACACCCCTGCCCCGCTCGTATCTGGCGCAAATGCCGAAGAATTGGGATTTGAACGATCAAAGCGGTGCGAAGAGATGGCTTCGCGACTATGCGGCGCACCACGAAATCTCGACTTCGCTGGCGGGTGTGCACGCGCCGTCTGGATCAATTGCGCGTGAGGTGGTGAAGCTCGCCAGGTCGCTAGAAGCGGAAGTGATCTGCGTGACGGCGCACAGGCTTGATCTCGGACGTCTTCTGCTTGGTACGAACACGCATGCAATTGTTCGCGACGCCCCGTGCGACGTCATCGTCGTCCGTCAGTCGAGGGATCAGAAGAGACATCGCTTGACCGGCAACCGGGCTCCTTGAGCCGCTGCTGACCCCGTGTCTCAACGTATGTAGGCCACGCTAGTCCGCTCGCTCATCGCTCGATTTCGACCATCGTATGTGGTCTCGACATGGGCCGGGAACGGACGGTTTGCTCTTTGGAATATGCGCGAGAGAGCGGACAGAAAGTCAAAGAACACGCGAAGGTGAAGCGACACCAGACCACTCCAGGCGCCCAATCGCATTCGCCGCACTCACTTCGCGGACACGAACGCCCATAGGCCGAAGGCGCTCGTGGCGATAAGTACGAGCGCTACCGCTATAAGCAGCAGCCTTGGCGGAATGCGGCTGACGAGTATCGCTCCGAACGGAGCGGCGATCACACCGCCTATAATCAGTCCCACCACCACATTCGTGAACGCGGCAAGACCCAGCGTCAGCGTGAAAGCGATCGACACAGTCAACGTCAGAAGAAATTCGGATGCACTCACGGTCCCGATGGTTGTGCGCGGGTCCGTTCCTTGCACCAGAAGGTTCGATGTCACGATCGGGCCCCATCCGCCGCCACCCGCACTGTCGAGAAAGCCGCCGACGGCCGCCAACGGTGCTATGAAGCGAGGCCTGCCTGCGCGCCGCCTCTTCCCAAACCGGATCGCCTTGAACAGAAGATAGAAACCGATAGCGACAAGATAAACGAGGATGACCGGTCTGGCGATAGATGCATCGACATTTGACAGCACGTAGGCTCCGGCGGCGCCCGCGAGGACACCGGCAGGCACGATACGGCGAAAAAGCCTCCAGTCGATGTTGCGCCGCCACAAATGACTTGAGCCCGAAGCGCCGGTGGTGAACACTTCGACGAAATGGACGCTGGCGGACGCGGTGGCGGGGGGCAGGCCGAGGACGCCGACCAGCATGGTCTGGGTTATCACTCCAAACGCCATGCCGAGCGCGCCATCGACGATTTGCGCCGCAAAGCCGATCGCGATGAAAGGCAACAACTCGATCAGCCACTGGGGGAGTTCGGCGAGCATCGCGTCCTGCTCAATTCTCAAGTGACTTTCGCGCTCTGCTTCAGGAGCGCGGCGGGTGGATCGGGATCAGGGTCTCGTCACCGGCCACGTCATCCACGACCTCGATGATGCCGCGGCCAAGATGGCTCCTGCGTCTCCCGTAACCAAGGTAGATTGCGATACCGACAAAGCTCCAAAGCGGGAGCACGATCATGGCTTCCAACGGAAGGTTGAAGAACAGGAACAGACAGCCTGAAACTGCTGCGGGCGCGACAAACCAGAGACCCTGTACTCTGAAATGGCGCTTCACATCGGGCCGCGTCCTCCGCAGCACCATCACGGCAATGGCCACCAGGGCAAAGGCATAAAGCGTGCCGGCATTGGCGATGTCTGCCAGCTGACCGACCGGGAAGAAGGCGGCGGCAAGGGCGACCGCCATGCCCGTCACTGCCGTTACAACATAAGGCGTTTGCCATCTGGGGTGCACCTTGCTGAGGATTTCGGGCAACAACCCGTCCCGGCTCATCACGAAGAAGATGCGGGTCTGGGCGAACAACAGAACGAGAATGACCGACGGCAGCGCAAGAAAAGCTGCGTAACCAAGCGCGTTGCCAACACCCGACCAGCCGATCTCGCGCAGCACATGAGCGAGCGCTTCGTCCGAACAGACGAGTGCCGCAGAATATGCCGGCAGTGCGCACTGCCGAGCGAGCTCTTCGGAGCCAGCGGGGAAGGGAATGCCATCAGGCCCCGTGATCGGTTGCCCGCCGATATTTCCGATCGCCCCTGCGGCGACGGCGATGTAGAACAACGTGCAAAACAGCAGCGAGCCCACGAGGCCGACAGGCACGTTGCGTTGCGGATTCTTCGTTTCCTCGGCGGCGGTCGATACCGCGTCGAACCCAACATAGGCGAAGAAGATCGTGGCTGCGGCTCCGACTGCGCCAAGACCGCTGCCCCACCCTCCGAAGACACCCGCAGGCAGGAAAGGGTTGAATTTTTCGGGATCGACCTGAGGCAGGGTGAGCGCGATGAAGATCGTGAGTGCGGACACCTTGATCGTCACGAGGATAGCATTGACCTTCGCACTCTCGCTAGTGCCGATCATCAGCAGCACGGTAACAAGCAGCGCGATTGCTAGCGCCGGCAGATTAATCAGACCTCCTTCCACACCTCCGAGCGCCAAAGGACCGCCTGAAAGCGATGCTGGCAGAACGATGCCGAACGTTTCGCCAAGGATCGTTCCGACGAAATAGCCAGACCACCCCACCGAGACCGCGCTCGCCGCGATCGCGTATTCGAGCACCAGCGCCCAGCCCACCGTCCATGCGAGGAACTCGCCCATCGTCGCATAGGTGTAGGTATAGGCCGAACCGGAAACCGGAATGGTCGAGGCAATTTCGGCATAGCACAGCGCCGCGACCACGCAGATCATCCCAGCAATGGCGAAGGCCAGCATCAAGCCCGGTCCGGCTTTCTGCGCTCCCGCAGCGGTCAGGACGAATATGCCCGTTCCGATGATGCAGCCGATGCCGAACAGCATCAGTTGAAGGCCGCCAAGCGAACGCTTGAGCGATTTTTTCTCCGCCGCTGCAAGGATGGCGTCGAGGGGCTTCACCCGGTCGAGAAACATACGGGAGCAAATCCACGGCCCGCGACCGCGTATCTGCGTCCTGCCAGCCAGCGAGCAAATTAACACCAAATATGCCCGGTACAAACACGAATGTTACGCGAGCCATGCATTTCGGCGTAAATACCTGCGCAAGAGGGTAAGAATTGCAAAAATGTGGCTGGTGCGACTCATTGGAGAGGAGTATTTGCGCGCGTCCCCGATCGCTTGTGATCGTGGGTCTTTTAGGAAAACCGAAGATGAACAAGGTGAATTTCGCGCTTGGCGTCGGCCTCGCTGCGTTGACGCTTGCTGCATGTGATGGCCCCAAGTCCGAACCGGTCGCCACCGAAACGGAAACGCCCGTTCTTGAGAGTCCTGTCGAACCCGCCGAGACAACTCCTGCTGTCACCGAACCTGCTCCTGAACCGGATGCCGCGGTTCCAGGCGCTGTAGAAGAAACCGAAGCTCCTTCCGAGGGCGAAACCGCTCCGACGCAATAAGGAGGAGAGAGGCAAGGAGCGGGGTATCGCAAGGTATCCTCGCTCCTGACCCTTCGAACTTCAGCACTGCCCGCCAGAATGCCGGCGGCGTTGCGGAGTGTCCATCATGGTCGATACGATGTCGTCGCTCGCCGAAGGAAATCAGGCGCGTCGCGATCGCATCGCAACGTTGCTTCGACGCTATCCCGAAAAACGGGAAGATAAGCTTTTCGAACTCATAACTTCATCTGGCGCGCAAGGCCGAGCAGTTACGAACGGAAAACGCGAAGGCGATATCGCGCTGCATCGAGGCCCCACTGGTCCTCGCAACCATCGTCATTTGTGCGATCGGCATCATTTCTCTTGTCGCACACTCTTGATGAGGTTGCACAAAATCGTGGGGATCAAACCGGTCACACATATGAGAAATTCGCTACAACAGTTCTCCGCCGCGCAGGTCTGTATTTCAGCCTTCTATATCTGGGCGGGGTTCTTCGCCGCCAACGTATGCGGTCAGGTGTTCTTCGGACAAACCCAGTTCGAGCGCCTGCTGGTCCTGCTTGCGGGCGTGGCGGCGCTGATCGCGCTGTTTCGCGTCTGGGTCATTCAGGACGGAACCCGCGAACATCCGGTCAATCTGGTGCTTTTCGCCGTCGCGGCTCTTGTGGCGATCGACGTCGCGGCATCGATCACTGCCTGATGTCAGCAGTCTTCGCGCGGGGCTGGCTCTACGAGAAGATGACAGCGCAGTACCCGGCATAGGCGGCGATGAAGGTGGCCCCCTCGATCCGGCTGATCCGCCAGCCCGAACGCAGGAATGCCAGCAAGAGCATGGTGGCAGCGGCAAACACCCAGATATCGAGACGGATAATCTCGGCTGGCACATCGAGTGGCTCGACGATAGCGGTGATGCCGAGGATGCCGAAGACGTTGTAGATGTTGGAGCCGATTACGTTGCCGAGCGCAACGTCACCATGTTTGCGCAAGGCGGCGACGACACAGGCGATTAATTCGGGCAGCGAGGTGCCGAGGGCGACGACGCTCACCCCGATCACGGCCTCCGAAATCGCAAAGGAGCGCGCGAGTTCGACGGAACCTTGAACCAGCAGATTGGCACCGAGGATGGCCGCAGCGAGGCCCGCAATCACGAATGCGGAAAGCATAACGAACCCAAAGCGCGTGGCCGGGCCCGCATCTTGCGCCTTCAGGACATGCACTTCGCCTTCCACCGTCGCGGCACGTCTTTCGCCGAAATAGGCGTAGAGGACATAGCCGACCATCCCCGCGAGTAGCGCAATGCCAATAGGTCTGGTGAGTTCCCCGATCAGCACCGCGATTACGCAAGCGAGCGTTGCTGTGATCAGCGCAAGCCCGTCACGCCGGAACGCGCGAGGCTCTATCGCAAGCGGAAGGATGACCGCCGAGACCCCCAGGATAAGCAGGACGTTGGCGATGTTGGACCCAACCACATTGCCGATGGCGATCCCCGGTGACCCTTGCAGCGCTGCCTGAAGGCTGGTGACGAGTTCAGGGGTCGACGTTCCGAACCCGACGATTGTCAGGCCGGCTAGCAAAGGCGACACGCCGAGCTTCGTGCTGAGACCCACTGCGCCTCGCACCAAGAGATCTCCGCCAATCGCAAGCAGCACGAGCCCGCCGAGCACCACCAGATAGGTCATCTGAACAACTCCAGAAGCCACCGGAAGCCTGCGAACAAACCCGCGATGGCCGTCGCCAGGGCGGCGCGCGAATTGAGAAGTTGGGTGCGGTTGAGAGCGGTGACCACGCGGTTGAGGTCGGCGTGATTGAATTCTTCATGTCGGCTGACCCGGCGCACTCTCCTGCGACTGGACCTGAACCACAGCCATGCAGAAGAAAGCGCGGCAACGACAATCAGAATATCGAGCGTGTCGATGAGCGTCGTCATCATCTGGACAGGTAGCTAGACGCATGGATTGAAAGCATGGTTTCAAACCGGGCCGGTCGTTGGGACAATATCGTTCCGACATCGCGAATGCACCGGCGGCATTCGCCAGAGGGGCCCGGCGACATCTTGCGATTTATGTCAGGCGCACGCTTCGTCAAGGATTGTGATGCGAAAAAATCCGCGCGTCGAACAGTCTGGCGATTGTCTTTGCAGGGCTTGCTCTGGAGAGACGACGAACGGTTGCTCTTGAGCAAAGCCCGGTCGATGATCGGGGCCACCAAAAACGACCATTTTTTATCGTTGATCAGACGATTTCCTATTGTCGAGAATCGCAATCGCGAGCAATTATTCGCCGCTGTCGAGAATGGTCACGATGGCGCGTGGGTGGCCGCTTCCTGCGCACCCGGATCATGAGCGATGCTGATCGTTCCTACATATATCGGCCCCAGCCTTATCGAAGGGGTCGGAGTTTTCGCTGCGGAGCCCATCTCTTCCGGCTGCGCAATCTGGACCCTCGACGAACGCTTCGACCAGTTGTCCTCGATTACCGACATCGACGCGCTCCCGGAAGTTCTTCGTCGTTTCGTCTCACGCTACGGCTACCCGCACATGACGCGTCCCGGTCTCACTGTTGTCGAGTTCGACAACGGGCGCTTTATGAACCATGCGGATCGTCCGAATACCGACTTCACCGATCCCAACATAGGTTGGGCGATCAGGGACATTGCAGCCGGAGAAGAAATCACTTGCGATTATGGTGAATTCGACCCGCAGTTCGTGATGGACGAGGGGCGCCAATTCATTCCAGCCAGTCGACCCGAACAGGACCCTGCACCTCTTTGAGCGTTATTCGCTGAAAGAGGTGCAGGAGCTGGAACGGGCGAAACAGAAGTCCCGCTTTCGGGCCCTCACCTTGATGGCCAGAATGTCCAATATGACGGCGCGAAGCCGCCATTGGATACGCATGCTTCTCAGCCGATCGGGAGCCTGCCTGCTGAAATTTGACTCAGCGTTGGTGGAACGCGTGATCCCTTCCAACCAAGTTGCGCTTCATTCGGCCGTCTCTACCTCTGCGTTTTTCACGTGGGCATCGAACCATTCGAACATCTCGTGAAGCGTGTGCAGCACGGATTCGCGGCCGCGATAACCGTGGTCCTCGTGCGGCAGCATGACGAGCCGCGCGGTTCCACCCGTGCCCTTGACCGCTGCGAACATGCGCTCTGACTGCTGCGGGAACGTGCCTGAATTGCTGTCATTGTCGCCGTGGATGAACAGCACCGGCTCGTTGATCATGTTCGCCGCCATGAAGGGGCTGAGGCGGTAGTAGGTCTCGGGCGTGTCCCAGAAGATGCGGCGTTCTGCCTGAAAACCGAAGGGGGTGAGCGTGCGGTTGTATGCGCCCGAACGCGCGATGCCTGCGCGGAACAGGTCGCTGCGCGCCAGGAGGTGAGCGGTCATGAAAGCGCCATAGCTGTGCCCACCGACACCCAGCCGCACTCCGTCGCCAAAGCCGCGCTCGACCGTGAAGTCGACTGCGGCCTGAGCATTGGAGACGACCTGTTCGATGAAGGTGTCGTTGACCGTTTCCGGATCGGAGCCAACCACCGGCATCGAGGCCCGGTCGAGCACGGCGTACCCTTGCGTCAGGAAGAACAGATGCGAATAGCCTCCGATCCGGGTGAAGCGGTATGGCGAATCGCGGTTCTGGCCTGCGGTGGATGCGTCGTTGAATTCGCGCGGATAGGCCCAGACCACGACCGGCACCTTGTCGCCCTCCTTGTATTCGGGCGGCAGGTAGAGCGTTGCCGTCAGCTCCACTCCGTCTTCGCGGGTGTAGGTCACGAGTTCGCGCTTGATGCCGGTCAGTTCGGGGTGCGGATCGGGGAAGTTCGTCAGGAATTGTTCTGACCCGCCGGAATAGAGCTTCACATTGCCCGGATTGGTCGGGCTTTCGTAGAAGGTGATGAACTCGCTTCCGTCCTCGGTCACGACGTCGATCACCGATTCCAGCTGCTCTCCTGAATTGCGCCAAAGCTCTTCGGTATCGAGCGTTGAGAGGTCGAAACGCCTCAGGAACGGGCGCAGCCCTTCCGGTGTCGCACCAGAACCGGTCAGCAACAGTTTGCCGTCAACGTTTCGAGCGACATATTTGCCGTATTCGTTGGTGGTCATCAGCGGGCTGCCGGGATCGTTGTACGCATCCTGAATGTTGCGAAGGCCGATCTCGCGCGCCGCTTCGCCGTCGCGCACATCGACCAGTGTCTGGCGAAGCTCGCGGGTGTCGCGGTCATATTCGTAGACGATGAGGTCGTCGGTCCCCTCAATCCCCATCGCGCCCGATGCGCGGTCTTCGAGCCGTGCGAGCACTCTGCCCTCACCCCTAAAAGGGGCCTCGAAGGCGAGCACATTGTCGCGATTGTCGCTTTCGGTCCTCGGATCGCCGCCGTCCTGCGCCTCAACCCACATCAGCATTGCATCTTCGCCCGGATGCCACTGGATGCTGCGCCTTCCGGTGACGACGCCCTGTACGGGTAGAGCGTCGGCAAGCGGCTGTTCGACGATTGTGGAGACGAGGTCGCCGTCCATCGTAAAGACCGCGCTTGTGTGCGGGAAGCGATACCACGGCACCTGGTACGAAAACGGTTCGCTGATCCATTCCATCAGCAGGTACTGGCCGTCGGGCGATGCGCTGACGTTGGTGTAGATACGCGGTTCGCCCACCATGCGAATGTTCGAGCCATCGGCGTCCATGATCACCGGCTGGCTGGTGGCGAGCCATTTGAACATCGCCTCGTCATGCGGGTTTTCGAGCAGGTCCTGAAACGTGCGGGTCTGCGCTTCCTGGCCGCCTGATGCGTCCTGGATCGCCGGGCCTTGCGGGGTGAGCGATTCCATCGGCTTTTCGCCCCGATCGGACGGGATGGCGAGTGTCAGAAGCGAGCCGCCGGGCAGCCATGTCGGGCTTTGGAATACCGGGTTCACTCCCCCGGTCATCAATGTCGTAACTTGCCCGCTGGCGGTATCGAGGACGTGAACATCCATCGCGTCAGCGCGCGTGTTGGTGAAGACGATTTTCGACCCGTCGGTGGACCACGCGACGTCCGAGATGTCCGCATTGGCCGGCAGGTCGATCGAGCGTACCTCTCCGGTGGCGATGTCCTGAAGCGACAGGCCGACAAAGTCGCGCGTGCCGTAACGATCGTTGACGCTCGCATCGAGGCGGATCCCGGCGAGCTTTTCCATCGGCCGCGCAAGATCGGCAACCGGCGGCAGGGCCTCGCGCTCCATCAGCAGGATGAGGTCATTATCAGGCGAGATCGAGACGCGCGGTGCAGGTGCGCGGGTGACGATATCGGTCACCTCCGGCGGCGGGGTCTGGTAACCGTCCTGCGCCGATGCGGGCACGGTGGCTCCAAGACCAAAAACCATTGCAAGTCCGGTGGTTGCGATAAAAGATGCGCGCATAAGTTGTTTTCCCCTTTGGCGAAACCATAGCGGGCATGCGGCTCGCATCAAGCGGCCATTTCGATCGGGATTTGACTTGCGCGGCCCATGAGCTAGCGAGAAGCACTCACGGCGTCTTGTCCAGGACGCTGGCTCAAACAGTCACGTTCACGAGGATTGCCCATGCTGCGCCGCGCTCTCGCCGCCCTTGCCGCTTTTTCGATGCCGTTGGCTGCGGTGCCCGCCGCTGCCGAGCCGGTCGAATTCTTTCAGGTTGCAGGCGTCACCTATGACGAGAGCATCCCATCCTTTGAGGACAGCGCGGGCTACGAAATTGGTGAGCGTCCGGTGCGATATGGCGACCTCGTCACCTATCTGCGCGATCTTGCGGCGCGCTCGGACAGGATCACGGTAGAAACGATCGGCTACTCGCACGAACGCCGCCCGATCCTCACCTTCACCGTCACCAGCCCACAGAACCACGCGAGTATCGAGAGCATTCGCCAGACCCACCTGGCCCGCGCGCAGGGCAACGCCGCGCCCGGCGCTGCGCCGATGGTGCTGTGGATCAACTGGGGCGTGCACGGTGCGGAAACGACCGGCATGGTCGGCTCGATCCCGACGCTTTATCACCTCGCCGCCGCACAGGGACCTGAGATCGAGGCGCAGCTTCGCGATGCAGTGATCGTGCTCACCGTCGCCTTCAACCCCGACGGTCATTCGCGCCGCGTCGATCATGTCGAGAAGTTCTGGTCCTATGCCGACAACACCGACCCGAACGATGCTGCGCACAATTTGTGGGTCGATGCGCGCACCAACCATTACGGCTTCGACCTCAACCGCCAATGGCTGCTGCTGACGCAGCCTGAAAGCCAGGCGTGGATCAGCGAATGGCACAGGTGGAAGCCGATGGTGTCGGTCGACTATCACGAGATGGGTTCGGCCTCGCCATACTACTTCCACCCCGGCGAAGAGCTGCGTCGCAATCCGCTCATCCCGATGCGCGCGCGTGACCTCACCAAGCAGATCGCCCAGCGCCATGCCGCATGGATGGACAGCGAAGCGCGCCTTTATTCCAGCGAGGAAGGCTTCGACAATTTCTACATCGGCAAGGGTTCGACCTACCCGCAGATCAACGGTGCTCTGGGCATCCTGTTCGAAGCGGGCGCAGCGCGCGGCGGCGCGATCCAGACCGAGCGCGGCCTCGTCACCACAGCCGACAATGCGCGCACGCATTTCCGCACGGCGCTAACCTCGATTCAGGGCTCGCTCGATCTGCGCAATGAAATCACCGCCTACCAGCGCGATTTCTTCGCCCAGAATGCGAGGAATGGCGGCGCTGGCGGCTGGGTCTTCACTGCCGAGGGTGATCCAGAACGCGCGGCTCGCTTCGTTCGCCTGCTCAACATGCACGACATTCGCGTCACCCGGCTGGGTTCGGACGTCACCGCGGACGGGCGCACTTTCCGCGCTTCGACCAGCTATTTCGTGCCCGATGCGCAGAGCAACAACCGGATGATCCGCGGCATCTTCGAACGCATCACCGAATTTGAAGAGAACATCTTCTACGACGTCTCTGGCTGGACGCTCCCGCTCGCTTACGATCTCGAATATGCGCGCATCGGCAGCGGCAATGCCGGGACAAGCGCGGACGGCGAATTCGAGAGCGCCCCTGCGCCTGAGCGGGCGCAGTATGGCTATGTCTTCGACTGGTCGCACACCTACGCGCCGCGCGCGCTCAATCGCATTCTGTCAAAGGACATCATGGCTCGCGCCGCGATGGAGGAAGCGATGTTCCCGACTACTGCTGGCAACGTCCAGTTCGGTCGCGGCTCGATCTTCGTCCCGCTCGCGCGGCAGGAAACGTCGCAAGCCGACATCCACGCGATCATGCAGACCATCGCGGCTGAAGACGGAGTGCCCGTTTACGCGGTATCGTCCGGCTCGACGCCGGACACGGGCCGCGACCTTGGCGCGGCAGGGGTTTTCCGTTCGCTTGAGAATCCGCGCGTGGTGCTTGCCTATGATGGCGGTCTGTCACGCTACGATTACGGCGAGGTATGGTGGACGCTTGACCACAATCACCGCATGCCCGTGACGTTGGTCAAGAAGGATGACCTCGGCTCGCTTCCCTGGAGTGACTACACGCATCTCGTGCTTGTCGGCGGCAATGCTGCTCTGAGCGAAGGTGTGACCGAAGAGGTCAAGGGCTGGATTGAGGATGGCGGCACTCTGATCGCCACGCGCAGCGCGGCGCTTTGGGCGCAAGGCGCTATCCTTGGTCGCAAGAAAGACGAGGACGAGGAGAAAGACGAAAGCGAAAGCGAAGAGCCGACCGAGCGTCTGAATTTCTCCGAGCTCGCCGTTCGAGATGCGCAGGACGTGATCGGTGGATCGATCTTTGCAGCCGACCTCGACACCAGCCACCCGCTCGGCTTCGGCTATGCGAACCGCGAGTTGCCTGTCCATCGCAACGTCGCCTTCACACTGATGCGGCCCGAGGGGAACCCCTATGCGGTTCCGGTGCAGTATAACGAGAGCCCGCTGCTTTCGGGCTATGCCTCGCGCAAACGGCTCGACGAGATCGGCGGCACACCGTCGGTCGTTGCGGAGCGTGTGCGGCGCGGGACGGTCATCCTGATGGCGGACAACCCGGTCTTCCGGGGCACCTATGCCGGGACCGAGAAGCTGCTGATGAACGCAATATTCTTCTCCGGCCTGATCGACGCCCCGCGCGGCGAGTACGAAGCGGGCGAGCACCAGCACGATTGAACCCCTGCCATCCAGTCTCAATGATATAGTGTTACATTGAGGCTGGATTTGTCGGTCAACTTCGTTACACTCTTGTCCGAGACGCCAATTGCGACGACCAACGATATTCGTTGGCCGTTCATCGGCTGGAGCTTGCGAGCGCGCGGCCGGGGAGAAACCGTTCGCGTTCTTTGTACGAGGGGCTGAATCACATGAAATTTTCGAGGCTTGTCATAGCCGCCGCTGCCATTTTCGGGCTCGGCCAGGTCGCAATCGCGCAGGACGATACGGCTGAAGAGAAACCCGCCCTTTCGAGCGGCACGTTCAGCGCCTTCAAGCTTCGCAATATCGGGCCTGCTTTCATGTCAGGCCGCATTGCCGACATCGCGATCGATCAGGATGATCCCGCGACATGGTATGTGGCGGTCGGCTCCGGCGGCGTCTGGAAGACAGAGAATGCCGGCACGACATGGACCAGCCTGTTCGATGGACAAGGCTCCTATTCAATCGGTTCGCTGGGCCTCGACCCCTCCGATCCCAGCCGCATCTGGGTCGGCACGGGTGAGAACCACGGCGGGCGTCACGCAGGCTTTGGTGATGGCATTTACCTCTCCGAAGACGGCGGCAAGACCTGGACCAAGAAGGGCCTCGAAGGGACCGAGCGGATCGGCAACATCATCGTCCACCCGGAAGATTCGAACATCGTCTGGGTCGCAGCGCAAGGCCCGCTCTGGTCACCGGGCGGTGAGCGCGGCGTCTACAAAACCACCGATGGCGGTGAGACTTGGGAGAACGTCCTGTCCGCTGGCGAATATACCGGCGCTGGCGATCTCGTCATCGACCCATCCAACCCCGACCGACTCTATGCCGCCATGTGGCAGCGTCACCGCACCGTCGCCGCTTATATCGGCGGCGGCCCGGAAACCGGCCTGTGGCGCAGCGAAGATGGCGGTGACACATGGACCGAGCTGAAGAGCGGCATTCCCGGCGGCAACAAAGGCAAGATCGGCCTCGCCATCTCTCCCATGCAGCCCGACGTCGTCTATGCCGCAATCGAACTGGACCGTCGCGAAGGCGGCGTGTGGCGTTCGGACAATCGCGGATCGAGCTGGACCAAGATGTCCGACACGGTCAGCGGCGGCACCGGACCGCACTATTATCAGGAATTCTATGCCAGCCCGCACTTCTTCGACCGCATCTACCTCGTCTCTAACACCTCGCAGATTTCGAACGATGGCGGGAAGACATTCTACGGCCTCAACAACGACCTGAAGCACGTCGACGATCACGCCATCGCGTTCCACCCGACCGACCCAGAATACATCATGTTCGGCTCTGACGGTGGCCTTTATGAAAGCTGGGATCACACCAAGACATGGCGCTTCATCAACAATCTGCCGATCACGCAATTCTACAAGGTGGCGGTCGATGATGCCGAGCCGTTCTACTATGTCTATGGCGGCACGCAGGACAACAATTCGCAAGGCGGTCCGTCGCGCACCGACAACCGTCAGGGCATTCGCAACGACGACTGGTTCGTAACGCTTGGCGGTGACGGCCACCAGTCCGCGACCGAGCCGGGCAATCCCAATATCATGTATGCGCAGTCGCAGCAGGGGAACCTTGCCCGGATCGACCGGATTACCGGCGAAGTGGTGAACATCCAGCCGCAGCCCGCGCCGGGCGATGACATTCCGCGCTGGAACTGGGATTCGCCAATCTGGGTCAGCCAGCATGAGCCCACCCGCCTCTACTTTGCCTCGCAGCGCCTGTGGCGTTCGGACAATCGCGGCGACAGCTGGACTGCGATCTCGGGCGATCTCACCCGCAACGAAAACCGCATGCGTCTGCCCGTCATGGGCCGCCAGTGGAGCTGGGATGCGCCGTGGGACATCTATGCGATGAGCCAGTACAACACGATCACATCGATCGGGGAATCGCCGCTCAACGAAAGCCTTCTTTATGTCGGCACCGATGACGGTCTCATCCAGGTGAGCGAGGATGGCGGCGCGAACTGGCGCCGGGTCGAAGTCGGCTCGCTTCCGGGCGTTCCGGCGACGGCCTTCGTCAACGACATTCGCGCCGATCTGCATGACGTGAACACCGTCTACGTCGCGCTCGACAATCACAAATATGGCGACTTCAAACCGTATCTTCTCAAAAGCAGCGACCGCGGGCGCACATGGCGCAGCATTGCAGGCGACATTCCCGACCGCCACATCGTCTGGCGTCTGGTTCAGGACCACGTGAACCCCAACCTGCTGTTCACCGCGACCGAATTTGCCCTGTTCTTCAGCCTCGATGGCGGCGCGAAGTGGACCAAGCTTTCGGGCAATGCGCCAACCATCTCGTTCCGTGACGTGACGATCCAGCGGCGCGAGGATGACCTTGTCGCCGCAAGCTTTGGACGCGGCTTCTTCATCGTCGATGACATCTCGCCGCTTCGCACGCTGAGCGAATCCAGCCTAGAGCAGGAAGCTATGCTTTTCCCGGGCCGCAAGGCATGGTGGTATATCGAAAAGCCCGAACTCGCCTTCTCGCGCGGCGGTTCGCAGGGGCATGGCTACTACATGGCTCCCAACCCCGAATTCGGCGCGAACTTCACCTATTATCTTGCCGAGAACATCCAGTCGCTCGAAGCCATTCGGCAGGAGAGCGAGCGTCCGTTGGTGAAAGCGGGCGACGATACGCCGTTCCCGAGCTTCGATGCGCTCACGGCAGAGCTGCAGGAAGAAGACCCGGCGATCTGGCTGACCGTGCGCGATGCAGATGGCAACGTGGTTCGCCGGATACAGGGGCCTGCGAAGAAAGGCTTTCACCGCGTCAACTGGGACCTGCGTTACCCATCGACATCGGTAGCGCGCGAAGGATCGGAGCGGTCGGGCTTCCTCGTGACGCCGGGTCAGTACACTGTGTCGCTGTCCAAGCGCGTACGCGGGCAAACGACCGAACTTGTCGGCCCACAGCCCTTCACCGTCGAACGGCTTCGCGAAGGGGCGCTTCCGGCACAGCCTGGCGCAGCCGAGTTCTGGGCAGAGATCTCCGCGTTCAGTCGCCGTGTTTCGGCGGTCTCATCGACGCTTGATGATGTCGAGCGCCGCGTTGGCCTGATGGCTGCGGCAGTCAGAGCAGCACCGGGCGGCGATCCGACCACGCTCGACAACCGCCTCGACGCGATCCGCGCAGAGGTGCACACGCTCGACGAAATGCTGAATGGCAACGAAGCGCGCAACGCGATCTATGAGCGTACCCAGCCGACGGTGCGCAGCCGCCTTGGCCGCGTGATGTTCGGGGTGAGCGGGTCGACCTATGGTCCGACGCAAACGCAACGCGAGCAGTTCGGCTATGCACAGGCAGACTTTGGCGCGATCCGCGACCGTCTGCGCACGCTAACCGAGAGCACCATCCCCGCCTTCGAGGCAGAGCTGGAAGCGGCGGGCGCGCCCTGGGTGCCGGGAAGCGCGCTTCCGCAATAACTGAAAGACCCAGCGCGGGGGCTTGCCTTGGGTAGGTCCCCGCGCCAGGAATACCCCATGAACCCCAAACGCCTGTTCCGTCAGGTCCACTACTGGCTGTCCCTCGCCGTTTTCGTCCCCGCCGCGATCATGTTCGTCGCCGGGGGCTTTCTCATGCTCAAGAAAGAGATCGAGTGGATTCAGCCAGGCACCGAGCGCGGCGTGGCCGAGGCGCAATTGCCGCAGGCGAGCTTCGATCAGATGCTCGCCGCCGCGCGCCAACACCCTGAAGCGGGCATTGAGGAATGGTCCGACATCGACCGCATCGACCTGCGCGTCGATCGCGGCTTGGCGAAGCTGCGGGCCAACTCAGGATGGGAAGTTCAGGTCGATACGCAAACGGCCGAAGTACTCAAGGTCGCCTATCGCCGCTCCGACCTGATCGAGACGATCCACGATGGGTCATTCTTTGCCGAGTGGGTGAAGCTCTATATCTTTCTGCCGACTGGCATACTGCTCATCATCATGTGGGGGACAGGTGGCTATCTGTTCCTGTTGCCCCGCATCGTAAAAGCGCGAAAGAAGCGGGACAAAAGGACCGCCTGAAGCGTTATTCCCTCCAAAGGAGACAATCATGCGTTTTGCTATAGCAGCCGGGATTTCGGCCCTCGCTCTCGCCGCCGTTCCGGTATTCGCACAGGAGGCCAAGCCGGTCGAGGAACAGATCGGCGCTGGCGGGCGACCGGTAGGCGCGAGCTGGTCGCGCAGTCCGGTCTATGCAGAGCATGGGATGGCCGCGACCGCTCACCCGCTGGCAACGCAGATCGCTCTGCAAATCCTGCGCGATGGCGGCAGCGCGGTGGATGCAGCCATCGCAGCCAATGCGGCGCTTGGCCTGATGGAGCCGACCGGGAATGGGATCGGCGGCGACATCTTCGCGATCATCTACGATCCTGCGACCGACAAGCTCTATGGGCTAAACGGCTCGGGCCGCTCGCCGATGGGGCAGACGCTCGACCAGTTGCTGGAGAAGCTGGACGGTGCGGATGCGCTTCCCCCGGTCGGTCCCCTTCCCGTCACGATCCCCGGCACGGTCGATGGCTGGTTCGCGATGCATGAACGTTTCGGCAAACTGCCGATGAGCGACATCCTCGCGCCCACGGTAGACTATGCGCGCGAAGGGCATCCGGTCGCGCCAATCATCGCAATGTATCTCGATCGGAGCCTCAGCGCCTACACACGCCGGCTCGACAGCTACGATTTCGAGTTCGACAATGCCCGCGCGACTTGGTTCGCCGATGGCACGGCGCCCGAAGCGGGCGAGATCTTCAAGAACCCGGACCTCGCGAATACGCTGGAAGCGATCGGTCGCGAGGGGCGCGATGCGTTTTACCAAGGCGCGCTTGCTGAAACCATGGTCAACTACCTGCAAAAGCAAGGTTCGGCCTACACGATGGAGGACTTTGCCGCGCACAAGAGCGACTGGGTGGAACCCGCCTGCGCCGAATATCGCGACGGGTTCGAGCTGTGCGAATTGCCGCCTAACACGCAGGGCTTCGCAGCGCTCCAGATGGTCAACATTCTGAAGAATGTGGACCTATCGCAATGGGAACGCGGTAGCCCGGAAGTCATCCACTATATCACCGAAGCCAAGCGCCTCGCCTATGCCGACGTGGCGCGCTTCTATGCCGACCCCGATTTCACCCGTTTCCCCGAGGAACTGCTGAGCGAGGAATATGGCCGCGAACGCTTCGCGCTGATCGATCCGTCGCGCGCAACGCCCGAATTCGGACCCGGCGAACCCAAGCTCGAAGGCGAAGGCGACACGACTTACCTCACCGTCACCGATGAGAGCGGCATGATGGTGAGCCTCATCCAGTCGAATTATCGCGGCATGGGCGGCGGGCTGGTGCCCGATGGTTTGGGCTTCATGTTCCAGGACCGCGGCGAGCTCTTCAGCCTCGATCCGGCGCATCCCAATGCCTACGAGCCGGGCAAACGTCCGTTTCACACCATCATCCCGGCTTTCGTGAAAAAGGATGGCGAGCCGTTCATGACGCTCGGTCTGATGGGCGGCGGAATGCAGCCGCAGGGGCATGTGCAGGTGCTCATCAACATGGTCGACTTTGGCATGGACATTCAGGAAGCGGGCGATGCCGCGCGCATCAATCACGATGGCGGCCGCCAGCCGACCGAGGCGCTGACCGGCCCTGCTGCCGATCCACTGGGCACGCTGAACGTCGAACCCGGCATTCCCGAAGCCACCGTCGAGGCGCTGCGCGAGATGGGACATAATGTCCGCGTGGTTTCGAACGGCATCATGTTCGGCGGCTATCAAGCGATCATGCGCGATGCGGAAACGGGCGTCTATGCAGGCGCGACCGAGATGCGCAAGGACGGTCAGGCGAGCGGCTATTGACGCTCTTGACCTAACCCACTGGACATGGGGCGCGCGCTCCCGCATCCTCCCATCAACAGGAGGTGGGTATGCGGTTTCTCGTTGGATTTGTGAGCCTTGCGCTGTTCTTCATCGGCGCAGCGCAAGCGCAGGACGCGGGCGATGACGGCTATGATCGCCTTGTCGAATTGCACGAGGAACTGCGCGAATACATGGTCCCCGGCTTCACCGCCGGCGTGGTACTCGATTCAGGCGCGCGAATAGGAGAGGTCTACGGCGACGACCTGATGGCCGAAAAACTTGGCGGGCTTACCTATTTCGACGGCGAATTGTCCGCCCTGCCCGTCTCCGAGTGGTCGCGCGCGGGCCAAGTCGAATACCTCGCGGTGAAGTCGATCCTCAACGGATACCGCTTCAATCTCGTGGTGCTTCGCCCGTGGAAGCGCGATCCGGGCTTCTATCTCGATCCGTTGATGCGCGTCGCCTTTGCCGAAGTCACCGAGGATGGCGAAGAGGTCGAGCAACTGCTTGAGCGGCTGCGACTCGTCCCGCCGCTACTTGCTTCTGCGCGCGCGAACCTCACCGAAGTTGCTGGCGACTTCGCGGACCTCGCGCTCCATAATCTGGAGAACAGCGACGGGGTGAACCATTACCATCCCTACCGCGAAGTGCCGCCGCCGGGCATTATCGGGTGGTACGAAGACTTGCTCGAACGCAGCCGAACACAGCGCCCCGACCTCGTAACCGACATTACCGCTGCGCGCGATGCTCTCACTGAGTTTCGCGACTGGCTGAGGGCGGAGCGCCCCTCGATGACCGCCCTAGGCGGTGTCGGGGCCCAGCAGTACGACTGGTACATTCGCCACGTGCGCATGATCCCGCTCACTTCGGGCGAGATGGTGACCTTGGCCGAGCGCGAGCATGAGCGCATGACCGCCGCGCTCGCCCTGCTGCGCCATCGCAATCGCGATCTGCCGCAGCTTGAGCTGTCGCAAAGCGCCGAGGAACAGCGCCAGAAGATCGCCACGACCGACGCCATTGTGCGCCGCTTCCTGACCGAGGACGACTTCGTCACCATCCCCGATTGGGTTGGAGAGCTTGGCAGCAACACTCCCTATATCGAGCGCCCGACCGGCCCCAATTTCTGGGAGCAGATCCAGTTCCGCGATCCCATCCCAGACCATGTCCACGCGGTCATTCCCGGCCACCGCTTCGACGCAGTCCTCGCCGCCCGCGACGAACGACCGATCCGTGGACGTTACAGCGATGGAGGCCGCGCCGAAGGCTGGGCAACCTATCTTGAGGAAGCGACCATGCTCGCAGGCGGCACCGCGCACTCGCCGCGTGCCGATGAATTCATGCAGATTTTCGGCATTTTCCGCGCCGCGCGCGTGCCCGCCGATGTCTACATGCAGCACAACATCTGGAGTGTGCCCGAAGCGGTCGCTTACATGCGCGAGAAGACCCCGTGGCTCGACGAAGACGTCGCGCGCGTGGACGCTGAAATTTATCTTCGCCGCCCGCCCGGCTACGGCGTCGCCTACACGATTGGCAAGCTACAGATGGACGCGCTGCTGGCCGACCGGGCGAGCCAATTGGGAGCGGGCTTTTCCCTGCGCGAGTTTCACGACGAATTCCTCGCCGCGGGTCGCCTCCCGATCGCCCTAGTGCGCTACGAGATGACCGAGCTGGACGAGGAAGTAGCGCTGTTCTGGGACACGCCGCCGATCCCTGAGTAAGCGGAGCCTACTTCTCTTTCATGATCCAGACCCCGTCCCAGTCATCGCCCGGCGGAGCCTCTTTCATCAGCTGGCAGCGGTCGATATAGGTCTGGCTGAGCTTGTCGTCAGGGTTCGCTTCCATCGCCTTTGCGAAGAAGCCAGCCGCCCGGTCCCATTGCTGTCCGCGATAGAGCTTCACGCCTTCATTGAAATTGCCGAGCACATCCATGAGGTTCGGGAAAGTCGCATCGGAGTGGTAATCAAGGCATTCGTACACGCCCACTGGCTCCGACTTGCCCTTCACCACGACGCGGTCGACTTCGCGCAGGCGATAGACGCCCTTCAGTTTGGCGACCGTGTATTCGGACAACAGGATGCGCGCCGAGTACTGCTTGCACGCGCTTTCAAGCCGCGCGGCAAGGTTCACTCCGTCGCCGATCATGGTGTAATCCATGCGCTTTTTCGAGCCGATATTGCCCGCGACGATCCGGTCAGTGTTGAGGCCCAGACCCATGTCGAGCGGCATCTCTCCGCGTGTCTCGCGCTCTTCGTTCCAGCGCCACAATTCGGAGATCATGTTGATCCCCGCGCGAAGACCCCGATCCTCGTCATCGTCATGGCCGACAGGGATGCCAAAGGCGGCCATGATCGCGTCACCGATGAACTTGTCGAGCATGCCGCCCTGTTCGGAGATGCAATCAACCATCAGCTCGAAATAATCGTTGAGCAGCGCGACAGTCCCCTGCGCGCCCAGCTTTTCGGTGATGGTGGTAAAGCCGCGAATGTCGGAGAACAGGACGGTTGCTGTCGTATCCTTTCCGCCAAGAATGTCGTCCTCGCCCCCGCCTGCGAGCATTTGCGATGCAAGGCCGGGGTCCATGTAGCGCGACAAGGTCGATTTGGCGCGTTTAGCGTCGGAAATGTCCTCAATCATGGCAAGCGTGCCGAGCGAAGTGCCCTCTCCCGATTCCATCGGCAGCACGGTCACGTTGGCGGACACGGTCTCGCCTGCAAAGACAAGCTCGGTATCTGGCAGGCTTTCTGGCGTACGCCGCTCAGACACGCGGGCGATCTTGTCGATCAGCCACTGATTTTCTTCACCCAGAACCTCTGCCGCAGACTTCCCGGTCAATTCATCGGGTTCGCAGCGCAGGATGCGTGCGCCGGCCTGATTGCAGGTGCGGTTCGCGCCTTCTTCGTCGAAGGTAATGACACCGTTCGACATGGATTGGAGCATGCTCTCATTGTAATTCTTCATCGACTGGATGTCGGCAAAGAGCTTGGCATTCTCGAGGCCGATGGCGATTTGCGCGGTGAATGCCTTGAGGCGGCTCTCGTCTTCTTCGTTGAAAGGCCCGCCGCGCTTGTTGAGCACCTGCGTCACGCCGATCGTCTCACCCGATTTGTTCACCACCGGAACGCAAAGGATCGAACGGGTGAAGAAGCCCGATTGTTTGTCGAAAGCCGGGTTGAACCGAAGGTCGGTATAGGCATGAGGGATGTTAATCGCCTCGCCGCTGGTAAACACCGATCCTGCAATGCCAAGGTGATTAGGCAGGCGAATTTCCATCGCGTCGAGCCCTTCGCCAACATGGCTGAAAAGCTCCGCGGTCTTCTCATCATTGATGAACAGTGTCGAGCGTTCGGCATCCAGCATCGCTGTCGCTTCCGTCATCACGCGGCGTAGCAGGGTGGTGAGCTCGAGTTCCGAAGTCATCTCGGAAACGATGTTCAGGAATTCGATCTCGCGGCGGCGCGAATCTTCCATCCGCTCAACCAGCTGCATCGATTCCAGCGTAATCGCGCATTGCGAGGTGATGCCTTCAAGCACCTGCAGGTCCTGTTCGGTAAACTCGCCGGTGACCTTGTTCAGAACCTGCGCGACGCCAATCGTTTCGCCCCGAGCGTTGCGGATCGGGCTGGCGAGGATAGAGGTGGTCTTGAACCCGGTCTGCGCATCGACATTCTTGTTGAAGCGCGGGTCATTGTAGGGATCGCGGATGATAAGCCCTTCGCCGCTCTGGAACGTCGTTCCCGCAATCCCGATCGTATCGAGAATACGGATTTCGCGGCGTTTCAGGCCCTGCGCAATCCGGCTGTACAACTCGCCAGTCGACGGATCGTGCAGAAACAGCGAACCGCGCGCCGCGCCGGTCGTCTCCACCGCTACCGTCACTAGCGTGTCGAGCACCGCGTCGAGAGTTTCGAGCGACGCCACCTGGCGCGATACGTCGAGGATCATCTGCAACTGCTTGAGGCGCTGTGCCTGGGTCAGGGTCGTCTTTTTCGCCGGCGCCCTCTCTTCGATCTTCGTTGTCTGCTCGTTCATGCCTGAGTCTCCGTCAGCCGTTCGCGCAGGTTCTGGACCATCGCTTCAAGCTCGCTGATTTCATCGCGGTGCGCCCGGATCATCGCCTGTTTTTCAGATGCAAGACTGGCACGCAGATTATCGATGACGATGCGTTGGTCCCGAAGCGCCTGCTGCAACTGAGCGGCTTCTGCATGGGCGCTCTGACGTTCGGCCTGCAGCGCCTGTTCTGCATCTGCGCGCTGGTCTTCCAAGGCGTCCCGAAGAGCCTGTGCCGTGTCTTTCAGCTCGCGAATTTCGGCGGCCGCTTCGGCCCGGACTGCCTGGACTTTACTGGCAGCCTCATGGGCTTCCGCCTCCAGCCGATCGCGCAGGCCCTGCGCTATATCCTTGAGCTGAGCGATCTCGCCGGCGGCTTCGGCTTGGGCCTCCTGAACCAGCCTGCGCGCCTCATGTTCCTTGTCTTCCAACGCGTCGCGCATAGTCGCAATCGCACGTTGCAACTGGCGGTTCTCCGCAAGCGGATCGCTGCGGAATTCGGATAAGTTTTCAGACATGCTAATTTAGCTTCGTAAGTTCCCCAAACACCGGGAATTCGCTTCTGTCGAGCGATCAACCGGACCATGCACCCACGCGACCATCGAACCATAAAGCGCAGGAATCAAGGGCATTTACCCTAGATCTGTGAGTTACCTTGTTAGCGCACAATGCGCGGGGCGGTTCGCGTATTAACTCTGATCTGGCGTATTACAGCTTAATGAACTCAAAATATGGGGTAAAAGCGTATGTGAACGGTCCCATGAGACATCGTTTCCCCAAAAAATAAGTATTCCAATCACTTGCCGCAGACCCCGATTTTCGCCAAGACGCATTCTATCTAAGAAAATGCCACAATCGTGGGGTTTGCCGGCTCGGGGACGGCAAGGGGGAAAAATGAGCACGAAGAAGGCCTGCATTGCAGGTGGCCTGGCCCTATCGGTCGGGCCGGTTGCGATGATGACCGCAAGCGCCGCGAATGCACAAATCGCGCCTACCCGCGAAGAGCTTCAAGGAATTGCCAGGACCGAGCAGCTTCCCGCACCACGGTTGAACATCGAAGGGGGCATCGAGCGTTCGCCATGCGCTCTTGCCGACCCGCAATATGCAGACGTCACACTGACGATCCGCGAAGTCAATTTCAACGGACTGAAAGGCGCAGCGCCCGAAGAGCTTGAGCCGGCATGGAAACCTTTTGAAGGTGAGGAGCACCCGGTCGCGGTTCTCTGCGAAATCCGCGATGCCGCTGCGACGATCCTGCGCAATAAGGGATATCTGGCAGCGACCCAGGTCCCTACCCAGCGGATCGAGGATGGCTCGGTCAATTTCGAGGTTCTGTATGGCCGCATCAGTGCGGTGCGCGCACGCGGCGAAACGCGCGGCGCCGAAGCCAAGCTTCAACAATATCTTGGCCGCCTAGCCGAAGACGAGATCTTTGACCGCAACAAGGCGGAGCGCGCCTTGCTGCTCGCGCGCGATTTGCCCGGCTACGCCGTCAACCTGACGCTTCGCCCCGGCGGCGAAGGTCCGGGCGACCTGATCGGTGAAGTCACCGTCCAGCGCGAGAAATACGCGTTCAATTTCGCAATGCAGAATTATGGCGCTGATGCGACAGGTCCGCTCGGTGCGCAGGTGCAAGCGCAATTCTTTGGGCTGACCGGCCTCGGCGATGTGACCTCGCTATCCTATTTCGCCAGCAGCGATTTCAGCGAGCAGCACGTCATCAATGCAGGGCACGAATTCCGCCCCGGTGGCGACGGGTTGGTCATTGCGGGCCAGTTCACTTACGCGTGGACAGCGCCCGATCTCGGGACCGCTGCAGCCGTCGGCGTACCGGTCGCGGACCTTCAGGCAGAAACGCTGGTTGCGGGGATTTCGGCTGGCTATCCCATCCTGCGAACGCAGGGCGAGAACGTCTTTGCGAGCGCAGGCTTCGACTACATCGACCAGGACGTCGATTTCATCGCCCCGCTCTCGCGTGACCGCATTCGCGTGGGCTGGTTGCGGGTCGAGTACGACTCCATCGACCTCGCCAACCGCGTACCGCAATATCAGGCATCCGCCAGCCTCGAGTTCAGGCAGGGTTTCGATATTTTCGGCGCCTCGTCTGTATGCCTCGGCCCGACCTGCCCGGCGGATCAGATCAATCCGGGAAGGCTCGATGGCAGCCCGACCTCGTCGATCATTCGCGCGACCGGCGATCTGGAACTCGCCCTTTCGCAGCTGTTGGCGCTGTCCTTCAGGCCTCGAGCGCAATGGTCGCTCGGCGGCGGACTGTTTGGATTTGAGGAGTTCGCTGCCGGTAACTTTACCGTCGGTCGCGGCTATGATCCGGGAACGATTATCGGAGACGATGGCGTTGCCATGACGACCGAATTGCGCACGACCACGCTTCCACTTGGTGGACCGGGCAACATGGCGATTCAGCCTTATGCCTTCTTCGACCTCGCAAAAACCTGGAACGAGGGCGCAGAGCCAAATGACGAATTGTACTCGACCGGCGCAGGTGCGCGCCTGTCGTTCGCAGGACGTTATGGCCTTGATGCGCTGGTCGCGGTGCCGCTCAAGCGCGCCGGTCTTCAGACTGAGCGGGGCGATGTTCGCGTGCTCTTCACACTCACTGCAAGCTTCTAAGCGTTAGGAATTGATCGTGGCCTACAAAACCCAGCTGAAGATGGCGCAGTGTTCTGCAATGGCCCTTGCAACGGGGATTGCCTTTGCCTCGACGCCTGCCTTCGCGCAGTCGTTCGAAGGGCAAGGCGTCGTCGCCGAGGGTGCAGCCACGATCACCGAAGGGTCTGGCACAACCAATATCACGGTCGAATCCCAAAGCGCTGTCATCGACTGGACGCCTGATGACAATCAGGGCATCGGCGACATCCTGTTCCAGCAGGCCGGGACCACGGCTACGTTTGAGAACGGCACCGGAATCGCCGACTTCGCCGTTCTGAACCGCATCCTGCCGTTCGACCTGTCGCGCCGCATCATTCTCGATGGCACCATCATCTCACAGGTTCAGGGCAATATCGGGGGCACCGTCTTTTTCTACACGCCCGGCGGGATCGTCATCGGGTCGAATGCCGTTATCGACGTAGGCAGCCTTGGCTTGACGACCGCTGCGCCAGTGACCAACGGCAGCGGCGGCTTTATCAATGGCAGCAACCAGGTTCAGTTTGGCCAAGCCGACCCTTTATCAAGCATCACGGTCGACCAGGGCGCGCAGATCAATGCGCTGGCCGAGGGCAGCTATGTCGCGCTCTTTGCCCCGCGGATCGAGCATAACGGCGATATCAATGTAAATGGACAGGCTGCGCTCGTCGCAGCCGAGGCCGGTACGATTACCTTCAGTCCTGATGGTCTGTTCAGCATCGAAGTCGCTATCGGCACCGAGGATCCTCAGGGCATCACGACGCGTGGTTCGATCCGCGGTCCGGCCAGCACCGGAGCGGGCGACAACCACCGCATCTACATGGTGGCGGTCTCAAAAAACACCGCGACCACCCTCGCCATCCAAGGCGGCAGCGATCTCGGCTTCGACATAGCGCAGGGCGCTTTCGTGGCCGACGGCGCCGTGGTCCTGACCGCAGGCTACGACATTATCGTCGGCGATACCGATAGCACGCTCGTAGGAAACGAAGACGATTCAATTGTCATCGACACCTTCTTCAATGGCATCGGCACAGACGTCTTCATCGACAGCAGTCTTACCGCGCTTGCTGCCGGCAACATCAACACGACCATTTCAGACACCGCTGGCTTCTTCGGCGATGTGTCGCTGCGCGGGGGTGAAGTAAACACCAACGTTTTTGGCGGCGCAGTACTCGACGTGCTCGGTAGCTTCACCGCCCAGAGTTTCACCCCGCGATTTGGCGCCGATGCAGGGTCTGCCCGTTTCGATGTTTCTGACGGTGCCCTTGCCAATATTGATGGCGATCTGAGCGTCGTGAGCCTTGCCCCAAATGACGTGAATGGCGATGGGATCGTCGAATCAGGGGTCGCGACCGTCTTCGTCGGCGGCGCGGGCTCGATCCTCAATGTGGGCCGCGATCTGACCGTTCGCACCGCTACCGGTGGACCATTCGGCGGCGCGAACATCGGTACTCGCACGAATTTTGCCGGTGTTACGATGGACGGCACGAGCACGCTGAATGTCAACGGCGTCACAAATGTCAGCACCGATGCGATAACCAGGGGCGGCGACGCGACATCCGGTCTTGCGCAGGTTCAGGTGCTCAATGGGGCGCAGTTCACGACAGGCGAGTTGAGCCTCAGTTCAGCCGCGGTGGCAGGCGGTCCGATTGACTTCCTTGGCGGTGATTTCAATTCCGACGATGGCGGAAACGCCATTGGTGGCGGGACCGATATCACCGTTAATGGCGTTGGCAGCAATCTGACGGTGCTTAGCCCAGCAGATGTGGGCCCGCTCGAGTTCATGAACGCCGTCGCAGTCGGCGGATCGAGTGAAATCGGGTTCGGAGGCTCGGCACAGTCGGGCAGTACGAACCTCAATGTCATCGGCGGCGCGACTATCAATCTTCCCGATGTCGCCGGTCGGCCGCTGGAGATTGTGAACGTCGCGATCGGCGGAGCGACCGGTGCGGACGGTGCTTTGGCTGGCAATGCCGAAACCGGGTTCAGCCTCTGGCAGGTTAGCGACAGCACGGCGGATCTGGGACGCCTGAGCTTCGAAGTGAGAGCTGTTGGGGGGAACGTCGATTTTCCGGCGGTTGGATCGCAGGGCGGCAACGCATTCCTCGGCTCCACACGGTTCGATATGTTCAACGCGGATGTTACCGTTGCCTTCGAAGGCATCGATTACACTGCTATTTCAGGCACCGGGTCCGACGCCGGACTTGTCGGCGACATCACGGCCAACAGTTTCGATATCAGTCCAAACAATTCGATCCTGAATATTACCTCCGACCTTGTTGCGACCGCAGTCAGCATTGATGGCGAGGGGCAGGACGGTCAGGGTCAGCGTTTCTCGCTATTCGCCAATGGTTCGGATGTCTTCGTCGACGGAGGCATCTTCTTCACCGGAGGTTTTGCCCAGGTCTTCGCGGAAACTGAATTTAACTCCGGCGCTCCATCGGCAATCGAAGTAGCGAGTGACGTAGCGCTCATCTCGAACCTCGGCTCGTTCGGCATCGATGTGGGCGGAGCGGAACTTACGGCCACGCAGGGCTCTTCGATCATCATCGGCGGCGACTATACGGCGCGCGCAAACGCCTCGAGCGATAGCGACGGCGATGGTGTGATACGCAGCAGCAACGCGACAATCAGCGCCCGCGACGCCGGCAGCCTTATCATCGTTGGCGGAGACGTAACGCTTGATGCAAGCGTGAACCTCAGCGGCGACTCTTCCGGGATCGCGGTTGAAGGTGGATTTGCAGAAGTCTTCCTTGATTCCGGTGGCACGATCGACGTTGGCGGAATGACGCGAATTGCCACCAATGCGATTGCTGGCGATGGCGGCACGGCGCGCGGCGGCAATTCCCAAGTGAACATTGTCAACGGCAGTGCATTGAACACAGGCGGACTGTCGGTCAATTCGCTTGCAAGGGGCGGAGACGATATCGGTTTTGGCGCTGGCGCCGCTTCTGGTGGTTCGGCGCGCCTTACCGTGTTCGGTAATGGCAGCTCGCTGGATATCGCGACGGGCAACCTAAATGGTGACAACTTGCTTTTCGCAGGAGCGTTTGGCGGCAACGGCGTGGTCGGCGCAGGCGGCTTCGCGGACCGTGGCTTTATCGACTTCAACATTGCGGATGGGGCGAGCGTAAACTTCGTCGATGTACCGACAAGCCCCTATGTTATCCGAAACGTGGTAACGGGCGGCGATACCGAGGCGAGCGACAGCTTCGGTGGAGACGCAACCACGGGGAACATCTTCGTCAGTATTACAGGTTCCAATGCAAGGCTTGGAACTCTCTCGGTCGTCCAGACAACAAGGGCTGGTTCGGCCTTCGGACCCGCTGAGCGCAGCTCGGGCGGCAGCGTTTTCTCAGGCTTCAGTCAGTTCAATATCTTTGGCTCGGACATTGAGTTCGGTGTCGGCAGCATTGATTTGAACGCCACTGCTGGCTCCGGATCAAACGACGGGTTGGGCGGAGACGGGACGCTTACAGTAGATCCCCTTGCTTTCAATTTCGAAGACAGCACGGTCGACATTCTTTCGGGAATTCAGGCCTCGGCCTTCGCATTGGATGGCGATGGCACTGTCGGAAACACCCATGGCATCTCTTTTGATTTCAGAGGCGGTGCTGCAACGATCGCGGGGGACGTCGCTCTGGTTGGCGGGTTCGCTCAGATCAGTGTCAATCAGGATTTCAACACCGGCATTCCGGGCTCGCTCCTTATCGATGGCTCGGTTTTCCTCGACGGAAGCGCGCCGAGTTTCGATAGCGATGCCGGTTTTGCAGCCCTGAACGCTTTCGGCGGATCGAGCCTCACTGTGCGCGGCGACGTGACGTTGGCATCGAGTGCGGTCGACGATCAGGATCTAGACGGCATCGTCCGCAGCGGAAACGCTACGATCGATATTCAGAACGACGCCATCGCCATTTTCGAAGGCAATGTCACACTCGATGTCAGCAACCTGCGTGACGATGCGATCGATGGTCTGGGTTCAGCGGGTGGGTTCGCCCGCATATCCGCGTTCGGAAACAGCGATGTCGACATTGCAGGCATGCTGCGCATCAGTGCCGATGCGGTCGCAGCGTTCGGCGGCACCGCATTCGCGGGAACCGCAGAGGTGTTCGTATCGCAAGGCGGTTTCCTGTCCGTCAACGAGCTTGGTCTCTCCGCAGATGCGCGTGGCGGCGATGACAACGGTGACATCGCTGGCGACGCTATCGGTGGATCGGTTCAGATTAGCGTATCTGATCCCGGCAGCCTGATGCGGGTCCTGTCCCCTAACGTCACCGGTAATCCAGCCACAGGCGGGCTCGACTTCATGTCGGCCAATGCCTTCGGCGGGCAAGGCGTCACAAGCAATGGCGGATCCGCTTTCGCAGGCAGCCTGAACTTCAATGTGTCGCAAGGTGCGCAAGTCGAGCTTCCCGATGTGGTCGGCAGCCCGCTGTTGATGACGAACATCGCGATTGGCGGCGACACGTCTGCCAGCGATGCGGAGGGTGGTTTCGCCCAAACCGGCAGCAATTTCTGGAGCATCACCAACACCGCCACGGATCTTGGGCGCTGGTCGATCCAGATGCTTGCTCGCGGCGGCTCGGCTATCGGCAATGCCGAGCGCACAAGCGGCGGCAGCACGTCCGGGCAGTTCAGCCGCTTCAACGTCTTTGGAAGCGACGTCTCGATCGCTCTCGATCAGTTCACCTTCGACCACTTTGGCGGCAACGGATCGAGCGACGGGCTCGGCAATGGCGGCAACGTCGAGGTCGGCACACTGGCTTTCGACATCGACCAGTCAATATTCGATGTCGCAGGCGATTTGATCCTCGCGGGGTTCGGACAAGGCGGCTCAGGCCAGATCGGCGGCAATTCCTTCACCCGCAACCTCGGCCCCACTTTCATAGATTCGACGGTGACCATCGGGGGAGATTTCATCTCCTCGATGACCTCGCTTGGCGGGTCAGGTCTCCAACGAGGTGGCGACGCAAACACCGACTTCATCGGGGTGACGTTTGGAGGGCTGGTCAATATCGCAGGCGCGGTCGATGTGAGCGCGACCGGGATCGGCGGCAACTCCGTCAACGGGGCCGGCGGTAATGCGAACGTGGCCGCCAACTTCATTGCTGCGCGCGCCGATGGAGAGCTGAATACGCAGTCGCTTTCGGCATCGACTACCGCAGTGGGCGGTTCGGTAAGCGCGGGCGGCGTCGGTGACGGTGGGCAGGCAACGGCTGACCGGTCGTTTATCGGGTTTGAGGCAGATTTCGATCGTCAGACCGGAGAACCAATACCCGGCGGCGTAAGCACTTTGAATACCCAGGTCGAGCTTGTCGCTTCGGCAACCGGCGGTGATGCCGGGGGGCTCGGCGGGAATGGCGGCCAGGCCAACAGTAACGGCGCCGGAATCGAGACCTTCAGTGGCGCCGATGGCGTTATAAACGGCAATGTCGATCTTCTCACCGAAGCGACCGGCGGCAGGGCAGCTAACGGGCTAGGAGGCAGCGCATTGAGCGGTGCTGCTCAAGTAGTTGCTGTCGGCGGCGGCATTTTCATTGATGGCGACGCGGTGTTGAACGCGTTTGCGACCGGCGGTGACGGACAGACGGGCGGCAATGCAGAGGGTGTGAACCTGAATGTTTTCGCGCAGCAGGGCACGCTCGACATTTCAGGCGTCCTTGATCTCAGCGGCAGCGCAGCGGGCGGCAACGGACTGGCTAGCGACACTCCGGGTGCCGGCGGCAATGCAAGCGGTGCTATCTACCGCGTCGACGCTTTCAATCTTCCGGGCGAAGCGCCCTCCCTTGTCACGTTGGGTTCGCTCGACGTCGATATCACGATCCGGGGCGGCAACGGCGGCGATGGCCTTAACGGAGCTGACGGGGGAGCCGGAGGCGAGGCCACGAATATCAACGGGCTCATCTTCGGTCGCGCTTTCGACGGTACGCTTGTGGTTGATGGCGCGACTACTATCGACCTGCTGGCATTTGGCGGCAACGGTGGTGCGGGTGTGAATGGCGGCGCCGGCGGCGATGTCGTTGGCGGCAATCTGAACATCGGCACGGCCAGCGGAACTTCCATCCCCGATGCCGTCAATGGCTCGGCGACGTTTTCGACCATCACGGCGTTCCAGCAAAATAGAGCAGGCAATGGCGGTGCCGCATCAACCGGCACAGGCGGCGATGGCGGCCTTGCTCTGGGCGGCAATATGTCGCTGCTCGTACGCGGGGCCAACGTGACAGCGGACAGCATCACGTTTGAAACCAACGGGATCGGCGGTAATGGCGGGTCCGGCCAGACGCAGGGCAATGGCGGCGACGGTGTCGGCGGCAGCGTGCAGGCAGCGGTCACCCAGGCGTTCGAGAATCCGGGTCGCGGCAGCCTCGACCTTGGCAGCTTCTTCGCCCGTTCAAGAGGGGTCGGCGGCAGCGGTGCCATTGCTGGCGCAAACAACTTTGCGCGGTTTGGCTCTTTCTTCGTTCGCCAGGCCGACGCGCAGGTTGGATCGATCGATATTCAGCTGATGGGCGACACGCCGGCAGACTTCCTGTTCGACGATGGCACCCCGGCGGCGACCACGCCTTTCGGCCTGGTTCTCGAGAATGCGACACTGACTTCGGACGTGATCGACATCGCCACGTCAGGCGAATTCCAGCTCACCCTCGACAGTTCGCAGATCAATTCGCGCCTTTTTGCGATCAACGCAGCCGCGATTGTTCTTCCTGAAGCCGACCCGAACGCGCCGCCACCTGACCCTGCTCCGGTTCCAGGGACGGTCACTGCGACACAAGGCCTGCAACTCATTTCGTCTTCGGGCGGCATTACGACGGAAGCGAATCTGGCAACGCAGGGCACGCTTCTGATCGACTCCGCTGCCGGCATCGATGTCGGCAACCTCACCGCGGGAACCCTGTCGCTTAACGCAGCGAACGGCATGATCATGACCGGCGCGGTCAATTCGCCGGGTGGCACGGTCACGATTACGACTGAGGAATCAATCGAGCTTGCCGGTATCATCGCAGACTCGGTCATCGCCCGCTCGACCGGCGGGGACATTTCGTCGAGCGCACCAATCGTGCTCACGGGCTTGCTCGATCTTGACGCTGCCGGTGCCATCACTCTGACCGATGTGGTCGCGGCATCTCTGATCGCACGCTCGCGCAGCGGCAACATCACGCTCGACGGCGTGTTCGACTTTGACGGTATCGTCGACCTGCTCTCGGCGCAGGGCATCACACTGGGCGATATCGGCGCAGGCTCAATCAATGCCGTTGCGCAGTCCGGTGACATAATCTCGATCGCGCCCATTACTCTGGACGGTCTGATGGACCTCAACGCCTTCGGAGCAATCCAGCTTACCGACGTGACGGCGGGTTCGCTGAATGCCGTGACTGAATCAGGCAATATCGTGCTCGACGGGGCCTTCGATTTTGTCGCTACAGTCGACCTGCTTTCAGCTGGCGGAGTATCAATTGGGCAAATCGAGGCAGGCTCAATCGATGCCGTCGCGCAGAGCGGCGACATCAACCTGCTCGGCGTGGTCAATGTCGACACCACGCTAAGCCTGGAAGCATCGGGCCTTATCCGGCTGGCGCAAGTTACGGCAAATGCGCTGCTCGCACGTTCGTCCAATGGCGATATCGAAGGCGAAGAGGACATCGACGTCGCAACATCAGCGATCTTCGATGCCGCCGGTGCCCTGACCTTGCAGTCGGTGTCAGCGCAAGACCTAACCGCGTTCGCACGGGGCGGCGATGCGACGGTGATAGGCGACCTTAGCCTGGCGGGAGCGCTGGACGTGCTCGCTACCGGCGCGGTCAATACGGGCAATATCAGCGCGAACTCGATCCAGCTCCGTTCCTCTACCGCAGGCGTTTCGACCGGAACGCTGACCGCAATCGACGGTACGGTCGCGATCAATTCGGCGGCCTCGATTGCGCTTGGAGGCATTGAAGCAGGCTCGATCATCGCAACCTCAACCGCAGGCGATATCTCGTCGAGCGCGCCGATTGCGCTGACCGGCCTTCTCGACCTCAGCGCCTTCGGATCGATTGCCCTCGCCGATGTGACGGCGGGATCGCTCAACGCGATGACTGCCAACGGAGCCATCACCCTTGATGGAGTGTTCGATATTGCGGGCGCTACCGACCTCGTCTCGGCGACGGGTATCACCATCGGCGAGATCGCTTCGGGGTCGCTGAACGCACAAGCTCTCGGCGGCGATATCACACTGATCGGCCCGGTAACGGTCGACACGGCGCTTACACTCGATGCGACCGGGCTTATTCGTCTTGCTCAGATTACGGCAAATGCGCTGCTCGCGCGTTCGTCCAACGGCGATATCGAAGGCGAGGACGCCATCGACGTCGAAACATCGGCGCTGTTTGACGCAGCGGGCGCACTGACGCTTGGTTCGGTCGATGCGCAAAGCTTCACCGGCTTTGCGCGCGGCGGTGCAGCGACGCTGCTCAGCAATATCACGCTGTCTGGCACGCTAAACCTGCTTGCAGACGGCGCGGTCAATACGGGCAGCATTGTTGCGTCGTCCATCCAGCTGAGTTCGGCGAGTGCTGGCGTTTCGACCGGGACGCTGACAGCACTCGACGGAACGGTGGCGATCAATTCGGCGGCGTCGATTGCGCTTGGCGGCATTGATGCATCCTCGATCGTCGCGACCTCGACCGCAGGCGACATCACATCAAGCGCTCCGATCGTTCTCGATGGGCTGCTCGACCTTGATGCATTCGGAGCAATCACTCTGGCCGATGTGACGGCAGGCGCTCTCGATGCGAGGACAGCGAATGGCGACATCTCGCTTTCTGGCCTGACGGACGTCGAAGGCGCGGTGACGCTGACGTCAGCAGGCCTTGTCTCGCTTGGAAACGTTACCGCCGGCTCGCTCTCTTCGCGCGCGCTTGGCGGCTCGATAATCGGCGATGGTCTTGTCGAAACAATTGGTGCGGTCAGCCTCGAGGCTTTCGACGCGATCGGGCTGGATGATATCACCGCGGGATCGGTCAACGCGGTTGCCGCAAATGTCATCGAAATTGGCGGTACGTGGCAGGCGCAAACCATCAGCGCGACCGCCCCCGACTTCTTTGTCGGCGCGGAAGGTCTGGTTGCGGCCGGTGAAAACGGGACCCTGCGCATCGTTTCGAACAATCCGAACGGCGTCCTGGTTGGCACCGGCGGAGACGAATTCGAAGGCCAGGTTTTCGACGCCGATCAACTCGGACGGCTGCAGGGCGGCGAGGTTCGCATTACCGCGCTGGGCGGCGACAATGGCGGCAGCCTGACCCTCACCGACCTCGATCTTGGTTCGACAAGCGGCATCAATACGCTGTCCCTTGGCGCGCCGGGTCTGGGCGGAACCATTCGCGTGACCGGAACGGTCGAAGGAGGCAACGGCGTCGATCTGAGCTTCTTCACCACCCGCTTTGAACTCGACACGACCACGGGCCGGATCGACCTGATCGGCAGCGGTGGCAATGTCTTTATTAGCGGATCGAACATTCTCATCGGCGAAGGCACGCTGCTCGACAGCCTGACCGGCGAGGAGACCGCCGAACAGCTGGCAGAGCTGTTCAATGCAGGGGCCACGAACGCCCAGCCTGACGGCGTGCTGACCGGCGTAACCTTGAGCTTGTTCGCAAACGACCGCCTGCTGATCCAGAACTCTGGCACCGAAGAACTGCCTGCCGGTTTCCTCGTCGGCGGCGCTGGCAATCTCGTGATCGGCGGTAGCATCAACGAAGGAGCGGTGGCGATAATCAGCGGCCAGATCCTGGGCGCTGACGGCGTGACGATTTCGGGCGACGATGCAGCGACTGCGATTCTCGGAGCGCTGGAAGGCAACAGCCTCTTCACAGCGGGAAGTCAGATCAACACCTGCCTGTTCACCGGCTGCATCGCAGAAACCGCTGGCGAAGTGACCTCGACTGTCTCGGCTTCCGTCAATGGTGCGGTCAACACCGGCGGCTCTGGTGGAACAGCTGGCACGGGCACCGGCTCCGGCGCAGGAAGTGCTGGCTCCAGCGGCGGCGAGTCCGGCGGTGGCACTGGCGAAGGTGGTGACGGCGGCGACGATGGCAGCGATGACGGCGGCGAAGATTCCGACGATACGGGTGCAGGCGCAAGCGCAGGCACCGTTACTGGCGGCAGCGACGGCAGCGGCGACGTAAACGCCGACAATGTCGATGATGGCGGCGGCGGGAACGAAGACTTCGAACTCGACGACGGCGGCGAAGACGGTGGAAGCGATTCCGACGGCTCCTCGGACGAAGGCGACAGTTCCGATGAAGGCGACTCGTCCGACGAAAGCGAAAGCGAGGGCGAAGAATCGGAAGAGACCGAAGAATCGGAGGAATCCGAAGAGGAAGAGGCGGAAGAGGAAGCCTCTGAAGAAGAAGAGGACAGCGAAGGCCCGACCAGCGGTCCGATCAATCCTCCACCGCCGGTTATCAACACCAACACGCTCGAACAGCGTGGCACCATCAACGATCCTATCAGCGGCGCCGGTAATCCGGCCCTGCTCGACCCACAGATTGAAGTTGGTCCCATATCTGAACCAGGAGGCCAGTAATGAAAATCAGGACCATCGCCTTGGCCGCAACCGGCGCGGCAATGACGCTCACGGGAGCGCTGATGGTAACGCCTGCGGCCTCGCAGGACGTTCCGCTGTCGATCCGCACCAATTTCCGGGTTGGCGACGCAGGCGTCCGCTGCACTGCACAGAATGCGCCCGCAGAACCGCGTCTCAAAGGCATGTTCGACCGCGCCTATCGCCTCACCTGTCGCGATGCGGCGGGAGCGGTGGGCACGCTGCTGGTCTTGCGCGATCCATCGGGTGTGAGCACTCAGCCAACAGGTGCGGGCAACGAAACCCAGTGCCAGTCGCCCGAAACCGACAACATCGACATGGTCGGCGATGTCACCAAGCTGACCTGCACCGACCAGGTGGTCGGTGTGTCCTATCGCAGCTACTCATTTGAACGCGATGGCCGAACTTACATCGTCGAAGGTGTTGCGGGCTACGATCCGGTCCTGCGCCTCGCCGTTGCGTCGGTCGTGAACGAACGCGCGCTCCCGGGCACCATCGAAGTGGCTCAGACCGAAGTGAGCGATGCTGCTGCCTTTGCCCGTGTGCAGGCTGGTGCGCTGAGCGAATTTGACGCCCTGACCGAAGCCTATCTGCGCAACAATTCAGGCCGATTTGCCGAAAGCGGGCAATTCTTCGAAAACCTGCTTGGACGCACCGAGCAGAGCACATCCGCTTATGCAGAGGTTCTTGCCAATCAAGGTCTTCAACAAAGCAATCTTGGCAATTTCCGGGCAGCCGAACGCCTCTTCAATCAGGCTGATGCCTCACTTACCCGCAACGATGGCGTCGCCCAGCGTTTGATCCGCAACTATCGGGCGATCAACTTCCTCAACCGCCGCTTCCCCGAAGCCGCGCTCGATGCGCTCGCAGCTGAGATGCGCGAAGTCACGTCGCAAACCGAAACGCTCTCGATCCGTGAAGGGTTTATCGACAACCCGCTTTCCGCTCAGATCAACCGTGAAAACGTCGCACTCCAGCGTATCGGCGGAGTTGAACTAGGCCTGTCGCCGCTCGAACGGGCCGAACTGCTCGACGCGCAGGCCGATGCAATTGCGGGGTCCATCGCACGCCAGCAAAACCGGCTCGAAGACGCTCGCATGCTGTTGAGGCAGGCTGACGAACGGATTGCGGATGTCCGCGAAGGACGGGTCGCCTCGGCGCGCTGGTTGCGCTCCGAGATCGCTATCGAACGGGCCTTGGTCGCCGAAGGACTGGGCCGCAACGATGTTGCCATCAATGCCTACGACATCGCCGCCAAGGCTATCGCACGCGATTATCCGCAATCGCCGGTGCTACTTGCCGCATTCGCAAGGAAAGCAGGCTTTCTCCTGCGTATCGGCCGGGATAATGAAGCGCGCGCGCTGTTTGGCGAAGTGGTCGACCGTGCTGCCAACACCACCGACAGCGGTGCCAGCCTTCGCAACCTTCTGCAGCCCTATTTCGAACTGCTGGCCGAACAAGGCACACCCGAAGCAACTGCAGAATTCTTCACGGCCTCACAATTGCTCCAACGCCCCGGTGTTGCGCAAACGCAGGCCATTCTGGCTCGCCAGATGTCCGAGGGGGACGACGAGGCTTCCGCGCTCTTCCGCCTTTCGCGCAACCGCAGCCGTGAAATCGCTCGAACGCAGGCCCGCGCCGACCGGCTTGCCGCGCTGACCGACCCGACGCCGCTTCAGGCGGAAGGTCTCATCGCAGCGCGCGATACGCTCCAATATCTGCGTGCCGAACAGACCGCGCTGGTGTCCAAGCTTGCTGATTTCCCCCGATTCCGGGCTCTTTCGCCAACGCGCCTTCAGCTCTCGGAGTTGCAGGCGGAGCTCAAGCCGGGCGAAGCCTATTACAAGGTTGTGCTGCTGGGCGAAGAAGTCTTCACGCTGTGGATCACACAAAAGGATGCGCGCAGCTTCAAGATCGAAGGTGGCCTTGACGAGCTGGACGATGCGGTCGCCTTCATCCGCGATTCCATCGTGATCTACGAAGCGGGTGAGACAACGACTTACCCCTACGACGTCGAGCGCGCGCGTGAACTTTATCTCACCTTGTTCGGGCCAGTCGAAGCCGAAATGGCAAGCATCAAGCATCTGATCTTCGAACCCGACGGTCCGATGCTGCAATTGCCGCCGCAGGTGCTGATTGCCTCGCAGGAAGGCGTGGATGCCTACCTCGACCGAACCGCAGACGCACAAACCGACGAGGAAATGTTCGACTATCGCGGCATTGATTGGCTCGGAAAATCGCGCGATGTTTCTATCGCGGTGAGCCCGCGCGGCTTCCTCGACATCCGCCGGATCGCGCCGTCGAAAGCGACCAAAGCCTATCTTGGCCTTGGGTCGAACGCCCTTCCCACGGGGCGTGAACCTTCGAGCGACCCGTGTGCGTGGGGCCTCAACACCTGGCGTGATCCGATCGATCCGGGTGAGCTGTTCTTCGCGGCCCAGCGCTACGGCGAGGCGAACAGCAACGTCGCTATCAAGGAGGAGTTCTCGGATACGGCGCTTCTCAAGAACGATGATCTGTCCGAATATCGGGTGGTGCACTTTGCAACGCACGGCCTCGTCACCGCGCCTCGCCCCAACTGCCCTGCCCGCCCTGCACTTGTTACCTCATTCGGGAACGAGGCATCGGACGGTCTTCTGACCTTCAAGGAGATTTTCGACCTTGAGCTGGATGCCGATGTGGTGATCCTTTCTGCTTGCGACACGGCAGGCATGGCCACGACCGCAGCCTCGCGCGAGGCGGGCGTTGTCGGGGGAGGCAACTACGCACTCGACGGGTTGGTACGAGCCTTCGTCGGAGCGGGCGCACGGGCAGTGGTCGCAAGCCATTGGCCGGTTCCGGACGATTTCGATGCAACGCAAAGGCTCGTACAGGGCCTCATTTCGGGCAACCAGAGTGCAGGACTTTCAGGCTCGCTCGGAGATGCGCAGCGCGAGCTTATGGATGACCCGAACACCTCACACCCGTTCTATTGGGCGGCTTTCATCGTGCTCGGCGACGGTACCAAGCCGATCGGCAGCAACTAAACCGGTCAGCATCGATACGAAAAACGGCGCGGCACCCCATAAGGTGACCGCGCCGTTTTCCTGTTACGCTCGATCGCTGGCGTCAGCCGCGCCCGCGATAAGGCGCCACGCCCTGATCGGGTAGCCAAAGACCTTCGGGCGGAGCGCCGCTCTGCCAAAAGACGTCGATCGGGATGCCGCCTCGCGGATACCAATAGCCGCCGATGCGCAGCCATTTCGGGTTCATTTCCTCAAACAGCCGCTGACCAATTCCGACCGTCACGTCCTCATGAAAACCATTGTGGTTGCGGAAACTGCCAAGAAACAGCTTGAGGCTCTTTGATTCGACGATCGTTTCGCCCGGCGCGTAGTCGATCACAAGATGGGCAAAATCGGGCTGGCTCGTCACCGGACACAGCGAGGTAAATTCGGGCGCTGCGAAACGCACGAGGAAGAGCGATCCGGCGCGGGGATTGGGCACATAGTCAAGCTGTGCCTCTTCGGGTGAAGCGGGCAGCGGAGTGTCCTTGCCCAGAAATGCGGGCGCGCCTCGGGGGTTTTCAGGTGTGCTTTCCATGCCGCGCTGTTGCCGTGAAAGGCGCTCGCTTGCAAGCGAGGAACTGGACGGGCAGGATTTGGGAATTATGTGACATAGGGTAAGATTACGCCAAGCGGTGAGAGACAGGCAGCCCGCCGAATGCTCGCCGCTCGATTGATACGAACCGTCAAGAAACACCCGCATGATGCGCGCGCCGCCCCTGATATCGCTTCACTCGAACCGTCTTATCCCGATGATAAGCGGGACCGCGGTGGCGTCCCTGCTGATTTTGGCGAGTCCGCTCGCAGCGCAGCGCACATTTTCTCTGCCTGAGCCGACGCCCACTCCGACGTCAACGAGCGCGCCTCAAGGACCGATTGATGAGCGCGCGGGAGTGCAAATCGGGCCGCGCGTGATCCGCGAGCCAACGCCGACACCGACACCAACACCGCGAGCTGCGCAGGGGCCTGTCCAGTCGCTTGCCACACCTACACCGGCTCCTGCAGAGACGCCCATCGTCGAGCGAGAGCCAGTAGGCACGAACCAGCCCGCAGCAAGCTCCGCCTCAACGCGAACCTCATCGGAAAGGGAGCTTCCCCGGACACCCTCGACAAACAGGGCGACGTCGACGCCAGCACAGACGCCTAGCGCACCCCAGCGGCTCAATCGCACGCTCACGCGGCGACCCGCACCCCCGGTTCAGCAGGCACCGTCAGAGCCATTGGCCGAAACGGCCGCTGAATTGCCATCAGACGATCTCATCGACGATCCGGCCTCTGGCACCCGAGTACCACTGGGCGACCGGATCAACCCGGGGTTTGAAACGCTCGATCCGGAAAATGAAGAGCTTGTGCCGGTCGGTCCCGATGGCTGGTACGATGTCGGACGTGATGGAGAGGTTGGAGCAAGCTCCAATGCCGGTTTGCGCCGCAGCGTGCCGACGCCCACGCCCGGCTTCACTCCGGAAGGTCCGCTGGACAGCACCCAGAACCGTATTATCGCCGCATTCGCAGCTCTCCTCGGCCTTCTTGCTGTGCTTGCCGGCGTCATCTGGTGGCGCAGGCGACGTGAGGAAATGAGCGGGCAGGAGATACCGAACACGGTCCTTGCGTCAGGCGTGCTCGGCGCGATCCCTGGTCGCAATCCCAAGCCGCAGCAGCCATCGGGAAATGTCGGGCCGGTCGATGCGCAAGTTGATCAGCCTGCGTCTGACGGCCCTGAGGGTTCTGAGCCAGAAGCCAGCGCGCAGCCGGAACTGGAAGCCGTTCCGCCTGAGCCGTTGACACCGGCGCCGCCACTCACCGATGTCGAACCTGCGCGAATTGACGTTGATATCGATATCCCGCTGGCTTCGCGCAGCATGATGATGTTCATGATCGAATTCAGCCTCGAAGTGGCGAACCGATCAGACCGGGCTGTTCGCGACCTGACAATCGCCGCCAAACTCGCCTGCGCCCGCAAGGGTGGGAGCAACGCAGCGCCAGCAGCCGGCGGACAACCGATCGCCACAATCGAACGTATCGGCCCCCAACAAAGCCGCAGGGTTACAGGAAAGATGCAGCTGCCACTCGCTGAAGTGACCGCGATCCGTCAGGGGTCAAAGCCGCTTTTCATCCCGCTTCTTCACGTCACTTTCGAAGGAGAAGGCGTCCACTCCACCACTCGCAGCTTCGTCCTTGGCACTCCAAGCGCGGCGAGCGGCAACCGGGTGCACCCTCTCCCGCTTGACGGGCCTCCGGGCAGCCTTCCTCCCATGCGTGCCCAGCCGCTCAAGCAGCCTGTCACCCAGCCAGCTCAGGGCGATACGGAAGAGGTCTGATCGGCAAAGCTTGGCGCGCGCAACCAGCCGCGCTAGTCATCGCAAGACATGGCTGATGCGTTCCCGATCCTCGTTTCGACCCAGTGGCTTGTAGGCAATCTCGAAGCTGCCGATATCGCCGTGCTGGACGCATCGCGGCACCTGCCCGCAGCCAATCGTAATCCGCGCGCCGAATTCGAAGCGAGCCATATTCCCGGCGCGCGTTTTCTCGATCTAGAAACGCTGACCGATGCTGGATCGTCGGTTCCCGCCGCGCTGCCTACGGCTGAACAGGTTTCACGAAGGCTCGCCCTGCTTGGCGTCACACCCGATCACCGCATCGTGCTCTACGACGACAGCGCTGTGAAGACGAGCGCGCGTGCGTGGCTTGCCCTGACCTCGCATGGTCTTGAGCATGTCGCGATCCTCGACGGAGGGCTCGCCAAGTGGAAGGCTGAGGGTCACCCGCTTGAAAGCGGCGTAAGCGAATACCCCGCTGCAGCTCCCGTTGCTCTGCACGACGGCAACGATGCAGCCACAAAGGCCGAGATGCTGGCGAACATTGGCAGCAAAGCCGAACAGGTGCTCGACGCGCGCGCAGCCGACCGGGTGTTCGGGAGAGGGATAGATCCCGTCCACGGCGGGCAAAATGGGCGCATCCCCGGCTCTTTGAACCTGCCCTTTGGCCAGGTGTTCACAGAAGGCGGCACCTTCAAACAGCCTGCCGTGCTTCGTGCCGAGTTCGAACAGGCAGGGGTCGATATGGAGCGGCCCCTTGTCACAACCTGCGGAAGCGGCGTCACCGCAAGCGTCCTGCTTTTTGCTGCCAGGTTGGCGGGCAAGGAGGACGTGAGGCTCTATGATGGCAGCTGGCAAGAGTGGGAGGCCGATCCGGCAACGCCCAAGGCACAAGGCCCGAAGGATACGACCGGCTCATGAGCGGCTCGAGCGACGACAAGAACCTGCGTCCGGGAACGCGCGTCACGCGCGCTGGTCGCCAGGCGGAATGGACAGGGCCGGTGGTCAATCCGCCGGTCTGGCGCGCTTCGACCCATCTTTATGAAAGCGAAGCACAGCGCAAGGCCGCGACAGGCTCAAACGAGGATGGCGAATTCTTCTACGGCCGCCGCGGTGCGCCGACGCAATGGGCGCTCGCCAAGGCTTTGACCGAAATCGAGCCCGGCGCTTTTGGCACCGTTCTGTATCCCAGCGGGGTTGCAGCGATTGCCGGGGCGTTGCTCGCCGTCCTAAGGCCCGGCGACACTCTGCTGATGAGCGATAATTCCTACGATCCGTCGCGCAGCATGGCGACCGGCCTGCTCAAGCGCATGGGCATCGCGCACGCCTTTTTCGACCCGCTCGATCTGCCTGCCTTCGAAAAAGTGGTCGCTCAACATTCACCGCGCGCTGTCTGGTTCGAAAATCCGGGTAGCCTGACGATGGACGTGTGCGATATCCCTGCCCTTGCCCGTATCGCGCGGCAGGCAGGATCTGTCACTCTGATAGACAACACATGGGCAAGCGCGCTGGGTTTTCCTGCGCTCGCTCACGGCTGCGACATCACGATGCAGAGCCTGTCCAAGCATGTCGGCGGACATTCCGACCTTATGATGGGTTCAGCCAGCGCTGGCGAGCGCTGGTACAAGGCGCTTCGCCTCACATCGCAGCAATTGGGGCAGGTGGTTTCGCCTGACGACGCCGCACTCGCCGCGCGCGGACTGCGAACGATGGCAGTACGGCTCAGACAATCTACGCAAAGCGCGCTGGAGATAGCCGAGTGGCTGCGCGAGCAGCCGCAGGTGGCCCAAGTGATGTGCCCGATGCTACCCGGCTCGCAAGGCCATGAATTGTGGAAGCGCGACTTCACGGGTGGATGCGGACTGTTCAGTTTCGTCCTCAAATCCTCCGACCCCGACGCGAGCGGCAAGTTTGTCGACGCACTCGAGCTCTTCGGCATCGGCTACAGCTGGGGCGGGTTTGAAAGCCTTGCCCTTCCCATCTTCCCGCATCAGCACCGCAACGTCATGGCGTCGCCGACAGCGGCAAGCGGGGGTGGTACACGGCCAGCCGTTCGCCTATCGATAGGGCTTGAAGAGCCGGGGGACCTGATTGCGGACCTTAAACGCGCTCTCTCGCAACTGGACAATTCATGACCGCGACTACGCCTGCATCACAAGACCCGATCGACACGACTGGCCAGGAAGGCGCACAGGTTGAAGCGCCTGTCGAGCAGGCTCCCGAAGATCTGCAACCGGGTCAGGTCTGGAGCTATGCCGAAGAAACGGCTCAGATCGAAGAGATTGTCGGAGTTGCCGAAGGCTCCAAGGAAGCAATCGCATCGCGCAGTGAAACGCTGGGCGCGCTGATCGAGACGCTCGACAGCTGGGCGCTGGTCGTAGACGATATCCGGATTTCGGCATTCGACGTTCTGTTCCTGATTGCCACGATCGGGTTGGTCATAACGTTTGCCTGGGCGCTCACCCGCGTTGCGCGTCGTGTGATTGGCAAGGTCTCGCGCTTCGATGAAGCGCAAAAGGTGCTTGCCGAAAAGCTGCTGACCATCGTCATCTGGACGCTGGCGTTTCTGATCACGGTCGACCTTGTCGGGATTGATCTGACCGCGCTGGCATTCTTCGGCGGTGCATTTGGTCTTGCCATCGGTTTCGGTCTTCAGAAGACCTTCGGAAACCTGATTTCGGGCATCCTTCTGCTGCTCGACAAGTCGATCAAGCCTGGCGACGTGATCTCTGTTTCCGACCAGGCCGGCAACGAAGCGGTCGGACAAATCCGCAAGATCGGCATTCGCGCAATTTCAGTCATCACCCGCGACCAGACCGAACACCTCATCCCCAACGAAAACCTCATGGTGAACCAGGTCGTCAACTGGTCGTACTCAAGCCGCGATGTGCGCGTAAAAGCTCCCGTGGGGGTCTCTTACGACAGCGACCTCGAGCTTGTGACCGAGCTTCTGTATCGGGCGGTCGATGAGACAAACCGAATTCTTTCGCGCCCCAAGCCGCGCGTTAACATCATGGAATTCGGCGACAATTCGGTAAATTTCGAGATCCGCTTCTGGATTCAGGACCCCGAAGAAGGCCTCGCGAATATCCGGTCCGATGTATACATGCGCATATGGCAATTGTTCAAAGAGCATGATGTCGAAATCCCGTTCCCGCAGCGCGATTTGCACCTGCGCTCCTCGAAACAGCTCGACCAGATTGTCGAGATGATGAGCGGCGGAAAAGTCGCGAGCGACTAGCTGCCAGCATAGCCAGAAGGCACTGCCGAAAGCTTTCCTTGCGCTCCCCCAATCCATTCTCACTGGCGAGTGGGCGCGTGTTCGCCCATCTCGCAAGCCATGGAAATCGGAACCATTTACCTTGTCGGCGCGGGTCCGGGTGACCCTGACCTCCTGACCGTGCGCGCTGCCCGGCTGATCGAGCGGGCCGAAGTGATCGTGCATGATGGGCTTGTCAGTCGCGATATCCTCGCAATGGCGCGGCCTGACGCGCAGTTGATTTCGGTCGCGAAGCAGCGCTCAAAGCACACTCTGCCACAGGATCAGATCAACGCCTTGCTCGTCCGCGAGGCGAAGGCTGGACGCGATGTGGTGCGGTTGAAAGGCGGCGATCCGCTTATCTTCGGTCGCGGAGGCGAGGAAGCCGAGGATGCGCGCGCTGCCGGTGTCGCTGTCGAGATCGTTCCCGGCATCTCCGCTGCAAATGGCGCGGCAGCTGCGGCCCAGATCGCTCTCACTCACCGTGACGCATCAAGCGTGGTCAGCTTCGTTGCTGGCCAGTGCAAGGGCCTGTCCGATCAGGACTGGACCGGCCTTGCTGGAAAGGGTCGAACGTTGGTCATCTATATGGGCGTCAAGACCGCGCCTCAAATCGCGGAAAAGCTGATGGCAGATGGCCTTGCCCCTGACATGCCGCTTGCCGTGGTCGAGAACGCAGCGCGCCCCGAAATGCGCGTGCTGCGCGGACCGCTGGCCGCCCTGCCCGATCTCGTCACGCGGGAAGCCGTCAAGAGCCCTGCCCTGATAGTCATTGGCGAAGTTACCGCGCGCGAGGACGCTGCCATCGCCCATTTCGCCGTGGAGGCGCATCAATGAGAGTTCTCACAGGAAACGATCTCAAGACAGGCGATGTTGTCTGGTGGACAGGCGAGACCTGGTCACGCCATGTCGACGAGGCGGTCGACGCGGGCGAACGGGTCGAGGAAATCCTCGCCGCCGAGGAAGCCGCACGCCGTGTCAACGTCCCCTACGTGATCGAGGCTACTCGCGAAGACGATGGCAGCGTGCGCCCTGCTCACATCAAGGACCGCATTCGCGCCCTTGGCCCTACGGTGCGGCCCGATCTCACACTCAAACCCAAAGACCCCGAAGCGATTGACTGGGTAATCTGATGTACAAGTACGACAATTATGACCAGCAGATGGTCGATGCTCGCGTGAAGGAATTCCGCGATCAGGCGCGTCGTCGTCTGGAAGGCAAGCTTACCGAAGACCAGTTCAAGCCGCTGCGGCTGATGAACGGCCTCTACCTGCAATTGCACGCTTATATGCTGCGCGTTGCCATCCCCTATGGCACGCTCAATTCTGAGCAGATGATTGCGCTCGGGGATATTGCCGACAAGTATGACCGCGGATACGGCCACTTCACCACGCGCCAAAACTTGCAATACAATTGGATCAAGCTGGAGGATGCTGCCGATATCCTCGCCGACCTTGCCAAGGTCGAAATGCACGCGATCCAGACCAGCGGGAACTGCATTCGCAACATTTCGAGCGACCATTTCGCCGGCGCGACGCATGACGAACTGGTCGATCCGCGCCCTTACGCTGAGTTGCTGCGCCAGTGGTCGAGCTTCCACCCGGAATTCACCTATCTCCCGCGCAAGTTCAAGATCGCCGTGATCGCGGCGGAGAAGGATCGCGCGGCGATGCGGCTGCACGATATCGGCATCCAGATCGTCAGGAACGACGCCAAAGACGGTGAGGGCGAGATCGGAGCGCGCTTCTTCGTTGGTGGCGGCATGGGTCGCACTCCGATGATCGCGCCGATGATCCGCGAGTTCGTACCACTCGATCAGCTCATCACCTATGCCGAGGCCTGCCTTCGCGTCTACAACCGCTACGGTCGCCGCGACAATAAGTACAAGGCCCGCATCAAGATCCTGGTCCACGAACTCGGCGCGAACGAATATACGCGCCAAGTTGAAGACGAATTCGCTCACATGCTGAAGCAGGGTATCGAACCGCCTCGCGAGGAGTTGGAGCGGATCAAGCCATTCTTCGCCGATCCGCCCTTCGAGGACGGGCCGAAAAACCTCGACCGCTCGGACCCCGACTTCGCTGCCTGGGTCGACCGCAACACGCACCGCCACAAGCACGACAGCTATGTCAGCGCGGTCATTTCGCTAAAGCCCGTCGGCGGCATCCCCGGTGACGCAACCGGTGAGCAGATGCGCCTGATGGCGAAGCTCGCCAAGCAGTACAGTTTCGACGAGCTGCGCATCATGCACACTCAAAACGTGGTCTTGCCGCATGTGAAGATCGCGGACCTGCACGCGCTTTGGACGCAGCTTGAGGCCGCTGGCCTAGGCTCACCCAATATGGACACGATCGAGGATATGATCGCCTGTCCGGGGCTCGATTATTGCAGCCTCGCCAATGCCCGCTCGATCCCGCTTGCTCAGCGCATATCGGAGCGTTTCGATGCTTCGGGCAAGACCGGTGAACTGGGCGAACTCAAGCTCAAGATTTCAGGCTGCATCAACGCCTGCGGGCATCACCATGCAGGCCATATCGGCATTCTCGGCGTCGACCGAAAGGGCGTCGAGAACTATCAGCTCTCGCTCGGCGGATCGGAAGCCGAAGACGTAAGCCTCGCCAAGATCACCGGACCCGGCTTCACCGAAGACGGGGTGATCGAAGCGGTCGACAAAGTCACCGACGTCTATCTCGCCAACAAGCAAGGCGAGGAGCGTTTCCTCGACACCTATCGCCGTATCGGCATGGAGCCGTTCAAGGAGGCGCTTTATGGCTGAACGTCAAGACCTCGGCACTTCCCCCGATGACGTACAATTCCGGTTCCGCGATGACGAGGTCGCCGACCACGGCACTGTCACTGTCGATGCTTGCTGCGAACAGACCAACGCCACGGCAGTCCGCATCGAACCGGGCGACGATGCACGCGTGTTGTTACCCTATCTCGACCGGATCGCGCTCGTCGAAGTCAACTTCCCAACCTTTGGCGACGGGCGCGGCTATTCTGCTGCGCGCATCCTTCGCGAAGAAGGCTATACCGGCGAACTGCGCGCCGTGGGCGATATCGGCATAGACCAGTTGAGCCATATGCGGCGCTGCGGCTTCGACGCCTTTGCGCCCGACACCCCGCTCAACGAAGAGGACGCAAAGCGTGCTTTCGCGACATGGGAGAACGTTTATCAGCACGCCGTAGACACACGTGGAGGGGCGCGGCGCACTATCCCGGAGCTGCGCCATGAATAAGCCACAAGCCCCTTTTACCACCGAAGAAGCGCGCGCTCGCGCGGTTGATCGGCTTGAAACAGGCCCGCGCTTTACCGAGCATGATGCGGTGCGCCTCAACCGCATGTTCCGCGGCTCCTCAACGCAAGAAATGCTGGAAGCTGTGATCGAGGGAAATTTGGCCGGCGACATCGCGATCGTATCGAGCTTCGGCGCGGAAAGCGCGGCGCTGTTGCACCTGATTGCGCAAGTCGATCCGGGCATCCCTGTCCTCTTTCTCGACACCGGCAAGCACTTCGCAGAAACTCTCGAATACCGCGACGAGGTGGTCGCGAAGATCGGCCTTACCAATCTGCAGATCCTGACGCCGGACGAGGCCGAGCTGGCCGAGAAGGATGAAAGCGGGCTTCGCTGGTCCTACGACCCCGATGGCTGCTGCGAGATACGCAAGGTAAAGCCGCTGGCAAAAGCCCTCGACCAGTTCGACGCGAGCTTTACCGGGCGCAAGGCATTCCAGTCCTCGACCCGCGCAAACCTGCCGCGTTTCGAAATCGACACCAGCGACGCGCAAGGGCGGCTCAAGATCAACCCGCTGATCGACTGGCGCGCCGAGGATATCGCTGCCTATTTCGAGGAGCACGACCTCCCGCGCCACCCGCTGGTCGCGCGCGGTTTCCCCTCGATCGGTTGCGAGCCCTGCACCCACAAGGTCGCACCGGGCGAAGACCCGCGTTCAGGCCGCTGGAAGGGCTGGGACAAGACCGAATGCGGTATCCACAAGCCGGGCGAGGAACCGTTTCTGTAAGGACTTGATCGGTGAGCGGGTTTTGATAGCCAAGAGGCATGATTGCTTCGCTCTTACTCGCCATGGCGCAGACCGAACCCGCGCAGGCGGAACCCGATTGCTCATACGATCTTCAAGCCATGCTTGAGCTGGATCAGCGATCCTTCGATCAGGATATGGACGGCGGCTGGCGCCCGCTCGGCATGCGCGAAGGCTGCGAGATCGCCACCGCCGAACTGATCCGGGCATGGCGGCACGAAAAGCGCGCTCACGATTCCATTCTCTATTGGCACGAGGGCCAACTTCGTGCGTCGGGCGGTCAGACAGATGAGGCCATCGCCTTGTTTGAGCTGACCTACAAGTCGCCCGATCAGGACACCGATTTTGGATGGAACCATTACGTCGATGGGACCATCGCCTTCCTCCAGGATGACCGGGAAAGGCTCGACACGGCAATCGAGCGACTGAAGCAAGTTCCCGAGCCTGAGAACAACAGCTTCACACGTCCCGACGGAACCGTGATCCAGATGAGCTGGCCGCCAAATCTGCCAGTGTTGGAGGGCTTCGCGCGGTGCTGGGGCAAGACCTACAAGCAAGCCTACGGCACCGAAGAATGCTTCGTCAGGCCGTGAGCTACCGGGACTAGAGCAGCCCCTGCTCCTTGTACCACTCGGCGGTCATTTTCAGGCCCGCCTCGCCTCCCCAGACCGCTTGCCAGATCGAGATCGGCGGCGCTTTCCTGAGGTCGCAGACCCAATCGTCGTGCAGCATATAGCCGACCCGGTCCTGCGTCAGCTTTGCTTTCCCGCCGCGCAGGAAACCGTCGATCTGGGCGCCCAGTTTCATCGCCGCTGGCGGGAGCGCGATTGCCTTAGCGCCGGAATTGCCAACCGCTTCGCCGATCATCTCGGCCAGTTCCGTATGCGAATAGCCGAACGCATTGTCGTCCCATGGCTCATAGGTTTGCCCACGGGTCACCGGGTTGACCGGGACGAGCGCGACCAGGAGGCGCGCAAGGTCCTCGACATGGATCAGGGAGCTTTTTCCCTCCGGGGGTACAGGCACGATCCCAAGCTTGGCAGCCTTGAAAAGATCGAGATAATCCTTGTCGCCCGGACCGTATACGCCCGGAGGTCGCACTATGGTCCAGTCGAGCCCGCTTTGCTCAACCAGTGTTTCAGCCTTCGCTTTCGACGCGCCATAGGCGGAAAGTTCCGGTTCACGCGCAGAGAGCGAGGAGACGAACACAAACCGTTCGACGCCTTTTGACTTGGCAGCTGCGATCATATTGGCCGTGCCCGTCACATTCGCGGCTTCAAATCGGCTAGGATTGGGCGTGCTTGTAAGTCCGGCGATGTGGATGATGGCATCGCACCCGCTCGCCAGTTCCTCCAACGCCTCAACCAGGTCTAGCGTACCCGGTACCCAGATTACACGCTCGCGCGGTTCGGCATTGCGCCGGGTAAGTGCTCGAACCTTGAGGCCCTTGTGAATCGCGACGTCGAGAGTCGCCTTGCCCACAAAACCCGTTGCTCCGGTGATCGCTACAGTGGCCATGGCGCTACAAAAGGACCATCTGATCGCGGTGGATCACCGCAGAGCGCGGAATAGTGCCGAGCCTTTCGGACAATTGTTCGCTGCGCAGCCCCTTGATCAAATTGCACTGCTGCGAATCGTATTCGACCATGCCTTTGGCGATCATGCGTCCATCGGGGTCTTCGATAGCAATGACATCCGCTCGTTCGAACTTGCCAAACACATCGGTCACACCCGCAGCAAGCAGGCTTTTGCCACCGCGCAGCGCTTCAACGGCACCGGCATCGATCCTGAGCGAACCGTTGAACCGCATCCTACCGCCGATCCACGATTTGAAGGCGTTGTCATCGCGTTTTGGTAGAAAAACCGTTCCGAGATTTGCACTGAGCGCCCTGCCAATCGGGTAGTCGTCGACCCCCTTGATGATCGTGAGGGCGATTCCGGCACGTTCGGCAATCTCGGCAGCGAGCAGCTTGGAGCTCATGCCGCCCGACCCCATACCCGATCCAGAACCACCTGTGGCCATCGCGTGCATTTCGGGTGTGACGCCACGCACCTCTTCGAGCAGTTTGGCGTCCGGATTGCTTGGATGCGCGGTGTAAAGCCCTTCCACATCGGTCAGCAGGATCACGCCATTTGCGCCAGCCGCCTGCGCGACACGAGCCGCCAGGCGGTCATTGTCGCCAAACTTGATTTCCTGCGTCGCGGTGGTGTCGTTTTCATTGATGATCGGGATTGCCCCGCGCTCAAGCAGTTCGCGCAACGTTGCACGCGCATTCAGATACCGTCCGCGATTTTCAAGATCATCGAGCGAAAGCAGCATCTGACCTGCCATCAGGTTATGTTCGGCGAACATCTGTGCCCATGTGCTCGCCAGAAAGACCTGCCCGACCGAAGCAGCAGCCTGCGCATGAGCCAGCGTCTCGCGTCCGCCTCCGGGAAGCTCGAGCATCGCGGCGCCTAACGCGACCGAGCCCGAAGCCACGACGATAACTTTCTGTCCGCGCTCACGTGCTCCTGCGACTTCGTGTGCAACGCTACGCAGCCAGTCGAAGCGCGGAGTTCCGTCAGGATGGACGAGAAGCGCCGATCCGATCTTGATGACCAGGGTCGGACATTTGGACACATCGCGAAAATCGAGAAGGGTTTCGATAGTCATGTTGCAGTGCACCTAACGATTGGCGCGACCAATTTAAGGGACACGGGACTCGTGCGCCATCAGATTGGTGACCAATCGTCCGCTTCATCCCCGCCATCTTCACCATCGCCAACGCTCTCGCTAGGCAGAGCGTTGTTCTCGGTTGCGGTCCGATCGGGAAGATAACCCAGCACCGCATCCATAAGCTTATCGATCCCGTCTCCGCTCGCGCCCGAGATAGTGAAGACCTTGTCCGCACCTGCCGCGATCAGTTCTTCGGAAAAAGCAGCGCCCAGTTCCTCATCAGCGAGATCGAGCTTGTTGAGCGCGACCAGTTGCGGTTTGTCTTCAAGACCGGCTCCATAAGCCTCAAGCTCTTCGCGCACGATGCGCATGGCTTCGACAGGATCGTCGCCCGCGATGTCGATCAGGTGAATGAGCACGCGGCAACGTTCGATATGGCCAAGGAAGCGGTCACCGATCCCGGCACCGTCTGCCGCGCCTTCGATAAGACCGGGAATGTCGGCAAGAACGAATTCGCGGCCCTTGTGACGCACCACGCCAAGCTTGGGAACCAGCGTGGTAAAGGCATAATGCCCGACCTTAGCCTTCGCATTGGAGACCGCATTGATGAAGGTCGATTTGCCCGCATTGGGCAGGCCAACAAGGCCTACGTCAGCAAGCAGTTTCAGGCGCAGCCAGACCCACATTTCTTCACCAGGCTCACCCGGTTGGTGCTGGCGCGGGGCGCGGTTGGTCGAACTTTTGTACGATGCGTTTCCGCGTCCACCCATCCCGCCTTCCAGGAAGATCAAGCGCTGGCCAACCTCGGTAAAATCGGCAAGCACCTCTTCCCTGTCTTCCGACAGGACCTGAGTGCCGACCGGCACCTTGATGACAAGGTCATCGGCGCCTGCTCCGGTCCTGTCCCTGCCTTGACCGTGATTGCCGCGCTTTGCCTTGAAATGCTGGGAATAACGGAAATCGATAAGCGTGTTGAGGCCAGGGACGGCTTCGAAAATTATATCCCCGCCCTTGCCGCCATTGCCGCCGTCGGGTCCGCCATATTCGACATACTTCTCGCGCCGGAACGAGACCGCTCCCGGTCCGCCGGCGCCCGACTTGAGATAGATTTTAGCCTGATCGAGGAAATGCATGGATGCGCATCTATGCATTTCCTCGACAGATTGCGAGCGTTTAGAAACTCGCGCTGAAACCGGCGATCACGGTTCGGCGCGGGGATACGAACGAAAACACCTGCTCATAGTCCTCGTCCAAGAGGTTCTCAGCCCGGGCAAACACGTCAATGCCTTCAGCAATCTCGATACGCGCGTTGAGATTGACGAGCGTGTAGTCGTCGAGCGCGGTCAGCGGCGCAGGGAAAGTGCCGGCAGAGAAATCACTGTCGAAAGCCTCGCCATTGTGGCGCACCACGAGAGTTGCCGAAGCTTTCTTGTCCGGGGCAGTCCAATTGAGCGCGGCGCTTGCGATGCTTTCCGGGCGGCGGACCTCGATCGCGCCGTCTTCGTCTGCATCCAGATAGGTGTAAGCAATATCGAGGCTCCATTGCGGGCCGAATTGCGCGGCCAAAGCGACTTCCACGCCCTGCTGATTGCTCTCGGTGGTCCGATTGCCGGGTGTCGCCACAAAGGTCGGCGGCAGGAACGTGGTGAAGATCTCGCTTTCAAGCTCTGCATCGAAATAGGTCACCGACAGGACTGCGTCGCCATCGGCAAAAGTCTGGTCGAGGCCCACTTCCCAACTGGTCGATTCTTCCGGCTCAAGGTCGGGATTGCCGATGAAGGTGCCATCGAAGAAACCAAACAGCTCGAAGAAAGTCGGGTTCTTGACCCCGGTGCCGATGGCAGCGCGAGCACGCGTGGTCTCGGTCAAGTCGTAGCCAGCGCCAATGCGAAATGTGGTCGTATCCTGAAAGCGGTCGTTGAAATCATGTCGAATGGCTGCCGCAAAGTCGAACTTGTCGCCTGAATGGCGGTATTCGCCGACTAGCCCGACATTCTCGGTCTCTTTGCGATCGTCGAAGGTTGCGACGTTGTTGAAGCCTTCGACCTCGTAATCGACTGCAAACGTGAGGCCGCCCTCATCATTGACCCGGAAGGCTGATACATAAGACGCCTTGAAACGGTCGCTTTCTGTCTCGCTCGTCAGGCCGGTTGGCGCAAAAGTCTCCCGCGAAACATCGGCGACCTGAACAGACAGATCGTGAGTCCAGTCGCCATCGAGGGTATCCAATCGCCCACCGAGCAGCGCGTAGATCGCCTGGTTCTCAAACCCGACGCCCGGACTATCGACAACGAGGCCGAATGTCGGGCTGCCGAATGCGAAATCCTGATCATTGGTCTCGCCCTGTGTCTCGACGTAGCGGGCGGTGGCGCGCAATTCGAAGCGTTCTGACAGCTGGGCCGCGAGTTTCCCAGAGAACGTATAGCTGTCGCGCCCTATGTCGCGCAGCCCGTTGCCATTGACCGCGCGTGCGTTGGGTTCGCCATCTGTGCTCACGACTGTTGCCGAAAGCGAGGCTGCGAGAGGTCCGTCATCGACGCCCCAGCGCGCCGCGCCGTTGATGGTGTTGTTCTCGCCCCCTTCTAACCGGATGCCAAAACCGTCGAAATAGCCGCTATCGTAAGCGACCACACCGCCGATCGCATCGTTGCCGTAAAGCGCCGATTGCGGCCCCCGCAGCACTTCCACGCGGCTGCCGATTTCAGCCTGCAATGTCCCGATATCGAATTCCCCGCTGCCGGGATCGGAGACTTCGATCCCGTCAACGAGTACGAGAACCTGGTTGGCCTCGGTCCCGCGCAGGCGCAGCTGTGTCTGGCCTGCGACCGAGCTTACCGCAATTCCCGGCACATCGCGCAGCACGTCAGCGATGTCACGGGTCTGGCGCTGCTCAAGCTGCCGTTCCGTGATGATCGTTACCGACCCGGTGTAATCCTCGGCGAGGACCTCATCGTCGTCGCGGCTTGCACTGACTACGATGCGAGGTTCGCTCTGCGAGGCAACCTGCGCCGCAACAGGGGCGCAACCAATCAGCGCTACAATCGACGCGCCGCTTAACAAGAATAGATTTTTCAACGTCCGGTATTCCTTCCGAATGAGCAACAATGCACCGCGAAAGGCGAACCTCTCACGGCAGTTCAAAGTCGTCGCTCGAAACGAAAGTTATCCGCGCCTCTCCAATCCCTGAGAGGGGCAACAAGCGACACGCTCCGGTCGGTCTCCTGGCTTGCGGGTCGCTGCTTCTCTCGCACCTTCCCAAGCGTTAACCGCTCAGTGGTCGCTCCCGATGAAGGGAGCACGCGCGAGAAACTCACCGCTTACAGTTGCAGGGACAGCTGCGGAATTGCCCGTGAAGGGCGCACCGCATTCCCGTTACCGATGCGTATTTGGCGATCTAGCCGCGTGCAGAATGTTCGGCAAGCTGCCAATTGTCAGAGTGTAGAGCCGCCATCTGGCGCAGGCGGTTCAGTTGCCACCGGTTCGACGACCGGTTGAGAAACGACATTTTCCTGAACCGGTATGACAGGCACTGCGACTCCGGTTTCCGGATCCGTTACCGTGCCTGCAGCGGCTGTCGGATTGGCGAGCACTGCCGAAGGATCGCTGGTCGGTCCGGGAACGGGTACGCCATTTGCCTTGGCAGCCTGCACCGCGACCCAGCCTGGCTGCGAAGGTCCGAACATGTCGCCATACTTCACGTCCCATTCGTAAGACGCGCGCTGGTACTGCTCATACTCGTCGAAGAACAGGTCAAATGGCGCTTCGAGCAAGGCAAAGTTATCGATTGCAAAGGCAGCCGGATCGCTAGGCCGGGCAGCATTGTAGCGGTTCGAGATATCCAGTGCCGCGCGGCAGAAACGCGCGCGCGCCGGGGGCAGCGCGAAGAAATTGTAGACGGCGGTCATCTGCTCTTCACGAGCCAGAATTCCGGCGCGCCGAGCACCCATTTCCTGGCGATATGTGCGATCGATCCTCTCGTTGACCTGGCGAAGAGGCCGGGCAAAATCTGCGATATACGCGCTGTAGGCAGACAGGACCGGCTCGTACTGCGCCGATGTGCAGTTGAGCGCCGCCACATTCCACGCGGAGCGGAAGTGCCACACTTTCTCGTCGTCAGTGATCCCGCGATTGATGGTCTCGCGCTGGCCGACCATGTTTCTGGCGGGGATGTTCATCACATAAGCTGCCCCGCCCGGTGGAAGCGGACGATAGGGCGTGCGCTCGACCACAGGCGGTGGTGGCGGAGGCGGAGGGGGTGGCGGCGGTGGTGGCGGCGTTGTCGCACAGGCAGAGAGCATGGCGACCATTGTCGCCACGGCGGTTATCTTCAGCGGTGCGCGTATCTTGCCGCGCGTCGCATTCTCAATGCTCATACCAAAGTCGCCTCTCATAAAGTGTGCCCCCTCGCACCGCGTCGCTATCATACTGTCACTCGCCTTTCTGGGCGCTGAAGCATGCGTACCGAATACGGACACGCCGTGGGTTAGTTGCGCTGTATGGCAAAGCAAATGCCCGAAGCCTACGATTAGGCTCCGGGCATTCAACTATATCAACAGTTTAGTGTGGGATCAGCGCTTATTCGCGGCTACCCAGGAACTGCAGCAAGAACATGAACATGTTGACGAAATCGAGGTAGAGGCTGGTCGCCCCCATGATTACCGCCTTGCCCATGAACTCGGTACCGCGAAGGTACTCGTAGTCGTTCTTCAAGCGCTGCGTGTCATAGGCTGTAAGGCCTGCGAAGATCAGCACGCCGAGGCCGCTGATGACGAAAGCCATTGCTTCCGACTGCAGGAACCAATTGACGATCATCGCAACGATCAGGCCGATAACGCCCATGATCAGGAAGCTGCCGAAGCCCGACAGGTTCTTCTTAGTGGTGTAGCCGAACAGCGACAAACCCGCGAAGGCTGCAGCCGTCGCGAAGAACGTCGTTGCGATCGATTCACCGGTATAAACCAGGAAGATCGTCGACATCGACATGCCCATTACGGTTGCAAAGGCCCAGAACACGATCTGGAGCGTCGCCTGGCTCATTTTGTTAAGGCCGAACGTCATCGCGAGAATGAAGCCCAGCGGTGCGAGCTTGATAATCCACAGCAGCGGGCCGCCATTCATGTACAGCCACGCGACAGCGGACTCGTTGCCGCCCCAGGAAAACAGGATCGCGACGATGCCGGTCAGCAATACGCCCGATGCCATGTAATTGTAGATCGAGAGCATGTACGAACGCAGGCCCTCGTCATAAGACGCGCGGCTGGCTACATCGCCGCCTGCGCGCGGCACCGAGCCGAAGCCCTGGGTGGTGCGCTGTGTGTCTTTCCAATCAGCCATTATGGATCCCTTGTGTCCAAAAGCCGGCGCGAAAATACGCGCCTCTGTCGGGGAATATCGGTGCTTTCGGGTGGCTTTTCAAGCGAAACCGGACCCAATTCGACGAAAGTCGTTCATTTTACCGGACGGTATGATTAACGAAAACTTGCTTAACCATCAGCCGAAAGCTCGGCACCGCGGTCGCGCGTCGCGGTCAGCGTCTCCGTCAACAGCCTGACGAGGGCCTTGTCTGCATCGAGAACATTCATCCCTTCGCGAGTCATTCCGCCGGGGCTGGCAACCCGATCGGCGAGTTCTCCCGGAGAGACATCGGCCCCGGCAGCGAGCGAAGACGCGCCGTCGACCATCGACAGCGCCAGACTGGTGGCCTGCTCACTGTCCAGACCCAAATCGCGCGCCGCCTCGGCGAGTGCATCGATGAAGCGATAAACGAAACCGGGGCCTGATCCAGCCAGGGCCGTCACGAGGTCGAACTTGCTCTCCTCCTCGAGCCATACCGCCGTGCCGAGCAGGTCGAAATGCGCGTACGCCGCGTCGCGCTGGCTTTCGTCCAAGCCGTTTTCAAGGAGAATGATCGGCGACTTGTTTATCCGCGAGGCAAGATTGGGCATCACCCGTACATGTGCCGATGCTGCCGGGAAAGCTTGCCTAAGCTGATCAAGCGTGAGCCCGGCCAGCAACGAATAGATCGTCACTCCTTTGCCCGTCAGTGCCTGAAGTCCTGGTGCAAGCATTCCAAGCTGCTGCGGCTTGAAGCCAAGCAGCACAGCATCGTGAGTGCCGGCCGCCTCTGCCTGCGCAGGCTCGCGGTAGTGGGTCACGCCTTCGGGCGCTGCTTCCATGCCCGGATCGAGAATTGCAAAACGCGAAGGATCGACCCCGGCGGCGAGCCAGCCCGCGAGCATCGCTCCGCCCATGTTTCCGCAGCCGATAATGAGAAGTTGGTTGATTTCTGACACAGGTAAGTCCCCTTTGGGGGCTCACATGGTTATGCCTCCCCCGCCGCGTCAACCATTGCGGCTTCAAGAGCGCCTTGCGGGGTCTTGTCTCCCCACAGGACGAACTGAAATGCGGGGTAGAAACGGTCGCATTCGTCGATCGCGTTTTCAACCAGCGCCTGCGCCTGAGCGATCGAAAGCATGCCATCATCGCCCATCAAAACGCCGTGACGATAGATCAGCACGTCGCCTTGCGACCAGATGTCGAAATGGCCGAGCCACACCTGTTCATTGACAAGGCTGAGCAATTCGAAGGCGCTGTGCTTCTTTTCCTTGCTGACCCGGATATCGGGAAGGCAAAGAAACTGCAGCACATTGTCAGCGCTGCGCCAGATTGCGCGCAATTGGTACTTGGCCCAGCTCCCCTGGACCTCGCCAACCATCTCATCGTCAGAGACAACTTCGCAGTCCCAGCCTCGCGCTTCGAAGAGCGCGGCCAGCATCTCTACCGGCGCCGCATCGTCTTCGGCGTTGTATTCAGATTCGCGGGGTCTCATCGCCATGCGCTCGTGAAAGGTTTGGTCATGTGCATCGGATTTACGAATGCACGTTAACCTTGGGCCTTGGCAATTCGCGCCTCGCGCAGCGCTGGGGAGAACCGATCTCGCTTGTTCAAAGCTTGTGCAAAGAAAGCCGGGGATGAGCCGGTTCGATTAATCAAGTCCTTGAATTTCCGTACCTTCAGGGCTGGTATAAGCAAAGGTGTCCAACCCTTTGGCCGAAAGCGCATTGACCAGTTCACGAGCAGCCGCGCGATCGGCAACCGGACCGGCGAGCAAGCGGTTTGCCTGCCCCCAAGGGGTCGTGTGAGGCTCGAAGTCACCAAGCAATTCGGGAGCCTGACGCCGGAATCTGCGCCAGTCGAACTTGAGCGCATCGATATCGCGGCCTGTCGCAAGCTGCACCCAGATGCGGCGGGGGTGTTGAGGCGCGGCCGGTGCTGGCGGCGCCTCGCGCGGGACATCAATCGCAGCGATATCCACTGCGTCGCCCGATCCCACATCAACCGGGAGCTCGCCTTCGCCGATATCGGCAAAAGCGTTAGCCACGTCTTCTGTCCGTGCCGCCGGAACCGGCGGATCGGCTTGCACGACTTGCGCGACTGGCTGCGTTATAGGGGTGCTATTCGTCGCGACCGGAGCGCCAAAAGGCTCCCCCGAAGGCTCCAGCAGCGATCCGACTGCTCCTTCGGCAGCGAAGCGGGCAATGCGGGGATCCTCGCGGCCTATATCCGCTGCACGCGGGAAAATGCCGAGATTGGCCGCTGCGGCCTGCTGCGACGCGGTAAGGCGCGGCATGAAGGAGAGGTAGGGATTGATGCGGCCAGCAAGATCGCGCGGCATCGTCGCATTGACGATCCCTTCGGCCCGCTCCTGCTCCCCAAGGATAGCGAGGCCAAACGCACGCGCCCTGAAAGAAGCCGGATCGCGCTCTTCGAGCAGTGGGGCGAGCGTTGTCTGGAAGCCGTCGGCATCGCCTGAAATCGCATAGCTGAGCGCAAGCCTGCGGCGCACCTCGCTGTTCTGCGGTGCGAGTTCGAGCGAACGCAGATAGGCCGCCTGCGCGGCCTCCTGATCACCCACCATATCGAAGGCGAGCGCCTGATCGGGAAGCAAGTCCCGCGCACTTGCACCGGAAGCATTCGCCGCATTGAACAGCTGAATCGCTTCGAGCGGTCGGCCTGAGCGCAGATACACCCGTCCAAGGCCAAGCTTCACGCGCGCATCATTGGGCTCAAGATCGGCAGCGCGGCCATAGAATCCGGCTGCCGCATCATAATCGCCCACCTCAAGCGATGCCTCGCCAGCTTCAAGAAGGCTGCGCAGATCGCGCGGTCGACGCGCGAGCTCCATCAGCGCGCGATTCAGCCGCTGCACCTCGGGCGAAGGCAGGGGCTGGACAACCGCTCGCGAAGTCGGATCCTGAGCGTTCGAGGCTGTAGCGGCGCCGAGCGCGGCAGCCATCAGCGAAAGACTGAGAGTTTTGGTAAACAGTGTCACGTAGGGGTCGCTAGCGAATTCTCACAAACGCGCTAGCCGTCTCTCGCTGAATGCGAGGCGAACGGCTCGCCTTGTTCGGCAAGCCGATCTGTCGCGCGCCCGTTACTGGTTGTTCTGACGCCCCAGGAAGCGCGGGATCGATAGTGCAGGTGCATCGTCACCGTCCTCATCGCCTCCATCGGACGCGTCGCCGCTCATGTCCTCGCCCTCGTCTTCTTCATCGTCGGGGTCATCGTCGGATCCAGACGAGCGCGAGAGGTTCGCCATGCGCTCGAACAGGGTGCTTCCGCCAGCCGGACCGCCTCCACCGGAGCCTCCAGATCCGCCGCCATCGCCTGATCGGCCGAAGCTGGGTTGGACGGGCCGGTTTTCCTCGGCAAGCCTGTCAGCGCTGTCGAGCAGGTCATCCTGATCGTCTTCCTCGGCACCGCGAAGTCCTGCGAGAGGGTCGACGATCTCGTCTACGTCGTCGCCTTCATCACCCATATCATCGCCGGCCTGCATGCCGGTCAGATCGAAGGGCTCGCTGTCTTCGTGTTCGGCTTCGCCTGCGTCGGTTTCATCCGTTTCTTCTGGCATTCCTTCGGGAATGGCCGGTGCATCGAGCGCCTCTTCTTCCTCAGCCAGCTCGTCCTCGACATCGGTTTCTTCCGAGAGTTCGAGGACAGGACGCTTGGGAGCGCGCGATTCCATCAGGGAAGCCGGACGCGGCATCGGCGCCTCTCCGCTTGCGCCTGCCTCTATCCCGGTCGCGACGACCGAGATGCGGATCTTGTTCGACATGTCCGGGTTGAATGCGCTGCCCCAGATGATGTTTGCATCTTCATCGACGAGGTCGCGGATGTAATTCGCCGCTTCGTCGAGCTCCATCAGCGTCATGTCTTCGCCGCCAATGATCGAGATGATGACGCCCTTCGCGCCCTGCATCGAAACACCATCGAGCAGCGGGTTGGCAATCGCCTGTTCGGCTGCGTTGAGTGCGCGGTTTTCGCCCTCGCCTTCGCCGGTTCCCATCATCGCCTTGCCCATCTCGCTCATCACCGCGCGGATGTCGGCAAAGTCGAGGTTGATGAGGCCCGGATTGACAATCAGATCCGTGATCGAACGCACGCCTTGCTGAAGCACTTCATCGGCAAGCTGAAATGCTTCCTTGAAGGTCGTCTCAGGCTTGGCCACGAGAAAAAGGTTCTGGTTGGGAATGACGATCAGCGTGTCGACATGCGACTGCAGCTCGTTGATGCCGGCTTCGGCAGCGCGCATCCGGCGGGTGCCTTCGAACAGGAACGGCTTGGTCACGACGCCAACGGTCAGCACGCCCTTGCGCCGTGCGGCCTCGGCAATGACCGGAGCAGCGCCCGTGCCGGTACCGCCGCCCATACCGGCTGCGATAAAGACCATGTTCACGCCTTCAAGCGCTTCCTCGATGTCGGCAACGGTTTCCTCGGCTGCCGCCTTACCCACTTCGGGCCGCGCGCCTGCGCCAAGGCCCCCGGTGATATCCGGGCCTAGCTGGATGCGCTTTTCAGCGGGCGACTGGCTCAGCGCCTGCGCGTCGGTGTTCGCGACGATGAAGTCGACGCCTTCGATCTCGGTAGAGATCATGTTGGCGATCGCATTGCCGCCTGCTCCGCCGATCCCCACAACCATGATGCGGGGGCGCAGTTCTTCAGTGGCTGCCGGTCCGATATTGATGCTCATCGCTTTTATTCCTCCAGACGCCCCGTCAGATATCGCATTAGGGGGCCCGTTTTAGGTTCTGTCTCGCCCAGTTTCCGCGGCGTCATACCGTCTGTGACATAATAGTCATGGGCTAGTTATACCGCACATTTCCTTATCCACAGGCGGTTAATAACGTTCCTATACCAACTCGCGCGCAAGTTGAATCCCGCTTGGCCTTAATTCGAGGCCCGCAAGACGCATGTTTCAGAAATTCTCGCGCAGCGCTCTCCATAAACGGGCAATACCCATAAAGGGATCAAGTGACCCTCCAAAGTCGCGTGTTCTGGTATAGCGCGCTCCAATCGCGCGAATGTCGACCGGGTCTTCCGCCGCATAAAGGCACAGCCCTGCAAGGCCAGCAAAGCCCGGTGTCGCATGCGCTTCAGGAAGGCCTGTGAGCGTGGGTGCGCGGCCAATTCGCACTGGCATGGCGAGCGCGCTTTGCGTGAATTCGGCCAACCCAGCGAGCTCCGCGCCGCCGCCGGTGATGACAACTTGACCTGCGCGCGGCCCCGAAAAGCCCATTTGTTTCAAGGCCTTTCCGATCTCTGTCGTCAACTGCGACTGGCTTTGCGTGATGACGGAGATAAGCTCTGCGCGCGGGATGCGGTTCTTGTCATCCGCACCGCGTGCCTGAGGTGAACCTGCTTCGCCAGGACCCTCGTTCGGACCGTGGACGGGGATCATCTCGCGGTGATCGGAAGGCGATGCAATGGCCGAACCCGAAACGCATTTCAGCCGCTCGGCCTGGAACCGGCGGATCCCGAAAGCGCTCGCGACCGCATCCGTAATATCGCCCGATCCCATCGGTATCGCGCGAAGGCCAAGCAGCATTCCTGCCGCAAAGACCGAAACATTGGTAACGTCCGCGCCGATCTCCACCAGCGCCACGCCCAGTTCGCGCTCCTCCTCGGTCAGGCAGGCATATCCGCAGGCAAGCGGAGTCGCGACGACGGCCTCGACTTCGAGATGAGCGTTCTGAACAGCTTCCATCAGATTGCGAACCGGCGCACCATCGGCGAGCATGACATGAATATCGACACCCAGCCGCTCTGCATGGAGACCGCGCGGATTGGCGACGCCATGCGCTCCATCAAGCGTGTAGTGCGCAGGGATGGCGTGAAGCACGCTGCGCCCGTCCGGTTCGATCATGCCCTGCGCTTCAATCAGCAGGTGCTCGATGTCCTCTTCCTCGATCCGGCGACCGCCGATCTCGATTTCGACCTTGCTGACAGAGCTTTTGAGCCCTGCCCCGGCACAGGCGATCCAAACGCTTTGAATGCTGGTTCCCGCATTCTTCTCAGCACGCTCAACCGCATCGCGGATGGCGTAGGTCGCGGCCTTCATATCGGTCACATAGCCGCGCTTGACCCCCGCGCTGGCACGATGTCCCGAACCCAGAACCACAAGGTCGCCGGTTTCGGTTTCGCCCATGATCATCGCCGAGATGCGGAAAGAGCCGACATTCACCGCGCCGAAAATCTTGGCGAGGCGACCGGAAGCTTTAGCGGAGGGCTTGGAGGCCATCACTGCGACTCCGCAGACGAATTGGCAGCCAGTTCAATTGCATCGGCCCGGCCGGGCACACGCATATAAATGCGCGGCGGCGAACGCATGTCGAAAGTCGCGACTTCACCGCCAATGAGGCGGTTCTGTCCGTCCATGCGCGCGAATTTGACCAGCGCCTTGGCCGACGTTTCCGCGCCTTCGGGAAGTGCAAGCACCTGCCCGCTCTTGAAAGTCAGGTTCCAGCGGCGATTGCCGACCCATTCGGCAGTCTCGACCTGGGGCTGAAGCGCGGGGGCTGCTGCGAGAAGCTGACCGAGCGGCGCGACCTGTTGCGCGGCGCCGGGGCCGGAAATTTGCAACATCTCACCAGCATCCTCGCGGGCAATCGGCTCAAGTTCAGCGCCTTCAAGGTCGATAAGCATCAGGCGATCCGGCTTTTGCAACACCGCATGAGGGGTGCGCTCGACAATATCAATGGCTAGCGTCGAGGGCAGCTGGAGCGACACCCGCGCGTCCTTCACCCATGGAAGCTGCGTCTTGAGTTGCTCGCGCAGCGCCTCAAGCTCGACTTCGGGCATAGGCCGGTCGCGATGAGCGAGCGCGATGGCGTAGACGGCCTGTTCGTCCATGCGGTCTGTGCCGGTGACACGCACACGCTTGACCTCGAAGCCAGCGTCGGACGCCATGGCGGCAACCTGCGCCTGTGCCATGGCAGGCACGCCTGCAAGGTTAGCGATGACAAATGCAATGCAGACCGCACCGCCGATGATCACCGTGAGCCAGATCGTGCTCCACTGTTCTTCGGAAAACGGCAGCACGCCCATCGCGCTGTCGACGAAGCCGCTGGTCCTGGCCTTTGCGCGGCGTGCGCCTGCTGCTCGGCTTTGCGACTTTGCAGCACGGCGAACGCCCTTGCCGCTCGAACGCTTGATCTTAGCCATCTGCGCCTCCTTTCGCGGCGTGAACCCTGAGGGCCTCGCGAACAATCAGTTTGACGAGTTCGGGGTAGCTGATACCGGCATGCTTGGCCTGCTCGGGGACGAGGCTGAGCGGCGTCATGCCCGGCTGCGTGTTGGTTTCGAGGACGAAAAGGCCATCCTCGCCTGCCTCGTCGTCCCAGCGGAAATCCGTGCGGCTGGTGCCGTGGCAGCCGAGCACCGTGTGCGCACGGATCGCGTAGTCCTCGCACAAGGCAGCGATTTCGGCGGGGATGTCGGCGGGGCACACATGCTGGGTGCGTCCTTCGGTGTATTTGTGCTCGTAGTCGTAAAAGCCGTGCTCGATAACGAGTTCGGTCACGCCAAGCGCGCGCGGCCCATCAGCGCTGTCGATCACGGCAGTGGTAAGCTCACGCCCCTTGATGAAGGGCTCGGCGAGAAGCCGGTCGAATTGCTGCCACGGTCCGAGCGCGTCGCGATTGATCGGGTTGCCCACGTTGGAGTCTTCCGTAACAATGGCGACGCCGACGCTAGACCCTTCATTAACGGGTTTGAGAACGTAAGGGCGCGGAAGCGGATCGCGCTCGAAAATGTCCTTCGTCGCCACTATCCGTCCGCCCGGAAAAGGAACGCCATGCGGGATCAGCGCCTGCTTGGTCAGCTGCTTGTCGATGGCAATAACCGAGGTCGCCATTCCCGAATGGGTGTAGGGCAGGCCCATGAGGTCGAGCATGCCCTGAACGCTGCCATCTTCGCCCGGCACTCCGTGAAGCGCGTTGAACACGACGTCAGGCTTTATCTCGGCGATACGCTGCGCAACGTCGCGGCCCATGTCGATCTGAGTGACGCGGTGGCCGTTCATTTCAAGCGCATCGGACACACCTGCGCCGGACATCAGAGAAACCTCACGCTCATTCGCCCAGCCGCCCATCAGGACCGCGACATGGAGGGGCGCGGCGTCGCTCACGGCCTACCAACTCGCTTGATCTCCCATTCGAGCTGGATGCCCGAATTGGCGTAGACTTTCTCGCGCACCAGTTCGCCCAGCCCCTCGATATCGGAGCTGGTGGCATCGCCGGTGTTGATCAGAAAGTTGCAGTGCTTTTCAGACACCATCGCGCCGCCATGTTTGAAGCCGCGAAGGCCGGCATCATCGATCAGCTTCCAGCTAGAGTGGCCATCGGGGTTCTTGAAGGTCGAGCCGCCCGTGCGCGAACCGATGGGTTGCGAATCCTTCCGCTGCGAGGAGATGCGGTCCATCTCCTCCTTGATCGTGTCGGGATCGCCGGGGAAGCCTTCGAAGCGGACTTCGACCACCACCGCGCCATCGGGTAGCGCGGAATGGCGGTAGGAATACTGCAGATCCGCGTTGGTAAGCGTCACCAACTCGCCATCGGGCATCAGCACATCGCAATCGGTCAACACCTGGCAGGTCTCGCGCCCATAGCATCCGCCATTCATGCGGGTGACGCCGCCAACCGAGCCGGGAATGCCGACATAGAAGGACAGCCCGTCGATCCCGGCCTTCGCGGCGCGGCGTGCGACCATGCTGACCGGGGTCGCCGCACCGGCTTTCAGCGTGGTGTCTCCAGTGATCTCAACGTCCATGAACGGTTTACCCAGCTTGATGACCACGCCGGGCACACCGCCATCTCGGATGATCATGTTGGAACCCACGCCCAGCGCCATCACGGGCATCTGCCTGTCCAGCCGGTCGAGAAAGCTTTTCAGATCGTCGACATCAGCGGGCTCAAACAGCCAGTCGGCCTTGCCTCCGCTCTGAAACCAGACATGCTTCTCCAGCGGCGCATCCTTGGTCAGTGTGCCGCGAATATCATCGGTCGGAACCACGCCGCCAGCCGATCCCTCGACCGAGCTTGTCGGAGCGGAGCCATCGTCCATGTCGTACCAGTCGCCCGGTTGCACCATTTCGTTCATGCGCCCCTGTTCTTTGGCCGTTGTGATTCAATCGCTTCGGCAAGGGTAGCCGCCCAGCGGGTGATATCCCCCGCGCCGAGGCACACGACCATGTCGCCTTCGCGCAATTCCTCGGCGAGTGTTGCCGCAAGGCCATCATGATCCTCTATCGTGCGCGCCGATCGGTGCCCTCGCGACTTAAGGCCCGCGACGAGGCTTTCGGAGCTCACGCCTTCGATCGGCTCTTCGCCTGCTTCGTAGACAGGCGTGACGAACACCATATCGGCCTCGTTGAAGCAGTTCTGAAAGTCGTCCATCAAATCGTTGAGGCGTGTGTAGCGGTGCGGCTGCATGACCGCGATCACGCGGCCTTCCACCCCTGCCGCCTCGGTCGCTTCGCGCGCTGCGCCAAGCACGGCGCGGATTTCGACAGGGTGGTGGGCGTAATCGTCGATGATCGTAGCGTGGCCGGTCGGAAACGGCACAGTGCCAACCTTGGTGAAGCGCCGGCGGACCCCGCTAAAACTGCCAAAGCCGTTGCAGATGGTCTCGTCAGAACAACCCATCTCGATCGCTACCGCTATCGCTGCGAGCGCGTTCTGCACATTGTGGCGACCCGGCATGGGAAGGTGCACGCCCTCGATCCGGCGGTCCTCCTCTCCTCGCTGGCGCACGATTACGTCGAACGTGTTGCCGCTTTCGGTAGGGCGGACGTTGACCCCGCAAATGTCGGCCTGAAGCGAGAAACCATATGTGACGACCTTGCGGTCGCGCACATCGCCGATCACCGCCTGAACTTCGGGGTGATCGACGCAGAGGATTGCCGCGCCATAAAATGGCACGTTGTGAATGAACTCGACAAATGCCTTCTTCACCCCGTCAAAATCGCCGTAATGGTCGAGATGTTCGGGGTCGATATTGGTAACGACCGCGATCGTGCCGTCGAGCCGCAGGAAGCTGCCGTCGCTTTCGTCGGCCTCGACCACCATCCAGTCACTGCCGCCCATGCGCGCGTTTGAGCCATATTGCTCAATAATGCCGCCATTGATCACCGTTGGATCGATCTCGCCGCAATCGAGCAGGCTGGCAATCATGCTGGTGGTTGTTGTCTTGCCGTGCGTGCCCGCGACCGCGACGGTCGATTTAAGGCGCATGAGCTCGGCCAGCATCTCCGCCCGGCGGACGACAGGCGTGCGGTTTTCAAGCGCGTGAGCGACTTCGGGATTGGTCCGGCGCACCGCGCTCGACGTCACGACCACGGCAGCGCCTTCGACGTTCTCTTTCTCGTGCCCGATGCGAACCGAAATACCCTGTTCGCGCAGGCGCTCGATCACCGGGCTTTCCTTGATGTCGGAGCCCTGCACTGTGTAACCGAGATTGTGCATGACTTCGGCAATGCCGGACATACCGATCCCGCCGATACCGACGAAATGGATGACGCCTATGTCGGTGCCAACGCCCTTCATGCTGCGCGGTCCTTCGTTGCCGGCTTGGCGACGGGAGCTTCCTGTGATGCGCCGCGCGTGTTGTGTTCGCCCACGCGGATTACGTCCATCAGGTCCACTCCGCCAAAGCTTTCAACGAGGTCGGCAAGATCCCGCGCAGCCTTGGGCCGACCGCAATTCCACGCGCCATGTGCAGCGTTTGAAAGGCTGTCGGGCTTTTGAGCAAGTGCCTGTATCTGCTTTGCCAGTTCCTTGGGTGTGAAATTCGCCTGCCGGATCATCCGTGCCCCGCCTGCCTTCACGATCTCGCGCGTATTGGCGGCCTGATGGTCGTCGGTTGCGATTGGCAATGGCACGAGGATTGCCGGGCGGCCTACTGCGGTAAGTTCGGCAATGGTCGATGCGCCCGCACGTCCGATAAAGAGGTGCGTTCCTGCGAGGCGTTCATGCATGTCTTCAAAATAGGTGCCGAGCTCTGCCGGGATGTCGTGGCTCGCATAGCGTTCGCGCACGGCGTCAACGTCTTCGGGCCTGCACTGCTGCGTCACCTGAAGGCGCTGGCAAAGCGCAGGGGGCAACATGGCGAGGCCATCGGGAACGACCTCGGAAAGCACGCTTGCGCCCTGGCTGCCGCCGGTAATGAGAACGCGCAGCAAGCCTTCTTCGGTAAAGGCAGGAAAATCCTCATCGCGCAGCGCCAGTACCTCTTCGCGGACGGGATTGCCGACCAGATGGACTTTACCCGCGAACTTCGGTTTGAGCCGGGCAACATCGGGATAAGAGGTCGCAATCGCTTCCACCCGGCCAGCTAGCAGCCGGTTCACTCGGCCAAGCACCGCATTCTGCTCATGGACGACGCTTGGGATGTCGGCGGAGGTCGCGGCGAGCAAAGCTGGCAAAGCGGGATAGCCGCCAAAGCCGATCACGGCAGACGGCTCGAAGCTTTCGAACAGGCGCAGCGCCATGTTGCGCCCTTCGAGCACTGCGCGGATACCGCCAATCCACTTGAGCGGGTTCTTGCCGAAACGGCCCGCAGGCAGAACATGTGCTGTCAGATAATCGGGCTTGCCCGGAATGTTGGCCCCGCGATCATCGGTGATGAGAGCGACGTGGTGGCCGCGCTGGTGCAGTTCCTCGGCCAGTGCAAAGGCCGGGATAAGGTGCCCCCCGGTGCCGCCTGCGGCAAGGACAAAGTGGCGTGACGCGCCTGTCGCGGTTTCGCTGTTCATGCGCGGCCTTCCTTCCTCTCGAACAGGTTCTTCAATCCCGGCTTTTCGCGCTCAAGGAACGGATTCCGGCGGGTGATGGCGAGCAATAGCCCAAGAGTGAAACACACAGCGAGCGTAGATGATCCCCCGTAGCTTACCAGCGGCAAGGTCATGCCCTTGGACGGAAACAGCTGCAGGTTGACCGCCATGTTGATGAAAGCCTGACCCCCGATCAGCGACACCAGCCCCGCTCCTGCGAGAAGTGCGAACAGATTGTCTTCGTCCACCATCCTTATCAGCACACGCGCAACGATGGCGGCATACAGAAGCAGGATCAAGGCGCACATAAGCAGGCCAAATTCTTCGCCGATAACCGAAAAGATGTAATCGGTGTGCGCTTCGGGCAAGCTCATCTTGCGCCGCCCAAGCCACAGGCCGGTGCCAGTCCAGCCGCCATTGAGGATCGTGCGCTGCGCAAGATCGACCTGGTCGAATGCGACGCCGCCGCCAAAGAAGCTGTCGATGCGATAGCGCGCATTGTCATAGAGGAAATAGGCAGCCGTCAAACCGCTCACACCCACCGCGATCAGAGCACCTAGCCGCTGAAGCGAGACACCCGAGAGGAGGACGAGCACGAACCAGACCCCGCCGAACAGGATCGTCGCGCCAAGGTTGGGTTGAAGCATCAGAAGCGCAGCGACGAGCGCCATGGTGAGCGTAGCATAGGCGACCACCGGCAAGCTCGGATCGCGCAGGCGCCATGAAAGCATCCACGCAAGCAGGATGGCAAAGCCGGGCTTCAGAAATTCGCTCGGTTGCAGGCGCATGCCGAGATTGATCCAGCGCCTCGCTCCATTCACTTCGACCCCGATCACGGGGACAAGCAGCATCAGGCCCAGCATGACGACCGCCATCACGATACCCATGCGCCGCGCGTTATCGCGGCTCGCAAGCGATACGAACAGCATCACGCCTATGCCGAGAACCTGAAAGATCACGTGCTTTTGAAAGAACGCGAATTCGGCGACCTGATATTGACGCCCCGCCGCTGGTGAAGCGGCCGCGACCGCGACCGTGCCGAGCGCCATGAGCAACAGCACCATGCCCAGAAGCCACTTGTCAATCTCGCGCCACCAGATCCGCACCCGATCGGCAAAACCCCGGTTCTGCGGCACCGGCGCGTGAAACTTTGCATCGCCGCGCGTGGGGATGAAGGCGCCGCTCATAGTGCACTGTCCTTTGCCGACCATGCTGCCGAGCAATCGACGTCGCAATCAGCGATCACGCCGACCAACTGCCGAAAATGCTCGCCGCGCTTTTCGTAGTCGCGAAACTGGTCGAAGCTCGCGCAAGCAGGCGAAAACAGGACGACATCTCCCTCGGTAGCGGTCTCCTTCGCACGGCGAACAGCCTCGCTCACAAGCTCGCACCGTTCAACGCGCGGAACCCGGCCTTCGAGAAGGTCGGCAAAACGTGGCCCTGCTTCACCAACGGTATAGACGGCAGCAATGTCTTCCAGATGCTCGGCGCACTTGCCAAGCCCGTCTTCCTTCGCAAGTCCGCCGACGATCCAGTGAATGCGCGCCTTGCCACCGTCGCAGCGCGGGAAAGCGACAAGCGCCGGGGCGCTCGCATCGGTGTTGGTTGCCTTGCTGTCGTTGATGAAGAGAATGCCGTCCTCTTCGCACACGATTTCCATGCGATGCGGTAGACCTCTGAAGCGAGGCAGGGCGTGTTGCCACTGCGCCTCGGTTACGCCCAGTTCCTCGACGATAGCGACAGCCACGGCCACGTTTTCAAGATTATGCGGCCCCTGGAGGCTGGGCCATTCGCCTTGCCGCTCCCGCAGCGCGTCAAGATCGGCAGCCACCGCGCGATCTTCACCGCGAAGCTCAAGCTGGCGACGATAGATTGCGCCCACCGGTTCCTTGAGCGTTCCGAAGACGGCAAGGTTTCGCGCCGACTGCATGAAGAACAACCGTTCCTTCGCGGCAGCATAGGCGGCAAAGCCGTCATACCGGTCAAGGTGGTCGGGCGTGATATTCGTGAGCGCGGCGGCATCGCAATCAAGGCTGGTGGTAAGGTCGATCTGGTAGCTCGACAGCTCGAGCACATAGACGCCCTCGCCATTCTCTCCGGGCGCGAGCGGTTCCTGAGCCATGATCGGCTCTCCAATATTTCCGCCGAGAAGCGACGGGATGCCGGCCATCTTCAAAATGTGATGGACCAGCGCCACGGTCGTCGATTTGCCGTTGGTCCCGGTGATGCCGACCACCTTGTGCGGCAGCAGCTGTGACCGGGCGCGGGCGAACAGCTCAATATCGCCGATGATCGGAACGCCGTGCTTCGCGGCATGACCGGCGATCGGGTGGGTGTTGAGCGGCACACCCGGCGATACGACGAGCGCATCGAAGCCCGAGAGGTCCATTTCCAGTGGATCCGCGATCTCGCAACGCCCCTCGAACGGGGTGCGCGCCACATCCTGCCGGTCCCAGACCGTCAACTGCGCCCCACTCGCCAACAGGGCCTCAGCCGCTGCCGCCCCGGAGCGCGCAAGGCCCAGGATTGCAAAGCGTTGGCCGGAAAAGGCGGATGAGGTGATCACGAAAGCGTCCTTACCTCAGCTTGAGAGTGGACAGGCCGACCAGAGCCAGCACGATGGCGATGATCCAGAACCGGATCACGACCTTGCTTTCCGACCAGCCGAGCTGTTCGAAATGGTGATGGATCGGCGCCATGCGAAAGACACGCTTTCCAGTGCGCTTGAACCAGAAGACCTGGATGATGACGCTGGCGGTTTCGACCACGAACAATCCGCCCACGATCAGCAGCACGACTTCGTGATGAGCCGCAACCGCAATCGCGCCCAACGCCCCACCAAGAGCGAGGCTGCCAGTGTCGCCCATAAACACGGCGGCAGGCGGCGCATTGAACCACAGAAAGGCAAGCCCCGCTCCCATGATGGCGGCGCAGAAAATTGCAAGCTCACCCGCCCCCTCAACATACGGAATGCCGAGATACTGGGTGAAATCGGTGCGCCCGACTAGGTAGGCGATGATCGCGAATGTACCCGCCGCGATAATGACCGGCATTATGGCCAGGCCATCGAGACCGTCGGTCAGGTTCACCGCATTGCCGAAGCCGACAATGAACACGGCGGCAAAGACGTAATAGGCAGGCCCTAACGGAATCTGCACGTCAGAGAAGAACGGGATATAAAGATCAGTGCTGATCTGGCTGACGATGATGTAGCTCGCAATGCCGGCAACCACGAATTCGAGCAGCAGCCTCACCTTGCCAGACAGGCCTGCATGGCTCGCCTTGGTCACCTTGTCATAATCATCGAGAAAACCGATGATCCCGAAACCCATCGTCACCGCGAGACATGCCCAGACGAACGGGCTGCGCGGGTCCATCCACAACAGCAGCGACAGCGTCAGCGCCACCAGCACCATCAACCCGCCCATCGTCGGCGTACCGCGCTTAGCGAGGTGCGATTGCGGCCCGTCTTCGCGGATCGGCTGGCCCTTGCCCTGACGAACGCGCAGCATGTTGATGAATTTTGGCCCAATAATCATCCCGATGATCAGCGCCGTCATCAATGTCGCCCCGAACCGGAAGGTCTGGTAGCGGACCAGATTCAGCGGGCCTTCGAACCCCAGCCATTCGGCAAGCAGGTAGAGCATCTAGATCCCAATGAGGCGCTTCATCCACGCGCCTTCGTAAAGTGTTGTACCAACCTGCCAAGACCAACCGAATTGGAGCCCTTGACCAGCACAGCGTCCCCGTGCGTCAGGCCATATTCCTCGAGCGCCGCAATCGCTTCGGCAGGGCTATCGCATTGGGCGAAGCTGGGCGCAAAGCCAAGCGAGTTGGCAGGCCTTCTCCCCAATTCGACAGCAAGAGCGCGCATCTCGTCGCCGACAAGGATCACGTGGTCGATTTTGGCCTCAATCAGCGGCTCGGCGATCTGCGCGTGGAAGCGCGGCGCGAAGTCGCCCAACTCCTTCATGGAGCCCAGAACCGCGACCCGGCGGTGCGCCGGTGTCTGGCCAAGCGCGCGCAGCGTCGCGCGCATCGAAGCCGGGTTAGCGTTGTAGCTTTCATCGACCAGCAAAGCCTTACCGCCAGCAGCCGGGATGTCGAAGCGCGCGCCGCGCCCCTTCAGCCCGCCCATCTCGGCGAGCGCGAGGCCGGCGCTTGCAAGATCGCCGCCTGCCGCACGCACAGCAGCGATCACGCCCAGCGAGTTGGCAATCCAGTGCTCTCCCGGCTCGGCAATGGTGTAGCACAGGCGCGTATCGCCAAGGTCTGCCGTGACCATAGAGCCGCCGCTGGGGCCGGGAATGGCATCGAGCAAGCGCACATCGGCCGTTTCGCTGCGTCCGAAAGTCACGATCTTCACGCCGAGCGCCTTTGCGTGGCCGATCAGGCGTTTCGCATACTCGCTGTCCGCCGGAATGATCGCCGTGCCGCCTTTGACGAGGCCGGTAAAGATTTGCGCCTTTTCGTCGGCGATTGCCTCCATCGTTCCCAGGTTCTCGATGTGAGCCGGGGCAATCGTGGTGATGAGCGCGACATGCGGGCGAACGTGATCGGAAAGTGGCGCAATCTCGCCCGCGTGGTTCATGCCCATTTCAAACACGCCGAATTTGGCGCGCGCTGGCATCCGGGCAAGGCTCAAAGGCACGCCGACATGGTTGTTGTAGCTGCGAACGCTGCGATGCGCCGCGCCGCGGCTGGCCCGGTCGAGCGAGGCGAAGATGGCCTCTTTGACGCCAGTTTTGCCGACTGAGCCGGTGACCGCGATACGCTTGGCAAAGCCGCGTTCGCGCGCCGCGTGAGCAAGGTCGTGCAGCGCCTTGGTCGTATCGTTGACCAACACATGCGGAAAATCGACGGGCCGGTCGGTGATCGCGGCGACCGCGCCCTTGGCAAAAGCTGCGGCGATGAACTTGTGCCCGTCCATCGCATCGCCCTTGAGCGCAACGAAGACATCGCCTGGCCGCACGTCCCGGCTGTCCATCTCGACGCCGGATGCCTGGAAGGCGTGGCTCGCCTTGCCACCGGTTGCTGCAGCAATGCCCTCGGCGTCCCAAAGGGCGAGCGGCAAGGCATCGCGCGGGTTCGCGGGCCAGGCTTTGAGCAGTGCGTGAGCGGCGCTCATTGCGACGCCTCCCTAGCAGCAAGCGCCGCGCATTCACGCGCGACTTCGACATCGTCGAACGGCATAACTCGCATTGTCTCTCCCGACCCGATTATCTGTCCTTGCTCGTGACCTTTGCCTGCCACGAGGATAATGTCATGTGCTCCAACCTGCGCGATCGCAGCCGCGATGGCTTCGCGGCGTCCGCCGATGGCCCGGACATGATCCGCTCCGCCTGCACCTTCAAGCACGGCTGCGCGGATTTCACCGGGATCCTCGCCGCGCGGATTGTCGTCCGTAACGATCACGAGATCCGCGCTGTCGGCAGCGACCTTGCCCATTGGCGCGCGCTTACCCGTGTCACGGTCTCCGCCTGCGCCAAAGACCACGATGAGTTTGCCGCCCTTCTCGCCGTCAACATGCGGACGCAGTGCGGCAATCGCGGCTTCGAGCGCGTCGGGCGTGTGCGCATAATCGACATAGACCGGCGCGCCGCTTGCAGTAAGGCATGCGCGTTCAAGCCGTCCGCGCACGGGCTGCAACCGTCCGATCGCGTCGAAGACCTGCGCGCTGGCCGATCCGGTTGCGATTGCGAGACCAGCCGAAACAAGGGCGTTGGCAGCTTGGTAGGCACCAATCAGCGGCAGTTTGACCGCGCGGCTTTCGCCATCATATTCGACCGTCAGCACCTGCCCCAGCTGGGTCGCCTCGCGGGCGGCAAGGCGCAGGAAATCGCCTCGCTCGCCCACTGTGAGCACGTGCAGCTTGCGCGATAGCGCGTGCTCGATGGCGCGGCGGGTCCACTCGCATTCTTCCCCGCCGTCCCAGATGATTGCCTTGCCGTTGTCCTCGACCACCTCGTCGAACAGCCGCATCTTGGCTTCGAAATAGGCGTCCATCGTTTCGTGATAGTCGAGGTGATCGCGGCTGAAATTGGTGAAGGCACCCGCCTTGACGCGCAAACCTTCGTTGCGGAACTGCGAGAGGCCGTGGCTGGATGCCTCATAGGCGACATGGGTAACGCCTTCGCGCGCCAGACCGCTCATGTTCGATAGGAACGTGACGATGTCAGGGGTCGTGAGGCCGGTCGAGACGCTACCATCGGGCGTGGTCACACCAAGCGTGCCGATGCTCGCCGCACGCTCTCCGCACATCCGCCAGATCTGGCGCGTCATCTCTGCCGTTGAGGTTTTGCCGTTCGTGCCTGTCACTGCGACGATGGTTTGCGGCGCGGGCGTGAAGAACCCGGCGGCAAGCTGAGCAAAGACGCGGCGCGGCTCGTCGCTCACGATGTGAAGCGCGCCTTCGACCTTGGCCTCGCTGCGCGCAACGATGGCGACAGCCCCGGCCTCGATAGCGGCACGAATGAAATCCTCGGCGTTGAAGTTCGCGCCCCGGAAAGCGCCGAAAACTGTGCCGGGCGCGACCTTGCGATGGTCGATGGCGAAACCGGTGACGCTGGCATCACCTGCATCAGTCGCTGGCAGGCCAGCGCGCTCGATCAAGGCTGCCAGTCTCATTTGCGGTTCTCGATCAGATAGCGCAGGTCGGAGATATCGACATCGCGATTGGTATCAGGACGAACACCCAGCATCGGGCCGATGCGCGGGACCAGCTCCCTTACGATAGGAGCCGCCGTAAAGGCCGCGGTGCGTTGCCCGCGCGCAGCCTTGGTGCCCTTAGGTTCATCGAGCATTGTCACGACCACATAGCGCGGGCGATCCATCGGAAACGCGGCCGCGAAAGACGAAATCAGTGCGGTCTGGCGATAGCCGCCAGCACCCGGCTTTTCAGCAGAGCCGGTCTTGCCGCCCACGCGATAACCCGGCGCATCAGCGCTCTGACCGGTGCCGTAGATCGAGATCATGCGAAGCAGCTGACGCATGCGCGAAGAGGTCGATGCCTTGAACACGCGGCGTCCGCGCGGCGCTGCGCCCGGTTCGATCTTGCGCAGCGTGGCAGGCCGCCAGATGCCGCCATTCACAAGCGCGGAGTAGGCTGTCGCCAAGTGCAGCGGCGTAACGGCCAGACCATGGCCATAGCTCACCACCATGTTCGTGAGCCGCGACCATGTTCCATTTGGGCGTTCTTCGGCCCATTGCGGCATGCCGCGTGCTGGCAATTCGATCACCGGGCGTTCCTTCATACCCAAATCAATGACGGTCTGGCGCAGGCGTTCCTCGCCCAGCTCGTCAGCGATGCGCATGGTGACGGTGTTGGAAGAATACGCCAGCGCTTCGGGGACGGTCAGCGTGTCGCCCTTGGGCTTCAGGTCGCGGAAGGTGCGCCCGGCCAGTTCGACCGGGCTTGCGTCCCATGCGGCCGACATGTTGCGAACAACACCTGCATCGATGGCAGCGGCAACCGTGATCGGTTTGAACGTCGATCCAAGCTCATAGGTCGCGTTGGTCGCGCGGTTGTAGATGTTGGGCGATTTGTGCGCATCGGAAAGGTTCGGGTTGAACGCAGGCAGCGAGGCCATCGCCATGATCTCGCCAGTATCAACGTCGAGCACGATGCCAGCTGCGCCAATCGCATTGGTCGCGAGCATGCCCTTGCTCAGTTCGTCCTCCAGAGCGCCCTGTACCCGCAGATCGATCGAAAGCGCCACGGGCTCAGCGCGCATCGCCTTGTCGGAAAGCTGCTCATTGAGCACCTGTTCCATGCCAAGCCGCCCTTCGAAGCGGCGGTTCTCGTCCTCCTTGACGTAGCCAAGGATATGCGCGGCGAGCGCCCCTTGCGGATAGTGGCGATCGGATTCGCGCGGTATTTCGAGCGCGATCTCGCCAAGACCAAATACGCGGTTGGCATCTTCGGGTAGGATGCGGCGCTGGATATATCCTCCGCGTGGAGATTTAAGGATCGCCAGAGTGCGCTCCTTGTCGAGGTCCGGGAAGATTTCCATCAGGCGCGCGGTCACATCCGCCGGATCTGCGACGAGCGGCGAGCCTTCATCCTCCATCGCGCGCGGGTTGAACCAGAGCGCATATGCCGGAAACGTCCGGGCGAGCGGTGTGCCGTGCCGATCGGTGATTTCACCGCGGCTTGGCAGCAGTGCCTCTGCAAGGCTGGTCTGGCTTGGCGCGGCACCGACGAAACCGACATACCCGATGCGAAGCAGCGAGATAAGCGCAACAACGCCAAGCAGTGCGACCATGATGAAGAGCCGGAGGCGCGCGGTAACCAGCAGCGACTGGCGCATGTGAACCGAATGAATGCGGCCTGCCGGGATGGCTGGTCCGCTATCGTTCTCAAGCCCAGGTTCCGGCCGGGTCTCCACCCGTTTCACTTCGCGCGGCGTCGATGTGCGTGTCGGACGGTGCCCCCGATCGAGGGCCAACGTCGTCATTGCGAGATATCCGCTGACATCAGGACAGCATCAGACCGAAGTGTCGGCGCACCGCTCTGCGCCTTGGCGGCGCGAATTGGGGACGCTTCGATCAGGAAGTCGCCGAATGCCTCTGTAAACACGGCACCTGCATCGTCGTCGGCATCGAGCGATGCAAGCGTTACCGGAGCGCCGGTGATGGGCGAGACCATGTCGCGCGGGCTCGCATCGGGGCCAGCGAGATCGGAGCGCGCCACGCGGATCGGCGAAGGCGCATCGGGACCGGCAGGAACGCCGAGGCTTGCAAGCTGCCGCTCATTATCAAGATACTGGTCCGCACGCGGGGCCTGATAGCCAAGCTCGACAGCGTTCCATTCTGCGAGCTGGCGCTGGCTGGCGCGGGTCTGGAACTCGGTTTCCAGCATCTGCACTTCGCGTTCGAGCCCGATGATTTCGCGCTCGGCCAGAAGCACTTCGCTGCGCACGGTCTGGACCTGAAAGCTGAGCAGGGCGAACAGCGCCACGCACGCCGCCAGCACCGCGACCCAGCCCATCTGGCGAATGCGCGAACCGGGGGTGATCATGGCTGAACTCCTTCTCTTGCGGGGGCGGAAGTGCGGATGGCGTGACGCAGGATCGAGGAACGCGAGCGGGGGTTGCGCTCGATCTCTGCATCACTCGGGCGGATGGCTTTGGAGACATTGGTGAAGGTCGGCGGCGGTCCGGGGACTTCGCCCGGAAGGTGGCGCGACACGGCGCGTCCTGCGCCGCTGGCTTCCTTGAGGAAACGCTTCACGATCCGGTCTTCGAGGCTGTGGAAGCTGACAACCGCCAGCACCCCGCCTTCGCGCAGCAGAGTTTCTGCCGCGTTGAGACCAGCGCGCAGTTCGCCAAGCTCATCGTTCACATGGATGCGCACCGCCTGAAAGCTGCGCGTTGCAGGATCCTTCTTGTCGTGCGGTTTGTGCCCCAATGCCCTGCGCACCACGCGCGCCAGATCGCCGGTCGTCTCCAGCGGGCGCGCGGCGACAATGGCGCGGGCGACGCGGCGCGACTGGCGCTCTTCGCCGTACTGGTAGAGCACGTCAGCAATCGCGGCCTCGTCGGCGGTGTTGAGGAAATCAGCAGCGCTCTCGCCAGCCTGGCTCATACGCATGTCGAGCGGACCGTCGGCGCTAAATGCAAAGCCGCGCTCGCCCTGGTCGAGCTGCATCGAGGATACGCCGATATCCATGACCACCGCATCGACGTGCGGCACGCCGATGCGGGTCATTTCTTCGCGCATGGCGGAGAAGCGCTCTGCATGCAGCGACAAACGCCCATCAAATTCGGCGACCATGCCCTGCCCGTCGCGGATCGCGTTCGGATCGCGGTCGAACGCATAGACGCGCGCGCCCTTTTCAAGCAGCGCACGCGAATAGCCGCCCGCGCCAAAGGTCGCGTCGATGATGGCCATATCGGGCGCTGGCTGGATTGCGGCGGCGACTTCGTCGAGCAGGACGGGAATATGAGGAGCGGTCATGCCTTCGCTCCCTTCGCCTTGGCCTTCGCCATCTGCGTGCGGCAGCTTGCCTGCGCGCCGCGGAAGGCAGGGCCCATGCGCGAAAGCTCTTCGGGGTTCCACACGAAGAAGAACTTGCCCGCGCCGTGGAAGTAGAGCCCGTCCTCGACCATGCCGAGTTCCTTGAGATGCTCAGGCATCACGAAGCGGCCGCTGTCGTCGAAAGGCACCTGCTCGAACCCGAACAGCTGCTGCGCACGCTCGTCCGGGTCGAAATCGCTGTCACCCAGGCGGATGGCGCGCTCTTCCTCTTTCTCAAGCTGCGCGTGAAGTTCGTCGATGCGCGATAGGCCAAAACCGATCAGGCAATCGTACTTGTCGTGGACCGCAAGGCACAGCGTCTTCGAGCCGTCCGAGCTTTCCTTCACCGCCTTGCGAAAAGCAGGGGGCAGGACATAGCGACCCTTATCGCCAACTGGCGAATAGGCCTGTCCATTATATGCTCCCTGCGCTGGCACGCGTCGAACCCCTACCCATTTGGCTCACCCGCAAACGGGAGAGCTGGCCTCATTCCTCCTCGCTCATGCCGAAAATTGTGTGCCTGCCTCTGATCAAGTGCAGACACGACTTCCCCGTCACCACCCCCGCGCGAGCGAGAGCAGTGCGCCGGCTACATCTGGCCAGCGCAGGGCAAATCGGCATGTTCGATGGGTCCCGTTAATATCCGGGAAGCAACCGGGTGGCTAGGGTTTTTCTAGGAATATCTAGGGATTACGCGGTAAATATCTGATTTACGGTATTTTTCTGTGACTACCTACGTACCTGTCAAACCCCTGTTGATCCCATGAATCCCGCGTTTTCCCGTTCCAGTGCGGGTGTTTGAGGGCGAATCCGCGAACAATTCCCACCCGAGTCTCACCATTTCCGGCTGCACGAGGGAGCGTTCCCGCAATATTCCCAAACCGATTGTCACTCCCACGCATAGCGTGCGAGCGCCTGAAGCGTAGCAGATCGGTCGTCCGATAGCCGCTCTGCTTCGAATGCGGCTGCATCGGCGAGCAGTGTCACTCGCCCCTCACCCACATCGCAGCGGGCCATCGCTCCGCCAGCGGTGACTTCGCAAGTCTCGCGCGCCGCGTCGTCAACCACGATTGCTCCGGCCATAGCGAGTTCCAGCCTGTTATTGGCGAATGACACGCCGCGAAGCGGAGCCTGCTCCTCGTCGAACTCGACTGCCAGTCCCCAGCGCTCGACTACCGGCGGGATCAACGCCGCATCGACAGGCCTGCGCGGATCGCCAAGCGGCATGTGGTAATGCCCGGTCAGAAGCGGATCGAGCACCAGCAGGAGCCGTCCACCTCCCTTCACCCACTCATCGAGCGCGACATTGTCCGCAGGAGATAGCCCCCTGGGCTGTATCACGGCGAGATACTGCAACCCTTCCAGCGGATCGGTTGGCGGCGCTTGCGGGTCGAGCGCCGGGATCGGTGAAAGCGTATCGAGAGGCACGACCTCGTAGCGCGCCTCGATCACCTTTCGCTGCCACGGTACTTCAACGTCGCCCGATGCAAGGTCGGCAAACTCGGTCTCAAGCGGCCAATAGATCGGCAAGCTGGTCATCAGCCCGACTTGCGATTCTCCATCGGCGGGGGCGCCGACTGAAGTGGCGCTTTCGACGGTCGACTGAACACGCTCCACTTCCTCGCCGCTCTCGTAGAAGTAGGCGAAGGCCAGCACCGAGCCGACAAGGATCGCCGAGAGTGCGGGGAGCCGCCAAGGCATCGTGCGCATTTCTATCCTACTGGTCGGGCGTGCCGGTCGGACCCGTGCCTGCGGGCGCATTCGGGAGGTCCAGCGCCGGGCCGGTCGGGCTTGCCGTAGGCGTCGGGCTCGGCTCTGCGGGCATGTCGGGGACGATGCCTGCATCGGCCAGCGGGTCGCGCTGCGATGAAGCTTCTGTGGGTTCGGTAGTCGGAGCGGCTTCCGGGACTGCGCCATTCTCGGTCCGGTCGGCCTGCGTGCCGATAATGCTCGCAAGGCCCACAAGCAGGATCATCGAGACAATCCCGAATACCCCCACCTGGAGGCGCTGCGCCGCTTCTGCACGTGTCCCGCCAAGAGGTGCACCTTCGGGTGGCCCCTCGCTTTCACTCGCGCTCGATTCAAATCGTCCGCCGGTCATGTGAAACGACCTAGCGCGGCTTTGCTGGCCTGTCGATTAATCGCTTGTCGATTGCGTGAGCCAGTCAAACACCGGCAGGTTCTTCGAAGCGAGCCATTCAGCGTTGTATAGCGTCGAGAGATACCGGAAGCCGGTGTCGCACAGGATCGTGGCGATCTGCGGGTTCTCGACCCCGTCTGCGACCAGCTGCTTGCCCAGTTCGATAGCGCCCGCGACGTTGATGCCGCTCGACAGACCAAGGCACAGCCCTTCCTTGCGAAGAAGGTGCTCGACCCAGACGAGGCCCTCTTCGTCCGAGATGCGGAATTGCGTGTCGATCGGCGCGCCTTCGAGGTTGGCCGTTATGCGCCCCTGCCCGATACCTTCGGCCACGGAAGAGCCTTCGCCCTTCAATTCGCCATGCGCGTAGTAATTGAAAAGCGCAGCGCCGTGCGGATCGGTCAGCGCGATGCGGATGTCGGGGTTCTTCTCTTTCAACCCCATGCCCACGCCCGCAATCGTCCCGCCCGTTCCAGCCGCGCAGGTGAAGCCTGAAATTTTCCCGCCGGTCTGCTCCCACAGCTCGATCGCGGTGCCTTCTATGTGAGCGCGCCGGTTGGCGGTGTTGTCGAACTGGCCCGCCCAGATCGCGCCTTGCGTCTCTTGCGCCATGCGGCGCGAGACGTGCTGGAAGTGGCAGGGGTCGGCGTACTTTGTCGGAGGGACGAGGACCAGCTCGGCGCCAAGCGCTCTTAGCGTGTCCATCTTTTCCTTCGACTGGTTGTCGGGCATGACGATGACCGTCTTGTAGCCCAGCGCATTCGCCACCAGCGCAATGCCGATGCCGGTGTTGCCAGCCGTACCTTCGATCACGGTGCCGCCGGGCCTCAGCTCTCCGCGCGCTTCTGCGTGGCGGATCATGTAAAGCGCCGCGCGATCCTTCACGCTCGAACCGGGGTTGGCGAATTCGCACTTGCCCCAGATGTCACAGCCCGCCGCCTCGCTGGGTCCGGCAAGGCGTACAAGCGGTGTGTTTCCGATAAGGGCGAGTGTATCGCCGAACGGTTGAGTGATGTTCATGATGAGCGATTTAGGCGCTGGCCCGCCTCGCCGCAAACAACATCAATCTTCAGGGGCGATAGTTACCTTAAGCCCGCTCAGCTCGTCGGTCAGCGGGATCTGGCACGACAGACGCGACTTTTCGTTGCGGTGGTCGCTGCTTTCAAGGAGGTCGTCTTCGTCTTCGCTCATTTCAGGAAGATCAGCCGGTGCCTCATCGACATAGATGTGACAGGTCGCGCACGAGCAGCATCCGCCGCACAGCGCAAGCAATTCATCAAAGCCGTTGTCGCGCACGGCTTCCATCACGTTGAGGCCGCTTTCGACCTCGATCTCGCTAGTTTCGCCTTCGCGATTGGTGACGACCAGCTTGGGCATAAAGGCATGTCCTTCTCGAAAAGGTTGAGCGCAAGGAAGTGCGCTTGGAAAATGTGGCCTGTCAGCTAGGGAGTTCCATTGCCAAGTGCAACCTAGAGGTTTGGACCATGGGGCTGACTGCCGAAATCATCACTCGAGAAATGGACGCACTGGCCGCGAAGGACGAGCGGGTGGGAGAGGAACTTGCGCGCATTGGCTACCCCGCACCGCGCCTGCGTGACCGTGGCTACAAGACCCTGCTTCGCACCATTGTGGGGCAGCAGGTCTCGGTCGCGGCGGCGACTTCGATGTGGAACAAGCTGGAAGCCGAACTGGGCGAGGACTTCACGCCCGCATGCCTGCTGGAACGCGATTTCGACACGCTGCGTGCCTGCGGCTTGTCGCGCCAGAAACAGGGTTATGCGCGCAGTCTGTGCGAGCTGGTCGACGCGGGCGAGCTCGATTTTGACAACCTTCCCGCCGATGACGAAGACGCGATAGAAGAGCTCACCCGGATCAAGGGAATCGGGCGCTGGTCGGCGGAAATCTACCTGCTGTTTGCGGAAGGTCGCACCGACATCTGGCCAGCCGGAGATCTGGCTGTGCAGGAAGGCGTCAAACGCCTGCTCGATATGGAAGAGCGGCCCAAGGAAAAGGAGACGCGCGAGCTGGGCGAACGCTGGTCACCGCATCGCGGGGCGATGGCGATCTTCACCTGGCACTTTTACGCCAACCCGGCGCTTTAAGGGCTTGGCTCAAGCAAAGGCGCTCCGCACGGCCTCAAACACGGCCTCAGGCTGGTCCTCGATGAGAAAGCTGCCTGCGTCTTCGATAATGACCGGTTCGCTCAGGCCAAAACGCTTGGCGGAAAGCCGCGCGAATTCGGTCGGCGTGTTGGCGTCCTCGTCCCCCAGCAGCAGGGTGAGCCGGTCCCCCAGCCCTTCCAGCAAGCCGCCCCACTGCGCCGACCAGTTCAGCATCGTGTCGCCCGGACCCATCTTGCCGCGCGGCAGCACGTAGTTGGCAGCCTTGCGGAAATTGCGCACGACTTCGGGCCGCTGGACGGTCGCGCTTTCGCGCGAGCAGCTGTCGTAATAATCCTCGACGAACTTGTAGAATTCGCCTGTCCCCATGCTTGCCAGCATTGCGCGCATATAGACGCGGGCAAAGGCGGGCGCGACGCGCGAAATCTTGAAGTGGGTGCGTTGGCGCGTGGTGAGGAACCGGTAATCGTCGCTGTCCACTATGGGAAGGAACGGTCCGGCGGCGATGGCTCGGTGCAACCGTTCGGGATGCTTTTGCGCAAACGCGGCGAGGAACGGCGTCCCTGCCTGTGTGCCGAGGGCAACGCATTTATCGACCCCGAGATGGTCGAGGAAATCGGTCAGGCGGTCGGCGAACAGCAGCGGCGATTGCGGCCCCTGTTTCTCTCCTGTCGTCTCGCCATAGAAAGGACGCCACGGAGCGATGATCCTCAGCCCCGCTGCGCGCGCTGCCTCGCTCACCTGCGGGGTAAACAACGGGCCTTCAAGCGCGTGAAAGAACAATACCGGCTTGCCCTTGGGATCGCCGTGCTCCTCCCAGGCGATCAACCGGCCCTGTGGATCGGCGTAGAGAAAGTTGCATTCATGCTCGAATTCCATGTCGCCTTCATGCGGCGGGTCGAGCGAATGGATGAAGCCTGCATAAAGAAGCAGCAATTGCTCCTTGGAATTGATCGCGAGCTTGCGTTGCAACGCCTTCAATTGGTTGCGCACAGTGCCAACGCTGCGCCCGCGAAGCTCGGCAAATTCGCGGGTCGAACCGCCGCGAACCAGATGCTTTGTCAGCGCAACTTCGGTTTCGGTCAGGGCAAAGGCCCGCTGGAATGCCTCGGCGCTTTTTTCGTCCCAGCGCAGACGCACGGCCTGCAATGCGATGATGTGAACCCCGCTGTAGGGTACGCGGTAGGCTGAGAACCAGCGTCCCGCTTCGTCTTCGGGGTCGGTGAAGAGACGCAGGAAGATGCGGTCATCGCCCACTGCCGCCTTGCGCAGGCGCGCCTGCTCCACCTTGATACGCGCGGGATCGAACAACCATTCAGGCGCGAAGCTTTCCGCCTCGACGCCGGTTTCGAATACGCGTTCGTTCACCGTGATCACACGCAGCTTGCTGTCGATGGCAAGGTCGCATTCAAGGCTGGTTTCCAGGTGCGTCAGCATCGAGGAATAGTCCGCTTCGTCGAGCGGATAGACCTTGTCGAAGATCGCTTCGGCATTGGCGAAGTGCATGTCTGCAGCCTCGCCGATGCCGCCCATCTGCGCGTCGGCTTCGATCAGGTCGTTGAGGAGCGGCACGAAGCTTTGCGGTTCGGCCACGGCGGCATAGGCCTTGGCCACGACGGCCTGCAGCGCCTCGCTCACGTCCTGATTTGGTTCGCTTTGATGGTCGCTCATCGATTTCGATCCCTATACCAAACGCCTGAATAACCAGCCGATTCGCAATATTGCACATGACAGGTAAAGGCCGGACCCGAAAGCCCGGCCTCCCCCGCCATTGCGCCGCAGAAAATCGCAGATGGGGTGTGCGATCACTTCACGCAGTAGCGGCCCGAGGCCTTGAGGCCCGACGGGCACGAGCCATCGCGCACCTCGGCATAATCGTCACCGTCGCCCACGCAGTAATTGCCCGAAGCGCGGAAACCTGTGGGGCAAGAACCGATCTTGGGCAGCGCCACTTTGCTGTTGGAGGTGCAGTTCGAGCCTGACTGCTTGAAGCCGGTGGGGCACGATCCGTCCTTGGGAACCGAGCTTGAGCTCGACTGGGCCATCGCAGGCGTGGCGGCCATCGGCGCAAGCGCGATGATGGCGGCGCTGGAAAGAGCGATGAGGGGTTTGAACATGGTTTGAACTCTCATTGATCTTGAAAGGAATAAAGGTTGCGGCGGCCGGTTAGCCTCTGGGTCGCATTGTGGAGAAAACCGACCGCCGCACACCGAGAAGGGGGCACGCTAATCCTTGCCCGGTGTTTTCGAGTATCGCGTCGCCTGGCCTCAGCCCTGCGGTCCGCGACGATAGGTGAAGGCAACCGCGCTCTTGTTCGTGTCGCGGTCGTACCACTGGCAGAAGAAGTCGGTGCCCGACTTGTCCGTGTGCAGCGGGGCGAAGTTGAAGGTCAGCATCGCGCGGCCACGCTGGTTGAGGTAGTCGCGGTAAGCGTTTGAACGGTCCGAGTTGCTGCCGGTGGCCGTCGGGGTGTAGCCGAGCGAGTGGCCGGTGTGGAGCATCACATCCTTGCCTGTGTAATTGCCCTGATTGGGTCCGTACACATTGTCGAGCTGCTCACTGCCGTCGTAGGACACGCACTGGATCCGATAGGTTCCGCGTTCGTAAGCCGCCTTGTCGACTTCCACGTAAAGCACATCGCCAACACCCAGACCGGGGAAGAAACAGCCATTCGCCGGGCTCGTTGGAGCGCGATTTATGAGGCCGCCGCGGGTCTCGGTCGAGATACCCTGGCTGAATGTGTAGTCGCCCGCTTCTGCAACGAAAGCGTCGCCGACATTGAGATTCGCGCAGGAAATCTGGTCGACGAATTTGGCAGGTGCCGGCGCGGCGCGGCCAACATGGTCCGGTGCGCGCGCGGTCTGCGGATAGTTGCTGCGCTGGCGCATCGCCTGATTGACAGCAGCGCCGCGTCCGCCCGTGACAGCGCCGACGATCGAGCGGCCATCGCTGTTGGCGACACCTTCGACAGTGCGTGCGGCGGCTTCGACATCCTCGGCCGCTTCACGCACGTCGTTGGCGGTGTCTTCAACCTTTTTGACCGCGTTGCGCAGGCTGCGGAATTGCGCATCGGCAGGCGCGGCATGAGCCAGAAGCCCGGCCGAGAGGGAAACGCCAGCGAGGGCAAACATCATGGTTTTCATCAGTTTACGATCCTTGTCATTTCGGCCCCGCCCGTCGGGGCCTTCGTCGTGACTGATCGTCCAACTATTCGCGGCGATTGCCGTGAAGAATGTCCCAGATGGTATAAAATCGCGATTTAATGACTCCGCTCGTCGCAAAAGTGCCGCTGGTGGAGTTTCACGTTGCATCGCGCGATGCGGTTCCTAGGTGTGACCGCATTCAGGAAACACTCTCTGGGAGACACCATGCCAGCACTCGACACCATCCCGATGATCCCGCGCAGTCACCTGTTCGGAAATCCGACGAAAGCGCAGGGACAGATCAGTCCGGACGGGAAGTGGCTCAGCTGGCTCGCACCCTATGAAGGCGTGCTCAATATCTGGATGGCACCGCGCGATAATCCTGATGACGCAAAGGCGATGACCAAGGCGACAGACCGGCCCATTCGCCAGCACATGTGGTCACCGGACGGCACCAGCCTGCTCTATATTCAGGACAAGGCGGGTGATGAGAACTTCCTTCTCTACCGTGTCGATGTCGTGAGCGGAGATGAAACGACGCTGACCCCGTTCGAGAACACCCGCGTGCAGATTGTCGGCTCTTCGGAGACGATCAAGAACGCGATCCTCATCGGCCTCAACAACCGCGATGAGCAATGGCATGACGTTCATCTCTTGAACTTGACGACGGGCGAGCTTGAACTCGTCTATGAGAACAACGCCTATGCAGGGTTCATGGCGGATGACACGCTGACCTTGCGCATGGCGATGGCTCAGAATGATGCGGGCGGGACCGACTATTTCCGCTTTAGCGATGGCGCGGTCGAAGAAGAACCGTTCGAGACCACCGCGATGGAAGATTCCATGACCACCTCGCCCGCAGGCTACACTGTCGATGGCAGTGTCCTGTACTGGCTCGACGGGCGCGGGCGAAATACCGCTGCGCTCTATGCGCAGGACACGGCGACCGGTGAACGCACACTCATAGCGCAGGACGACAAGGCCGATATCAGCGGCACCTTGCGCGACCAGAAGTCTGGCAAGGTACTCGGCTACACCGTCACATATCTGCGCCGCGAGTTCACCGCGCTTGACGCTGGGATCAGCGCATCGTTCGATTTCCTGGAATCCAAGCTCGAAGGCGATTTCGGCATTTCGAGCCGGACCGAAGATGACGACATCTGGATCATATGGAACGACCCGCTAACAGCGCCGGTGACGACATACATCTATGACCGACAGGCGGGCACGCTCGACCCGTTCTACGTGTCGCGGCCCGAACTTGAAGGCGCGCCGCTCCAACCGATGCACGGGATAGAGATCACGAGCCGTGATGGCCTGACGCTGCCCTCGTTCCTGACGCTCGCTGCGGGAAGCGACCCTGACGGCGATGGCAAGCCGAAAGAGCCCGGACCGATGGTGCTGCTTGTCCATGGCGGACCGTGGGCACGCGACGAATATGGGTTCAACTCGCAGCACCAGATGCTCGCCAATCGCGGCTATCACGTGCTGTCGGTCAACTTCCGGGGCTCGACCGGGTTTGGCAAGGACTTCATCAACGCAGGCAACAAGCAGTGGGGCCTTGCCATGCATGACGACCTCATCGACGCTGTCGAATGGGCGATCGAGCAAGGCATTGCCCCGCGCGATCAGGTCGCGATCATGGGCGGTTCCTATGGCGGCTATGCAACGCTTGCTGGCCTGACATTCACGCCGGAGGTGTTCGCCTGTGGTATCGACGTGGTCGGCCCGTCCAATCTTGAAACCCTGCTCTCCACGATCCCGCCTTACTGGGCGCCGATGGTGAAGATCTTCCACGAACGCATGGGCAATCCCGAAACCGAGGAAGGCCTCGCGCTGCTCAAGGCCGCAAGCCCGCTTTACAAGGCGGACCAGATCACCAAGCCGCTCCTGATCGCGCAAGGGGCCAACGACCCGCGCGTCAAGCAGGCCGAAAGCGACCAGATCGTCGGCGCGATGAAGGATGCGGGTATTCCGGTCACTTACGTGCTCTACCCGGATGAAGGCCACGGCTTTGCAAAGCCCGAAAACAACCTTGCCTTTTACGCGATCACCGAGAATTTCCTTGCTGAAACGCTGGGCGGTCGCGCCGAGCCGCTGGGCGATGTGCTGGAGCCTTCGACAGCGCAAATCGTGGAAGGCAAAACCCATGTGAAAGGACTTGGCGGCTAGCCTCTCGCGCCTTAGACCCGTTTCAAATTGAAATCGGGGAAGAGGGATCACGAACATGGCTGAACAACGCCGCCATATCTTCATCACGGGCGGAGCATCGGGCATCGGCCGCGAAGTCGCTCGCTATTTTGGCGAGCGTGGCTGGTTCGTCACCGTGGCTGACGTCGATGTTCAGGGCATGGCCGATACACTTGGCCTGATCCCCGGCGGCTACAAATACTCGCATCAGCTTGACGTGCGCGACCGGGCTGCGTGGGATGTCGCGCTTGAATCCGCCTCGACTGCCGCGGGTGGCCGGATCGATGTGATGTTCAACAATGCCGGTATCGGGCACGGTGGCCCGATCGGTGAACAGACCTCCGATGAGATCGAGGCCACGCTCGACATCAATCTCAAAGGCGTGATCTACGGCGCGCAGGCTGCGCATCCCCACCTCAGGAAAACGGCACCGGGATCGGTTTTGATCAATACGGCGAGCCTTGCCGGAATAATCGGCGCGCCTAACCTTGCCGTCTATTGCGCAACCAAGTGGGGCGTGCGCGGGATGACGCGCAGCCTCGATGCGGAATGGGCCGAAGATGGCATCAAGGTCACCGCGCTTTGCCCCGGCTTCATCGACACCCCGATCATAGACAACGTGACGCCCGATTCGAACCAGACGGGCAAGGAACGGCTTGAAGAAGCCGGGATCGAGGTTTCACCCGTCAGTACTGTTCCCCCTGTGGTCTGGGAGGCGGTCCATGGCGACAAGCTGGATTACACGGTCGGAAAAACAGCCAAGCGCCTCCACTTCCTGACGCGCTGGCTGCCCGGCATGGTTCGCAAACAGGTCCGCACGCAAGGTGTGGGAACCGACCTCTAGACCAGCCGGTCGATCGCGCGCGCCAGCTTTGCATCGCGCAGTGACAACCCGCCGCTCGACCCTGCATCGTGCGTGGTCAGCGTGATCTCGACCTTGGCGTAGACGTTGAACCATTCGGGATGGTGATCCTGTGCATCGGCGGCGAGCGCGACGCGGCTCATGAAGCCCCACGCTTCGGAAAAGTCACCGAACTGGAAAGTGCGGGTGATCGCCTTGCCCTCGCGCGCCAGCTCCCATTCCGGGTGGTCGGCAAGCAGCTGATTGCGTTCGGCTTCGTCAAATTCGGGGACATTGGCCATCGGGGAGGAACCTCTTGCATTGTGTTGTAGGGAGCACCGCTTTTGCCTAACGCACTGACGATGCAAGCTCAACTGTCAGCCTCAAACCTTGCCTGCAGGCGCGGCGACCGACTGCTTTTCAAGCGGCTTTCGTTCGATCTCGGCGCGGGCGAGGCTCTCCACCTGACGGGCGCAAACGGGACCGGCAAGACGACCTTGATCCGGACCATGGCCGGCCTGGCTTCGCCATTTGCGGGGGACGTGACGGTGAACGGTGCGCTCGGCCTGCTCGATGAGCGAACAGCGCTCGATCCCGATCTGCCGCTTGGCAAGGCGCTCAATTTCTGGGAGCGCGTTGATGGATGCACCGATCCAACACGGGCGCTCGGCGTGCTTGGCCTCGAACCGCTGCTCGACGTGCCGGTGCGTTACCTTTCGACCGGGCAGAGGAAGCGCGCCGGGCTTGCCGCACTTCTTAATCGCGGAGTGCCGATCTGGCTGCTTGATGAGCCGCTGAGCGGGTTGGATACGGCGGCGATCGAGCAGGTGACCGCGCTGATCGCCCTTCATGTCGGCGGCGGCGGCATCGCTCTCATCGCTTCGCACCAGCCGCTCGCAATTGCGGGATTGCGCACGCTTGCGATTGAGGACTTCGCCGCGCGGGAAGAAGCGCTGTGATCGGCGCCATGCTTCGCCGCGACCTGTCGAAGTTCTTCCCCTTTGCTGGCGGAGGCGCGGCGCTGCCGGTGGTTTTCTTCGTGGCGGTGGCGATGCTTTACCCCTTCGCGGTCGGACCAGACGTGAACCTGCTGTCGCGCACCGGCGGCGGCGTCGTGTGGATCGCCGCCCTGCTCGCGGCGATCCTTCCGCTGGAAAAGCTGGTCGCGCAGGATATCGAGCTGGGCGTTTTCGACCAACTGAAGCTGCGCGGCGTTACCGAGGAACTCATGATGGCGGTGCGACTTGTAGCACACTGGCTGAGCTTTGGGCCGCCGCTGATCCTTGCGACATTCCCGGCCGCCGCGCTGCTGGCGCTCGATGGGCCGACGTTGCAATTGCTTGTCCTTGGTCTGCTCGCAGGCACTCCCGGGCTTGCGGCCATTGGCCTGATGATCGCCGCCCTCACCGCATCTTTGCGCGCCGGAGCCGCCCTGTCGGGCCTGCTGCTCATCCCGCTCGCACTGCCGATCCTGATTTTCGGCGCAGGCGCGCTCGCCCGGTCGGATGCCGCCAGCATTGGCTTTGTCGCCGCGATCAGCCTGCTGTTGGTCGCCATCGCTCCGTTTGCGGCGGGCGCGGCGATCAGGGCTGCACGCGAGATATGAGCCCATTCGAGCAAGCAAACCGGCTTCTGGGGTGGATAGCCGTTGCGCTGGTGGTTTCCAGCATTCTTGCATTCGGCCTCAAAGCAATCGCTCACCCTGAAGTGCAGGTGCGCTACACGCCGCTCGTCATCACTCACGCAGTAGCGATGATCGCCTGGCTGGCGCTGCTGGCCGGGCAGGCGTTTCTCGCGGCTGGCGGCAGGTTCGCGTTTCACCGGACGCTGGGACGATCCTCCATTGTGCTCGTCGTGATAATGACCGTTTCGGGCCTGATCCTGTCGGTCAATATCGGTGAGGAGTTGGGCCGCGTCGAAGTGACCATCGTCAACATCGCCGCCTTTGCGACCTTCATCCCGCTGTACATCGCGGCCCTATGGTTCGCACGCCGCAAGCGCATTGCCGAGCACCGCATGGCGATGCTGATCGGGACGCTCGCCTTCATGACGCCAGCCTATGCACGCGTGACTCAGGTGCTCGAACTGCCCGACCCCGTCGCCATCGCAATCCAGCCGCCAATCACAATCGTTGTCGCTCTAGCCTATGAGTGGGTCACGCAAAAGCGCCTGACCAAGCCGACGCTCGCCATGCTCGCTTTTTCCATGGGATTGATCGTGGTGATGGCCGGCGCGTTGCTGGCCTTTGTGCCGCTGGAAGGTTCACTCCCGGTATCGAGCCGGGAGTAGCCGTCAATAAGGCGGCGCATCCCTACCCGTCGGGCTCTTCGTGAAGATCTCGTTCCCGTCTTCGGTGATCGCAATCGAGTGTTCGAACTGGGCCGAGAGCGACTTGTCGCGGGTCACGGCGGTCCAGCCGTCGCCCAGCACCTTTGCCCAGGGCTTTCCGAGATTGATCATAGGTTCGATCGTGAAGAACATGCCGGGCTTCAGCTCCGGACCCGTGCCAGCCTTTGCCGCGTGTACGACTTCGGGTGCATCGTGGAAGAGGCGGCCCAGACCATGGCCGCAAAACTCGCGCACGACGCCGTAACGGAACTGCTTGGCGTGCGCCTCGATAGCTGCGCCGATGTCGCCGAGACGAGCGCCGGGCTGTGCTGCCTCGATCCCTAGCATCAGGCATTCATAAGTCACATCGACCAGCCGCTTCGCTTTGATCGACGGCTCGCCCGCGAAGAACATGCGGCTGGTGTCACCGTGCCACCCGTCTAGCAGCGGGGTCACGTCGACATTGAGGATGTCGCCATCCTTCAACACCTTGGGCCCCGGAATGCCGTGGCAGATTACGTGGTTGATCGAGATACAGCTTGAGTGAGTGTAGCCGCGATAGCCCAGCGTTGCAGGAACCGCGCCTGCATCCAGCATCATTTCGCGGATCTGCGTGTCGATGCTCTCGGTCGTGACGCCGGGCTGCACCATGTCCGCAACCTCATCGAGGATACGCGCGGCCAGCTGGCCCGCAGCGCGCATGCCGTCAAAGCCTTCCTGCGTGTGAAGCTTGATCGTGCCGTCGCGATAGACGGTCTGTTCGTTCTCGACGAGTTGGTATTCTGTCATGCGCGGTCATATAGCGAAAGGCGCGCCCGAATGCGAGAGGCCACGCGCGCTCCTCTAATCCGCGAGCGAAAATCCCGCGCGGTATCGGGGCTTTACCAGCGCGAGCATCTCGGCATTCATCGGCACTTCGATCGAATAGGAGCCTTCCGCATATGGCCCCACCACATAGGGCGCGGCGATCATCACCAGCCGGTCAATCGTGCGGCCGTTCGACGTGCCTAGCGAGATTGTGAGTTCGCTCAGCTCGGGGCATATGTCCTCGATGGCATCGCCCAGGCCTGCTTCCGAGATACGCTCGATCCGCACCTTGCCAAGGGCTATGCAGTAAGGCTTGCTCGCCGCTGCATAGAGTGCGGGAACGTCGGAAAACACCGCGAGAGGTTCGAGCGGGCCTTTGGATGCATCGCCCTCCCGGTCCCACAGGATCGCATCGAAGGTCGAGTTGCCATGCGCCCCGCCGGTGTAGAAATATCGGCTGCCGGTAAGCGCAAGGAAACGCGGCGTGTCGGCGGCGACCTCCCATGTCCACTGGGAAGCATAGCGGCGATAATCGTAACCGAATTGCGCCGCATCCGCCTCTGCTTCCACGGCGCTGGCTTCGAATTCAGCGCGGGTGCGTTCGGCCATGGTCTTGAGCGCGCTATCCAGAGCAGGGATCGCCGCAGCTTGTCTGGGCCAGCGATAGGCGAATTCATAGGTGTCGCTCTCGATCAGTACCTCGCCAGCCTCGGCATTGACCGGCACGCGGCGTTCCAGCGTCTCGCGCCCGGTTTCGGTCAGCCCTTCGCCAACCTGATCCGTGATCGACTGATCCATTTCTTCGGGCGTCGAACAGGCAGCAAGGCACACGGCCACACCTGCGACAACCATCCAGCGTATCATGCGTAAACTCCCCTCACGGCCCAATTCCTGCGTGACATGCATGCCAGCGCGATTATGGACAGGCCATGACCGACATCCAAGACCTTATCCAACCCGATCGCGGACAGGACGCGATCGACATATACCTCGTCAATGAGAGCGGGTTTGACGATTTTACCAAGTCGCTTTCCGCCAGCCAGCGCGCGAGCCTTTCCGGCCAGAAATTCGAGGGCAAGGGATACCAGGTCGGCATTGTGCCCGATGGCGACCGTTTCTTCGCGGTTGGCGGGGTGGCGAACCCCAAGGAGCTTTCAAGCTGGTGCCTTGCCAGGCTTGCCGAGGCGCTTCCCGAAGGCACGTATCGCCTCGCCGGGGAAGCTGCAGAGACGGGCGCTGGTCCGGCCATGTTCGGCTGGCTCACGGCGCAGTACAGCTTCACGCGATACAAAGAGGATGAGAACGCGGCCGGCCCGCGCGTTCTGCTGACCGGAGAGGCCGGTAAGATCGACGCCGCGATGGCCGAAGCGCGCGCCGAGCTGCTTGTGCGCGATCTCGTCAACACGCCTGCCGAAGACATGGGACCCGCCGCGCTGGAAGCTCAGTTCGAGCGGCTTGCCAAAACCTACAAGGCCGAGCTTGAAGTGACGCGCGGCGATGCGCTTGAGCAAGGTTATCCGATGGTCCACGCCGTCGGGCGCGCGGCGGAACGCAAGCACGCGCCGCGTATCATGCACCTCACCTGGGGCTTGGACAGCGATCCGGTTCTCGCAATCGTCGGCAAAGGCGTTTGCTTCGATTCGGGCGGGCTCGATATCAAGCCGGGAACGGGCATGCGCCTGATGAAGAAGGACATGGGCGGTGCGGCGCACGCGATTGCGCTGGGCGAACTGATCATGCAGGCGAAGTTGAAAGTGCGCCTGCGCCTGCTGGTCCCCGCTGTCGAGAACGCGATTGCCGGAAACGCCTTTCGCCCCGGCGACGTCCTCTCCAGCCGCAAGGGGCTCACGGTCGAGATTCACAACACCGATGCCGAAGGTCGCCTGATCCTTGGCGATGCGTTGACGCGGGCGAGCGAGGAAGAACCGGAGCTCATCATCGACTTTGCGACGCTCACCGGCGCGGCGCGCGTGGCGCTTGGTCCCGATTACGCCGCCATGATGGCGAGGAAGGACGACACCGCCGCCCAGATGACCGAAGCGGGCAAGGCGAATGACGATGAACCCTGGCGTCTGCCCCTGCCAGACAGCTATCGCGAATATCTCAATTCCGACATCGCCGACATCTCGAATGCGCACACCAATCCTTATGCAGGAGCAAGCGTCGCCGGGCTGTTCCTCGACCGCTTCGTCGGCGAAGGGATCGACTGGGTGCACTTCGACACCTTCGCCTGGCGCCCGTTTGCCAAGCCGGGCCGTTCCAAGGGAGGCGCGGCATATGGCCTGCGCGCAAGCTGGCATATGCTACGGAACCGCTTTGGCGGGTGAACGTTAGCAGCCCAAGCAAAGCGCGTGGCTTGCCGATCAACTCGACTGCCGCTAAGCGCCGCGAGCAGGGGCGAATAGGAAAACGATCTGAATGAGCGGCGCTGGCAGCCACAATCACGAATACACGGTTCCTGAAGGCGCACTGGGTCTTAAAGGCCCGGTCGAAAAACCTGCGCCCGGAACGCTCGCGCTGCGCGGCGATCTTGCTCACATCGCACTCGCCGGGAAACATCTCGCGGCGCATTACGTCATCCCCCATGTCCGCATTATCGGAGAAAGCGGCGCGGACGTGATGGAGAACACCCGCGACGATTCGCCGATCATCACCCGCTTCGAAGCCGGGACGATGATCGAGGTTCTGGACGTCGCGGGCGAATGGATCTGGGGTTGCCTCGGCCCTCAGGGGCCAAGCGGCTACATGAAGGCCCATTGCCTCGCTGACTGATCCGGCTATGGCTTTGCGCCATGGCTACCCGCATTTTCATCGATGGTGCTGCCGGGACGACCGGCCTCGAAATCCGCGACCGGCTTGAAGGGCGCGAGGAGTTCGAGCTGCTCGTGCTGGACGATGCGCAGCGCAAGGACGTTGGTGCGCGCAAGGAGGCTTTGCACGAAGCGGATATCGCAATCCTGTGCCTGCCCGATGACGCCGCTGTCGAGGCGGTGAAGCTGGCGGAGGGATCGGACACGCGGATCATCGACGCATCGAGTGCGCACCGGGTGGCGGAGGGATGGACTTACGGTTTCCCTGAGCTGATTGGACACAAGGGAGTCGCGAATGCGCGTTTCGTCAGCAATCCGGGGTGTTACCCGACGGGGTTTCTGGCGCTGATTGCGCCGCTGGTCCGCGCCGGGTTGCTGCCAGCCGACTGGCCCTTCACCGTCAACGCGGTCAGCGGATATTCGGGCGGCGGCAACGCGCTGATCGATCGCTTCGCTGCCGAGCCGGACATCGCGTTTCGCACTTACGGGCTTACCTTGGCTCACAAGCACCGGCCTGAAATGAAGCTGCACGCGGGTCTCAAACACGAAGTGCTGTTTGCACCTTCTGTCGTGCCTGCCTTTCGCGGCATGATCGTCGAGGTGCCACTGCACCTTGGCGCGATGAGCACCGATCCGCACGCCCATACTCTGCAAGCCGAGTTGCTGAGTTTTTATGCTGGATCGCGGATCGTGCACGTAGGCGAAGGGGAAGCTCCTGCCGAGCTGCTCCTGCGCGACGGCGCGGAGGCGAACGATGGCATCGAACTGTTCGTCTGCGGCAATGAGGGCGGCTGGAACGTCCGCCTGATCGCCCGTCTCGACAACCTCGGCAAGGGCGCTTCCGGCGCGGCCATCCAGAACCTCAACATCATGTGCGGCCTGCCCGAAACCACCGGCCTGCGCCTCTGATCCGCGCACGCACTGCCCAATAATTAGGCAGCGCCCGCCCTCCCCTTAAGCACGGTTGCGCTGCGCTGCACAATCATGCACTAAATCCGGGCACTCGGAATGATCCTTGCGCCCGCGCGGGGATCGGCTACCGAAGTGTGACAGCCATTGGCACGATTCTTGATCGATAAATGCCAAGAACACGCGCCGCCTCGGGTGAAAATACGGGGCTCGGGTGCAAATACGGGGAAAGCGTTCCAAGTGAAGAAGATCGAAGCGATCATCAAACCCTTCAAGCTCGACGAAGTGAAGGAGGCGCTCCATGAAATCGGCGTCTCGGGCATCACCGTTACCGAAGCGCGCGGCTTTGGCCGTCAGAAGGGCCACACCGAACTGTATCGCGGCGCTGAATATGTCGTCGATTTCCTCCCCAAGGTGAAGCTTGAAGTCGTAGTGCCTGATGACCAGGCCGACCGCGTGGTCGAAGCGGTCGCCGCAGCGGCCCAGACGGGCAGGATCGGCGATGGCAAGATCTTCGTCTCGCCCATAGAGCGCGCCCTGCGCATTCGCACGGGCGAAACAGACGACGATGCGATCTGACCGCTAAAGGCTCTTACTTTCCGCGTCCTGATGGGAACCCACGGGCGCACCTCTCGAACGAAACATACCAATGCTGGAGAATACACCATGGCTAGTGCGAAAGACGTCGTAAAACAGATCAAGGACAACGACATCGAATGGGTGGACCTTCGCTTCACCGACCCGAAGGGCAAGTGGCAGCATCTGACCATGGCGGCAAAGGTCATGGACGAGGATGCGCTGGAAGACGGTTTGATGTTCGATGGTTCGTCGATCGAAGGCTGGAAGGTCATCAACGAAAGCGACATGATCCTGAAGCCGGATATGGATGCGGTTTATCCCGATCCCTTCTCCGAAACCCCGATGCTCAGCATCTTCTGCGACATCGTTGAGCCTTCGGACGGCCAGCTTTACGCCCGCGACCCGCGCTCGACCGCGAAGCGTGCCGAAGCCTATCTCGCATCGACCGGCATCGGCGACACCATCTATGTCGGGCCAGAGCCTGAATTCTTCATGTTCGACGATGTGCGTTTCGAAGATGGCTACGCAGGCTCAGGCTATCGCATCGACGATATCGAGCTGCCGACCAACACCGGCACCGACTACACCGAATTTGGCGGCGGCAATATGGGCCACCGCCCGCGCGCCAAGGGCGGCTATTTCCCGGTGGCGCCAGTCGACAGCGCGATGGATATCCGCGGCGAAATGGTTTCCACGATGATGGAAATAGGCCTCGACATGGACAAGCACCACCACGAGGTGGCCGCTGCCCAGCACGAGCTTGGCATCACCTTCTCGACGCTGACGAAGACCGCCGACCAGGTGCAGGTCTACAAGTATGTCGTGCAGCAGGTGGCGCACGCTTACGGCAAGACCGCGACCTTCATGCCAAAGCCGATCAAGGACGATAACGGTTCGGGCATGCACACCCACATGTCGATCTGGAAAGACGGCAATCCGACCTTTGCGGGCAACGAATATGCCGGCCTGTCGGAAACCTGCCTCCATTATATCGGCGGCGTCATCAAGCACGCGAAGGCGATCAACGCCTTCACCAACGCCACGACCAATTCGTATAAGCGTCTGGTGCCCGGTTTCGAAGCGCCCGTTCTGCTGGCCTATTCGGCTCGCAACCGTTCGGCATCGTGCCGTATTCCGTATGGCGCGGGCGAAAAGGCCAAGCGCGTCGAGTTCCGCTTCCCCGATGCGATCTGCAATCCCTACCTCGCCTTCTCGGCGCTGCTGATGGCCGGTCTCGACGGGATCGAGAACAAGATCCATCCGGGCGATGCGATGGACAAGAACCTCTACGACCTGCCGCCGGCAGAACTCGCCGAAGTGCCGACCGTGTGCGGTTCACTTCGCGAAGCGCTCGAAGCGCTGGAAGAAGACCATGAATTCCTGCTCAAGGGCGATGTGTTCTCGGTCGACCAGATCGAAGCTTACGCTGAACTCAAGTGGGAAGAGCAGCTGCGTCTCGAAACGACACCGAGTCCGGTTGAATTCGACATGTATTATTCAAGCTGATACAAGGCACCGGAGTTCGCAAGACACCCAAGATCCATACCCTTGGATGCAAGGAAGGCCGTTCGGGAAACCGGGCGGCCTTTCCTTTTGGTGCTTAAGACTTTTCAGTCCTCCAGCATGCCCCGCTTGCGGGTCGCGAGGATCGCTCCGACGAGGCAGGTTGCGGTCAGCAGCGAGATCCAGTCGAGCGGTGCGAGCGCACTAATAAACCCGAGATGCGCGACCACCGACCACGTCCCGCCAATCAGAAGCATGAGATACATGCCGTAGGTGCAAGTCTCGGCATTCACGCCCTGCCACAGCTCGTCATATTCGCGCAGCAGGCGCCACGAGCTGTAGACGAAACCAATGAGCAGCACGCCCATCACGGCGAGCAGCACCGGGCTGCCCAAGAGGCCAAGCGGCTCGGCGAGAGCGAGGACGATCAACGCGCCGCCCCACGCACCGCCGCCAAAGGCGCTGAGCCCCATCATGCTGCGCTCGTCTTCCCATTCCTCGATGTCCTCGAACATCTTCATCGCGATCCCCGCCTTGGGAAAGGTGAAGCCGACGCCGACGATCACAGTGCACAGGACGAGGATGAACCCGATCAGGATGGCGACAATCTGCGAGATGTTGATGTCGATCATCTCGCCATTCGCGCCGCCAGTGATGAGGTCTGCGCCGATATAGCCAGCGACCGCTCCCGACAGCACCCACGCGGCAAGAGAGTACCAGTAGGAGCGCTTCTTCTTGGGTTCTTCAGGATTGGTCATAGCTGTCATATCCGTTTCCTGCGCCTTGCCGTTGTGTGAGTTCATCCGCCGACAATGCCGCGGCGGGTCGAGGTCCAGAGGGTTGCGAGGATGATCATGCCCCACAGGATGTTGACGATATCAAGGAAGTCAGGTCCGGCCGCGATGCCAAGGTGGCCCAGCACCGCCCAGCCGCCGCCGACGATAAGGATCAGGTAGTAACCGATGACCGTCGCCTCGCTGGCGGCGGCGCGCATGAGCTCGTCCATCATCACCCAGCTTTTGCGATAGGACGCGATGCCAAGGATGACGAACATGGCGAAGATTCCGAATGCGATCCCCGGCGCGAGCAGTCCGAACGGTTCTGCAAGGATCAGCGTGCCGATTGCGAAACCGAACTGCATCGCGCTTGCCCCCTGCCAGCGGAACAACTCGGGCTGATCGGCGATATCGTCGGCCTCCATTTCAAGGAGCTTGTGCAGGTGCCTGGGGAAGGAAACCGCCGCAAATGCCGCTATCCCGCCGCAGATATATGCGAACGCCAGCAACGCGGAGACGTAGACCGTGTTGTCGCTTGGCAAGGTGTCGGTCAACGCCCACAGGTCGATGTCGCTGAAACCGACATAGAACCCCGCGATAAGACCAACAAACACCCCGATACCGACGGACGGTCCCAGCATCTTCGCGATTTTCTGCATTGTCCCGCGTTCGTCCGACATCGTGTTGCTCTCCATCATGCGTCCGGCTCCCAGTGATCGATAAACAGGTCAGGCACGCTCACTTGGAAAAGTTTCGCCATGCGAAGCGCCAGCGGAAGCGAGGGATCGTATTTGTCGGTTTCGACCGCATTGATCGTCTGCCGCGAGACGCCCAGCCGCCGGGCAAGTTCGCCCTGGCTCCAGCCTTCAGCCTCCCGATGATGTTTAAGACGGTTTTCCAAAAGTGACCCTTCGAGCCCGCTGGTGATTCGAGCCTGTAAAGAGCTCTTTACTGACAAGAGGTCTTTACAGTCAAGAGCTCTTTACAGCCCTTGCGCAAATTGCTTGACTTGGGCCTATATCGGGTCTGTTTGCGCACACGATGCTGCGCGATCCGATCCGATTGATACCGCTCCTTTTTCTGGCGCTGATTCTGGTCGGAACAGCGCTTCTCAGCCTGCCGGTCGCGACCAGTGATGGAAACGCCGCGCCGCTGCTCACCGCCTTCTTCACCGCCACCTCTGCCGTGTCCGTCACCGGGCTGATCGTGGTCGACACGCCGGTTTACTGGTCGATGTTCGGACAGATCACGATCCTCGTCCTGTTCCAGATCGGCGGCTTCGGCATCATGACCGCTGCGACCTTGTTCGGCCTGATGCTGGGGCGAGGGCTTGGCCTGCGCGAACGCATGGCAACGCAGGTCGAGCGGAACCGGATCGAGCGCGGCGATGCTGTGTCGGTTATCAAGCTGGTGCTTGCCATCACATTGGCAATCGAAGTGGTGGTCGCAGCGATCCTCACGATGCGCTTCCACCTCACGCACGATTTCGCGTTCTCCTCTGCGTTGTGGCACGGCATCTTCCATTCGGTCAGCGCGTTCAACAATGCCGGTTTTTCGAGCTTTTCCGACAGCGTCATGGGGTTTCAGGGGGATCCGGTGATCCTTTCGCCGATCATGCTTGCGGTCATCATCACCGCGCTTGGATTTCCGGTTATGCAGGATTTGCGCGCCGAAAAGCTGCGCTGGTCGAACTACACGCTCCATACCAAGATCACGCTTCTTGCGACCGCAGTGCTGCTGGCGACAGGCTTTGTCGCGATGCTGGGTATGGAATGGGGCAATCCTGATACGCTCGGCCCGATGACACTGGGCGAAAAAGCGCTGAACGCCGCGTTTCATTCGGTTATGCCGCGCACGGCTGGTTTCAACAGCCTAGATGTCGGCAGTTTTCGCGATCAGACGGTGCTGGTGAACTATCTTTTGATGTTCATCGGCGGCGGCAGTGCGGGCACCGCCGGGGGGATCAAGATCACCACATTCGTCGTGCTTATCGCGGTCGTGATCTCCGAGATTCGTGGCCAACGCGATTCGGGCATTTTCGACCGCCGCTTCGGCTCGCATATCGAACGCCAGGCGCTTGCCGTGACCGTGCTGGCCGGATCGCTGATCTTCCTTGCAACCCTCTACATCGTCTCGATCACCGACCTCGCATTCGAGCGGGTCCTGTTCGAAACGATTTCCGCTTTTTCGACCGTTGGCCTTTCGATGGGCATCACCGGCGACCTTCCGCCAAGTGCGCAATTGGTCATCACCGCGCTGATGTTTGTAGGCCGCGTGGGAACCATAACGGTGGCTACAGCGCTTGCATTGGGAAGCGGTTCGCGAACCTACCGCTATCCAGAGGAGAACCCGATTGTCGGCTAAAGGAAAACGCCCCGTTATCGTCATTGGTCTTGGCCGTTTTGGCGGCGCGGTGGCAGAGACGCTCGAACGCATGGGGCACGACGTCATGGGCGCGGATACCGATCCGGGCAGAGTGCAGGATTTCGCTTCGGTCCTGACCAAGGTGGTCGAAGCCGATTGTTCGCATTCGCGCACCCTCAAGGATCTGGGCGCTGCCGAATTCGAGGCAGCCATCGTCGGCATCGGAAACGATATCGAGGCAAGCGTGCTGACCGTCCTGGCTCTGTCGGAACTGGGCGTTGCAAACATCTGGGCCAAGGCAACCAACGAGAAGCACGCAGCGATCCTGGAACGCATCGGGGCAACGCATGTGGTCTTCCCCGAACAACGCATGGGCGAGCGCGTGGCGCATCTCGTCAATGAACGCATGCTCGACTTTATCGCGTTCGATGATCACTTCGCCATCGCCCGGCTCAAGGCTCCGCCGGCGATCATCGGCCTGCCGCTCGTCACAAGTGAATGCCGCAAGAAGCATGACGTTACGGTCGTGGGCGTAAAGCGCGAGGGCGAGGATTTCATTCACGCAACGCCCGACACGCTGATCATGCCCGATGACGAACTGGTCGTATCGGGCCGGATCGCCAAGATAGAGGCGTTCTCGGCGCTCGTTTCGGAGTAGCCGCCTCTCCGGCCACTCCCCACGCGGCGATGCCAAACCATTTTCCTACTTGGGCGTCATGTGCCTAATAGCTCGACCTCGGTTTCCAACTGCAACGAGGTCCAAGCCCATGACTGCCAAATCCACCGATCCGCGCCGCCGTCTCAACCGCAAGCTCATCTTCGATGCGGTGCGGCGCTTGCGCGGGCGCGTCTTTCGTCAATCCGAGGTCGATGCGCTCGACAATGCGATCGATGCAGCCCAGCGCCACATCAGTGACACTTCACGCGGCGAACGTGACACTTTTCCGGTACAAGGTGACACAAATGGCCCCGACAGTGACACTTCGGCGCTTTTCCCCCTGGACCGTGTAACATGCGGTCCATCCGTTCCTTACATACGACGAACCGATCGCCCTCACCCGCGCCGTATCTCAGACGCCGGGATCGCTCTTATCAAGCGTTTCGAAGGCTGCGCTCGTCTGCGCCGCGATGGGCTGGTGGGCGCGTATCCCGACCCCGGTACAGGCGGCGAACCCTGGACGATCGGCTGGGGTGCGACGGGGCTCGATGACCAGAACGGTGCCGGCCTTGGCGAGCGGATCGGCCCTCACACCGTGTGGACGCAGGACCAGTGCGATGCCCGCCTCGCCCGCGATCTCGAACGATACGCCGCCGAAGTTGCACTTGCGATTGCGGGCGCTCCGACGACGCAGGGCCAGTTCGATGCGCTTGTGAGCTTTCACTACAACACCGGCGCGATCCACAAGGCGACGCTGACGAAGAAGCACGTTGCGGGCGATTACGATGGAGCAATCGCCGAGTTCGCGCGCTGGAAGCATGCAGGCGGGCGGGTGCTGAAAGGACTGGTTCGCAGGCGCGCCGAGGAAGCAAAGCTCTATGCGAGCCGCTGACCCGGCCCGTGCGCGAGCCGCTGACCCAGCTCAGTAATCCCGGCTGATCTCGGCAAGCACGCTGTCGCGCCCGATGGTCGTAACCGTCCCCAGAAGCGCAAGCCAGCTGGTGATGCGGTATTCAAGCTGCGTGGCGCTATAACCCTGCCCGTCGGTGACAAGCTCGACATAGACGCGCCGGCCAAGGTTCTTGCCAAGCGCAACGCCCGTTCCCCGGCCAAGCGCCGGATCAGCCGACACGATGCGCAACTGGTCGAGCCCGATGGAACGGCGCAGCTGACCGATCGGATCGAGCCCTCCGCCGCCGCCCTGCAACGCGGCGAGGGCCGCACCGAGCTGGATGGCGTCGGTTGCCGAAAGGGACGTGACCGACCCGCCGAACAACAGCCGGGCGAGGATCTCCTCTTCAGGCAATGCGGGAGTGGAGGAGAACGCGATTTCGGGTGTCTGCGCATTGCCGGTGATGTCGATGGTGACATCGGTACCATTGGCGCTCGCCTGCGCCTCGATATCGAGGCGCGGATCGATGGGCAGATCGGCATCGAACTCGATCCGCCCCTCGGTCAGCTCGAAACGGGTCCCGGCAAAGGTGTAGGCCCCGCGCACAAGGCTCGCCTCGCCGCCCATGCGCGGGTCGTCGACCGTTCCGCGCAGCGCGATATCGATGCCCCATTCGCTGTCGAGCCCCAGCCCATCGACCGCAACACGGCTCGGCGCGCTCGCATCGATCAGGTAGCGCCACTGGCTAGTCGGGCCGGTGCTGCGCGCTGCCACCTGGTCGGGGCGGTTGATCTCGGTCGTGGCGATGGTCGGCAGGCGCATGTCTTCAGCAGCGATGCCCAGAGCCCAGCTCGCCCGGTCGACGCGGACCCTTCCGGCAATCGCGCCGCCGGTCCCGTCCGAAACGATGCGCAAGGGGCCGGTGATCGTCGCATCAAGGCCGTTGCCGTTGAGCAACCGCGCCCGCGATGCAGCCGCACGGATGTCGATCTGCGGCCCTCTGGTGGCAGACATACCGGCAAGGTCGACAAAGCCGCTGCCCGAGACAGAGCCGCCGCCGCTGGTCGAACCGGTAAAGCGCGTAAGCTCAAGCCGCGATCCGGCAAAGCGTCCACGCGCGCTCACGCCGGTGATGTCCGTGCCCGAGATCGCGCTCTGCAGGCGCAGATCGTCGCTGGCGAGGTCGCCGGTGATGCTCGGATTGGAAAGCGTGCCGGTTGCCCTCGCATCGACGCTGACGGGTCCGGTAAGATCGAAGGTCTCGATCCCCGCAAGCCGCCACAGCGATTGTGCCGGGCCATCATAGCCCAGAGCTGCATCGAGCCGCCCACGCATGATGCGGCTGGCGAGATCGCCGCCGGACCGCAAACCGGTTACGCGGCCTTCGAGGCTGCCAAGCCGCCGCTCCCCTTCAAGGAGGCGCGCTCCCACGGCCAGCTCGCGCGGGGACAGGTTGGCAACCGCGAACACGTCGATTGGCCGGGAGGACAGCACCAGCCCGGAGCGCGTGAAGTCATCGATCTTCACCCGCGCGCTGCCCGTCGGTGGAGCGTTGCCGACCTGATTGTACGAGATCACGCCCGACAGCCGGCCACCAAGACCAAGCTCGCTGCCGGCCAGATCGACGAGGCGCAAAGGCATGCTCGCCATGCTCGCCTCGAGCGAGGTCCGCTCGCCGCCAAGCGTGCCTTCGAGGATCGTGTAACCGCGCGCGAACCCGATCTGGGTGGGCGCAAGCCGGTATCCGCCATCCTCCAGCGGGGTCAGCACCGCGCGGCGCGGCATGGTGATCGGTCGCCCGCCATACTCGCCCTGGGCGATGACAGCGATACGCTCAGGCGCGAACTGGCCATCGAACTTGAGAGCGAAGCGGTCGGCGCGCCGCCCGGCGATCGAGGCCTGCATTGTGCCGCTGCCATTGACGATCTCGCCGGTCGCGTTGAATGCAGCGATGCTGAGCGCGCCATACTCAAACCCCGTCCCCTCGATATCCGCCTCGATCCGGCTGGTGGCCTCGTCGAACGCGCCGCTTGCATTGATGTCGGCATAGGCAATCGCGATCGGGATATCCCCGGTGAAGCGGGCCTGCCGCGCTTCGATGTCGAGCTCGAAACCCTGCGCGCCGGTGTTGCCGGGTGTCAGCAAGATGCTCCCGGCAAGGCCCCCGCCGCTAACGTCGAGATTGCCTGCCACCCCATTGTCAGCGAGCGCAATCGCTCCGGACACATTGGTGCGCGACACGGAAAGGTTGCGGACAGCGATACGGGTCGGGCCGCCGGCGGGTAGCTCAATCCCCAGCGCTCCGTCGAATGGTCCGAGCAGCGAGCCGCCCGCTACATCGACCGCAAAACCATCATCCTCGGGCGCGATGTCGAGCCGCACATTGGTCAATCCCGCTGCCGGGAGCGGATCGGCAAGCACCAGCTGCGCGCGCGGGCCGTCACCCGCAAGTTCGGCATCGAAGGTGAATGCGCCGTATTCGACATGCTCGCCCGATCCTTCGAGCAGAGTGCGCTCGCCCACGATCTGGCTGTCGAGCGCAAGGTCAAGGCGCGCGCTTGAGAGCACTACGTCGCGCAGGGCAATGGGGCTGCCCGCGCCCATGTTGAGCGCGCCTTCAAAGCGTACCTCTTCACCCGCAAGGTTGGCGATCGTGGCATTGGTAACGTCCGCCAGACGTCCCGAAAGAGCTGCGCGCACATTCCACGGGATCGAAGTGCCGAACCTTGCGACCAGCCTCGCTTGCGCTGTCACTCGGCCAACATCGTCGATCGCGAGACCTCTCGCAGTGACGGGACCGGCGAGCGCATAGACGCCTTGCCCCGTGTCCCCTCGCAGCGTCAGTTGGGCGAGCAGATCGGGGAAAGCCAGACGCGCATTGTCCGCCTCAAGCCGCCCGTCGCGCAGGCTGAGAAGCCCGGTCAGCGAGCCATTGACTAGGCGCGGATCGACCAGCTCGATGCCGGTCTCAACGCGGTCGGCCTCGACATTCATCGGGACGAGGAATGCGTCGCCATTGTATGTCGCGGTGCCGGTCTGCACGAGACCGGTCATCACCGCAGTGCCTGCCAGATCAAGCGTCTGGACCGTCAATTCATGATCGACGACGAGGTCGCGGAACGGGCCGTCCAGCACCGCCGAAAGCCGCGCGCCTTCAAACCGCGCCGTCTCTCCGAGCAAATCGGGATCGCGCAACCGAGCGTTGGCGGCGAACTCCTCCGCCCGGTTGCCGGCAAGGTCCAACGCTCCATCACCGCGAAGATCGAGCGCACGGGTGACGGCGGCAATCTCGCCTTCGAAAACGCTCTGCTCCAGCGTGCCTGAAAGCGCGATCGACGCGGCATCGCCGAGCGCGCGGGCAAGAAGAGTGCCGCTCTGCAAGCGCGGCGACGCCTGACCAAGCGCAGCGTAGGTGCCGGCATCATTGGTCAGTTGAAATCCGGCGACCCGCGTGCGCTCATCACCGTCCTCACGCATGACCAGCGCGTGACCCAGCCAGTGCGTCCAGGTCCCCTCCCCGGCGATACGCGCATCGTAGGCAGCGCTGAGGCCTGCGATGGCCGCAATCGGTCCATCGGCGGCGGCGCGGTAATCGAGCGCAAGATCGAACTTGTCGCCATCCGGCTCTGCATCGAGCAACAGTTCGATCCGGTCTTCGGGCCCGAAGCGGCCCTCGGCATCGACAAGTGCACGCCCGGAGCGAATGTCGATCTCGGCCTCGAAATCCACCCTTTGAGCGCGTTCACCTGCGACCCCTGGTGCGAGGGTGAGATTGTCGATCTCGAGCTGGTCGACCCGAATGTCGAAATCGGGAAGCAGCGGCGCGTCGGGGTCGCCGGGGAGCAATTCGGGCAAACGCTCAAGCCGGGCGCGCCGCGCGGTCAACTCGCGGATGTCGATACCGCTCCACAGCCAACTGAGCGGTCGCCAGCTCAGCTCCACTTCCGGGATGGTGAGAAAGGCACCCTGCGGGTCGAACAGCGTCACATCGTGCAGGGTCGATTCGCCATATATATCGCCTTCGATCCTGCCGACTTCGAACCGGAGGCCCGACGCCGGTGCGACCTGTGCGATCTGGTCAGCGACGAAGCGCTTGCCGATGGGCGTTGCAAGAAGCAGCGCGATGAGAACCAGCGGCAACAGCAGGATGGCGATCACCCACCCCGCACGCTTCGCCCAGCGCCGCTTTCGCTTGCGCTCAGGCGCTTGAGCCTCGGCCACCATCTCGTCTTCGTCTGCCATCAGAACGCTTGCCCCAGACTGACATAGACAACCACCGGAGCATCGAATTCGTTCGGGTTAAGAGGCACGCCGACATCGACGCGGATGGGGCCGAAGCTGGTCTTGTAGCGAACACCGATGCCCGCGCCGGCGCGCACGACATCAAAATTGGGGCGCGCATCGCGCGAAATCGAGCCGATATCGAAGAAGGGTACGACTTCTACCGCTCCATCGAGAAAACCGGTCTGGATCCGGGCTTCGATTGCCCCTTCAAGGAGCGAACCACCGCCAAGCGGTTCGCCGAACTCGTTGCGCAGGCCAATCGCCTGGAAGCCGTAACCGCGCACCGATCCGCCGCCGCCCGAATAAAGCCTGCGCGAAGGAGCGAGCTCGAAAGCGTTGGCACCGATGATGGAGGCCGCCGCGAAGCGCGCTGCAACAACATGTTCGCCGACAGACCGGTAGTAACTCGCATCGACGCGGGCGCGCACATAATAGCTTTCCTCGCCCAATGTGCGCGAGACCTCGGGCGCGGCAAAGCCGGTGAGGCGGAAACCCTCTGTCGGGTCGAGCAGGTCGTCGGTCGCATCAATCGTGGCGCTGCCGAACAGGCTGCCGATCAGGTATTCCTGACGCGGTCGCTGGATGCCGTTGGTTATGCGGTTGCGCTCATCGGTGTAGAGCACTTCTGCACCGACCTGCCAGCTTAGTGGCTTCTGGAAGAGAAGGTTCGACACCCGCTCGAACGCGCCGCGAAGAGCGACCGTGCGGGCATCGACAGCTTCGGTCTCGATGTCACTCGCATAGGCATCGATGGTGAGCACCTGATCGCGATCGCGGAAATTGTTGCGGCGATACGTGACACTGGCAAGCTGTTCGCGCGTGCCCAGAATACCGCGCAGCCTCAGTGCCCCTTCAGGCGGGAAGAGGTTGCGGTGTTCCCACCCGGCCTCGATCTTGATCCCGTCCTCGGTTCCATAGCCGATAGCTCCGGACAGGGTGCGTAGCGGAGCCCGTTCCATCGCCACATCGAGAGCGACCTCGCCCGGATCACCGCTCTCCGGTTCGGTGGTTTCGCGAGGGGTGATCGCAACGCTGGAGACAAGACCGGTCGCAAGGATCGCGCGCCGCAGGTCAGATTGCATGCTGGTCTGATAGACATCGCCCGGATCGAAGCGCGCGATACGCTGCAAATGGCGGGAGGAAAGGAAGCTGGGATCGTCGCTGACGATCTCGCCGAAAACGAACTTGCCGCCCGGCTGGACAGGTACGGTGAGATCGCCCTGATCGCGGGCGTGATCGATCAGGAGACGCGGTTCGTCAATTTCGGCAAAGGGGTAGCCGTTCTCGCCGAAGGCCACTCTAAGCGCATTTTCACGCTCGACAATGCGGTCGGCGTAAAGCGGATCGCCGGACCGGATGGCAAAGACATCCCGCAGTTTCGTCTGATCGGGCTGCGCGAGCTGGTCGAATTCGCCAAGATCGATCTCGCCAAAGGAATAGCGCGGCCCCGGCAGGATGTCGAAGCGAACTCTTGGTTCGAGGTCTACCTGCCGCTCTGCCTCATCGCCCTCCTCATCGGCAAAACCGCGCCGTCCACCTGAAAGCTGGCGGATGATCTCGCTGTCGTAATAGCCATATGTGCGCAAGACCTGGTCGAGCAGTTCCTGGTCCGAGCGAGCTCGTGCGGCCAGTTGGGGAACCGTGTCTTCATCGGAGTCGAGCGCTTCGACTGCGGAGAGCGCGGCAAACCGCTCTATGAACTCGCGCCGCTCTGGGAAGTCGACCTCGTCCGTCGGAAAAGCGAGAGTGAGCTCATCGCTTACCTCATATTCGGTGAGCGGGGGCAGCTCGACGAGGTTGGGCGCCCTTATCTCTGCGAAGGAAGGGCGCTCCGGATCAGGATCAAGGCGTTCGGGTTCCCGGATCGTGAGGGCATCCAATGCCGCTTCGAGGTCAAAGGGCGCAGCGGGGTCAGTCGACAGATCGGTTGCCAACTCGCCGCTCGATCTTTCTTCGGACGGTACTTCGGGTGCAGGGTCGTCCGACCGGGCATCGGTTGCCCCGGTGCCTCGCGCTGCCCAGTCTTCGGCATCGTCGGTCGCGTCTTGCGGGATAAGATCATCGAGTGTTCGCGGCTCCCGAACTTGAGGGCGCGCGCGTGGTTCACTTTGAGCTTGTTGCGTGTCGGTTGAACCGGCTGAGGCTGCACTATCCTGCCCGGCGGCCGAGACACCGGATGCAGTCAGTCCAGCCGCAAGGGCCAGATCGAGCAGGAATAAGCGCAATAAATCAGCTCGCCGGGAATTTCACGGGTTGTCCGTCTTTACCCCGGGGGCCGTTAATTGTTCCCGCCTTATTGCTGCGCGGTGCCGTAGCTGCGGCAATCAGACGGCTTTGCTCTTCGCTGTTCATGCGCTGCCACCCTTCGCGGGTAAGGCGTTCGAGCGGGCGATAACGCACCTTGTACTGCATGCGCGGGCTGCCATCGACCCAGTAGCCCAGATATACATAAGGCAGGCCGGTGCTTGCGGCTCGCTTGATATGGTCAAGGATGATGTAATTGCCGAGCCCGGCGCGTCCTTCATGATCGGGATCGTAGAACGAATAGATCATCGAAAGGCCATCGCCCTGGCGATCGGTCAGGCAGGCACCGACAAGGCGGCCCGGTTCGCCGCTTTCTGTGGGTTCGCGATATTCGGTCAGTGTGCTGGTGACAGGCGTATGTTCGACCATGTCGGCATAATCGAGTTCGTCCATCGTCGACATTCCGCCATCGGGATGGCGCACCGACAGATACTTGGTCAGGAGCTCGAACTGTTCATCGGTCGCCCAAGGGCGGCATTCGGTCACGATCAGGTCGCGATTGCGCTTGATATCGCGTTTCTGAGTGCTCGACGGCCTGAATTCCCCGGCAACCACGCGCACCGAAACGCAGGCCTGACAATCGAGGCAGCTGGGGCGATAGGCGACAGTCTGGCTGCGACGAAAGCCGATCCGGCCAAGCGCCTCGTTCAGCTGATCCGCATGCGCGCCCTTTAATTCAGTGAAGACCTTCCGCTCCTGTCGTCCCGGAAGATAGGGGCACGGAGCGGGGCTCGTCACGAAGAAACGGGGAAAGCGGATCGGGGCCGTCACGGGTCTGGCGGGTCCTCTTGCGATGGTTCACCCGTGGGGATTTCCCGCACGAATGGAGAATCAGCGATGTCTTTATTAAGACATTCTTATGCCTTTTCGGTCCCGCCGGTAAAAGACCCTTAACCACAAATCAGAGTGAAAATTGGGTTACTTTGCACAAGACTGACTATCAAAATGCGCAAGATCGGAGCAATGATTCACAAGTTCTCCGATCTGCGTCACGAAATGGGGCAGCTTTGGTACGCCGCTAATTCAGCTCGACCACCTGCACTTGGTACCCCGTGTCACGCAGCGAGGAGACCAGCCTCTCGACCTGACTGGCATCGCGCGCCTCGCATTCGATATCGGTGATGAGCCCCTTGGCCGGGAGCGTGGTGAAGATGCGCTGATGGTATATCTCGATGATATTGACATTGTGCTCGTCGAACAGACGCATGACCTTGAAGAGCGCGCCGGGGCGATCCTGCAAGGTCACACGCAAACGCGCGAGGCGTCCCTGACGTGCAAGATCGCGCAGCAGCACATTCGCAAGCAGGCGCGTGTCGATGTTCCCGCCGCAAAGGACGAGACCAACGGTCTTTCCGGCAAAGCGCTCAGGATTTTCCAGCACCGCTGCGAGGCCAGCAGCGCCAGCCCCCTCGACCACCGTCTTTTCGATCTGGAGGAGAAGCGAGACCGCCTTTTCAAGGCTCGGTTCGTCAACGAGCAGAATGTCGTCGACCCGTTCCTTGATCACCTGCGAGGTAAATTCACCCGGGTTCTTGACCGCGATCCCTTCCGCCAGCGTGTCGCCGCCGCAATCGTGGCTTTCGCCCTTGAAGCGGTCGAACATGCTTGGAAACAGTCCAGCCTGAACGCCAACAATCTCGATATCGGGATTGATCGCCTTGGCCACCGTCGCCATGCCCGAGATCAGGCCGCCGCCGCCGATGGGGGTGACGAAGCAATCGAAATCCTGCTTGATTTCCAGCATCTCTAGCGCGGTCGTTCCGGCGCCCGCTGCAACATTGGGATCATCGAAGGGATGAACGAAAGTGAGCCCGCGCTCCTTTTCGAGCTGGCGCGCATAGCCATAGGCTTCGTCGAAAGTTTCGCCGTGCAGCACCACATTGCCACCCACGCTTTCGGTCTGCATGACCTTCACGGTCGGCGTGGTCTTGGGCATGACGATGGTGACAGGAACGCCGAGCCGGGTGCCATGATAGGAAAGCCCCTGCGAATGATTGCCCGCGGAGGCCGCGATCACACCGCGCTCGCGCTGTTCGTCAGTCAGTAGCAACAGCGCATTGAGAGCGCCGCGTTCTTTATATGCCGCGGTGAATTGCAGGTTTTCGAACTTCAGCCAGACATCCGCCCCGGTAATTTCCGAAAGCGTGATGGAGTGCATCATCGGCGTCTTCACTACCGAACCTTCAATGCGCGCAGCCGCCGCGCGCACATCGTCGAGAGTGAGGTCGGCCGGTGTGGCCGTGGCTTTGATGCTTTTATCTGGTGCGTTCATAATGGGCGGCAGGGTTAGGCCCACATTGCCGTAAGGGCAATTCGAATTGGCAGGTTTGCCGACAAGAATTGCTTGGATCCCACAGCAATTCCGCTTTGCCGCGCTAACGGATTGGCATTGGGCAGGATTGCGATTAGGCACGCGCACATGACTGCTTCCAAGAGGATCGCATTTCTCGGACTCGGCGTGATGGGTGGCCCTATGTGGGGCCATCTCGTCCGCGCTGGCCACGAGGCAACCGGCTACAATCGCGGTTTTGCTAAAGCGGAGGAATGGAGCGATCGCCTGGGTGACGAAGGCTTGCATGCCCCCGTCGAAAGCGACGCAGCCACCGCGGTGAAAGACAAGGACGTGGTCCTCGCATGTCTGGGCAACGACGACGATGTCGCATCGGTGTTGTTCGGCGCAAGCGGTGTGCTCGCGGCGATGAAGCGCGGGGCAACCTTTGTCGATCACACGACCGTCTCGCCGGGTCTGGCTCGTCGCATCGCGGATGAGTGTGACCGGATGGGTCTTCATGCCGTCGATGCGCCTGTCTCGGGCGGACAAGCGGGGGCGGAGAACGGCAAACTCTCGATCATGTGCGGCGGCTCTGACGAGGCGATGGCTTTGGCAGAGCCTGTCATGCAGGCTTATGCCGCGCGCATCGTGCATATTGGCGGGGCTGGTGCGGGCCAGACTGCGAAAGCTATCAACCAAGTATGTATTGCTGGCGTTCTCGCAGGCCTTTCCGAAGGCGTCCGGCTGGCGCAGGCGACCGGCGTTGATACCGGCAAAGTGCTCGAAGCCATCAGCGGCGGGGCAGCGCAAAGCTGGCAGATGGAAAACCGGTGGCCGACCATGGTCAAGGACGAATTCGATTTCGGTTTCGCCATCGACTGGATGCGCAAGGATCTGGCGATTGCGCTCGAAGAAGCGGCAAAGCACGAATTCGACCTGCCGGTCACGACGCTCGTCGATCAATTCTATTCCGAAGTGCAAGCCGCCGGTGGCAATCGGCTCGACACCAGCGCTCTGGTCACTCGCTATCCCAAATCTTCCGATACGAAATGAGAGTATCCATGATCCGCACGCTTCTCGCAGCCGGCGTTGCCCTGGTCGCAGCACCCGCATTTGCCGACACGCTGATCTACAATGTTGATGGTGTGACAATCGACGAAGAAGGCGAGGTCAAGCGCTTTACCGGCCTCGCATTTGACGACGATGGAGTCATCACCCACGTCCTTGAACGCGGTGACGAACGCCCGGAAGGCATCGAATTTGCGATGGACGGCGAGGGTCAGGTAATGCTGCCGGGCCTGATCGATGCTCATGTCCACGTGATGGATATCGGTTTTGCCGCGCTGACCCTCGACCTGTCAGACACGAACAGCCTTGAAGAAGCGCTCGCCAGGGTTGCCGAGTTTGCTGAAGACAATCCGGGACGCCCGTGGATCCTCGGGCGCGGCTGGAACCAGGAAAAATGGGGCCTTGGCCGATTTCCAACCGCTGCGGAACTTGACGCGATAATCTCCGACCGCCCTGTATGGCTGGAACGTGCAGACAATCACGCGAACTGGGCCAATAGCCTCGCAATGGAACGCGCTGGCATCACCGCCGAAGCGCAAGACCCTGACGGCGGGCGGATCATTCGCGACGCTGATGGCAATCCGACCGGCGTCTTCATCGACAATGCAAGCTCGCTCGTAGACAGCTTCGTACCGCCGCCGCGACCCGAAGATCGCGACGCCGCTTTCGCCATGGCCCAGCAGCGTTTGCTCGAAAACGGCATCACCGCGGTCGCCGATATGGGCACCCCCGTTGTTGACTGGATGACTTTCCGCCGCTCGGCAGATCGTGGTGATCTGCGAATTCGGATCATGGCCTACGCCAATTCACCCGAAGCGATGGAACTGATCGGAGGCCCGGGACCGACGCCGTGGCTTTACGAAGACAAGCTGCGGCTCAACGGCATCAAGCTTTATGTGGACGGAGCTCTTGGGTCGCGCGGTGCGACCTTGAAAGAGCCGTATACCGACGAGCCAGCCACGCGCGGCATTCCCATCACCTCGCCCGCCCAGTTGCGCAACCGTATGAGCCGCGCTGCGCTCGACAACTTCCAGACCGCCGTCCACGCAATTGGCGACGCTGCAAACGCGGACGTGCTGCTTGCGATCGAGGAACTGTCCGAGAGCTACAAGGGCGACCGCCGCTGGCGTATCGAACACGCGCAGATCGTCGATGTGGACGACATCGCGCGCTTCGGTGAGCACGGCACGATCGCCTCGATGCAGCCGCTTCACCAGACCAGCGACATGTTCATGGCCGAAGCGCGTTTGGGCGAGGGGCGCCTCGGCGGTGCCTATGCGTGGCGCAGCATCCTGGAGGTCGGGGGAAGGCTCGCATTCGGGTCCGACGCGCCTGTCGAGCCTGCTGATGTTTTCGCCGGAATAGCGGTGGCGATCAGCCGTACCGATGAGAATGGCCGGCCCTTCGGCGGCTGGCGCGCGCAGGAAGCGGTGAGCCGCGAACAGGCCCTCGCCGGCTTCACCTCCGACGCCGCATATGCAGGTTTTGCTGATGGCAGGTTCGGGCGACTGGTGGTTGGCGAACGCGCGGATTTCATCTTTGTCGACCGCGATCCGATGCTCGCATCGCCTGGCGAGATTCGCGAGACCGAAGTGCGTGAAGTCTATCTTGCAGGCAAGCGCGTGCACTCGCGCTGACCATTACGCACTACGTACTGACACGTAGTCCATTGATTTTTCGAGCTTATTTCATAATCTAGTCACCACTTTCCTCGAAGGAAGTGGCGCGGGTCATGCGCGTTTGTGCAACCCGGCTGGTCCTGCCAGTCGCGTCGCGGACGTAACACGACCCGCTCCGGCACGGGAGATTGCTCAGCCAGTGCAAGAGCTTGGTGCCAATGCGCAAAGGAGACTGCCTTATGAAGTTCCGTACTCTCGCCCTTGCCGCCGCTGCCGCGTCGCTCGCGGCATCCCCAGCCATTGCACAGGTCGCATTCGAACGCGCAAGCGCGCCTGTCGAAGGCGAAAGTGAAGTTGCCGCCGGCGCCTCCACCCTGCTGCTCGGCCTGCTCGGCGCAGCGGCACTGGTTGGCGTTGTTGTCGCTGCGAGCGATGACAACGACGATCCCGTCAGCCCCTGACTACGTGTAACGTTCTGACTTGGTCTTGAGTCCCGGCACGCGCTGCCCTCGCAAGAGGGCGGCGCGTGTTCTTTTATCCGGGTATACGGGTCTGGAGCGTTGCTAGTCCGCCGTGACGCTTGAATCGTCACCGCTTGCAATGTTGCCCGGCTCACCTTTTTCCGGCTTCGCAGTATCGGAGTTCTTGGCAGCCCGCTTCATCGTCCGCTCCTGCACACGCATGAGCAACAGCGATCCCTCGAACAGCACCAGCAACGGCACTGCGAGGATCACCTGGCTACCCGGATCGGGCGGTGTGACGATGGCAGCAAGCGCCACCACGCCGACAATCACATAGCGGCGAGCTCCGGCAAGCTGGGCACGCGTGACGATACCAGCGCGGTGAAGCAGCATCAGCAGCACGGGAAGCAGGAACGTTATCCCGAATGCCAGAATAAACTGCATGACGAGGCTGAGATAGTCGCCAGCCGTAGGTAGAGCCTGGATCGACAGTCCGCCGGCTTCGCCACCGAAACCCAGGAAGAACCGGAAAGCAGTGGGCATCACCACGTAATAGGCAAGCGCCGCCCCTCCGATGAACAAGACCGGGGTCGCGACAAGGAAAGGCAGGAAAGCCTTTTTCTCATTCGCGTAAAGGCCAGGGGCAACAAAAGCCCAAAGCTGATTGGCAATGATCGGGAAACTGACCATGAAGCCTGCAAACAGACCGACCTTGAGCTCGACGAAGAAGATTTCCGGCAGCTTGGTGAAAATCAGCTGCCCCTCACCTTCGGGAAACGCCTCCTTCAAAGGCTGCACCAGATAACCCAGGATCGGGTCTGCAAAATAGAAACAGATCCCAAAGCCAATCAACAGCGCGAATACCGAGCGCACGAGCCGGGTGCGAAGCTCAATCAGATGATCGAGCAGGGGAGCGCGTGTCTCGTCGATATCCTTGATCTCGAATGCCATCGCGCTGCGCTAGTCCTTCGGCTTTGCCGCGCCAGGCGCAGGTTCAGGCTGGACGTCTTCGACAGCATCGCTTGCTGCTTTTGGCGCAGCGCTTTCGGCTGAGACGGACTGAGGAGTTTCAGTCGCAGGCGGCGGCCCGGTCATCACTGGCTCACCATTGGCAGATTCGGCGCTGGCGGCGGACCGCTTCATGATCGCCTCGTTTTGCGCCTTCCACTTTTTCTCCATGTCCTCAAGCTCGGCTTCGCGGACCATCGCGTCGATGCCTGTTCGAAAGTGAGTGGACACCTTGCGCACCTTTCCGATCCAGCGGCCAGCTGTGCGCATGGCGTGCGGCATGTCCTTCGGCCCGATCACGAGGACCGCGACGATAATGATCACCAGTAATTCAGCGGCGCCGATGTCGAACATGGATAGCCTTTACCGCTCCGTGCGGCGTGAGAGCGTCGGGAACTCAGCTTGCCGAGTCAGTCTTCTCGCTCGTCTTGGTATCGGCGGGGGTCACGTCCTTGGCAGGCGCTTCGATCTGAGCATTGGGTGTCGAACTGGCGCTCTCCTCCTCGCTCATGCCCTTCTTGAAACTCGATATCCCTTTGCCGAAATCGCCCATCATCTCAGAGATCCGGCCGCGTCCGAACAGGACGAGGACGACGAGCGCCACGATGAGGATTTGCCAGATTCCAATACCGCCCATGCGAATTCTCTCTTGATTGCCTCGTTAGAGGGGGTTTTTCTCGACCAATATAGGGATGAAGCCCGCGCTGCGCCAGTCAGCAAACGTGGTCAACCCGCAGCGGAGCATTCCTCATCGCTTTCGCCGGCATCTTGTGCGGCGCTGCAACTTTCGCCGTCATTCTCGTCATCGGGGCTTTCTTCGCCAGAATCCCCCATCGCTTCCTCGAAAGCTTCGTCGACCGGATCGAGGAGCCCTGCTGCCTTGAGCTCGTCAATGCCGGGCAGGTCACGCCTCGACGCAAGGCCAAAGTGATCGAGGAATTCAGGCGTTGTCGCGTAAATCACTGGCCGCCCGGGCACTTCGCGGCGACCGGCCAGCTTGATCCACCCCGCTTCCATGAGGACATCCAGCGTCCCGCCACTGGTCTGAACCCCGCGGATCGATTCGATCTCCGCCCGGCTTACCGGCTCGTGATAGGCGATAATCGCGAGCACTTCGGTCGCAGCACGGCTGAGGCGGCGAACCTGCTCTTTTTCGCGGCGGAGCAAATGCGCCATGTCGGCAGCGGTTTCGAAATGCCAGCGTTTGCCGCGCTCTACCAACTGAACGCCGCGCTTTTCGTAGTGAGCTTGAAGCGCTTTGAGGCTCTCCCGGATCAGCGACTTGTCGCAATCGCCCAGATGCGCTGCGAGTTGATCCACAGATAGCGGCTCTTCGGAAGCGAACAACGTCGCCTCAAGCCCGCGTTCGATTTCGTCGGGCACATCGTCCGTTTCCTCGCTCATGCGCTTGCCGCTGCCTTAAGCCTGCGAATGCGAAGCGGTGAAAAGGCCTCTTCCTGCGCAATCTCAGCCCGTCCCAATCGCGCGAGCTCCAGCGCCGCGACGAAGCTGGATGCAAGCGCCGATTTGCGCAGCGCAGGCGCGGCATGTTTCGGCAGAAAGTCGCGAATATCCATCCAGTCCAGTGTCACGCCCAGCATCGCGGAGACCCGGTCCAGCGCGCTGTCCAGTGTCATGACCGGACGGTCTGACACGTGGTAGATGCGCGGCGCCGTACGCGCCTTGACTTGTCCGTAAGCCTGGATCAGCGAATAGGCATCCGAGCGCCACAATGTCTTGCGATCAGTCCGAAGTCCCTCCGGCGCGCCGCGAACAAAGATGTCGCGTCCGATCCGATCGCGGCCCATGAGCCTAGCCGCGGCCTCGCGCATCGCGCCAAGTCTTTGAAGTCGCAACTGAAGGCGCAGTGCGAGCTCCTCGGGGCTCGGGTCTTCCTGTTCTTCCTTGGGCAGCAACAGCGCCGATTTGAGGTAAGCCAGCCAGGCAGCCATCACGAGGTAGTCTGCCGCCAGTTCCAGCCTCAGGCCCTGAGCGCGCTCGATATAGTTCAGGTACTGGTCGACCAGCGCGAGGATGGAAATCTGGCGAAGATCAACCTTCTGACGCCGCGCAAGGTCGAGCAACAGATCGAGCGGGCCTTCCCAGCCATCAAGCTCGAGATAGAGTGCATCATCGCCCTGTTTCGCGCCTTGCTTGCCGTTTTCATCTACCCAACCGTCGGGCATTTCGGCCGTGGGCTCACCCGCCCCGGCAGCGTCGCCTGAAAGCATGAAGCCATCGTCGTTCTCGATGGTCATGCGGCCTCCTCAGCGAGGGCCAGCAGTGCATCGCGCTTGGCAAGAAGGTCGGCTGCTTCATCCGCGATGCAATCTGCAAGGCGTGTGCCTTCGAGCGCGCGGTCAAGGCGCGCTGTCGTCTGGCCCGACATCGTGGGCAGCACTTCACAGATGCCGGCCATGTCGTCCATCTTGGCCCAGCAATTGAGCACGATATCGCAGCCCGCTGCATGCGCTCTCGCCGAACGCTCAGGGATGGTGCCCTCAAGCGCTTCCATGTCGATATCGTCTGTGAGCAAAAGACCGTCGAAACCAATTTCACCGCGAATAATGTCGCGGACTATCACCTCGGATTGCGTCGCGGGGTTATCGGCGTCCCAGACCGGGAATTTGAGGTGCGCGGTCATACCGATGGGAGCCCAATTGAGGCTCCTGAACGGTGCAATATCCGCAGCCAGCGCGTCGGCATCGGCGTCAACGACTGGCATTTCCTTGTGCGAATCGGCCATCGCGCGGCCATGGCCCGGCATGTGCTTGATACAGCCTGTGACGCCCGCAGCGGCGAGACCTTCGAGGATTGCTCTGCCAATTGCAGCGACCTGCATCGGATCGGCACCAAGCGACCGGTCCCCGATCACGTCGTGCGCGCCCGACTGCCTCAAATCGAGGGGCGGATGGTAGTCGACCGTGATCCCCATCGCCGAAAGCTCCAGCCCCATTGCCTTGGCGCCTGCCCTTGCCGCTTCGATAGCGCTGGCTGGGGCGACCTTGTAAAGCTTGTCGAACGCTTCGCCCGATGGATAGGAAGCCCATTGCGGAGGTCGCAGCCGAGCCACGCGCCCGCCTTCCTGATCGATCGAAACCAGCAAACGATCGCGCCCATGGATATCGCGCAGATCGTCGGTCAGTTTGCGCAATTGCTCAGGATCGAGGCAGTTGCGCCCGAACAGAATGTAGCCCGCAGGATCAGCCTCGCGGAAGAACGCGCGTTCCTCTGCGGTAAGTTCAGGTCCAGAACATCCGAATATCGCCGGAATCATTGCATAAGCCTTGCAGCGCGTGTGCGATCAGGCAAGCGCGCTAACCATCCGTATTGGTGAATTAGCGGGGAAATCTCGTGGGAAAGTGCCGGAATCGGGCCAGATTGCGACAAGACCGCAATGTAAGGGAGCCTCAGGGTTTGACCTGGCAATCAATTCCATCGGCTTTTAGCGCTGCACAAAGCGCATCGCCCGCTGCCCGATCACCCGCAACTGCCTGCAAGCGATAGACCGTACCGATGTCTACCACGCCCTCTTCAATCCTGTAGCGGAAACCGGAAAGTGCATCGGTGCGGCGGGTAATGTCATTCCAGCCCTGTTCGGCCCGTGCGCGAGACGAATAGGCGGCAAGCTGTACGCCGACACCGCTGGTCGTCGCGAAAGCCTGCCGGGCGTTCTCGCCATCGGCACCGCCAGCCGTCGCGGCTGGTTCTTGCGTGGCCATCACACCTTCGCTTGTGCCGCCTTCTCCAACTACGGGCGCGACATTGCCGGTTCCGTCGAATTCCTTGCCGCCTGGATCTTCCGGTCGCTCTTTGATCGGCGTGTCCGGTGCTGCGATGATGCTGCCATCGGCGACCTGTTCGCCACCGCTCTGGCGACCGCCTAAATACCAGAAACTGCCGACTATGACGACGAGAAGGAAAAGCATGAACAAAGCGAAGCCGACCACCTGACGTGTGTCGACGCCCCCGGCTGCATCGTCCTCTTCCTCCGCTTCCAGCCAGGGCAGACTGTCGTCGTCGGAAAGGTCGAGCTGGTCGGTGCCGTCCTCTATCTCTTCATATTCGGCTTCGATCATCACTGATCACACGCGTCCTTTTACATTCGGTCGACGGCTTCCACGCCAAGAACGCGGAGGCCATTACGCAGCACTTGCCCGATTGCCGATGCGAGGAAAAGGCGCGCTGCGGTTAAGCCCTTATCATGTTTCAGGATGAACCGCTTTTCAGGCTCAGTGTTACCGAGGCTGTAGAACGAATTGAGGTCGGTCGCGAGGTCATAAAGGTAAAACGCGATCCGGTGAGGTTCGCGCGCCTTGGCCGCGGCTTCCACCTCGCGAGGGAATTGTGCCGCACGCCGGATCAGCGCCAGCTCTTCCTGACCCAGCTGGCCAAGAGCGTCGAGCGAAGGCGTAACGCCCTCTTCATCCGCAGCCTTGCGAATTGTCGATTGAATCCGGGCGTGAGCGTACTGAACGTACCAGACTGGATTGTCCTTCGATGCCTCGACCACTTTGGCGAAGTCGAATTCCATCTGCGCTTCCGGCTTGCGGGTCAGCATAGTGAAACGCACCACGTCCTTGCCGACTTCCTCGACCATGTCGGCGATGGTGATGAAATTGCCCGAACGCTTTGACATCTTGACCGGCTCACCGCCGCGCATCAGCTGAACCATCTGGACGAGCTTGACGTCAAACGGGATCGGATTGCCTTGCCCTTGCGACAGAGCAGCAACTGCCGCCTTGATCCGCTTGACCGTGCCGGCATGGTCCGCACCCCAAATATCGATCAGCTCATCGGCATCGGCGGCCTTTTGCATGTGGTAGGCAAGGTCCGCGCCGAAATATGTCCACTTGCCGTCCGACTTCTTGATTGGGCGGTCCTGATCGTCGCCGAATTGCGTCGAGCGGAAAAGCGGCAATTCAACCGGCTCCCAATCCTCAGGCGGGGCCTTGCCCTTGGGCGCTTCAAGCACGCCATCATAGACGAGGCCGTGTTCACGCAGCCACTTTTCCGCCTCATCCGGCTTACCCGCAGCATGAAGCGCGGCTTCGGATGCAAAGACGTCATGATGGATGCCAAGCAGGGCAAGATCGGACTTGATGAGGTCCATCATCTTCTCGACCGCTTCGGCGCGGAAGTATGGCAGCCACTCTTCTTCAGGTGTGTCGAGGTGCTTGTCGCCCAGTTCCTGCGCGAGATATTCGCCAATCGGTTTGAGGTAATCGCCCGGATAATATCCTTCCGGTATCTCGCCGATATCTTCACCCAGTGCCTCGCGATAGCGCAGGTGCGCTGACCGGGCGAGCGTGTCGACCTGACCGCCAGCGTCGTTGATGTAATATTCGCGCGTGACATTATGCCCCGCCAGCTCAAGCAGGCTGGACAGCGCATCGCCCACCACCGCGCCGCGACAATGGCCCATATGCATGGGGCCGGTCGGGTTGGCGCTTACATATTCGACATTGACCGTCGTTCCGGCACCCATGGTCGAGCGACCATAATCGTCGCCAAGCCTGATGATCGTCTCAAGTTCTCCGAGCCAGGCTGACGGGTCGAGCCGCAGATTGAGAAACCCAGGTCCCGCGATTTCGGCGCTCACAATCGTAGGATCGGCTTCAAGTTTCGCCGCAATCGCTTCGGCCAATGCGCGGGGATTGGTCTTGGCAGGCTTTGCCAGCACCATCGCGGCATTGGTCGCAAGGTCGCCATGCGAAGGATCGCGCGGCGGCTCAAGCGTGACATTCGCAAAGGACGTGCCCTCAGGCAGCGTCCCGTCTGCGACAAGCGCGTCAAGCGCGTTTTGGATCGTCCCGGCGTAGGCGGCGTAAAGAGTTGTCATGTCGGTCATCTCGCATGCGCCGTTAGCGCAAAGGGAAGGAGGGACAAAGGACCAATGCAAGGGATTCGACGCCAGAGGCGTCGCAAGCCTGACTGGGCGTCCGCAGCGGCTGCGTAACGAAGCGAAGCAGGTCTAGCGAGGAGTTCGCCCGGATGGGCGAACGCGAAGATTAACGCGTCGCGTTATAAGCGAGTTGCTCTTCGGTCAGCTGAAAACCGATCAGCATCTCAAAACGCGTGCGCGCAATGGCTGCGCGTACTTCCGGTTCGGCCAGCGGGTCGAGCGCAGCTTCGGGATCGCCGGCCCGTCGTCGGCGGGTGATGCGTTCGCGGATATCCTCGGGAAGCGATGCCGCCGTGCGATCGACGAATGATCCGGCACGCGCACTGCTTTGAGCGCGTTCCTGTCCGTCGGCAAAGTTCAGCGTCACTTCGCCCACGCGCTTTGTCACGACCGCACTGCCGCCCTGAAGGACGGTCACGAAGTATGGTAGCGTCACCGTGCGTGCACCGCGCACGTCGCTGCGGCGTGCGCGGACATCAAAGGTAGCTTCGGTGTAGACGCGCTCGCTCGAATCATCGCATGTGGACCGCAGGTTCGTGATCGAAGCAGAGACGTCGAGATTGGCCAGCGTCGGATCGGCTGCACGGAATGTGGTCACGTCGCCAGTGTAATCCGGGATGCCCACAGCGGGACAACGGGTCAGCACCGAGGTAATGCCAACGCCCTGGTCAACCACCAGCTCACCTTCGCTCGAGCAGCCTGCAAGTGCGGCGCCGAGTGCGATGGCAGGCAGAACACGGGTGCGAAACGTCATATACAGGTGATCCCTCGAAATTTGTCACTCTCGCGCGGCCGTCCGGACCGCGCCCAATTTTGTTGGCCAGAACATGGCAAACTCACGTTGCCCTAGCGAGCCGCGCCGCAAAGCGCTAGTGGCAGTCTTATGAACGCTCCATTGCCCGATACCAAGCCTGCGACAGGCACAGTCGATGCCAGGCCGCTCAACCTCCTGATCGCCGCACCACGCGGTTTTTGCGCGGGCGTGGACCGGGCGATCGAGATCGTCGAAAAGGCGCTCGAGAGGTACGGTGCGCCGGTCTATGTGCGCCACGAAATCGTCCACAACAAATACGTCGTGGAAGGGCTGAAAGCCAAGGGCGCGATCTTCGTCAAGGAACTCGACGAAGTGCCGACCGACGCGCCGGTCGTGTTCAGCGCGCACGGTGTACCCAAGTCCGTGCCTGCCGAAGCAGAGCGCCGCAACATGGTCTATGTCGATGCGACCTGTCCGCTGGTTTCGAAGGTTCACCGCCAGGCTGAGCGCCAGCTGGAAAAAGGCCGCCACATCATCTTTATCGGGCATCAGGGCCATCCTGAAGTGATCGGGACGATGGGTCAGGTGGAGCCTGGCCAGATGACGCTGGTCGAGAACATTGAAGACGTCGACAAGCTGCCGTTCGATTCGGATGAAGAGCTTGCCTACCTCACGCAGACGACGCTTTCGGTCGATGACACGCGCGAAGTGATCGAAGCGCTCGAATGGCGCTATCCCAATATCAAGGGACCAAAGGCAGAAGATATCTGTTACGCGACATCGAACCGTCAGGCGGCGGTCAAGGAACTGGCGAGGGATTGCGAGCTGGTTCTGGTCGTGGGTGCTCCCAACTCGTCCAATTCGTTGCGGCTGGTCGAAGTGGCCGAACGGCTGGGCACTCCCGGCAAGCTCATCCAGCGCGCAGAGGAAATCAACCCGGCGTGGCTCGACGGGATTGACACGATCGGTTTAACAGCAGGGGCATCCGCGCCTGAAGTGCTTGTCCGCGAAGTCGTCGATGCCCTCGCCAGGTTGAGGCCGATTCAGGAGCGGACCATCACGCACACTGAAGAGCAGATGGTCTTCAAGCTGCCGCGACAGCTGACCGAATAGGACATTCGTGAGCGCTCGCTAGCCATGGCGGTCTACACCCATCTTGGCGCAGAGGATCTTGCCGATCTCATCGCGCATTATGATGTTGGCGAGCTGATAAGTGCCAAGGGCATTGCCGAAGGCGTTTCGAACTCCAACTGGTTGATCGAAACAACCGGCACATCCGGCACAAACACGCGCTTTATCCTCACCATGTATGAGCGCAGGATCGAACTTTCGGACCTGCCGTTTTTCCTCGACCTGATGGATCACCTCGCCGCCAAAGGCTGCCCGGTGCCCCGGACCATCCACGACCGCGAAGGCGCGAGTTTTCGCTATCTCGATGGCAAGGCGATTGCGCTCATCGAATATCTGCCCGGCGTTTCCGTGGATCATCCTACCGCTGGTCAGGCACGCTCGGTTGGTCGCGCGCTTGGGCAGAACCATCTCGCTGTCAAAGACTTCGGCCAGACACGCGCGAATGACATGGGCCTCGCAGCGTGGAGCGAAATCACAGCACGCTGCGGTGACGCGGCTTTGGCAGAGATCGACCCGGCCCTTCCCTCGATCCTGAAGGTGCAGCTTGAAGCGCTTGAAAAAGCGTGGCCGGGCGATCTGCCAGGCGGCGTCGTCCACTGCGACCTGTTTCCCGACAACGTGCTTATGCTTGGCGAACATGTGAGCGGGCTGATCGACTTCTATTTCTCGGCAACAGACGCGTTCGCATACGATCTCGCCGTCACTCACGCCGCGTGGAGCTTCAGCGGCGACGGCAGCGAATATCGCCAGGCCGTCGCCGATGCCCTGATGGAAGGGTATGAAAGCGTTCGGCCCCTGAGCGATCAGGAGCGCGAATGCCTGCCGGTTCTCGCTCGCGGTGCGGCCATTCGCTTCGTCACCAGCCGGGCCGAAGACTGGATTTCAACGCCGGCAGATGCGCTGGTTACGCGCAAGGACCCGATGGATTTCGCTCGGAGGCTAGAATTTTACGACAAAAACGGCGCTTCGCTGTTTGAAGGTGTCAGATGATCGGGCAAAGCCGTCCCATGAAACATGTCGAGATTTTCACCGACGGCGCCTGCAAGGGCAATCCGGGCCCCGGCGGATGGGGCGCTTTGCTTCGGCTGGGCAAGCACGAGAAGGAATTGTCGGGCGGCGAGGCTGATTCCACCAACAACCGTATGGAGCTCACCGCTGCGATTGAAGGCCTGAAGGCACTGATCGAGCCCTGCAAGGTCGACCTTTATTCAGACAGCAAATACGTGATCGACGGGATCACGAAATGGGTGCACGGCTGGAAGAAGCGCGGCTGGGTCAATGCGAGCAAGAAGCCTGTGCGCAACGCGGATCTGTGGCACGACCTGATCGACGTCGCTGCGCGGCATGAAGTGTCATGGCACTGGGTCAAGGGACATAACGGCCACGCTGAAAACGAACGCGTCGACCAGCTTGCCAGCGACGAAGCGGACCGGATCGCTCGCGGCGAATAAGAGCGCGAGGCAAAACGGGCGCGCCATCGATCTGATGGCACGCCCGCTTGAAGCTCAAAAGCGCTAAAGGCTCAGCTGTTGTCTTCGACCGGCGCGCCTGGACCGTTCTTCTGGATCGACGCGATCGCGTTCTTGGCGCTGTCCTTCGAGGAATAGCCTTCGGTCGAGAACATCACTTCGCTGTTATACTTAAAGCGCACGCGGAACTCGCCGGCCTTGTCTTTGTAGATTTCGAACTTGTGAGCCATGTATGGTTTCCCCTCTCTTAGGTAGTGTTGAAACTCATCGACCCTTTTTACAGATCACTTTCACGCTGGCTACCCCGTGAGGCGCGCTTTCAACTCGGAAAATCGCGCAGGCGAGTACCGTGTGCGGTCAATCCCCCTGGTCAGTTCATCGGGCTGCAGGTCCAGCAGAATTTGCGCGCCCAGTCGCGCGGCGGCAGGCGAGGTCTGGATGCCGAAGCCGCCCTGCCCTGCGAACCAGGCAAAGCCGGAACATTCAGGATCGCGACCGTAAACTGGGAGCCTGTCCGGCGCGAAGCTTCGAAGGCCTGCCCAACGGCGCTCAACCGCTTCGATCTGCCAAGTGGTCGCACGTTCGAACCGGTCTATTGCGCGTGCAACGTCGAGTTCCTCGGGCGCAGCGTCGCAAGGTTCAGATGGCACTTCGTCATGCGGACTGAGCCAGAGACGCCCGTTGTCGGGCTTGAAGTAGAAGCCGCCTGAGATGTCGAGGACCAGCGGTTGGTCATCGCAAGCGGCGGGCGCGACGCGCAGTTGAGCAACGGTTCGGCGCTTGGGTTCAATTCCAATCGGCCGTGCTCCGGCGCGCTTCGCGATGACATCGGCCCACGCGCCAGCCGCATTGACGATCTCAGCTGCGCGCCAGCTTTCGCCGCTTTCGCTGAAGATACGCCAACCGCCCGCCTGTCGCTCAAACGCGCTGATACGAGCCCGGCATTCCAATGTGACACCGGCGGTCTTCAACGCCTTGAGATAGTGCTGGTGCAAACCGGCAACGTCGATGTCGGCGCAAGGATCTTCGTAAATCGCATCGCACCATTCCTTGCGCAATTGCGGGACGCGTGCGCGCACCGCTTCTCCGCTGAGGCGCTCAATCGAGACGCCGGTGCCGTCGAACTGCCGCACGAAGCTGTCCATTTGCGCCCGGTCTTCGGCGCGCCCGATATAAAGTGCGCCGCGCTGAGACAGGAAGCCGTGTTCTCGCAGGTATTCACCCGATGCCAGTGTCAATGGGACCACGCCCGGCCCACCATAGCACTCTTCCCAGAATGCAGCGGATCTGCCGGTGGAGTGATAGCCGGGGGCATCTTCCGCTTCGAGCACGATCACCTTTGCATGCTCGGCGAGTTCAGCCGCGATGCTGGCACCGGCCATCCCGGCGCCTATAATTGCAAAATCATAAATCGTGTCGTTCATCAGCGCGCTGGATCCCCGGCAGGCGCGAACTCGTCGAGGAATTTTGCGATCTCGCTCATCATCCGGTCGCGAACAGGATCGACTTCGCGAAGGATTTCGTGGTGCGCTTCCTTGCCGAAGCTGACGAGCTTTGCATTGGGCAGCCGCGATGCAGCGCGGACATTCGCAGCGTGGCTGACCAGCTTGTCATTCGACGTTGAGACGATCAGCACGGGCGTCTTCACCGCCTCCATCGCGCCGGGTTCTTCGAGTTTGCGCCACGAATCATACGCGCGCTCGACCCAGCCCCAGCTTGCCGGGCCCATGACCAGTTCGGGTCGCACGGTGCGCCAGAACGATTCGTCCTCGTAGCGGTCGGGATCGTGGGTGAGCAGGTTCACCCGGTCCTTCGGAAGCTCACCGGGCTTCTCGCTCCATTTCCATGCCGGTCGCAACGGGTCGCCGACCTTGGTCATCACCTTTGCGACATTGTGAAGCAGTGGCAGCGGAAGCTTAGGTCCCGCCATGCCCAGCATCGGCGCGGACAGCACTGCTGCATCGGGAGCAATATCGCCGTCGACCAGAGCGCGCATGATAAGATGACCGCCCATCGAGTGACCGGCGAGCACATGCGGGCCGGCACCCTCGCTCTTCCAGCCATCCCAGAGTTCCACCAGGTCGCGGGTCCAGGTGGTGAAGTCGTCGATGTGACCGGTAACCGCGTCGCCTCCGAGACGGCCAGAGCCCGCTTGCCCCCGCCAGTCTGCGGCGGTCACGCGCCATCCGGCGCGGTGCCATTCTTCAAGGCTCTCCAGATACTTTTCATAGGTGTCGCCGCGGCCCGGCATGAACAGCAGCGAGCCGCGCGCGGACGACGCGGCATCGTTCGATGCGCCGGGCCAATCTATCCGGCGCAAGCTATGTCCATCGGCAGCCTGCCAATTGCTCTCGCTCGCAGCAGGCGGGATAGAGCGTCTGTCGATAGCACCTTCTGCACTCATGTTTTCATCGCTGATTGCTGCATCGCTCATTTTGCTAATCGCTCTGTTCCCCAACCGGGTCGCCGAAGATCATGGTTACTATTTGGTAAGCACTCGCCTGTAGCACCCACCCTCGAAGAGGAACCGCAAACGGGGAAGTCCCGGCTTTCGCGAACTTCCGACCTTCGGGGGCCATATGCTGATGACGACTATTCACTACGGACTGCTGATTGCCTTGGCAATTGCACTGCTGATTGCGGCGTTCACCGACATTCGGTCGCGGACCATTTCCAACTGGCTCAACATCGCAATTGCGGCGGGTGCGCCTGTTTTCTGGTGGGCAAGCGGATTGTCGCTGTGGCCGGATGTGGCCTGGCAAATCGGGTTTGCGCTGGTCGTCTGCGGTATTCTCGTTGGTGTCGCGTATATCGGTTACCGGCTCAATATCGTCATTCTTGGCGGCGGCGACATCAAGCTGCTGGGCGCGCTCGCGCTCTGGTTCACTCCGATGAGCTACCTCGGCATGCTTTGGTACATGGCGCTGTGCGGCGGCGTGATGGCCGTGCTCTTCGTCCTGCGCCTGATGATTTTGCGTCCCAAGACCCGCGGAGTGCTGCCCTACGGGGTCGCCATCGCAGGCGGAGCGCTTCTGGTTCTCTACCCGAAACTGATCTCGGTTCCCGCATTTGCGTGAGATCGCCCGTGAACCCGATCTTAACCAATTAGGACTTATCGGTTGCAACCATACCTGCCCGCAATTTCTCAGGGCTGACACGAGGGGGCTTATTAGCCATGGATAGGAAGAAACTGGTTCTGTTGCTTGGTGCACTGGTCGTTGCGATTGGTAGCGCGATCCTTGCCCGGAGCATGTTCGCAGGCGATGCAGCGCCAAGCGCGGAAGCAGCAGTACAGGAACCGACAGGTCCCAAGGTACTGGTCGCCAACCGTGCGCTGCCCGCCGGTACCATCATCACCGCTGATGCCATGGGTTATCAGCGCTGGCCTGAAGAGCTGGTGCAGGACGCCTACTTCATCGAAGGCGAATCCGACATGAGCCAGTTGCTCGGCACGGTTGTCCGCTTCCCGGTTACCGCCGGTGAGCCGGTGACCCAAGGCTCGCTCGTCAGCCCTGGCGACCGTGGCTTCCTCGCTGCGGCTCTCGGCCCGGGTATGCGCGCTGTTACCGTTCCTGTGTCGGCCAAGACCGGCGTTGCCGGCTTTGTTTTCCCGGGTGACCGCGTCGACGTGGTTCTTACCCAGACCGTGACGGGCGAAGGTCGCCCACTCAACGCAGCCGAAACCGTTCTTCGTAACCTCCGCGTTCTTGCAACCGACCAGACGACCGAACAGGTTACCAACGAAGAAGGCAAGACCGCCGTTCGCGCGTTCCGTACCGTCACACTCGAAGTGACGCCGCAGATCGCTGAGAAGGTCGCGGTTGCCCAGACGATCGGACAGCTCACTCTCGTGCTGCGTTCGATTGCCGACAACCAGGCCGAACTTGAGCGCGCGATTGCCTCGGGCGATCTCGAAATTCCAGACGACGCTACGCCTGAAGAAGAAGAGCGTATCCTTCGCACCGCCATGGGTCAGCCCGTGGACAAGGGCTCGACCTTTGCAACCGGCGGCGACGTCTCGCGCTTCCAGCGCAGCAGCATCCCTCCGCAGAACGATGGTGGCCCGGCTCGCGTCACTCCGCCTGCACCCGGTGTTGCATCCACGGTTAACGGCGCGCCGGTTTACACTGGCCCATCAGTCCGCGTTACCCGCGGCAAGGCAACCAGCGAAGTGCCGGTCGGTTCAGCCAGCCGCGCAGTCGGATCGTCCACTGCGCAAGGCGTCGGCGAAGCAGGTCAGGTTGTTCCAACCGCTGCCTCGACGATCATTCGCTGAGGGAAATGACCATGCGCATCGCAATCAAAAATGTGAGCGCTTCGGCTGAAAAGACCGAACGCCAATCAGGGAAATCCACGGGGGCCCAGACAATGAAAGCCAAGTCCTTTGCAAAAGCGCTGCTTGCTAGCATCGCCGCGCTGCCTCTGGCAGCTGCGCCGACCGGCACAGCCACCGCTCAGCAGGTCGTGAGTCCGAGCGATGAGATCGTAATCTCGATCGGTCGCGGCGAGCTGGTCCAGGTGCCCGGCACCATGGCCGACGTGTTTGTCGCCAACGAAAACGTTGCCGATGTGCAGATCAAGTCGCAGCGTCAGCTTTACGTTTTCGGACGTTCTGGCGGCGAGACGACGATCTACGCAAGCGATGCTCGCGGTGAAGTGATCTTTTCCGCCAATGTACGCGTCGGCTCGAACATCGGCAGCATCGACCAGATGCTCGCCCTCGCGATGCCTGAAGCACAGGTCAACGTCGCCACGATGGGCACCAACACCGTGCTGCTTACCGGCACTGTTGCTGCGCCCGAGGACGCTGCCGAGGCAGAGCGCCTTGTCACCGCGTTCCTTGGTGAACAGGCCAACGTGATCACGCGTCTGAAGACGGCAACACCGCTTCAGGTGAACCTGCAGGTCAAGTTTGCCGAAGTGAGCCGCAGCCTTGTTCGTGCTGTCAGCGGTAACCTCACGACTGTCGACGCATCGACCGGCGGTTTCCGCGGCGGCGTAGGCACCGGACGCTCGCTTGGTACGGGTCGATTCGATCCCCGCAACGGCCCATTGGGCGTCGGTGCGGGCGTTCAGAACCCGGTCGCTGGCCCTTTCCCCAACCCGCGTGCCGGGCTGCCCATCTTTGACCCGGTAACGGGTGCCGTGACCGGCGTTGAAGGGCAGTTCCTGCTCGACGCAAATGGCAATCCGCTTACATTCACCGGCCCCGGGATCGATTCCAACACCGGAGGAACCACGATTGCAGGCCTTGGTCGCCTGTTCGGCCTCGACGCGATCGGCGCGCTCGATCTGTCGGAACGCCTCGGCCTCATCACCACGATCTCGCAGCCAAACCTGACTGCGCTTTCGGGTGAGACCGCGACCTTTCTCGCAGGCGGTGAATTCCCGATCCCGATTTCGCAAGGGCTTGGCAACGTCGCTATTGAGTATCGCAACTTCGGTGTGAGCCTCGCATACACGCCGACGGTTCTCTCGAATGGCCGGATCTCGATCCGCGTCCGTCCGGAAGTCTCCGAGCTGTCTTCGCAGGGCGCAGTCACGCTCAACGGCTTCCAGGTGCCAGCGCTCACCATTCGCCGCACCGAAACGACGGTCGAGCTTGGTTCGGGTCAGAGCTTCATGATCGCCGGCCTTCTGAGCAACAACGCTCAGAACGCTCTCGATAAGGCCCCCGGCCTCGGCGATGTGCCGATTTTGGGCAACCTGTTCCGCAGCCGCGACTTCCGCCGCGGTGAGACCGAACTGGTGATCGTTGTGACGCCGTATCTGGTGAAGCCGGTCAACGCGAGCGACATCGCTCTGCCGACGGATGGCTATCACTCGGCAAACGAACTTGAGCAGTTCATCGGCTATAAGGACAATGATGGCGTCAGCGGCGAACGTCGCCCCGGCCCGACAGCGGCCGAGCCCGATGCTCCCAATCCCAACATCAGCCAGGCCGATCCGGCCGCGATCGTCCCGTCAGTCCCTCAGCCGCAACAGCGCCGCGCGGATGACCGTTCGAACCGTGGTCGCGAACGCCAGGCAGACGCCGTCACACCCGGCTTCGATCTTTAAGCCCAATGCGAAAGGTTCAATCAATGAAACTTGCAAAGAACAGCAAACTGATGGGCGCTGTTGCCCTCTCGCTCGGGCTCGCAGTCGCGGGTTGCGGTGGAATGGCCACCAACACCTCGCTCTACAGCCTCAAGCAGCCGGTCGTGGAACGCACCAACTTCGCGATGGACGTGAACACCAACCGCTCGGGCCTGTCGATCTCCGAACAACAGCGTCTCAATGGCTGGTTCGAGACGATGGATCTCCGCTACGGTGACCGTGTCGCGATTGAGGACCCGTCGAGCAACCCGGCTGTCGCCGAAGCCGTGAACGAGCTGGCCGGTCGATACGGCCTGATCGTCACCGAAGTCGCTCCAACCACGTCGGGTACGCTTGCCCCCGGACAGGCTCGCGTGGTCATCACCCGCAGCGATGCGTCCGTGCCGGGTTGCCCGGATTGGTCGACCAAATCGGACATGAATTACAACAATGCATCCAGCCCGGGTTACGGCTGTGCGATCAATTCCAACATGGCGGCCATGATAGCCAATCCGGAAGACCTTCTTGAGGGGCAGACGGGTTCGGGTGAGACACTCATCGCGACCAGCAACCGCGCCATCCAGACTTATCGCGAGGCCACGCCGACCGGAGCCGAAGGTCTACAAAACGCTCAAGGCGGAGGTAACTGATAATGAACGCTCCATGGAAATCGGGCCTTCCCGGCAATCGCGATCCCTTCGCAGCCTATATCTGCGACGACGCAGCGCTTGATGTCCTGCGCCCGGTCGTGATTGAAATGGGCTGGCCGCCTGAAAAGTGCAACAAAGGCGGTCTTCGCAACGCGATCCAGTCGCTGTCCGTCAGCGCATCGCCGGCAATCCTGATCGTCGATCTGTCGGAAAGCGGCGATCCGCTCAACGACATCAACGCTCTTGCAGAAGTGTGCGAGCCAGGCACGGTCGTGATCGCGATCGGCCAGGTCAACGACGTGCGCCTCTACCGCGACCTTCTCGCCAGCGGCATTCACGACTACCTGCTCAAGCCTCTTAACGCACAGGCTGTCCACGATGCCCTCAACGCAGCGCTTGCTGTCTTCACCTCGCCCAAGGGCGGTGACGGCGAGGCGGTAAAGCGTCACATCTCGACCGCAGTGGTCGGGACGCGCGGCGGGGTCGGCGCTTCGACGATCGCAACGTCGCTATCCTGGCTGTTCAGCGAGGAGCACAGCGCTCCAACTGCGCTGCTCGACCTCGACGTTCACTTCGGCACCGGCGCACTTGCGCTGGATCTGGAGCCGGGTCGCGGCCTCACCGACGCAATCGACAATCCAAGCCGTATCGACGGTCTGTTCATCGAGCGCGCCATGATCCGCGCCAGCGACAACCTGTCGATCCTGTCGGCAGAGGCACCCATCAGCCAACCGCTGATGACCGATGGTTCGGCTTTCGTGCAGCTGGAGGAAGAATTCCGCCAGGCGTTCGAGATGACTGTCATCGATCTGCCGCGCAACATGCTGATCAACTTCCCGCACCTTCTGGCCGATGTGAACCTGGTCCTTCTGACCTGCGAACTCACGCTGGCTTCGGCGCGCGACACGATCCGCATCCTGTCATGGCTCAAGACCAACGCAGCGCACGCTCACCCGATGATTGTCGCCAACAAGGTCCAGCCGGGTGTTGCCGAAATCAGCAAGGCCGATTTCGAAGCCTCGATCGAGCGCAAGATCGACTTTGTCATTCCTTATGACGTGAAAGCGGCATCGAACGCGGCAAAGCTGGGTCAGGTATTTGTCGAGGCAAACAAGAACTCGAAGGCGACCAGCGCGGTCAAGCGCATTGCCGAGCGCGTGATGGGCGCCAGCGAGGAAGATCTTTCCTCGGTGACGGAAGAGAAGAAGTCGCTGCTTGGCGGTTTCGACTTCAAGTCGCTCCTCGCGAAGAAGGACAAGTCCGAAGAGGCAGAGCCCACCGAATAGGTGATGCTCGAGGCTGACGAGGCTCGCGCCACCCCGCGAGCCTCATCCAGTCAAGCCCGATCGGCAACTGACAGGTCGTCCACCTGGGCGGCGCGATGAACTGACAAACATGCGTGACGAGGCGTCACGAGAAGGCAGGACACGAGAGACATGGAAATCATTCAGACCCTGCTGATCACGCTGGTGATCTTTTCGGCTCTGGTGGTCGGGTACATCCTCGTCACCGGTTCGGGCGCGGGAAAAGCGCAGAAACGCCGCCTTGAAGCGCTTCGCTACCGTCACTCGGAAAGCACCGATGCGAAGGTTGAATCGCAGTTCAAGAAAGCGATCGCCGCTCGCAAGCCGAAGACCCACAAGGTCGCTGGCTCCGGTTCACGCACGGAAGCGCTCGAAGTGCGGCTCGACCGGACCGGCAAGGGCTGGACCGTTTCGCAATATCTCTATGCGACGCTCGGGATCATTCTGGTCGTCGGCGTCTTGCTCTTTATCCAGACCGGCGCCCCGTTCCTGTCGCTTGCCGCTGGCGCATTCGTGGGCCTTGGCCTGCCGCACCTCGTCGTCAGTTTCTTCATCAAGAAGCGCACCAACGACTTCAACGCAAAGTTTGCAGACGGCATCGAATTGCTCGTGCGCGGCCTGCGCTCGGGCCTCCCCGTGACCGAGACGCTGGCGGTTGTTGCACAAGAAGTCCCCGGCCCGGTCGGCCTTGAATTCAAGGGCATCGTCGAGCGTATCAAGATCGGTAAGACGATGGAAGATTCGCTTCAGGAAACCGCAGACCGCCTCGGCATTCCGGAGTTCAACTTTTTCACCATCACCCTCGCAATCCAGCGCGAGACCGGTGGTAACCTCGCAGAGACGCTGTCGAACCTCGCCGACGTACTGCGCAAGCGCACGCAGATGAAGCTCAAGATCAAGGCGATGAGCTCGGAATCCAAAGCTTCGGCCTATATCGTCGGCTCGCTGCCTTTCATCGTGTTCGGTCTCATCTACTCGGTGAACCCGTCCTATATCGGCGGCTTCTTCGTCGAGGAACGCCTGATGGTGACGGGTCTTGGAGGCCTTGTATGGATGAGCATCGGCATCTTCATCATGGCCAAAATGGTCAGTTTCGAGATCTGATCCGGAGACGAGAAGTATCATGCTGAATCAAGAATCCGGACCCACTCTGCTCGGCTTTGACGTTGTCCTTGTCGGCACGCTCCTGGCAGGTCTCGCAGCCTTTGCCGTGATCATGGCGATCTATGCCGCGATCACGATCAAGGACCCGATGGCCAAGCGCGTCAAAGCGCTGAATGAACGCCGCGACGAGCTCAAGGCGGGCATCGTCACCTCGGGCACCAAGAAGCGCGCCAGCCTCGTGCGCAAGTCCGATACGACCGACAAGGTCAAGAGCAGCCTTGGCAAGATGAACGTCCTTGAGCAAAGCCAGCTCCAGGCGGTGCAGCAGAAGCTCGCCCATGCCGGCTATCGCAACAAGGAACTCGCGGTCATCGTCATCGGCCTGCGCGCCGTCTTGCCGGTCGTGTTCGGCATCGTCGGCTTCTTCGCGATCTATTACTTCAACGTTTTCGACATCAAGAGCGACTTCTACAAGTTCCTCGCGATGGCTGGCTGCCTGTTCCTGGGCTACAAGGGCCCTGAGCTCTTCCTGAAGAACAAGGCCGACAAGCGCACCAAGGAGATCCAGAAGGGCCTTCCCGACGCGCTCGACCTCCTCGTCATCTGCGCCGAGGCCGGCCTGACCGTCGACGCCGCTTTCAACCGCGTCGCCAAGGAGCTGGGCCGCGCCTATCCCGAACTCGGCGACGAATTTGCCCTGACCGCGATTGAGCTTTCGTTCCTCAACGAGCGCAGGATGGCCTTCAACAATCTTGCCTACCGTGTCGATCTCGAAGCGGTGAAGGGTGTTGTCACCACCATGGTACAGACCGAACGCTACGGTACGCCGCTTGCCTCTGCCCTGCGCGTTCTTTCGGCTGAGTTCCGCAACGAACGCATGATGCGCGCCGAAGAGAAGGCAGCGCGTCTGCCGGCGATCATGACCGTTCCGCTGATCCTGTTCATCCTTCCGGTGCTGTTCATCGTGATCCTTGGACCGGCGGCCTGTGCGATCACCGATACGCTGGTGACGAAGGAGTAAGGCTCGGCCATCGAGTAACGGAGCGGACCTTTTGTAGGAAAGCTGAAACCTTAGACGGGGTCGATCCATCAGGCGCGGATCGGCCCCGTTTTTGCTTGCGCTTAGCCCGTGGTTCAGGCGCCCTGCGAGAGGTCGGCAGCGCGTCTTCGCACACGCTCCAGCATCTTGCGAAGCGTGTTCTCCTCTGCGGGCGACAACCCTTCGAGCAATTCAAGCTCGGTCGCCTTGGCAAGCGGCATCACTTCGCGGTGAATGCCCTGCCCTTCCCCGGTCAGTTCAAGCAGGTGCGAGCGCCCGTCGCTCTCGTTGGTCGCCCGCGCGATCAGTCCGCGCTCTTCGAGCACCTTGCAAGCCCGGTTGACCGCGACCTTATCCATCAAGGTCGCCTCTGTGAGGTCACGCTGGGTCAGGAACTCCCCGCGAAGCCCCGCATCGCCGAGCACCGCCATCACCCGCCATTCGGTCACCTTGAGCCCAAAACGCTTGCGGTACCGCTCGGAAATGAGCGCGCTCACCGCGTTTGACGCGATCGAGAGCTGATACGGCAGGAAGGCCGAAAGCTGGTATTCTGCAGTGTGTGCCGCTTGTTCTGGCGGTGAGGTGATGTCGTCCATGGCCAAGCGGTTTCCCATGAAACCACTGTGCAGGCAAGTCACGCATTGAGCGCGACTTACTCGTACGGGCGCTCCTCCCACCAGGGGTAGAATTCGGGCATGTCCTCGCTGACCTTGCCAGGATACATCGCCTTGCGCTTTTCGAGGAAGCTCGCGATCCCTTCCTTGGCGTCCTTGCCCCGGCTCAGGGAGTAGATCGCGCGGCTGTCGATCTTGTGGGCTTCCATCGGTTGATCCGCGCCCAGCATGCGCCACATCATCGCCCGCGTCATCGCGACCGACACCGCGCTGGTGTTGTCGGCAATCTCGCGGGCGAGGCCTTGTGCCGCGTGCAGCAGATCGTCGGGCTCATGGACCGAGCGCACGAGACCACCTTTATGCGCCTCTTCGGCATCGAAGACCCGGCCCGAATAGCACCACTCCAGCGCCTGTGCGATGCCTACCAGCCGCGGCAGGAACCAGCTCGACGCAGCTTCGGGCACGATCCCTCGGCGGGCGAACACGAAGCCATAGCGCGCAGTCGAGCTCGCCAGCCTTATATCCATCGCCAGCTGCATCGTCGCGCCCACGCCCACGGCAACGCCGTTGCACGCGCTGATCAGCGGCTTCTTGCTTTCGAACAGCCGCAGCGTGAGCAGTCCCCCGCCGTCACGGACCCGCTCGTCCGACAGGCTCTCCACCTCGTCTCCGCTTGCAAACACCTGTCCCCCACCCTCGGGCGTCAGATCTGCACCGGCGCAAAAGGCGCGCTCGCCGCTGCCGGTGAAGATCACCGCGCGCACGCTGTCATCGGCATCGATATCGTCCATCGCCGCGATGATCTCTGCGCCCATCGTACGGGTGTAGGCATTCATCTTGTCGGGCCGGTTCAGCGTGATGGTCGCGATGCCATCGGCCTTGTCGACGATGATCTGGGTGGTGCTCATTCAGGTTCCTCTCCATCGGACTTGGACCACGCAAGGGGGTGCTTTGAAAAAACGCGTTCCCCCGCGCGCGGCCCGGATTTTCCCCGGCTTTGCGCCGCTTTGGAGCAGCATAGGTGTGACATTCCACGTGGCAAGGTGTGACTTTCCGATCGGGCGGTTGCGCGGGGTCAGAGGTGATCGCCGGGCGGGCTTTCTTCCGGCTGTAGCGCGGTGAGCGATCTGTAGGAAAGCCGGACGGATCGGCGGGCCGGACACGGTCATTCGCGCGACCCGGATACACCACTCCCAATGGTTGGGAAAAATTCCCAACCCTGCGCATGTCACTCAATCGGGTGACACGCGCCCAAATCGCAAAACCCCGAAATTCCGCCGTTTTTCAAGTTTGGCACACCTCCTGCAACGTGCTGGGCATCAAGCGGAAACACACCGCACAATGCCAAAGAGACAACCAAGGAGAATTCAAATGTTCGCTTCAACCACCGCTCAGAACCTTTTCGCAGCAGCCATCTCGGTCACGACTTCGCTGGTTCTGTTCGCCTACGCCGTCATCCCCGCAAGCCCCAACCTGATGGTCTGATCGACCCAACTTCTTCCAGGAGACCAAACATGTACGCCGCCAACAACGCCAACAACCTCTTCGCCGCTGTAATCTCGCTCGGTGTGTCGGCCATCCTCTTCGCTTACGCCATCGTGCCCGCAAGCCCCAACCTGATCGCCTGAACCAACAGTTACCCTCAAAGGAGCCATTCTCATGTTCGCCGCCAACGCTTCGAAAAACCTCTTCGCCGCCGCAATTTCGGTCAGCGTCACGGCGATCCTTTTTGCTTACGCTATCATCCCCGCTAGCCCGACCCTGATCGCCTGACCCAGTCCAAGCTTTTTCAAGGAGACCCGCGCTGGTCCTCATCGCACTGATTGTCCAGACCGCTTTGCTCGCCTGCATCGCGGTCTGGCTGGCGTTCGGCCCCCGCACCAGCGGCCTGCTCAGCGCGCTCACCATCGTTGCAGGCCTGCTCCTTTGCGCAGGACTTTATGTTGCCGGGCTATGGATCTGGCCACCGCGCTGGGCGCTCGCCCCGATAGGCATCATCATAACGCTCGCAGCGATCCGCAAATGGCAACGGCGCGTAGGCGAGCCGACCTCTCAGCCTGCCTTTGGCAGCGTGCTGGCAGCGGGCGCGATGGCCGCGCTGGGCGGCTTCCTGTTGTGGTCGGGAATAACGGGCCGGATTGAGCCACAAGGCGCGAGCATTCAACTCGCCTCGCCGCTCCCCAGCGGCGCAGGATTTTGCGCGCTTTCGGCAGGCAGCAATCTCGTTTTGAACCTGCATTATGTCGAAGGGGAAAAGACCGCAGCATCGTATGAGAAGCACTCGGTTGATTTCGTGAAGATCGCGCCAAACGGCACGCGCACCATCTCAGCGTTTAGCTGGCACCCAAAACCGATTGGTCCTGAAGATTATGGCGTGTTCGGCGCACCAGTCAGCGCACCGTGTGCAGGCGAGGTGGTTGAGGCGGTGAACGACCAGCCCGACAACCTCGCCGGCCACCGCTTTCGCCGGCTCGACGGAGCCAATCGGGTGACGATCCGGTGCGAAGAAACGCTGGTCATGCTCGCTCACCTGAAGCGAGGAAGCGTCGGCGTCGAGGTCGGCGAAATGCTTGCAATCGGCGAGCCGATCGGCGTGGTCGGCAATTCGGGCAACACCGAGGAGCCGCACCTGCATATTCACGCCCAGACCGATGTCGGTGACGGCGCGTCCCTGCCGGTCGTGATGCGGTTTGACGGGCGGTACTTCGCACGCGGCGATTGTCTGTAGGCAAGAGGCCTGCTGACGGAATTCTCAAAACGAAAGGCCCCCGCATAGGCGAGGGCCTTTCTGGTTGCGACTGCGCTCCCATCAGGAAACGCGAAGGCTCTCGGCGATCAACGCGGCGCCATGCGGATCGCACCGTCGAGGCGCACGTCTTCGCCATTGAAGTACCCCGTTTCGATCATGCACATGGCGAGTTTCGCATATTCCTCCGGATTGCCGAGGCGCTTGGGGAACGGAACGCTCGCGGCGAGCGCTTCCTTCACCTGCGGCGGGGCGGCATTCATCAACGGGGTTTCGAAGATGCCCGGAAGGATCGTGTTCACCCGGATGCCTTCGCGCATCAGGTCGCGCGCGATCGGCAGGGTCATCCCTACAACGCCGCCCTTCGATGCCGAATAAGCCGCCTGGCCCATCTGACCATCTTCGGCAGCAACCGAAGCGGTGTTGACGATAGCGCCGCGGTCGCCGTCTTCGCTCAGCGGGTCGAGCGTCATCATGCCGGCTGCCGACTTGGCGATGCAACGGAAGGTGCCGATGAGGTTTACCTGGATCACGAAATCGAACGCGCTGATCGGGAAGTGCTTGATCTCGCCCGACTGCTTGTCGCGGCTGGCGGTCTTGATCGCGTTGCCGATCCCTGCGCAGTTGACGAGGATGCGCTCCTGACCATGCGCTTCGCGGGCCTTGGCAAAGCCTGCGTCGACGTCTTCGTCGCTGGTCACGTTGACCTTGCAGAAGATGCCGCCGATCTCGGCAGCCATCGCCTCGCCCTTCTCTTCGTTCATGTCGAAGATCGCGACCTTAGCGCCCTTCGCCGCCAAAGCGCGCGCGGTGGCCGCGCCGAGGCCCGATGCACCGCCGGTGACGACGGCAGGGGTGTTTGCACTTACTTCCATGTTCAAAAATCCTCTCGAGATTGGGGTGTCTTAAACGCTTTCAACGATGGTGACATTGGCCACACCGCCGCCTTCGCACATCGTTTGCAGGCCGTATTTCTTGTCGTGACGCTTGAGCGCGTGAACGAGCGTCGCCATCAGCTTGGTGCCCGACGCGCCAAGCGGGTGGCCAAGCGCAATCGCGCCGCCATGGATGTTGAGCTTCTCCGGGTCGGCACCGGTATGCTTGAGCCAGGCGAGCGGCACGGGAGCAAACGCTTCGTTGACTTCGTACAGGTCGATATCGTCGATCTTCAGCCCTGCCCGCTGAAGCGCCTTGTCGGTCGCGAACAGCGGCTCTTCGAGCATGATGACCGGATCGCCCGCCGTAACGGTGAGGTTGTGAATGCGAGCCATCGGGGTGAGGCCATGGCGCTTCAGGGCTTCTTCCGAAACCACCAGCACCGCGCTCGACCCGTCGCAAATCTGGCTCGCGCTTGCGGCCGTCACAATGCCATCAGGCGAGATTAGCTTGACCCCGGCAATCCCTTCGAGCGTCGCGTCGAAGCGGATGCCTTCGTCGATGGTGTGCATCTCGGTGCCTTCAGGCGTTTCGATCTCGACCGGAACGATCTCGTTTTCGAATGCGCCGGTTTCGGTCGCCATCTTCGCCTTGGTGTGGCTTCCGAGAGCAAAGCTGTCGAGCTGCTCCTTGGTAAAGCCGTGCTTCTTGGCGATCATTTCGGCGCCCATGAACTGGCTGAACTGGATGCCGGGAAACTTCTCTTCGAGGCCGGGCGATTTGTAATGGCCCAGCCCCTCTTTCATGTGCAGCGTCGCGTTGGTGCCCATCGGCACGCGGGTCATACTTTCAACGCCGCTCGCGATGACGACGTCCTGCGTCCCGCTCATCACGGCCTGCGCTGCGAACTGAATCGCCTGCTGCGAGGAGCCGCACTGGCGGTCGATGGTCACTGCCGGAACGCTATCGGGAAGCTTCGAGGACAAGACGCCCATACGCCCGACCTGCATCGCCTGCTCGCCCGCCTGGCTAACGCAGCCGGTGATGACGTCGTCGACAGCCGCCGGGTCGATGCCGGAGCGATCAACGATGGCGTCCAGCGATTTTGCAAGCATGTCGACCGGGTGAACCCCGGCAAGGCGGCCGCCGCGGCGTCCACCTGCGGTGCGAACGGCGTCGACGATATAGGCTGTGGTCATGATAGGGGCTCTCTCTTCCCGTTTACGTAAACGTTGCTCTTCGCAACTCACCTATGCAAGGCCTTGCTGCAAATCAACCGCTCATATCGGTGTTTGATTTGCGTCAGTGCGCTTGCACGGGGCCTGCGCCACTCGCTAGGGCGATGGAAGACATGAAGACACTGTTCGAACTCAATCCCGCGCTCGATCGCGCCGCTCTTGCGGCTCGCTTTGCCGAAACAGGCCGCGTGCAGGTGCGCGACGTCCTAACCCCCGAAACCGCGCGCGAAGTGCTGACCGTGCTGACCAAAGGCACGCCTTGGGGGATGGCCACCGGCGCAGGCGACGAAAACCGCCAGAGCTTTCGCATGGAAGAGGTGCAGACACCGCAAGGGCAACAGCGCGTCAACGCCGCCGCGATGGAAGCGCAGCAGAACACGGCGCGCGGCGAATACGGCTTCCGCTTCGCGCATTACCCGATCCTCACCGCCATACAGGAAAGCTGGGATCCAGGCAGCGCGCACGAAATCCTGCTCGAACACATCAACGCGCCCGACTTCATCCAGCTGGCGCGCGACATCACCGGGATCGACGGTCTTATCAAAGCCGATGGACAGGCCACCCTGTTCGCGCCCAACCACTATCTTGGCCGCCACATCGACAGCCATGTCGCCGAAGGATGGGAGGTCGCCTACGTCCTCAACTTCGCGCCGCCAGACTGGCATCCCGACTGGGGCGGCTATCTCATGTTTCTCGACGATGAGGGCGACGTGATCGAAGGCTTCCGGCCGCGTTTCAACGCATTGAACCTGTTCAAGGTGCCGCAATCGCACCTCGTCAGCTACGTCCCGCCTTTTGCCCCGATCGGGCGGATCGCAGTCACGGGATGGCTACGCACGCAATGACGAATGCGGCGGGCGGCCTGACCCCGGCGGAGGCGATGGTGCGCATCCGCATGGCGATGCAAAGCCGCGATGTCGCAGGCGCGCGCGCCATAGCGGAGGCCGCCCGACGCGATCACCCCAAGGACGCAGCGCTAGCCGATGCAGCGGGCGATCTCGCGATGAAAGCGGATGATCCGCAGGCGGCGGAGGCGCATTTTGCGGCCGCGCGCGCGCTGGCGCCCGGCATGCTGGATTACGCGATCAACCACGCCATCGCCTTGCAGCGTCTGGGCCGGCACCGCGACGTGACCGAGCTGTTGGAGAAGTACGAAAAGGTTGGCCGCGGCGTGGCCCGATATGGCAGAGTGCGCGCTCTCTCCCATCGCACTCTGGGCGAACCGGCAGAGGCCGCGCGCTGGTATGACGCTGCGCTTGCCGCCGACCCGCACCATCCGCGCGCGCTCCATGGGCGTGCGCGTGTGGCGCTGGAGCGTGGGGAGGCCGACGCGCTGGCCCGCTTCGACGCCGCGCTTGCCGTGAATTCGGGCGATGCCGATCTGTGGCTTGGCAAGGCGCAATCACTCGATGTCGCTGGCGATGTTGCCGGCGCGCGCGTGGTCGCCGAACAGATCTGCGCGCAGGCCCCGGGCTTTATCGCGGCCCTGTCTTTCCTATCCGGCCTGAAACTGGCGGCGGGCGAAAGTGACTTTACCTCGCCTTTCCGCGCCGCTGCCGCACGCGCGCCGCAGGACCCCAACATCCCGGCAACCCATGCCGAGACCCTGGCCGGGCTCGACCATGCGAGCCAGGCCGCCGATATCGCCGCAGAGGCGCGAGAGCGTTTTCCGGACGAGCCGCATTTCGCACTTCTCGAAGCGGTTCACGCGGGATCGGCAGGCGAGTGGGAACGGGCCGAGCGTCTCTTTGCCGACCTCTCCCTCGACACGCCGATCCGCTCGCTTCACGAGGCGCGCCACCGCATTCGTGCAGGCGATGCCGAGCGCGCCGAGGCATTGCTGAACCGCGCGCTTGAGGGCGATCCTTGGAGCATCTCCGCCTGGGCCTTGCGCGGTATCGCGTGGCGCATGGCGGGCGATGAACGCGCCGTGTGGCTGCATGAGCAGGATGGCCTTGTCCAGCTTCGCCCATTGGTCGGGCGCGAAGGGCTCGTCGAAGATGCGGTTGCCGAACTGCGCGAGCTTCACGCCGGCTCTGCCATGCCGCTTGGCCAGAGCCTGCGCGGCGGGACGCAGACGCGCGGCATCCTGTTCCACCGGACCGAGCCATTGCTGGCGGAACTGCACGAAGCCATTCGGACAACGCTTGAGGAATACAGGGCCGAGCTCGCTCCGCTTGACGATACCCATCCGCTGCTGCGGCACCGCAAGACGCGCTGGGCGCTCGCAGGATCGTGGTCCGTGCGCCTTACCGGCGGCGGGGATTACCACACCGCCCACATCCACCCGCAGGGTATCGTATCTTCCGCGCTGTATCTCGTCGTGCCGGAAGAGGCGCATCAAGCCGGGCAGAAGGGCTGGCTCGAAGTGGGTCGCCCTCCCCCCGACCTTGACCTCGACCTTCCACCGATCCGGTCGATCGAGCCGCAGCAAGGCCACCTCGCTCTTTTCCCCTCCACGCTTTATCACGGGACGACCAGTTTCGGATCGGCGGAAAGAATGACCGTCGCGTTCGACGTCGTGACCGCGTCCGGCTACAGGTTCTGACCATGACTGACGATGCAAAAGCGTGGGGCGACTTCTGGGCGCATAACACGGCACAAAGCGGATCGATGCAAGCGACCGGCTGCCTGCCGCAACGCTGGGCCGCAATCGAGGATGCGCAGCGGGCGGCATGGCGCGGCTTCGCCCAGGACCTGCCCGAGGGCGCACGTGTGCTCGACCTCGCGACAGGTAACGGGATCGTGCTGGGCTGGATGAAGGATGCGCGCAGCGACCTGTCGTTGACCGGCATCGACCTCGCACCGACCCTGCCGGCGCCTCCCGAAGGCGTGGAAACGCGCGGCAGCGTGGCGATGGAGGACTTGCCCTTCGAGGATGGCTCGTTCGAGGCGGTGGTGAGCCAGTTCGGGTTCGAATATGGCCACACGGCCAAAGTGGCAGCCGAAATCGCGCGGGTGCTCTCACAAGGCGGTGCAGTGGGCCTGATGGTCCATCGCGGCGACGGCCCGATCCTCGAACACAATCGCCAGCGACGTGCCGAAATTGAATGGGCGCTCGATGAAAAGAAGGTAGTCGAAGCTGTGACCCGGGCGCTCAAAACGCCGGGCGCCGGACCGCCGGTTGGCGCCCAGGTGGCAAGCGTGCTTGCAAGGCTGGGTGCAGCGCAGTTCGGTGAAAGCAGTCCAGCATGGGAAATCCCTGAGGCGATCAGGCGCGCCTGCCTGATCGGCCAGCGGCAGGGGATCGAGGCTGCGCTAGAGACTGTCGCGCAAATCCGCGTACAGGCTGACAACGAGATTGGCCGCATCCAATCGCTCTCCCGCGCCTGCTCACGGGCCGATGATCGGACCAGCCTTGCAAACGCTTTCGAAGCTTGCGGCCTCGCCGTGCGGTCGACTGAGCCAGTCGCCGAGCCTTCGGGGCGCGCACTGGCCGATTTTCTGACAATTCGCTGATCGCCTTCACGGCTCGCTTCCGATGGAAGGCGAGCCACGTCCGCCCCGTGCGGTCCGGGTCAGTCCTCATCGGCAATAGCAAAAGGGGCGACGAACCGAAGTTCGCCGCCCCTTTTTTTGGCTCTTATCTGAGCGCGTTTGCTTAGAAGCTGAACGCAGCCGAGATGAAGTAGTCACGGCCGAGCACGTCATAGGTGCTCGGGAAGGTGTTCGCCTGTTCCTGGTTGTCACCAAGCAGAAGACCGGTCGGATCGTTCGTTACGGTTCCGTTTGCGTCGAACTCAGGCACCTGCGGAAGCTTGTCGAACAGGTTACGAATACCGGCGGTAAACGTCAGGTTCTCCGAAGCTTCAACCGCAAATGTAAGGTCGAAGATGTCGTATGACGGAATACGCTCTGCACCGTTGAACTGGGTGAAGTCCGTGCCCGGATCGGCATCGTCAACACCGCTCATGTGACGCCAGCGAAGCGACGTGGTCACCGGACCATCGTTCCAGCTCAGGCGCGAGACCCAGCGGAAAGACGGGGTCGGATCGCCCGTGTTGAAGCAGGCACCGCCGAACTGACCGGCACATTCGTTCACCGTCGGCAGGTCTGCGACCGGCTGGATGAAGAATTCGTCGGTCCACGTTCCGAGGAACGAGAAGTCGAGACCCGATTCGCCATCGCCCGAGAAGAGCGCGAACGGAACCGTGGTGCGGTAATTGACTTCAACGTCGACACCCGAAGTACCGATTTCAGCAACGTTCAGGCTGGCAACCAGCGGCGGGTTGTCGACAGTGATCGCACCGTCGCCGTTACGAACGCCGACGAACGGCTGACAGACTGCCGATGAAGCGTCCTGAACTTCGCCGTAGCAAAGGTTCAGAAGGCCCTGAAGCGAACCGCCAGCGATGTTGATCGCGTCTTCAATCACGATGTCGAAGTAGTCGGCCGTGATCGTCAGACCCGGAATGAATTCCGGACGAAGAACGATACCGAAGCTGTAGCTCTCCGAGGTTTCCTCTTCGAGGTTCGGGTTACCACCGAACAGCGCCGGGATCTGTGCGTTCAGCTGGATCGCGTTCGCGTTGCCTACGTTACCGGCAGGGACGCCGGTGGCGATGCAGACCTGGTCGGCGCCGGCATTGGCACCGAGGAATGCGGGGTCACCGCAAGGGTCGGTTGCACCCGGGAAGCCGATGGCCTGACCACCGAACAGTTCGCCCACGTTGGGAGCACGAACGGCACGCTGGTACTGACCACGGAGCTTCACGCTCGGGATGACGTCGAATTCGGCGCCACCAGCATAGGTCCACACACCGCCCACTGCGTCAAGCGAGTAGTCGGAGTAACGGGCTGCACCGGTCAGCTCGAGACGCTGAGTGCCGTTGTCGAAGATCGGAACGTAAAGCTCGGCGAAGAGCTCGTGCACGTCGTAGCCACCTTCGGTCGGGCTACCAGCGTTAAAGCCGATAACGTCACCCGATGCGAGTGCAGTGTCAGGAATGAACTGCGAACCAACGCTGCGATACTCGTAACCACCGGCGATACCGATGTCGCCGGCACCTGCGGTGAGTTCACCCAGGAAGCCCGAGATCGAAGCCGATGCGACTTCCATGGTCGAGACGTCGCCGTTCTGCGCCCGGATCGAGATTGCCTGCACCTGAGCCGGCGTCAGAGTGCCGAGGCCGAAGATGTTGATCGGCGTACCGGTGCCGTCAAGGCCAGCCTGAAACGCTGAGCGCGAGATGTTACCGTCCTGGACGTTCGCGTTCCGGGTACGAGCGTAGCTGTAATACGCATCGTAGTTCCAGTTTTCGGCGATCTCACCGGTCACGCCGCCAAGTACGCGGAATGCGTTACGCTCGTCGAGCGAGTTACGCGGACCGGTTTCTTCGACGCGACGCTGAATGAAGGTGCTGACAACGCCGAGTTGCGGAGCAGGAAGCGGCGAGAGGCCGTTTGCAACGCGCAGTGCGTTAGCGTCTGCTTCGCGCTGGTCGAGCGTGTTGAGTTCAGCGATCGTTGCTGCGTCGAGGAACTGCGACACGGTCGCGATGTCGACGTTGAACGTGCCGGTGACGGGCGTAGGAGCCAGTTCCTGTGCAACGCGGTTATTCACGAAGGCAACTTCAGTGTAGAAGCTGTGGCCCGGCGTGAATTCATAGTCGGCATAACCACCGAGCAGGTAGCGCTCTTGCGGGACCTGAAGGTAGTTGACGGGCGCATAGTTGTACGTGTCGCCAGCACGCGGACGCGGGCTGCCTGCCGTGTCGAAGATACCGTCGTCGATGACGAGACCCTGAGCCAGCGGTGCCGTGTCGCCAGCGGCATTGATGGTCGTCGTGCCGGGCGTATTGATACGGCCCTGCGGAACGGTCGACGAACCAAACTGAAGCAGATCGAGGCCGAAGGTTTCACCACCAATGGAGAAGAACGAGAAGTCGCGGTCGCCCTGGAAGATCGGGTTACGATTGGTGTATTCGGCGTAGACGGTTGCGTTACCGCGACCATCGTCGAAGCTCGTGCCGATTGCACCGTAGAGCTGGTAACGACGACCGTCGCCTTCTTCGGTGATGGCGTACTGGCCGCCCATTTCGACGCCTTCAACCTTCTTGAGGTTGAAGTTCACAACGCCCGACAGAGCGTCCGAACCGTAAACGGCCGAAGCACCACCGGTCACAACTTCGACCGTCTCGATCAGGAAGTTGGGAATGGTGTTAAGGTCGACGACCTGGTTGGTGTCGAACGACACCCAGCGGCGGCCGTTGACGAGAACCAGGGTACGGGTTTCGCCGAGACCACGAAGGTCGAGCGATGCGGTACCGTTACCCGGGTTGTTCGAGTTACCGGTCGTGCCCGGAATAACCTGCGGCAGAGCGTTGATCACGTTTTCAACGTTAACATCACCGGTCAGCTGGAATTCCTCAGCGTCGACGACGGCCACCGGAGCGGCAGTTTCGACGTTGCGCTGCTGAATGCGCGAGCCGGTAACAACGATGAAGTTCTCTTCGCTGCTATCATTGTCTTGGGCGTAAACAGGCGTCGCGGTCACGGCAGTTGCCAGGACCGTACCAGCCAGAAGGGTGCCCTTGCTAAAGCGGTTCATTGTATTCCCCTTGGATTAACCTGCCAAAATGGCAGGCAACTCTCTTCTACGGGCAAGTGCCCGCATGTTTGGTGGGTTAGGACATTGTGCGCGCAAATCGCAATTGCGCTTCTTCCACAAGGTTCCGGTTCACCGGCACCTGTGGCATTCTCGCTACAGTCAGATGTGTTAGGTCTTTCTTACAGGGCGTTTCATCGATAAATCAGCCACATTGACATGAAGTGCTTATGCACGTGCCATGTTGCCAAGCCATTCTCCGGGAGAAATTTGATGGCTTTTTCGACCAAACAGACCCCGTCTGCCCCCCGTCACTTGCTCTTTTGTGCAAGCGCGGTGCTTGCCGTTTGCGCAGCGATACCCGCCAGCGCTCAAGACGGTGGCGGAGAAGGTTCGGGCGACTATGTCGATCGCCTCAAGGCTTGTCAGATCATCACCGAGGATGCCGCGCGTCTCGCCTGTTTCGACAGCGCGGTGGGCGGGATCGTCGCTGCGACCGAAACCGGCGAAGTGCAGGTGGTCGACCGCGAGGATGTGCGTGAGACACGCCGCTCGCTGTTCGGTTTCTCGCTCCCCAATATCGGCATTTTCGGCGGAGACGAGGAAGAAGACGAACTGTTCGAGACCACGATCGAGAGCGTTCGGTATTTCGGCAGCGGTCAGGTTCGCTTCACCACCACAGAAGGCGCCGTATGGGAAATGAACAACGTCCCACGTCGCCAGCGTGAGATCAAAGCAGGCGACAACGTGGTGTTCAAGGACGCCGCTCTTGGGACCTATTTCGTGAGGATCAACGGCCAGCGCGGCGTCAAGGGACGGCGCGTTCAATAAGCTGAAGGGTCCGGCATCGCCTGAGCCGGCGGCCCGGCGGTTTGCTGCCGAACTTCAGCACTTTACTTCATAACAAAGGGGCCCGGTCGCGCTGCGATCGGGCCCCTTCTTTTGTTGGACTGACGCGCTGCGTCAGCGTGTCATATTAAAGACCGCCCGGCCCACAATCGTTGGCCAGATAGTCCAGCATCTTGGTGTAGAACTGCTGCTGGTGCGTGTACATCAGGGTCCGGTAGAAGTGGTCGGCGTCTTCAAGCGTTATGAACTCACCCGTCTTGCCAGCCTCCTCAAATGCCTTCTTGTAGTCGGTGAAGTGGTAATACAGCACGCGGCTGTCATCTTCTGGATGGACCATCAGAAGCGGAATGTTGACCTTGTCGACTTCCTTGTAAGGGTTGGTTCCGACATAGACACCGCGCCCCTTGAACCATTCGTCCAGCGCCTTTGGCGTGCGGGTTGAAATCACGTCATTGTACCAGATTTCAGGACGCGAAACCGCAGCCCCTGCGATGGCGCACTGGTAGATGTTGTCCTCGCGCGCCGCTGCGACAAGCGCCGCGTACCCACCGTAGGACCAGCCAAACATGGCGATACGGTCACGATCGACCAGACCCTGCTCGACGAGGTACAGGGCACCGTCATCCTTGTCGTCCTGCATTGTCCCGCCATGCTCGTGATAGGCAAGGTCAAAATGCTTCTGGCCCCAACCGACCGTCTGGCGATAGCCGGGCTGCAAGACCATGTAGCCCTGACTTGCCAGAAGCTGGCCCCACTCATCGTATGTGACGACTTCGGGCACTGCCGGTCCGCCATGCGGCAGAACGATCAGCGGGAACGGTCCCTCGCCCGCAGGCTTGGTGACGTAACCGGGGATCATCAGACCGTCGCGTGCCGGGTAACGGATGAACTCGACATCCGAAAGCTGCTCGGGATTGATGAGCGGATTACGGCTGCCGAGCTTGGCCAGTTGGCCATTGCGAACCAGCCAGAACGATCCGGGATCACGCGGACCGTTATTGAAGACCACCATGCTGCGCCCATCATAGGAACGGCTGGAGATGCTCATTTGGTGGGCGTATGGGATCTGCTGCTGCAGAGCTTCGTAGAGAGCTTTTTCTTCCTCGTCGAAGTAGTGCCGCTCCATCTTTGCGCCCGGATATATGACGAATGACAGTTTCTCGTTACCGGGAATCGAATGCATCCCGATGCCCATGACGTCGGCATTTTCGGTCTTGAACATCTCTTCGACAAATTCGCCGGTCTCGAAATTGTAGAGCCAGAGCGACGCCTTGTCGGCACCGTTGCGGTTGTCGATGACATAACCAAGCTGCGGATTTTCATGGTGGAACCCGGCAACTCCGTGGAACCCGGCAAGCATCTTGTAGAGGTTCTTGGGGTCATCCTGGTCGACGACGTCACCGTACTGGCTCCACGAACTCTCGCCCGGCTTGCGGTAGAATTGCTTGATCTTGTTGTCGCTGTCGATGCCGACGGCCGTGCGTGCGTTGCCGTTATTGTCGAAAGTGACCTGCGCGTATTTACGCGTGCCGCGCATCACCAGTTCGCGCGAACCGGATTTGAGGTTGAGTTTGTAATAGGAACGCGGACGGAACGCGGCGGAAGGGTCATTCCCAAGCCCGCCATCTACCGGAGCGCCGGACGCGATCAGGATGTGGTCCGGTTCGTTCGGCAGGCGATTGACGATCGAGAAATTGCCTTCGATCTGGGAGAACTTGTTCGCCTTGAGATCGTAGAAATAGGAAGCGTAATTGCGCGTGTCGTCTTCCTGGCGGCGAACGGATTCGCGCTTGATCTGCCACGCACCGCCAAAGATCATCGTGTCGCTGACCCATGTCGCGCTGGTGATCTCCATCGGATCGGCGGCAAGCGTGCGGAACGGTGTCGTCAGATCGTCAGTCTTGAAGATCTGCAGCAGGTAATCGCCGTCGCGTGTCGGGTTGATGTGAACCAGTAGATGCTCACCGTCCGGCGAGATGGACACCTGGTTGACCACATCACGTAGCGCCCAGACATCAATCGGGACGGCAGACGTGGCCTGCGTTTCGATGGGAGCAGCGACACTGAGCCCGAGCGTGGACACGCCGAGCAAAGCCGCCGTAAGCGGTGCTTTAACAAATTTCATGGTGCGAACTCTCTCATTCGATTTCCAAGGGACCCCTTTGTACGCGCCCACGTCACCTCCAAATCGGCAGACTCGCACAGGTGAGACTAAACAGAAAAACGGCCCCTCGGCAAGTGCCGAGAGGCCGCTCTTCATAGCTAAATTACGCTTATTTTTCTGATGCTTAGAAGCGAGCCAGAAGCTGGGCGAAGAACTCGCGACCGTTGAGGTCGTAGCCGTTACCCAGCGGCGTGTTCGAGATCTCGAGAACGCCCGAACGCGACGACACCTGCGGCGGAGCCGTGTCGAACAGGTTGCGGACACCCAGGATCACTCGGTAGTCGCCGCTGTCCCAACGAAGCGAAGCGGTGTGTTCGAAGTACTCTTCTGCGGTACCGATCGGACGACAGAACTGACCGTTGCCAGCCACGTTGCCATTCGGACCACCTGCGCCAAGGCAGGTTGGCGAGAATGCCGTGTTGAAGCCCTGGTCGCTGTTTGGCGAAACGTTGTTGAACGCGTCACCGAACGGACGGTCGACGAGAACACCGTTGAGCAGAACTTCGTCACGGAAATCTTCGTTCACCGAGTCGATGTAACGGACTTGGTAGGTGAAGCGGAAGTCGTTCCAGTCGATTGCACCGGTCAGACGGCCTGTCCACTCGGGGAAGCCGAATTCACCCTTGAAGTCCTGCTCAAGAATGTCGCCGGTTTCAGTGGTCTGGAAGTTACGACGTTCGATCAGCTTGTTCGCCACGAGGTTCAACGTGAGGTCGAAGACTTCATTTCCAATCGTGAGCGGGTAGCCCATCGTTGCGTTGATATCGAGACCACGTACCGATTCCTCGTCACGGTTGAGGAAGCCTGCACGCACGCCGCGGATCAGCTGACGATCATCGTTGTTGATGTCGATACGGTCACAGAATTCACTGCGCTCGTTGACCTCTTCACGAAGATAGCAGTCGCCGACGATGAAGGCGGCGGACGGCTCGATGATCGCGTCCTTGATCTTGATGTCGTAGTAATTGACGTTCAGCGCGAAGTCGAAACCGCTCGGCCAGTTCTCTTCGAACGCAAAACCGGTGGTGATCGAACGCGAGGTTTCCGGCTCGATGTCCAGCGAACCGCCCTGCGTCACTTCGCCGCTGACCACCTGGAGGGTGTTCAGACCTTCAGCATCAATGCCGGCGGTGGTCGGGTCACGACCTTCGCGCAGACAGTTCTGAAGCACGAAGTCCTGACGCTGGTCGAGCGTGGGATCATAAGCACCATCGATGAATGCGTCGTCTGGAACAGCGCAAGGATCGAAGATGCCTACGAAGCCCGACTGGCCGCGCAGGAAGTTTTCACGCAGGTTCGGCGCACGGAACGAGGTGCCGTAGCTCATCTTGAAGAGAAGCGAGGGAACCGGGCGCCAGCCACCCTTGATCGCGTAAGTACCGTTGGTGCCGTAGAATTCTTCGTCGGTAAGACGGCCCGAGATGTTAAGCGTGAGCTCTTCAACCAGGGTTTCGCCAGCCATCAGAGGAATGTCGACCTCACCGAACAGTTCGCGGATCCACTTGGAACCCGATGCACCGCCGTCAGCGAAGAAGCCGAAGAACAGACCGTTCGAAGCACCGAGGCTCGGTGTCGAGTTGATCTTGTCCTCGCGCCACTCACCACCGAGCACCACGCCGACCGGGCCAGCGGGCAGCTCGAACAGATCACCGGTCATGTAACCGGAAACGAGGATCTGCTCATAGGTGGTGTCGAATGTGCGATCGTCGAAAACATAATCGCGTTCGGCCTGGGTTGCGAAATCACCGATCGCGCCGGTCAGAATGCTCGGTGCGAACAGGTTTACTGGAACACAACCAGCGGTATTCAGGTCAGGCGCTGCGAGATCGGGGTTGGACAGGCCACCCACATTACAAGCGCCGATGACCTGCGGATCACCGAAGAACTCGAAGAAGTCGATGTTCTGGTTGTAGTCGTCGGCAATGCCGTCGCCATCGTTATCGATGACGCCGTCGCCGTCGAAGTCTGCCGTCGGATCAAGACCGATAGCGAGCGCAAGACGGTCTTCACGAATACCCTGGCGGGTCGAGAAACCTTCCGAACGCGAGTAGACACCCGCAGCTTCGAACGTCCAGCTCGATCCGATGAAGGGAAGGTCGCCGCGAACACCCAGAACACCGCGATACTGCTCCTGCGTCACTTCGAAGTTGTTACGATCACCGCGGATAGCGGCAATCGGCGTCACTGGCAGCGGGAAGCCACCACCCAGCGGAGCACGAGTGTCGAAGAACGTCGGATCGTTGGCAACCTGGAATGCGTTGTCAGCAGCGCGGCAATCCGCGCCGTTGGCGGTCACGAAGTTACAAGGGTTGAAAGCGTTCGTGTCAGGCACCGACGGGAAGATCTGCGGGTTACCTGCACCGGTGTTGGTGATCTCTGCGCGGGTATACTGCGCTTCGAAGAACGGCGTGATGTTCGCTTCGCCAGGGAAGGTGTACTCACCATAGGTAAAGACGTTCACCAGCTCCTGTTGCGAGATGAAAGTACGGAAAAGCTCCGCTTCACTCGCATTGATGTTGACGTTCTGGAAGTCGACGTCGCGGATGCCGTCGCCGTTGAAGTCGGTGTCAACGCCCGAGAAGCCGGTCGATTCGCCGAAGTTCAGACCCGGAATGTTGGCGATGTTGCCGTTTGCGGGAAAGTAAACAGAGCCGAGTCGGGTGAACGGAATGGCGATGCGGCCCGAGATACCTGAAACGATACATTCGCTCTCTGAAACCGAGACGCCCGGGGTACGATCCCGAACAACAGCGTTGTCGGCAATGCCAAGACGCAGGATGTTGCCTGCCTCGTCTTCTTCGAGGTTGTTCGTACAACCGCGAAGGAAGTCACGGTCGATGGCCTGCACTTCGTCGCGGAACTGGTATTCAGCGCCGATGCCGAAAACGGCGCGGTCGGTGCTGAAGCCCCATGCAGCACTGACGGAGTAGTCTTCACCGGCACCCTGCGGGTTGATGTCGCCGTTGGCCTGAAGTTCAAGACCGTCGAAGTCCTTGCGAAGGATGACGTTCACAACACCGGCAACAGCGTCCGAACCGTAAACCGACGAAGCACCGTCGGTCAGCAGGTCGTAGCGGTCAACGAGCGTTGCTGGAATGAGGTTGATCGAAGGAACCGTCGGAGCGCCTTCCACACCGGCAGGTGCGAGACGGCGGCCATTAACGAGAACGAGGGTACGGCCTGCACCGATACCGCGAAGGTTGATCGTCTGCGAACCCGGACCGTTATCGAGAACGAAGCCCTGGAAGGTTGCGTCGATCTGCGTACCGGCGGCCGCTTCCGAGCGCTGGAGGATCTGCGCGGGGTCGAATGCACCGACTGCCTGCTGGTTCTCGGTCGAGAGAACCTGAAGCGGCGAGATCGAGCTGTAGGTGTCACGAACAATACGCGAACCGGTAACGGTGATGCGGTTATCGTTCGTCTGACCCTGCGAACCGGTCGTGACCTCGACGTCCTGGCCTTGACCAGTGGTCACGCCATCGGGCTCTTCCTGTTCGTCCTCGTTCGTTTCCTGCGCGTAGACAGGACCGGCAACCACAAACGCGATGGCCGATGCGGAGAAGGCGAGCGCCTTCATCGAATTGCTGTGAAACTTCTTCATGATCACTCCAGTTGCGACAACCGAAGCTCAGACCGCGCCATAATCCACTCGACCGGCGCGCACTTACCCTATGCACGCCGAAACGATTCCCCGAATTTTGCGCAGCTCAGCCCCTGCGGTGTCACTTGTGTGCCTTAGCAAAGGGGCGAATGTAAATGAGACGTTCAGGTTACAACGCGGTTTTTGGCCAGAATCTCGGCCAGTGTTGCGGGAATCACACAGAGCCAAATTCGCATCGGTTAAAAATGCTGCGTCGCAACATAATAATGGAATAAACAGAGCCCATTCGACGCAATTTTCCACCGCGGGCTTAGAATTTGTCACATTGCGGTCATATCGTTGCGCCCTGACGCAAGGGCGATACACCGCGAGATTAACGCGCCGCTCCAATGCGAGCGCGGAGGCGCCATCCCGCCCCCGCGCGCATTGCGCACCCGATTGATCAGACCGCTGTGATCTCGAGAGCCCCGTCACCCTCATCGACCTTGAGCGTGACGCCATCGGTCACCTTGCCCTGGATCAGCATTTCGGCGAGCGGGTCCTGCAAGTACCGCTGGACCGCGCGCTTCAATGGCCGCGCGCCATAGACCGGATCGTAACCGACCCGCCCCAGCCAGCGCAGCGCCGCGTCGGTAAGCTCAAGGGTGATCTTGCGATCGTTCAGCAGCTTCTGCACGCGCTTGACCTGAATTTCGACGATCGGAGCCATGTGCTCCATCGCGAGACGGTGGAACAGGATGATCTCATCCAGACGGTTGAGGAATTCGGGCCGGAAATGCCCGCGCACCACATCCATCACCTGATCCTCGACATCGGCGACCTTTTGGTCATCGCCGAGGTTCGACAAATGCTGGCTGCCAAGGTTCGACGTTAGGATGATGAGCGTGTTCGAGAAATCGACCTTGCGCCCCTGCCCGTCGGTCAGATGTCCGTCGTCGAGCACCTGAAGCAGCACGTTGAAAACGTCGGTGTGCGCTTTCTCGACCTCGTCGAACAGCACCACCTGATAGGGCCGGCGGCGCACCGCTTCGGTCAGCACCCCGCCCTCGTCATATCCGACATAGCCCGGAGGGGCGCCGATCAGGCGGGCGACCGAGTGCTTCTCCATGAATTCGCTCATGTCGATGCGCACCATCGCCTGGTCGTCGTCGAACAGGAATTCGGCGAGCGCCTTGGTCAGCTCGGTCTTGCCGACACCGGTGGGCCCGAGGAACAGGAAGCTGCCGAGCGGTCGGTTCGGGTCCTGCAACCCTGCACGCGCGCGGCGGACAGCTTTGGAGACCGCCTCAATTGCCTGCGACTGCCCGATCACGCGCTTGCCGATGATGCTTTCCATCTCAAGCAGCTTTTCGCGTTCGCCTTCCATCATCTTGTCGATGGGAATGCCGGTCCAGCGCGAGACGACGCTTGCAATGTCCTCTTCGGTCACTTCCTCGCGCAGCAGCGCGTTTTCAGTCAGGTCTTCGGCAGCGGCGAGCTTTTTCTCAAGATCTGGGATCGTGCCGTAGGAAAGTTCGCCGGCTTTCGCGAGGTCGCCTGAACGCTGCGCCTGTTCCAGTTCCAGCTTGGCCGCGTCGAGCTCTTCCTTGATCTTGCCTTCGGCTTCGATCTTGTCGCGTTCGTTCTGCCAGCGGGTCGTGAGCTCGGACGATTCCTGTTCAAGCTCGGCAAGCTCTTTCAACAGATTGGCAAGCCGCTCCTTCGATGCCGCATCGTCCTCCTTCTTGAGGGCGGATTCCTCGATCTTGAGCTGGATGATCCGGCGGTCGAGCGCCTCGATTTCCTCGGGCTTGGATTCGACTTCCATACGGATGCGCGAAGCCGCCTCGTCCATCAGGTCGATCGCCTTGTCGGGAAGGAAGCGGTTCTGAATGTATCGGTCGCTAAGCCTCGCCGCGGCAACGATTGCCGTGTCGGTGATGCGCACACCGTGGTGAAGCTCATACTTGTCCTTGATACCGCGCAGGATGCTGACCGTGTCCTCTACACTCGGCTCCTCGATATAGACCGGCTGGAAGCGCCGCTGGAGCGCGGGGTCTTTCTCGACATATTTCTGGTATTCGTCGAGCGTGGTCGCGCCGATGCAATGAAGTTCGCCGCGAGACAGGGCAGGCTTCAACAGGTTCGAGGCATCCATCGAACCTTCGCTCGCGCCCGCACCGATCAGCGTGTGCATCTCGTCGATGAAAAGAATGATGTTGCCATCGGCATGGCGCACTTCGTCGAGGATCGACTTGAGCCGTTCTTCGAACTCGCCACGATATTTGGCGCCCGCAATAAGAGCGCCCATGTCGAGGCTCATCAGCGTGCGGCCCTTCAGGCTGTCTGGCACGTCGCCATTGGCGATGCGCAGCGCGAGGCCTTCGGCAATCGCGGTCTTACCCGTACCGGGCTCACCGATGATCGCCGGATTGTTCTTGGTCCGGCGTGCAAGAATCTGGATCGTGCGGCGGATTTCCTCGTCGCGGCCGATGACCGGATCGAGCTTACCATCGAGCGCGGCCTGCGTGAGGTCGCGGGCGAACTTTTCCATCGCGTCGTAATTGCTCTCGGCATTCGCGCTGTCGGCCTTGCGACCACCGCGCAGGTCCTCGATCGCAGCGTTGAGGCTTTGCGGAGTGACGCTCGCCGCCTTCATCGCCTCGCCCGTCGGGCCAGAGGCGAGCGCGAGCGCGGTCAGCAGCCGTTCGACCGTGACGTAACCGTCGCCCGCCTTGTCGGCCAGCTGTTCGGCGCTGTCGAGTACGCGCACCGCATCATTGTCGAGACCCGGCGTCGATTGTGCGCCGCTGCCTGTGACCTGCGGGATCTTGGAAAGGCCGATATCGACCGCGCTGACCGCAAGGCCAGCCTCGCCGCCCGCGCGCTGGATCAGACCGGCAGCCATGCCCTCCTCATCCTCAAGCAGTGCCTTGAGCAAGTGAAGCGGCGTAATGCGCTGGTGGTTCATGCGGATCGCAACGGTCTGCGCGCTCTGCAGAAAGCCTTTTGCGCGGTCGGTGAATTTTTCGAGATTCATGGACGTTCCCTCATTCGGATTACCCCTGAAATGTAGTGTTGCATTTTGGCAACACAAGGACCTTCGGCGATAAGTCTTCCGCTCAGGTGTATTAGTTGGCTAGGTAGGCCCTTCAAGCCCCTTTGCAAGGCACCTGAAATTCGCCTCAATCCCGCTACTCCTTGACGAAGGGTTCTCCCCTCGCGATTGTCGCGTCAAGAGAGAGTGGAGATATCTGAGCGATGAAATGGCTTAAACGCGGCGCGCTTGCGCTGGTTGTCGTGCTGGTTGCGGCGTTTGTCTATCTGGCAACGTGGGAACCGTTTTCCGCGCTCACCGCCGAAGCGCCCGAATATCGCGAGTATTCCGCCGAGATCGTGCGCGACGAATACGGCGTGCCGATGATTTATGGCGAGACCGATGCCGATGTCGCTTACGGCGTTGCCATCGCTCATTCCGAAGACGATTTCTTCACGCTTCAGGACGTTATCGCAATGAGCCGCGGGCGTTATGGCGCGATTGCGGGTGAGGACGGCGCGCAATTCGATTTCGCCTACCACCTCGTCGATGCGCGCGGCACGGCGGAGCGTGAATATCCCGGCCTTCCCGCCGATACGCGCGCGCTGCTCGAAGCGTATGCAGTTGGCCTGAACCAGTTTGCTGAGGAGAACCCGGACGAGGTCAAGCTTGGCAACCTGTTCCCGGTCAATGGCATCGACATCGCGGCAGGTTTCGCACTGCGCCAACCGTTTTTTTACGGTCTTGGCAATGTCATCGGTCCGCTGGTCGCAGGCGAAGAACTACGCCGCGAATTTGGCCCCGACATTCCCGGCTTCCCGCGCGGCGGCCATTCGCCCGGCAGCTCTGCCCCAGTCGACGAAGCCGAACCGGGCGGACAGGCGCGGCATGGACTGGTCCTGCCATGGGGCGAGGAAGCCGATCACCTTGGCTCGAACGCATGGGCGGTGACACCGGAACGTTCGGGAGGGCCGACCACGCTCATCTCCAACGCTCACCAGCCGCTGCGCGGCGGGGTCGCGTGGTATGAACTGGGCGTGCAATCGGGCGAGGGCTGGCATTTTACCGGCGCGAATTTCCCCGGATCGCCCTACCCTTTCCTTGGCCATAACGAAAACCTTGGCTGGACCAACACCGTCAACCGCCCCGACATGGCCGACGTCTACAAGCTGGAGGTGAACGAGGACGGCACGCAATATATGCTCGACGGCGAATGGCGCGAGCTGCAGGAGATCAGCTTCACCCTGCCGGTCAAGATGGGTCCGATCACCCTGCCCGTCAGCCGCACGATCTATCGCAGCGCGCATGGCCCGGTCATCAAGAACGACAACGGTTACTTCGCGATCCGGTATGGCGGCATGGGCAGCATCGATCAGCTCGACGCCTATTACCGCATCAACAAGGCATCGAACTTGGAGGAATGGCAGACGCAGATGGCGCGCATGGCGATCCCGTCCACCAACTTCATCTACGCCGACCGCGAGGGCAACATCGCCTATGTCTACAACGCCGCGATCCCCAACCGCCCGGAGGATGTGAAGGCCAACTGGCGCGGTATCCTCGACGGGACGCGCTCGGACCTCATCTGGAACGGCCCGGTCGAATATGAGCGTATTCCAAAGCTCATCAATCCGGCCTCGGGCTGGATCTACAACGCCAATAACGAACCCTTCACCGCCGCAGGCGAAGGCAGCGATCTTGATCCGGCAGACTTTTCGCCTGTGCTGGGGATCGAGCTCAAGCAGACCAACCGGTCGCGGCGAGCCTACAAGCTGTTGTCGGAAACCGAAGGTCCACTCACAAGGGCTGAGCTTCAGCGGATCAAGTACGACACCGCTTATGAGCGCGAAGGCTATGTCGCGGAAATGTTCGACGCGCTCGAAACGCTAGAGGTCGACGGCGAGCTTGCCGAAGCGCGCGACCTGCTGCTGTCATGGGACTTCACCGCCGACAATGTCGGCCCGGCAGACGCGCTGGCGCTCCTGATGATCCGCGATTTCATGAGCGCAGAATACAACAACAAGAACGGCGACGAGTTGCCCGATGTGGCGGAATATCTGCGCGAGAAGCGCGAGCACCTGATGGAGCATTTTGGCCGGATCGACCCTCCGATGAGCGAGCTTCTCCGGCTGCGGCAGGGCGACGTGGACCTGCCGCTGGACGGCGGATCGGACACGCTGCGCGCCTCGACCACATGGCAGGTCGACGAGGACGGACGGCTCAGCCTCATTCACGGCGACAGCTTCATCCAGTGGGTCGAATGGCCTGCCGATGGTGGCCGTGTGAGGTCTGAAAGCATCCAGCCCTTCGGCGCTGCAACGACCCGGCCCGAAAGCCCGCACTACACCGACCAGATGCAGCTTTACGTCGATCACAAGTTGAAGCCGGTGCGGTTCTGGGAAGAGGATGTGCGCGCTCACGCCACCAGCACGCGCCGCGTCTCCAACGCTCGATAGGCCTGCGCGCGCGCGCCGTGCTCGGCGCTCATCAGCGCTCATCGACGCTTCATCGAAGCGCGGCTATTCTCACGGGCGTTAAAGGCTTGATCGAAAAGCCTTCGCGGCGCACAACCGCGCGCGTGTCACAACTGGAAGAGACCTGATTAGGGGAGCACATCAATGAATATCCGTTTTGCAGCCGCAAGTCTTGCGGCGCTAAGCGTCGCGATCGCGGCACCAATTACTCCGGCCATGGCCGAAGCGCACATGGATGCGAGCGAAGCCAGCGCCGGCGACCTCGAAGAACTCGTTTCGCAAGTCCAGATTCCGTATGAGGAATTCCAGCTCGAAAACGGCCTCACCGTCATCGTGCACGAAGACCGCAAGGCGCCGATCGTCGGCGTTGCCGTGTGGTACAATGTCGGCTCGAAGGACGAACCCGAAGGCAAGACCGGCTTTGCCCACCTGTTCGAACACCTGATGTTCAACGGTTCGGAAAACGCGCCGAACGACTATTTCCAGTATCTGCAGGAAATGGGCGCGACCGATTACAACGGCACCACCAATTTCGACCGCACCAACTATTTCCAGACCGTGCCGCGCCCCGCGCTTGAGCGCGCGCTGTGGCTGGAAAGCGACCGCATGGGCTATCTGCTCGGCGCGGTGACGCAAGGCAAGCTCGATAACCAGCGCGGCGTCGTGCAGAACGAAAAGCGTCAGGGCGATAACCAGCCCGGCGGTCTCGTCTTCTACGAAATTCTCGAAACCATCTTCCCGGATGGCCACCCGTACCAGCACTCGGTGATCGGCTCGATGGCCGACCTCGATGCAGCTTCGATGGACGATGTGCGCAGCTGGTTCCGCGACAAGTACGGCCCCAACAACGCGACCCTCGTGCTCGCCGGCGACATCGACGCCGCCGAAGCGCGCCCGCTGGTCGAAAAGTGGTTCGGCCCGATCGCTCGCGGCCCGGTCAACACGCCCGCAGCTGCCGATATCCCGACGCTCAGCGAGCCGGTGCGAACCGTCATGCGCGATCAGGTCGCAGCGACCTCGATCAGCATGTACTGGCCCGCTCCGGGCATTACGAGTGAAGACCTAACCGCGCTCAATGTCGGCACGCAGGTTCTCGGCGGTCTCTTGTCGAGCCGCCTCGACGAAGTGCTTGTTCGCGACGAACAGCTTGCCGTCGGCGTCTCGGCTGGCAATTTCGACTTCCAGCGCGTCGGCCTCATCAGCGTCGGCGCAACGCTCAAGGATGGCGTCGAGCTTTCGGCGCTCGAAGCGCGCCTCAAGCAGCTCGTCGCTCAATTCATCGTCGAAGGCCCGACCGAAGACGAAGTGCGCCGCGCGGCGACTTCCAACCTTGCAGGCACGATCCGCGGCCTCGAACAGGTCGGCGGTTTTGGCGGCAAGGCGGTTGCCCTTGCCCGCGGTGAGGTGCTTGCCGACAATCCCGGCTTCGCCGTTGAACAGCTCGGCCTTCTCGCCTCGATCACGCCTGCCGACGTGCAGGCCGCGATGCAGAAATGGATGACCAAGCCCGCTTTCACCCTGATCCTCGAACCGGGTGAGCGCGATGCCGAATACGAAGAGGCAGCCAGCGTCGCCGCCGAAGCGAACACATCCGAGCGCGACCGCGCTTCTGAAGAGCTGACCGTTTCGATGGAACGTCCGGCCCCGGCGATCGACAGCGTGCCTTCGCTCGACTTCCCGGACCTGATGCGCACCACGCTCGCCAACGGCATGGAACTTACCTACGCGCAGCGCGACGCTGTCCCGGCAACTTACGTGACCTTGTCGTTCAACGCAGGCAGCGCGGCTGACCCTGCGACCATGCGCGGGCTCGAAGGGCTGACGCTTGGCCTGTTCGACGAAGGCACGGCGAGCATGACCAGCCAGCAGATCGCCGAAGAGCGCGAGCGGCTGGGCGTCAACATCTCGACCGGTGGCGGCGATGACCGTTCGACCTTCACGCTTTCGGCGCTGTCGGCCAACCTTGCCCCGTCGCTCGACCTGTTCGCCTCGATCATTCGTGAGCCTGCTTTCAACGAAAGCGATCTGAACCGCGTGAAGGCGCAGACCGTCACCGGCATCCGTGCGCAGATGCGTTCGCCTGGCGGCATCGCCCAGCGCGCTCTGGGCGTCGAGCTTTACGGCGAGGACACGCCCTATGGCGGCGTCACCACGATCGAGAGCATTCAGGCCCTCACGCGCGAGGACCTCGTCAGCTTCCAGTACAACTGGATCAGGCCTGACAACGGTGAAGTTTTCGTGGTGTCGAGCCTGCCGATGGCAGAAGTGGTCGAACAGCTTAACGCCGCGTTCGGCGACTGGAGCCCGCCAGCCACGCCCAAGGGTGAAAAAGACTTCTCCACCCTTCCCGATGCGAGCGAGGGCGGACGGATTGTGCTGATCAATCGTCCAAACTCACCGCAGAGCTTTATCCTTGGGGCGCAGATCACGCCGCTGGATGGGAGCGATCCGGCCTATATCGACTTCACCAACGCCAACAACTCGCTGGGCGGCAACTTCCTCGCGCGTCTCAACATGAACCTGCGTGAGACGAAGGGCTGGTCCTACGGTGTTCGCGGCGGGCCGCAGACGCGTGAAAACGCGGTGGTCTACGCGATCTCGGGCGGCGTTCAGGCCGACCGTACAGGCGATTCGGTTGCGGAGATGATCCGCGAAACCGAAGAATTCCTGACCACCAATGGCGTCACCGATGAAGAGCTTGCCCGCAATGTTGCAAGCGAGATCGGCGAACTTCCGGGCCGCTTCGAAACTTCGGGCGCGGTGCTGAGCGCAATGCAGAGCAACGCGCTCTATGGCCGTCCGGACGATTATTACGAAGGGCTTGTCGCCAAATACACGGCGCAGACCACCGACAGCCTCAATGCGGCTGCACGCGCCGCGTTGAACGCTGGCAACTTCGTATGGATCGTGGTTGGCGACGCCGAAGTGGTCGCGCCGCAGCTCGAACAGCTCGGGCTTCCGGTCGAAACACGCGAGATGGAAGGCACCGAATAAGCGCCGACGCTACGGCTTTGAAGGATTAGGGGTGCGGGGCCTTGGAAACGAGGCTCCGCACCCCTTTTTTGTGCGCTCGATAGTGGTTGAACACGGCAAGCTGACGTGTAAAACGGCGCACAACGCCGCCCGGCCACGAGGGTCCGGTGGCCGTGATTTTCAATTGGGAGACAAATCGATGTCTGAAGTTTCCGGTTCCTACGCAACCACCGTCAAAAGCCCCATGGGCGACCAGTCGGGCACCTTTACCGTTGTCGACAATGGCGATGGCACTTTCTCGGGCAACATGGCCGGTGGCATGGGCTCGATGGATGTCGAAGACGGCAAGATCGACGGCAACACCCTCACCTGGAAAATGAACATGACCGTGCCGATGCCGATGACGCTCGACTGCGAAGCGACCGTCGAAGGCGGCAAGCTTGCTGGCAACGTCAATGCTGGCGCATTCGGCGCGATGCCGCTGACGGGCGAAAAGCAGTAAGCTGACCGCTTACCAGCTCGCAATCAGATTGCAGAAAGGCCGTCGGGGTTAGCGCCCCGGCGGCCTTTTTCGTGCCGCGCGTCAAAGCCATTTAAAAAGCATTTGGGAACGAAGCCCGTCTGCCGCTCATTACCCTTTCGAACCCCAAATTCCCCCCGAAAGGCCCCTGATGAGCAGTATCAAGACGATCAATCCCGCCACTGGCGAAACCCTCGAAGAATATCAGCAGATGTCGCGCGAAGAGGCCTGCGCGAAGGTCGACGCATGCCACGAGGCGTTCGAGAGCTGGAAACTTAAAAGCCTCGAGGAGCGCGCCGACGTGCTGCGTGCACTGGCCAAGGCGCTGCGCGACAACAAGGAAGAGCTCGCCCAGCTGATGACCGACGAGGTCGGCAAGCTGATCGGCGACAGCCGCGATGAAGTCGAACTGTGCGCCTCGATCTGCGACTATACCGCAGAGCACGGCCCCAGCGAACTCGCCGACGAACAGCGCGACCCGAGCAATGCAGGCCGCGGTATCGTCACCTATTCACCGATCGGCGTTGTCTATGGCATCCAGCCGTGGAACTTCCCTGCCTATCAGGTGATCCGCTACGCAATCGCCAACCTTATGACCGGCAACGGTGTGATCTTGAAGCACGCGTCCAACTGCACCGGCAGCGGGCTCAAGATCGCGGAGATTTTCGAGAAGGGTGGCCTGCCCCAAAACCTCTTCACCGTGCTCGTCATCGACCACGACACCTCCGATGCGATCATTGCGCATGACAAGGTGCGCGGCGTGACGCTGACCGGATCGGACGGCGGCGGAAAGCATGTCGCGGAGGAAGCGGGCAAGGTCTTGAAGCCGCTCGTGCTGGAGCTGGGTTCAAACGATGCCTATCTCGTCTTCGAAGACGCCGATATCGACAAGGCAGCCGAAGTGTGTGCCCGCGCGCGCCTCTACAATAATGGCCAGACCTGCATCAATGGAAAGCGCTTCATCGTGACCGACGCCGTCTATGACGAGTTCGTCGAGAAATTCGTCGACCGGTTCAAGGCGATCAAGATCGGCGACCCCAATTCCGATGACAGCGACATGGGTCCGATGGCTCGCACCGACCTTCGCGAAGACGTTCAGGGACAGGTCGAAAAGTCGGTCGAAAACGGCGCGACAATCGCTTGTGGCGGTGAAATCCCCGATGGCCCCGGCGCATATTATCCCGCGACCGTCCTCACCGATGTCGCCCCCGGCCAGCCCGCTTATGATGACGAAATCTTCGGACCCGTCGCCAGCGTGATCCGCGCCAAGGATGATGAAGACGCGATGCGCCTTGCCAATGACAGCCGTTACGGCCTTGGCGGCGGCATCCTGTCACGCGACACGGACCGCGCGATCAAGATGGCAAAGAAGCATTTCGACACCGGCATGATCTTCATCAACACCTATGGCGTTGCCGACCCCTCCATGCCGTTCGGCGGAGTGAAGAATTCAGGCTATGGCCGCGAACATGGCGGCTTTGGCGTCAAGGAATTTGCCAATATCAAGTCGATCTTCGTCGGCGCAGCCTAACTGCTGTTGAAGTATGGGATCAGGGCCGCCGGGAGCGTGATGCTTCCGGCGGCCTTTTTGTTGCTGCAACGCAACAATGATCGCCATTTCCGGCCGGGTCATCGAACTGCAACCATGCGGCCTTTGGTGTGTCACACGGTGCGCATAGCGCCCTGCAAGTACCTTTCTTACCCTTCACAAAAGGCACTTGCATCCTGATGAACACTTCACTCCTGCGCGGCGCATTGCTCGCCTCAATCGCTCTTCCCCTTACCCCGGCCCTCGCCCAGTCCGGCCCCGACAGCGAGAGCGAGGAAAGCGGCCAGTCCGGCAACACCATCATCGTCACCGCGCAAAAGGTCGAACAGCGCGCGCTCGACGTGCCGATCACGATCTCGGCCACCAGTGGTGAGCGGATCGAGGAGCTTGGCATCACCGACCTTGACGAGCTTTCGAACTACGTCCCCGGTCTGCTGATTCAGGAGCAAAGCGCCAACAATCCCGGCGTCGTCATTCGCGGCATCACCTCGGACAGTGGCTCCTCGCAGCAGGGCCCGCGCGTCACGCTTTATTACAACGGCGTCGACATCTCGCGTTCGCGCGGTTCGTATCAGGCAATCTACGATCTTGAGCGTGTCGAGGTGATCAAGGGCCCGCAGGCAACCTTGTTCGGCACCGCATCGGCCGTGGGCGCGATCAGCCTTGTGTCGGCCCGCCCGCGCGAGGGGTTCTCGGGTGAGATCACCGGCGGATACGGCAATTTCGACCAGACGCTGCTCGGCGGTTTCATCAATGCAGGCTCGGACGTGCTCGCAGGGCGCGTCGCTTTCGAATGGCGCACCCGTGACGGATTTGTGGAGAATCTCAATCCCAATCAGGAAGAAGAGCTCTACGCGCAGGACCAGCTCGGCGTGCGCGCTTCGCTTCGCTACACCCCGACACCAGACCTCACCGTCGATCTGATCGGCACTTACGATCAGCAGAGGAATGGCGGCACGCCGTTCCTCTCGGGCACTTTCCCCGCATTTGCCGGGGCACCGGGCGGTGCGGACAACGCGTTCGAGGATGCGAACCTCGGCGGCAATCCGGCTGGCGCGGCGGCACTGGGCGATGACCAGCTCGGCCTCAACCGCGAGGTCTACGACCTCAACCTCACCGCTGAATATGCGTTCGGCGACGACTGGACCTTCACCACCGTCAACGGGTACCGCGAATTCGACAGCCGCGAGGTTTTCGACGCGGACGGGTCGGCTGCTCCTTTCCTCGAATTCACCGAAATCGCCGATGGCTGGCAGATCAGTCACGAAGGCCGCTTCACCTATTCGGGCCAGCAACTGCGTGCGAGCGCGGGCTGGAACCTGTTCATCGAGGAAGGCGTCCAGAACGTCCCCTTTGCAACCGAAGAGGGCACTTACCTGCAATGCCTGACCTCGCTGTTCGGCGCGCCGCTCATTCCGGGCATCCCTTGCGTCGGCCCGGATGGCAGCGTCCCGGCGAGCGCGGTGACGGGCCTTGCGACGATGGGCGCGGTGAACGCCATTCCGTACTCATCGGTGTTTGAAAACCAGGGCCGCAACGAGGCTTACTCGGTCTTTGCCGACATCACCTGGTTCGTGAACGACGCGCTTGAACTCACCGCTGGTGCGCGCTTCATCGACGAATATCGCCGCTCGGGCTTTTTTGCCGACATCCCGAATTCAGTGCTTTCCGGCGCGCCGCTCATTCCGGGCCAGATCGACACGAACGGCCAGACCTTCATCGCCGACGAGAGCTTTCAGGCGGTGCTGCCGCGCTTCAACGCGCTCTATCGCATCACCGATGACGTGAACGTGTTCGCCACCATCTCGCAAGGTCGCCGCTCGCCGGTCGTGCAGCTCAACGCCGCACGCGACGCGGTCGGCAATGTGATTCCGAACCCGAACATCATCGCAGAAGAGACCGTCTGGAACTACGAAGGCGGGCTCAAATTCGCGACCGGTGCGGTCTCAGGCTCGCTGGGCGTCTATTACCAGATCTATGACGACTTCCAGGTTTCGATCGCGCAGGTCGATGCCGACGGCAACCCGACCGGCGCCTTCGAAACCGCCAGCGCGGGCAGCGCGAGCAACCTCGGTGTCGAGGCCGAGCTTGCCGTCGATCTCACCGACTGGTTCCAGGCCTTCGGCAATTTCGGCTATATCGACGGCGGCATCGACGAAGACGGCGCGTTCTCGCCCGCCTTCAGCGGCGCGCGCTTCCGCCTCCAGCCCGAATTTCAGGCATCGGGCGGGTTCAGCGTAAATTACGAGTTTGGCAACGGCATGCGTTTCTTCGCAACGCCCAGCGTCACGCATCGCAGCCGCATCTTCTTCGAGGTGCCCAACAACCCGCTGATCTCGCAGGACAGCGTGACGCTGGTCAACGCGCGCGCAGGCCTCAGCTTTGCCGATGAGCGCTACGAAATCGCCGGCTTCATCCGCAACGCCTTTGACGAGGATTACCTGCTCGATGCGGGCAATACGGGCGGCGCGTTCGGTGTGCCGACCTTCATCCCGGCAGAGCCGCGATTCTACGGCATCCAGCTGACCGCGCGCTTCGGCGACTGAAGACGAATTGAGTGGGCGCGCGCAGTGTTCAGCGGCCCGCGCCCACCCACTCGAACTTCATTAGCAGCGTACGCTGGCTGGACGAGAAGTTGTCATCGCTGACGATGTAGAGGAAGGTTCGGCCCGCCAAAACGGTGGGCTTCAACTGAACTGCAGTCACGAAAAGCGCATTCGATAACCCGCTATTTTAATTTGACTTTCAAACTTAAGCCCATATCGCTGCTCGAGAAAACAGGAGGGTCTAATGAAAGTCTATTTTGCTACGCTGTGTATGCTCAGTATTGTCGGCTGCACAACAATCCAGACGAATTATGTTCCTGAGACCCGCCAAATCAGTTTCCCTCAAATCGGTTCAGAGCAAACCGCGTCGATTGGCGAAGAGATGGTAAAACAAGGCACCGCCACTACAACAAATGGAGCGGTGACGAATCGTGAGAACAATATTCGAGGAGTAGTGCTAAGTCCGGGATTCTATCCTCAGATTGGCGAAGATGAGAATTATATCTACACTACCTTCGGCGGTGCTGGCAGTCCTTCTGAGTTCGGACGAGTTATAACTACCGGAAATTTATTCGGCAGCAATGTCCTTCCGCAAAGTATACGTTTCGCCAAGAATAAGCAGGAAACATGCGCGGTTGGTCCAAGTACATATGGCATCACTAGTGCGAATTGCGATAGCGAGTTTTCGTACAGGTTTGAAAAGCGACCCATTGTTTCCGCGAACAATTTTCAGCAAACACTGATTTACAGTGGTAGAGTAGGGAACCGGATTAGAATTAGTTATCGCGAGTTTTCTGGAAGCACTGCGAGGCCTGCATTTTCAAACGAAGCGGAATACGATTTATCTGAATCAGAATTCATCGCCTATAGAGGCGCGAGGCTCCGTGTTTTGAATGCGAATAATGAGTCGATCACATACGTAGTGGAGTCGAACTTCAACACTCAATGAAGTATGAGAATCAGCTGGCTTTCAGAAACTTCGCGGAGAATTCCTAGCCCAGCTTGTCCTTGAGAATCTGGTTGACCACCGCCGGGTTCGCCTTGCCCTGCATCGCTTTCATCGTCTGGCCGACGAAGAAGCCGAAGAGCTTGTCTTTGCCGCCGCGATATTGTTCGACCTTGTCCTCGTTATTGGCGAGGATATCGTCAATGGCGGCCTCGATCGCGCCGGTATCGCTGACCTGCTTGAGGCCCTCGGTCTGGGCGATTTCGGCGGGTTCGCGGCCCTGTGTGAGCACGATCTCGAAAATTTCCTTGGCCTGACCGCCGCTGATCTCGCCCTTGTCCTGCATTGCGAGGATAGCGGCCTGACGCTCGGCGGTGGCGTGTTCGACATTGGCTTCGTCGCCGAGCGATTTGATAACGCCCGGCGCGACCGAAAGCGCCCAGTTCGCAACCTGCGTCGCAACCGTTTTTTCGTCCTTGCCCGTGGCGCTGGCCGTGGCCGAAAGCAGCGTTTCGAAGCGCGCAAAGGTTTCGACCTCGGCAGTCAGCTCGCGCGCGTTGTAAGGCGTGAGGCCAAGCTCGCTCTCATACCGCGTGCGCTTGGCATCGGGCAGTTCAGGGAGGGAAGCGCGACATTCTTCGAGGAAGTCGTCTTCCAGCACCAGCGGCAGCAGGTCGGGATCGGGGAAGTAGCGATAATCATGCGCGTCTTCCTTGGAACGCATCGTGCGCGTCGTGCCGGTCGCGACGTCGAATAGGCGCGTTTCCTGGTCAACCGTGCCGCCGCTTTCCAGCACATCGACCTGACGGTTCGCCTCATATTCGATGACCTGCATGACGAAGCGCACCGAGTTCACGTTCTTCGTCTCGGTCCGCGTGCCCAGTTCCTCGCCGACTTTGCGGACGGAAACGTTCACGTCGGCGCGCATAGAGCCTTCTTCCATGTTGCCATCGCACGATCCGACATAGCGCAGGATGGAGCGCAGCTTGCGCACATAGGCCCCGGCTTCGGCAGGCGAGCGCATGTCAGGGCGCGAGACGATTTCCATCAGCGCAACCCCCGAACGATTCAGATCGACATAGGACATGGTCGGGTGCTGATCGTGCATCAGCTTGCCCGCGTCCTGTTCAACGTGGATGCGTTCGATCCCGATGATCTTGTCTTCGGGAATGCCGGTCTTTTCGTCCGCTTCGATCAGCAACTGCCCCTCACCCACGAGCGGGTGGTAAAGCTGGCTGATCTGATAGCCCTGCGGCAGATCGGCGTAGAAGTAGTTCTTGCGGTCAAAGCGTGACCACTGGTTGATTTCGGCCTCAATCGCCATGCCGGTGCGCACCGCCTGACGGATGCACTCGCGGTTGGGCACGGGCAGCATTCCGGGCATGGCCGCATCGACGAGGCTCACCTGGCTGTTCGGCTCCGCGCCGAATTCGGTGTTGGCACCCGAAAACAGTTTCGACTTGGAAGTCACCTGCGCATGGACCTCAAGGCCAATCACGACCTCCCACTCGCCCGTTGCGCCCTGGATGCGATAGTCACTCATCGTTTGTCTCTTTGTCAGAAATCATCTTGCCATCAGGCCCGAACCGCGCCTCTCCGTGGTCGACATTCTTGCGCACCCAGTTCGCGACCATGAAGGTAAGCGGGACGGCGAGCATAATGCCGATCCCGGCCAGAATGAGCGGGAGATCGATGGTCACCACCACTTCTCCGGCGCATGATCGAAGCCTGCGCGCTGCTGGATCGCCAGCCCTGCATCGAGCACGGTCTGCTCGTCGAAGGGCTTGCCGACCAGTTGCAGGCCCAATGGCAGGCCGTCGGGGTTGAGCCCCGCAGGCACGCTCATGGCCGGAAGGCCAGCGAGCGATGCGGGAACGGCGAAGACGTCATTCAGATACATCGTCAGCGGGTCTTCGCTAAGGCTGCCAAGCGGGAAGCTCGCGGTCGGCGTCGTCGGCGCGAGGATCAGGTCGCATGTCGCAAATGCCTGCTCGAAATCGCGGGCAACCAGCGCGCGGACCTTCTGTGCCTGGTTGTAATAGGCGTCGTAGAACCCTGCGGAGAGCACGTACGTCCCGATCAGGATGCGGCGCTTGACCTCGTCGCCGAACCCTTCGGCGCGGGTGGCGGCGTACATGTCCTGGAGGCCTGCGCCCTCAGGCAGATCGCGAAGGCCGTAACGCACACCGTCATAACGCGCGAGGTTCGAGGACGCTTCGGCAGGCGCGATGATGTAGTAGGCGGGGAGCGCATATTTGGTGTGTGGCAGGGAGACATCGACGATCTCGGCGCCCGCATCCTTGAGCCACGCCTTGCCCTGCTCCCACGAGGCAAGGATCGCCTCGTCGGTGCCGTCCATGCGGTATTCGCGTGGGATGCCGACACGCTTGCCCTTTAGGTCTGCGCTGAGCGCGGCTTCCCAGTCGGGCACGTCCATCTTCAGGCTGGTCGCGTCCTTCGGGTCGAAGCCCGCCATGCTGCCCAGCATGATCGCGCAATCCTCTACACTGCGCGCCATCGGGCCTGCCTGGTCTAGAGACGACGCAAACGCCACCACGCCCCAGCGCGAGCAGCGGCCATAGGTGGGCTTGATCCCGCAGATGCCGGTGAAGGCCGCGGGCTGGCGGATCGAGCCGCCGGTGTCGGTGCCGGTTGCGGCAGGCGCGATGCGTGCGGCAACCGCGCTGGACGAACCGCCCGAAGAGCCACCCGGCGACATGGCTGCATTGGCCCCTTCCTTACGCCACGGCGAGGCGACATTGCCGAAGTACGACGTCTCGTTCGAGGAACCCATCGCGAACTGATCGAGGTTGAGCTTGCCCAGCATGCCCGCGCCCGCATTCCACAGGTTCTGCGAGACGGTGCTTTCGTACTGGGGCTTGAAGCCTTCGAGAATGTGGCTCGCGGCGGTGGTCTGCACGCCGTGCGTGGCAAACAGGTCCTTCATACCGATCGGCACGCCGCCCATTGCGCCCAGTTCCTCGCCCTTCGCGCGATTGGCATCCACTGCATCGGCAGCGGCGAGTGCGTGGTCGGGCGTGGTCACGATGAAGGCGTTGAGTTCAGCAGCGCTGGCGACCGCGGCGTTGAAGCTTTCAGCCACTTCGCGCGCGGTGAAGTCTCCGCCGGCAACACCGTCGCGGATGGCTTTGACGCCCAGTTTGGTCAGGTCAGTCATGTTTGTTCAGGTCAACCTATTCGATAACTTTTGGTACGCCGAAAAAGCCGTGCTCGGCAGCCGGTGCGTTGGCCAGCACTTCGTCGCGCTTGCCGCCGCCCGTTTTGGGATCGGCATCGACCACGTCGTCGCGAAGGCGCAGCGTGTTGGGGATGACAGCCGACATCGGCTCGACGCCCTCGACGTTCACTTCGCCCAGCTGTTCCACCCAATTGAGGATGCCGTTGAGTTCCGGCACCATGCGTTCGAGTTCTTCATCGCCCATCTTGATGCGCGCCAGTGACGCGATCTTGGCGACGGTTTGTTTATCAACCGACATCTGTGTTTTCCTCGGCGGGTTCAAATCACCCGGTTCAAGATTATTGCGGTGGTACTGCGCCCGGCACGTCCTGCGCCTGACCTTCCGGCGGGCCTCCGGGGCCGCCCTGCCCAAGACCGCCCTGCATAGCGCGTTGCAGGATGGTGAGGTTCCTGTCGAACACTTCGCGGCTCATGATGTCGACCACTTCGATCTCGAACACGAGGTCTGCGTTCGGCGGGATCGGCGCGCCGGGAGGCGGTTCTGCGCCATAGGCCATGTCGGACGGGATATAGAGTTCGTACTTGCCGCCCTTCTGCATCTGCTGAAGGCCCTGGTAGAAGCCTTCGATGGTGGAATCAGGCTCGACCGGGAACGGGCTGCCTTCGGGAAACACGCCTTCGATCGGGAGCGGGATGTCCTGCGATTCGTCGAACACTTCGCCGGTGGAGGCGAGCGAGCCTTTATACTTCACGAAGACCATGTCGCCCTGCTCAGGATTAGGTCCTTCGCCTGCGACCAGCGTGTCGATGCTGAACCCCTTGGGCACCGCTGCGAAAGCGAGGCCTGCGCCCACCAGCAGCGCGACGACAACGCCGAGCCAGATTTTGGTCAGCGAGCCCTTGGCAACGGGCTGAAGCGGTACGCGGGTAATTTCGGCCATTGATGATCCCTGAAGAAAGCAGGCGCCCCATAAGCAAAAGGGCGCGGAGACTGTCCGCGCCCTGATGGCTTATCCGGTGGCGGGTTTCAAGCGTTTCGCGCTTGTTTTCGGCTCGGCCCTTCCGGGCGCAAAACCGGTTCCCGCTTTGGCTGAAGGGCATCGGCACAAAGCCGTTGCCCCTCGCGACATCTTACTTGATGCCGTCGCGCTCCATACGCTTACGCTCAAGCTTGCGTGCACGGCGAACGGCAGCAGCCTTTTCACGGGCGCGCTTTTCGCTCGGCTTTTCGTAGTGCCGACGCAGCTTCATCTCGCGATATACACCTTCACGCTGCAGCTTCTTCTTGAGCGCACGAAGGGCCTGATCGACGTTGTTATCGCGAACGATGATTTGCATAAACGACTATTACCTCATTTCAAAAAGCGCCTGAGCCCGCCGTTTGCCTTGCGGGAGTGCGCGTAAATTTGACGCTGGAAACGGCGCGAATCCTTGCAGGTTCACGCGAAAACTGAGGCGCACATAACGCCGCGTGGTGAAAATGGCAAGGCTCAGAGTGCTTTCACTGTGGCGGCGCGGCAACCTTCCCGCTAATGCAGGCCGCTCATGAGCACAGCTTCACTCTCCCCAGCCCTTGCATCGCTTTACGTCGCCCTTGGCGGCGGGATCGGTGCCGTCGGCCGCTATCAGGCGGGACGGCTGGTTACGCATATGGCGCCCCACGGTGCAACATTTCCCTGGCCAACGCTTGCCGTCAACGTGATTGGCAGCCTTGCCATGGGCCTCCTGTTCGGCTGGCTCGCGCGGGCCAGTGTGGGCGCACAAACGGGGGAGACGCTACGGCTGCTGGTCGGCGTGGGCCTGCTTGGCGGCTTCACCACCTTCAGCGCCTTCAGCGCGGAAATGGTGACCATGATGCACCGCGCTGCCTATCTGCCCGCCCTCGCTTATGTCGGCGTTTCGGTCATCGCCGGAATGGCCGCTTTCATCATCGGTCTTGTCATGGGGCAGAGTTCATCATGAACAAATCCGCTAACGAAGTACGCCAGTTCACCATCTCCGAAGATGACGACGGCATCCGCCTGGACCGCTGGTTCAAGCGCAACCTTCCCAAGATCGGCTTTGCGACCATCTCGCGCTGGGCAAGGACCGGTCAGGTGCGCGTCGATGGCGGGCGGGTGAAGCCTGAGGATCGGCTTGAGGCCGGACAGGTTCTGCGCGTTCCGCCCGGCGGTGAGGACCAGAAACGCGGCCCCAAGCCGCGCCGTCCGCTGACCGAGGAAGAGATTGCCGAGGCACACGCCATGGTGATCCGCGAAACACCCAGCGCCATCGTGCTGAACAAGCCGCCGGGCCTCGCAACGCAGGGCGGCAGCAAGACGACCAAGCATGTCGACGGGCTGCTCGATGCCTTTGTCGATGATGAGGAGGAGGACGCTCCGCGTCCGCGCCTCGTCCACCGGCTCGACAAGGATACGTCGGGCGTGCTGCTTATTGCGCGCACACCGGGGAGCGCGGCAACCTATTCGCGCAAATTCTCAGGCCGAAGCGCGCGCAAGGTTTACTGGGCGCTCGTCGTGGGTGTGCCCGAAGTGCGCGAGGGGACCATCGACGCCCCGCTCGCCAAGCAGCCGGGAACGGGCGGCGAGAAAATGCATGTCGATGAGGAAGGCGGCCAGATCGCCAAAACCCGCTACCGCGTGGTCGAGCGGGCGGGCACGCGCGCGGCATGGGTCGAGCTTGAGCCGCTGACCGGTCGCACGCACCAGCTGCGCGTCCACTTGGCAGCGATCGGCCACCCGATTGTCGGCGATGGCAAATATGGCGGGCAGGATGCCTTCCTGACCGGCGCGATCAGCCGCAAGATGCACCTCCACGCGCGCCGACTCATCATCGGCACGCCGGAACAGAAAGGCGCGGGCGGCAAGCTCGATGTGACTGCCGACCTGCCCGAACACTTTGCCGCCAGCATGGAATCGCTCGGTTTCGATATCTCGCTCAGCGATGCCTCGCCCGTCCGCGACGAAGCGCCCGAACGCACGCCTGCGGAGAAAAAGCAGGCCGCCCGCCGACACGCCAAGCAATTCCGCAAGGACCGCCGGGGCGAACGCCGCACACGCGCGACGTCGAAGGTGACGGCGAAGAAGAAGGCGAAAGCTCCCGCGAAGGGCAAAGCGCCGGCCAAGGGCAAAGCGCCAGGCAAGCCGAAGGGTCGCAGCAGGTGACGCGCCTCGCCGTCTTTGATTGCGACGGCACGCTTGTCGATGGGCAGGCCGATGTCCTCTGGGCGATGGCGCACGCTTTCCAGAAGGCGCGGCTGCCAGAACCAGACCCCGCGCAGGTGCGCCGCCTTGTCGGGCTGAGCCTGCCGGTTGCAATCCGCGAACTCGCGCCCGAACAGGACGTGGGCAAGCAGCGCGACCTGACCGAATTCTATAAATCCTCCTTCCGCGCCCGTCGTGAGGAAGGCTTGCTGAGCGAGCCGCTTTATGACGGGATCGCCGACCTGCTGCGTGACCTTCACAAAGACGGCTGGAGCCTCGCCGTCGCCACGGGCAAATCGGATCGCGGGCTTGCCGCCTGCCTTGCAACGCACGGTCTCACCGACCTGTTCGTCTCGCTCCAGACTGCCGACCGCCATCCGTCCAAGCCTCATCCTGCGATGCTTGAAGCCGCTCTGTTCGAAGCAGCGGCAGAGCCCGAAAATGCCGTGATGATCGGCGATACCAGCTTCGACATGCAGATGGCCCGCGCTGGCCGGGTGCGCGCGATCGGCGTCGCATGGGGCTATCACACCAGCGAAGAACTCGAAGCGAGTGGTGCCGACGTGGTGGTGCGCGATGTTGCGGCGCTGCGCGAAGAATTGGAGCGGCCTTCATGAGCACCTACACCGATGAAGAGCGTGAGCGCGCGCAGCAGCGCTACGTCTACCTGCAACTCACCCGCTTTGCCTCGATCGGCGCGGTGCTGCTTGGCATTGCGATTGCCCGCGCAGTGGTGCCTGCGCCCTACTGGCTGGGCGTGGGGCTAGCAGTCGCAGGGCTGATCGCGTTCTTCTTCGGCCCACCGCTTCTAGCGCGCCGGTTCAAGGCCCGCGACACCCACCTGCCCGAAGGCATGGATAAACCGTGAAGCGATTTTACAAGTCAGTCGACACCCAGCAGGCTCCGGGTGGGTGGCAGGTCACGCTCGACGGGCGCGGGCTGCGAACGCAGAAAGGCGCCGGCCAGATCGTGCCGACGCAGGCGCTCGCCAGCGCATTGGCGGCAGAGTGGGATGCGCAAGGGGATAAGATCGACCCCGCATCGCTGCCCTTTCGCGACATGGCGGATTACGCGCTCGACATCGTGGCGGACAATCCCGCTGCGCATGCCGACAAGGTTCTCACCTATGGCGACACCGACACGCTGCTCTATCGCGCCGATCCGGACGAACCGCTTTATTCCCGTCAGCAGGAGATATGGGAGCCGATCGCAGCGCGCTTCGAAAAGCGCCACGGGATCGAACTTGTCCGGGTGAGCGGCATCGTCCACCGTCCGCAGAGCGAGGCGACGCTGGCGAAGTTGCGCGAAGCTCTCGGCCAGCAAACGCCGTTTGCGCTTTCCGGGATCGAGGCGATGACATCGCTTGCCGCATCGTTGATGGTCGCGCTCGAAGCGAGCGAGCCTGATGCCGACGCGCTGGCGCTGTGGCAGGCGGCGAGCCTTGAAGAAGAATGGCAGGCCGAGCTTTGGGGCCGCGACGAAGAAGCCGAGGAACGCCGCGTTCGGCGCGAGGCTGCGTTCCTGAAAGCGCGCGAATTCGTGCGGCTTGCGGTGGCCGATTAAGGCTTTGAAATCACCCAGTCGGCGACTTCGCCGGCGAGCGTGTTCGACGCGCGGTTGAGCGCCGGACCGACCGCAGACACTTCGGCCAGAACCCCCTCCTCGCGCGCTTCGAACCGCCGCGATGTGACCGTGCCATCGTCGCTGGTCAGGACCGCGTTGAAGCTCACCACAACCGACGAGGTGGGCGCATCATAGCCCATCTCAATGAGGCTGCCGCGCAGGTATCGCGTGGCGACCGTGGGCGAATCCTCGCCATCGAGCACCAGCATTGAACCGCGCGTGCGCAGCGTCTCGCCCAACAGGCGGCGGAACAGGCGCGCGGGCTTTTCGACCCAGACCGCTTCCTGCAGGTAGGCAATCTCGGTGTCGGACACGTTCACAGGCACGCGCTGCACGTCGATCTTTGCGGGGACTTCGGGGGTGAGCACCGCGATGGCGGAGGTTTCGTTACCTGCGCGGTTGTGCGACGCGCCCGAGCCAGCGGGAGCCATGGCGGTCGGCGTCAGGCTGAGCAGGCTATCGGGCGGTTCTGACCCGCCAACACTCACGCATGCCGAGAGCGCAAGGCTTGCGCCGACAAGCGCGGATAGGGTGAAGGCCGGTTTGATCATTTTCGCAGTTCTCATGGCTCATAATCAGGCAGCGCCTGTCCCCCGAGCAGCGAACCTGCCCCTTGCGTTTCGATCTGTTCGGTAATCGCGCGAAGCGAGCGGCTGGTGTTGCGCAGGTCGCGCAAGGTGGCTTCTGCCGCTGGTAAAGTGCCTTCGCGAAGCTGGCGCGCAGCTGGCCGCGTGTCTTCGAGCGTTGCCGCAAGCGCGGCTGCGGCGTCGTTGGCGCTGCGCAGGGTTCCGCGTAGTTCCTCTGCCAGCGCCGGACCTTCCTGATTGATCAGCTGATCGGTCGAGCGGGTCGCCTGCTCGAACGCATCGAGCGCCTCGCCCGCTTCGCGCAGCGCAATCTCGAATTCGGCAAAAGTGCCCTCAAGGCGCGGTGCTGCATCGGCAAGCTCATCTGTCAGACGGTTCGAATTGGCGAGGATACCGCGCAGGTTCTCCTGATTTTCAGGGCCCAGCAGAATGTTGAGGTTCTCGGTCAGCGTGGCCAGCCGCTCAAGCAAGAGCGGCGCGTTGTTTAGAAGCGCGTTGATGCCGCCATCCTTGGGCGGGATCACCGGGCGGCCTTCGGGACATGCGGTGGTGTCACAGGTAATCGAAGGAGCGCCGCCGCGCGCACCATCGAGCAGGATCGTCGAAACGCCGGTAAAGCTCGACTGGATCGTCGCCGTGGTTCCGATCAGGATCGGCACTTCGTCACGCACCCGGATGCGAACGCGCACGAATTCAGGATCATCCTCGGACAGCGCAATGTCGACCACCTGACCGACGGGAACGCCTGCATACGCGACCTGGCTACCCTGTGCGAGGCCGGAAACCGACTGCGCGTAGAAGATGTCATATTCGTTGACGTCGCCCTGGTTCAACCGGGCAATCCAGACAATGAACGCCGCCATTGCCGCAAGCAGTACGAGCGTAACTGCGCCGACCCAGAGGTGATTGGCTCTCGTTTCCATCGCGCTACCCTATGAACGCGCAAAGGCGCGCCTGTCCAATTTGTTGTGCAAGTGCCACTGGATTAATCCCCCCAATCGGCTGCGCGGCGTCCGGCGTTCAGGCGGTGCGCGGTCATTGCTCCGCGACCGCGCGGGCCGTTGAAATATTCGTCGATCCACGGATGGCGCGTTTCGAGCAATTCCGGGATTGTCCCGACCGCGATCACCTTCTTATCAGCCAGCACGGCCACCCGGTCGCAGATTTCGTAAAGCGTATCGAGATCGTGCGTGATCAGGAAAACCGTGAGACCCAGCGTCTCCTTCAATTCGCGCGTCTGTCTGTCGAACTTGGCCGCACCGATCGGGTCGAGACCCGCCGTCGGCTCATCGAGAAACAGCAGCTCGGGTTCGAGCGCGAGCGCGCGGGCAAGGCCAGCGCGTTTCCTCATCCCGCCCGAAAGCTCTGACGGGTATTTGGCAACCGCATCTTCCGGCAGGCCTGATAGAAGCACCTTGTAGCGCGCGATTTCCATCCGAAGATCGTCGGAAAGCTCGGGGTAGAACTGCTTAAGCGGCACTTCGACATTTTCGCCGACGGTCAGCGTGGAAAACAGCGCCCCGCCCTGAAACAGCACGCCCCAGCGGCAGCGCACACCGATATTTTCATCGGGGTCGCCATCCGTGATGCAGCGGCCGAGCACTTCGATCCGGCCAGCCGTGGGCGTCTGAAGCCCGATGATAGAGCGCATCAGAACCGATTTGCCGGTCCCCGATCCGCCGACCACGCCAAGGATTTCCCCGCGCTGGACCGTCAGGTCGAGCCCGTCATGCACAGCGAAATCGCCGAACTTGTTGACCAGCCCTTCGACCACGATGGGCGGATGCGATGCAAAGCGGTCGTGGTCTTCGGGGTGAAGCTGGGCGTTGTGCTGGACGGTCATGTTGCGTTTGTCTGCCATGCCTCAGCCCCAGCCGATTTCGGTGAAGAACACCGCGAAGAATGCGTCGAGGACGATGACGGCGAAGATTGCTGACACCACGGCCATCGTCGTGCGAATGCCGACCTGTTCGGAATCCCCTTTTACCTGCATGCCGTGATAGCACCCTGCAAGAGCGACGATCAGCCCGAAGACCGGCGCCTTGACAAGGCCGACCCACACATCGTGCAGCGGCACCACTTCCTGAATGCGCTCAAGAAAGGTGAAGAACGGAATGCCGAGCGAAAGGTGCCCCACCACCGCGCCGCCGATAATGCCGACGATCGAGGCATAAAAGCCCAGCACCACCATCATGAAGGTGCAGGCGAGGATGCGCGGGATAACCAGCCGCTCAATCGGGGAAATGCCGATGGTGCGCATCGCGTCCACTTCCTCGGTCAGCTTCATCGTCCCGATCTGCGCGGCAAAGGCGCTGCCCGAACGCCCTGCGACCATGATCGCGGTCATCAGCACGCCAAGTTCGCGCAGCGTGATGCGTCCGACGAGGTTGACGGTCAGCGTCTCCGCCCCGAATTGCGCCAGCTGAACCGCGCCCTGCTGCGCGATGACGATACCGATGAGGAAGCTCATCAGCCCGATGATCGGCAGGGCCGCCACGCCGACCATCTCCATCTGGCGCACGGTTGCTTTCAGCGGGAAGGTCGACGGATGGCGAAGCAGGCTGCCAAATCCGATCAGGATCTGCCCGAAAAATCCGACGACCCCGTAAATGCCAGAACGCGCGGCATAGACCTTTTCACCCATAGCCAGCGGCACACGCTCCCACACGGGCGTACGGTCAGGGGTGATCTCAACATCGCTAGATGCCGCCTCGACCGCTTCGAGCAGACGTTTGGCCGAGGGGGTGGCTCCGGTGATTTCGGCGGAGCGATGGCCTGCAAAGCGGCAAACGACCCAGGCGCCGACCGTGTCCATTTCCTCGACCTCGGACACATCCACACGGCCGATTTCGTCACCCAGGCGACTGAGTTCGCGCTCAACCTTTCCGATGGTGGAGACAAGCAGCCGGCCCGACAGCGCAAGCGTCGTTCCGCCGCCTTCCTCGTCGTGAAGCGTGAATTGAGCGCCGCCGTCCATTGCCTCAAGCGTATGCGCAACTTTGCCGCCGGGCTCAAGCGGTGTGTTGGTTAAATCACACAACCATGGTGGCAATTTGGTCGGTGGTGGGGCAATCGAAGGCATGAGAGGCGCGCGAAGGAGAGAGCGACCCATGCCCCATTTCAGCATCGAGCAGCGCGGCGATGTGACGCTGGTGACGCTCGACAATCCGCCCTACAACACCGTCCATGCAGACATCATGCGCGAGGCCTCGCGCCGGTTTCGCGAAATGGCCGCGTCAAGCGAGGTGAATGCCATCGTCCTGACCGGCGCCGGCTCCGATTTCACCCGCGGGATGGACCGCAAGGTCGCCGCCAGCCTGAGCGACGAAGCCCGCGACGAAACGCGCAAGGCGATCAACCACATGATGGCCGATATGCACCGCCTCCCCTGCCCGTTGGTCTCGGCAGTCAACGGCCACGCGATTGGTGCAGGGGGGATTATGATGCTGTGCTCCGACTGGGTCGTCGCGGCAGAGGGTGACTACAGGATCGGCCTGCCAGAGGCGAAAGCGGGACTGCCCTTCTCGACCGTGCCGCAGGCGATCATCGACCACTGGCTCGACCCTGTATGGCGGCGCAGGCTCGCGCTCACCTCGCAGCTGCTGGGGCCCGCCGATGCCATTGCGACAGGGCTGGTCGATGAGGTCGTTCAGGCCGACAGGCTGCTGGACATAGCGATTGCCCGAGCCAGCGAACTCGCATCGCAGCCCGGCTTCAAGGCCTGCAAGAGCCAGCTTCGCGCCAGAGCAAACGCACAAATCGACGCTCTGCTCGCCTGATCCCCTAAGAATTGTTGCGCTGCACCCACAGGCTTGGCATGGCTCGGCGCGATATGACCAATTCACTCGACACGACGTTCGACCCCGCCCAGATCGAGGCGCGATGGTACAAGCACTGGGAAGAAACCGGCGGTTTCCGCCCTGTGCGCCCCGATGCGGAACCCTTCACCATCGTGAACCCGCCGCCCAATGTGACGGGATCGCTCCATATCGGCCATGCGCTCGACAACACGTTGCAGGATATCGTGATCCGGTATGAGCGCCTGCGCGGCAAGGATGCGCTGTGGGTGGTCGGCACCGATCATGCGGGCATCGCGACGCAGATGGTGGTCGAACGCCAGATGGAAGAGCGCCAGGACAAGCGCACCAATTACTCGCGCGAAGACTTCGTCAAGAAGGTCTGGGAGTGGAAGCACGAAAGCGGCGGGACCATCACCAACCAGTTGCGCCGGCTTGGCTGTTCGATGGACTGGTCGCGCGAGCAGTTCACGATGGACGAGCACTTTACGGATGCCGTCATCAAGACCTTCGTCGATCTCTACAATGACGGCCTGATCTACCGCGACAAGCGGCTGGTGAACTGGGACCCGAAACTCAAGACCGCGATCAGCGATCTCGAGGTTGAGCAACAGACGATTGCGGGCCATTTCTGGCACTTCAAATATCCGCTCGCGGATGGTGTGAAGCTCGACGATGGCCGCGACTACATCGAGGTCGCCACCACCCGGCCCGAAACGATGCTCGCCGACATGGCGGTCGCGGTTCACCCGAGCGACGAACGCTACAAGAGCGTCGTGGGCAAGGAAGTCGTGCTTCCAATCACCGGGCGACGGATCAAGATCGTCGAAGACGAACACGCCGACCCGGAGCTTGGCTCGGGCGCGGTGAAGATTACGCCGGGGCACGATTTCAACGATTTCGAAGTCGGCAAGCGCGCGGGCATCGCGGCGGGCGACATGCTCAACATGCTCGATGGCGATGCGAATGTCTGCCAGACGGCGGACGGGCTAGTCCCTGACGAATTTATCGGCCTACACCGTTTCAAGCGCGACGGCGTTGATGGCGCGCGCGAACTGGTGGTTCAGCGCCTCAAGGAACAAGGCTACCTCATCCCCCACATCGCCAAGACCAAGAAGGGCGAGGAAGTCGAGCACGACGCCGAGCCGCGCCAGATCGCAACGCCCTTTGGCGACCGTGGCGGCGTGGTGATCGAGCCGTGGCTGACCGACCAATGGTATGTCGATGCGGAAAAGCTTGCCGAAAAGCCAATCGAGCAGGTCCGCGACGGCACGATCGAGATCGTCCCCAAGAGCTGGGAAAAGACCTTCTTCAACTGGATGGAGAATATCCAGCCTTGGTGCGTCTCACGCCAGCTGTGGTGGGGGCACCGTATTCCGGCATGGTTTGGGCGTGATCCAAAGGCAGATGAACGTGAGCCATCACACCTTTACTATCCGCCCACAGTCGACCCGATTTCCTTCGTTGCGCTGGATGAACACACTGCAAAGAAAAAAGCTGCTGAGCTTTACGGAATAGAACCAGACAGGATCTTCGTAGTAGAAACCTGGGACGAGGCGGTCAGTCACGCGCTTAACGACGAGGACCACTCGCCTCGGGAATACCTTGTCCGAGACCCCGACGTCCTCGACACTTGGTTCTCATCCGCTCTGTGGCCCTTCGCCACGCTCGGCTGGCCGGAAGAGAACGCGCCCCTCCTAGACAAGCACTTCCCCAACTCACTCCTCATCTCAGGCTTCGACATCCTGTTCTTCTGGGATGCGCGGATGATGATGATGGGGCAATACAATATGGGCGAGGCCCCGTGGCCGCGCCTCTATCTGCACGGCCTCGTGCGCGCGGCCGATGGCTCGAAGATGTCCAAGTCCAAGGGCAATGTCGTCGATCCGCTCGGCCTGATCGACCAGTACGGCGCGGACGCGCTGCGGTTCTTCATGGCGGCGATGGAAAGCCAGGGCCGCGACATCAAGATGGATGAAAAGCGGGTCGAAGGATACCGCAACTTTGCGACGAAACTCTGGAACGCGACGCGTTTCTGCCAGTCGAACGGCATCGGCGCTTCGACCACGCTCAAGGCTCCAACCGCGCGTCTTGCCGCGAACCAGTGGATCATCGGCGAGGTTCAGGCCGCGTGCGAAGAGATCGAGGCGGCGATGGCCGATCTGCGTTTCGACGCGGCGGCGAACGCGATCTATCAGTTCACCTGGTCCAAGTTCTGCGACTGGTATCTTGAGCTTATCAAGCCGGTCTTTGCCGAAGGTTCGGACCCCGATGCGCTCCCGGCCAAGGAAACCCGCGAGGTTGCCGGATGGGCGCTCGACCAGATCCTCGTCATGCTGCACCCCTTCATGCCCTTCATCACCGAAGAGCTGTGGCACGCACAGGCCACGTATCTTGGGGGTGAGCGCAAATACGACCTCATCACCGCCGCATGGCCCGACCCGCGCGCCGAGGTGAGCAAGGACGCGACCGACGCGATTGACTGGGTGATCGACCTCACCACCAATGTTCGCAGCGCCAAGAATGAGCTGGGCATCCCGCCGGGCGCAACGCTCGCGGCCTATGTGCCCAAGCCCAGCGCGCTCGCGACCAGCACAATCGAGCGCTCATCGGCAGCTATCGAACGCCTCGCTCGCCTGACCCCGGTGGTCCACGGCGACGCGCCCGACGGCCCGGCGATGCAGGTCACGGCTCTGGGCGATGTGTTCGTCATCCCGCTCGAAGGGATCATCGACATCGACGCGGAAAAATCGCGCCTCGAAAAGGCGCTCGCAGCCAGCCAAAAGGAAGCAAAGAGCCTCGAGGGCAGGTTGTCGAACGCCAATTTCGTCGAACGCGCCAAGCCCGAAGCGGTCGAGAAAGCCAAGGCCGACTTCGCGCACCATTCGGCAGAGGTCGAACGGCTCGAAGCGGCGCTGGCACGGTTGGGATAGCGCCTCCGACCATGTTTTCTCTCGTTTTGGCTATGGCGGCGCACATCGATCTCGGGGTCGAGGCATGGCTCGACCCGGATGACCGCGTCGATGTGTATGCGAGCCGGTCGCTGTCTTCGGACAGTCAGTTTCAAGCCGGAAGCCTTGCGAAATACACCTGCACGCTGATCGCGTTGCGACTGGCTGACGAGGGCAGGCTGTCACTCGATTCCAGTCTCAGCGACCTGTTGCCTGACTATGCCGGACCGGGCGCGCGTGAGATCACGCTTCGCAGCCTTCTCGCCAATCGGTCCGGCTTGCCCGACGACCTCTTGCCGGCTTTTCGCTCTGATCCATCCATCGCCATGGCCGATCTCTCCGCGATAGAAGCGGCCAACAGGTTTGCTGCAGGAGAGATCGATGCCGAGCGCGATTGGTCCTATGATCTGGGCAACTGGATCATCGTTCAGGCCGTGATCGAAGCTGCGAGCGGCAAATCCATCGAGCAAGTCGCAATCGACGAAGTGCTCAAGCCTGCCAGCATGTCGGCTTCGCGCTTCGATGCGGGGACGCCCGTCCTTGCAAATTCGCCCGAACCTGCCGAGCCGGTGCGTCCATTCCCGCCCTTCCTGAAGTGCGCCGGAGGTCTGGTCTCGACCCCGGTTGAATTGCTGAGAATGGTTGACTGGGCCTATTCGGGAGGCCTGTCGCAAGAGAGCATCGAAAGCCTCCACCAAACAACCACCGAGGAGGAGAACTACACGATCGGCGGGCGCGTGCGTGTGGTCTCTGGCAATCTGCTGAGCTGGCAGTCCGGTTCGAACGGACCGTACAAGTCGCAAGTCGTCTATGACCCGGCCACGGGCAGCGGATGGGCCGCCATGACCGCCTCCAACTCCTCGACCGAACTGGCCGAGGCGAGAGGCCGCTGGCTGGCAGCGCGAGGCCTGTAGAAATTTCCTACACAGGCAATTCATGCAATAGGGAGCGGCATGTTTGCAGCTATGCCCATCTTCCTTTGCGATGTTCGTCGGAACCGATCAGACGCCCAAGGTTACACTTTTAGCGCGCAAGGTTACACTTTGGCCGTTTTCGCCCTGGACCGTGTAACATGCGGTCCACTTCTCGGATAAGGTGCTGAAAACATGGCTGATCTGATCTGCGCCACGGATGACAAGGGAGGGGCCGAGATCTTCGCCTCGATCCAGGGCGAAGGGCCGAGGATGGGCACGCCGGTGGCCTTCATTCGCCTGTCGCGTTGCAACCTTGCCTGCGTATGGTGCGACACCGCCTATACTTGGCGTTTTGAGGGCGACAATCGCCCCCACCGCGATGGCATCGAGTATGAGCGCAAGGCCAATCAGGTCGCTCTCTCACCCGCCAAGGCAGCGGCCAAGATCGCGGCGCTGGGACAAAAGCGCCTCGTCATCACCGGGGGCGAGCCGCTGATGCAATGCGGGCCGCTGGCGGACATGCTCGCGATCCTGCCTGACATCGAAGTCGAAGTGGAAACCAACGGCACGACGCGGGCAAGCGCGCATATCGACATCCGGGTCGACCAGTACAATGTCAGCCCCAAGCTCGCGCATTCGGGCAACGATGCTTCGCTGGCGCTGATCGCCGAGCGTCTGGACGACTACGCCGCAGATCCGCGCGCCTTCTTCAAGTTCGTAATAGCCGAGCCGGGCGACGTCGCCGAAGTGCTGGAATTACAACGCCGTCACCGCATCCCGGCAAAACGCATCTTCCTGATGGCGGAAGGGACGACGAGCGAGGCCTTGCGCGCCCGTCAGGAATGGCTTGCACCGCTGTGTCTTGAGCATGGATTCCGATTATCGGACAGGTTGCACATCCATCTTTACGGAGACAGCCGCGCGACATAAGATGCATCGTAGGGGGCGAATTAGGTGGACATATTCATCTCATACTCACGGCAGGACCGTGAACGCGTAGGACACATAGCAGCGGCCTTGCAGGCGGAAGGCTATTCGGTCTGGTGGGATCGCGACATTCGCGCTGGTGAGGAATTCGACGACGTCATCGACAAGGCGATCAAGAAATCCGCAGCAATCGTAGTGGTTTGGTCCAAGACCTCGATCCGCTCAAACTGGGTCAAGGAAGAGGCCGAAGACGGCGTAGAAGACGACAAGCTGGTCCCCGCGCTGATCGACGAGGTCGTCATCCCGCGCGGTTTCCGCCGCATCCAGGCAGCCGAATTGCAGGACGCGAGCGAAAACCCGACGCAAAGCGCAAACTGGCCTGAATTCCTCGATTCGATCCACAAGATCGCAGGTCAGCCCAAAGGCGATAATGCAGCGGCGGACGGTGCCGCAATGCAGGGCCTGATGAGCGCCGCCGCCAGCCGGCCGGCACCAACACCCGCTCCGGCAACGTCGAGCGCTGGCGGAGCGTCGTGGAAACGCTTCGTGCCTGCTGGCGCTGCGGCCCTTGCTCTCGTTGCCGCGCTCGTCATCGCGGCGCAGTTCTTCAATCCGTTCGGCAAGACGCCTCCTCCTCCGCCCGAAGACATGACGCCCATCGTTCTTGGCATCTATCCGGAAGAGGGCTTCGGAGAGGATCAGCGGCTTGGCCTGACGTCGGCGTTGAGCGGCAGCGATATCGATGTGATCCATCTGACCGCGACGCTCGACGCGATGAAGGGCCGCGATGCGCCCGAACTGATCGAGGCGCTCAAGGCCAATCTGGAAAAGCGCAATGTCATCGCGATTGTCGGCCCGTCGATTACCGAGCTTACTCCCGAAGTGCTCAAAGTGGTCGAGGAAAGCGGGCGCGAACCGGCGATCATCCTGACGACTGCGGCGCCGCGACAGGCGATCGGGTGGGACGAGAGTTCGCTGCCGCTGTTTCGCGTCGGATCGGGCGTCGATGAACGGGCCAAGCAGTTCGCGCTCCTGGCGCGCAGCACGGTGACAAGCGGAACCGAGCTGGTGCTGCTCTACGAATCCGTCCCCAATTCGACCGAGAAGACCTATGGCGAGGTGTTCTTCGACCGGATCAAGGACAATCTGCCCGAATGGAACCAGTGGATGCGCGAGGACAAGGTCCACGACATCTCCTATCTGCGCGGCCGCATCATGGACAGCCTTGAGCGCCCAGCTCAGCAGCGCCACTTCAGTGAACGCAAGATGGTGGTGGTCGTCGGCCTGTCGAGCGACTTCATCGCCCTTGCGGTCAACATGTACCGCGCCGACCAGCCAGAGCGCGCTGCCCTGCTGGGCGGTTGGAACACTGGCAAGGCGGTGCGCGATCTGGGGCGCGAGATGGATATCCAGCATACCCGCCTGTTCGACATGACCGACGTTGTGTCGAGCCCGGCAGAGGTGCGCGGACTTCCCGATTCCCGCCGTTTCGAGAAGGACTTTGGCGAACTGGACGCGGCCAAGCGACAGGAAGCGGTCGCGTTCGATTCGGCATTGGTCGTGAAGCAAGCCGTTGCGCAAATCGAGGATGGCACACCGGTCACGGCACAGGCGCTGGTTGATGTGCTTCGCTCGCGTGATTTCACCGGGATCACTGGAGAAATCCAGTTCGCGGAGAACGGCCAAAATGCAGGCGAGGCCGGCGGGCGCTCGCTGCGCAGTCTGATCTATGACCCGGCACAGGAACGCTGGAGCGTGATCCCCGGCTTTGACGATATGCTGAGGACGGACGTCGCCAGCCGCTGAACGAAGCGGACTTTAGCCCTGACTGCGCCAGCGCAGCACGACCCGGTCGACGATCTCTTCCTCGCCGCCGCCCGATTGCCACAGCTCGGCAAAGCTCGGGTCTTCCGAAGCCGGTCGCTTGTGCTCTTCGAGCGTATCGAAATTGACCCGGATCGGGATTGCGACACCCTCCCCGCAGACGATGCATTCGCGGTTGCGCAGCGCCGGTATCGAATCGAGAAAGCCGCGCGAACCCTCGGGCATGGCCGAACGAACGAATGCCTGATCTCGGTCGTTGTTGAGACGCATCGAGATGATCGTACCGCACTGCGACAGCACGCCTTCCGCAAGGTCTGACGGACGCTGAGTGATAAGGCCGAGGCTGATCCCGTACTTACGCCCCTCCTTCGCAATCCTGCTGAGGATGCGGCCCACCGAAGAGCCATCGGCGTGCTTCTCATTAGGCACGTAACGGTGCGCCTCTTCGCAAACGAGCAGGATCGGGCGAGTCCGTTCCTCGCGGCCCCAGATCGCAAAATCGAACACAAGACGGCTGAGAACAGCGACCACGGTCGAGGTGATGTCCGAAGGCACGCCCGACACGTCGATGATCGAGATCGGCTTGCCGTCTCCCGGCATGCGGAAGACCTTCGAGATGAAGTCGGTCATCGTGTCGCCAACCAGCATCCCTGAGAACATGAACTGGTAACGCGGGTCGCCTTTCAGCTCCTCAAGTTTGCTCTTGATCCGCATATAGGGCGCAGAAGACGTCGCCTTGTCGAGTTTGCCCATCTCGTCCTGAAGCTTGGAGCCAAGGTCCGAGAGCAGATAGGGGATCGGCGAATCCACCGTGATCTTGCCCATCGTCTCGGCCAGTCGGTTCTTCGAACGCGCATGCAAAAGACACTTGGCGAGAATGTCCATATCGACCTGGCGTTCATTACCGGCACTGGTGAGGAGGACTTCGCAATGCTCCTCGAAGTTCATCAGCCAGTACGGCATCTGGAGGTTCGAGACGTCGAGGATCTGCCCGGTCTGACGGAATGCCGCCGAATACTCGCCGTGCGGGTCGATCATCACGATATGACCTTCGGGCGCGGCCTGACAGATACGGTGCAGGATCAGCGCGGCGCTGGTCGATTTACCGGTACCGGTCGAGCCCAGGAGCGCAAAGTGCTTGCCGAGCATCGCGTCGATATACAGGCCAGCGCGAATGTCGCGGGTGGGGAACACGGTGCCGATGGTGATGTTCGCACGCCCATCGCTGGCGTAGATCTGCTTGAGGTCGGCGGTCGTCGCAGGATAGACCATCGCGCCCGGGATCGGATAGCGCGTCACACCGCGCTTGAACCCGTGGATGCGCCCCGTCAGTTTCTCTTCAGCGCCTTCGCCGAGAAAGTCGATATGCGCGATAATGCCGTTTGCGGCGCGGCGATCCTTGCGCTGGTCGCGGACATTGGCCAGCAGCCATGCGTCACCCACGCGGATCTTGATCTGGCTGCCCACCTGACCGGCCAGGGCGATCGATGGATCATCGTCACCCATGCATTCATTGAGCCGCTGAAGATCGAGCGCAATCTGCGAACCCGCGCCCGAAATCTCCAGCACGACGCCGATCGGCAGGCTTGCGTTGTCTTCGCCTTCGTACTGATCGGCCTGGCCTGCGGCGGTGTCCGCATCCTGGTGGAAATCGTGGTTGCCCAAATCAGTCATGCGAGGGTCCTTATCCGCAGTGGGATTGATTCAACTTGGGGGCCGACAATTGCAGAAAGACCGACCCCATTTCTGACCTGTCTGATATGGGAGAGCGGGGTTAATATCGCGTCAACGCCACCCGCCAGAAGAGGCGATTTTCAAAGGCGCTTGAAGCGGCCTAAAGGCGAGCGAAAAGACGCCCGGCAAGCCATCCCATGCCCAGCGACAGGGCTATGGCAAGCAAGCCATAGAACAGCGACCAGCGTTCAGCCGCCTGAACCACGCGCCCCTCCAGCCCGACCTTGACCACCTCGATATCCGCGGTGGCGCTTGCGAGCACACGGCCGTCGGCGATCGCGAAAGTCTCTGCAGTGTATTCGCCGGTCGTGACGTTCGAAGGGAGAGCTATGCGTGCCTGATAAAGCACACCTTCACTGATGCGCACGCCATCGGCATCCTCTTTGTAGAGCCCCGCACGCTGGCGCATGTCGACCAGACCGCTTGCAAAGCGCGCCTGTTCCTCCGGTTCAATCTGTCCGGAAGGGCTAAGCTGGATGAACTGCGTACCAAGCTCGTAGATCGCAGCGGTGAGCGGGTCGACGATTTCCCCGACCGGACGCGAAGAGGCAACAGCGAAGAAAGAGGGGGCGGATCTAAAGTCGCTCGATCCCGCGTTCATCCAAATGCCGGCAATGCGCTCTTTCTCGCGAAGGCGGATGGGTTCGGTCGGTCCCTTCAGAACCACGACGATGTCGTACTGCGTGCTTGATCGAGCACCTGCTGGATCGATGACCGCGCCATAGAGAAGCAGGTTGGCGCCGGTGAAACCTTGCCTCACTTCGACGCGCGACTGGCTGACCTCGGGCACCAGCACGGGTTCGCGCTGGCCCATCAGAACAGGCGCGGCAATTAGGAGGGCGAGCGGAGCCCAAATGCGTTTGGGCGCTCTCATCACAGTGGGCTTACGGTGTAGATTTCGTCGGGCTGCACGCCGAGGCCGTAAAGCATCCGCAAAGCCACCGCGATGACGATCGCTGCAAGAACGATCCGCAGGATTTCGGGACGCGCCTTCATCGCGATCTGGGTCCCGAACTGCGCGCCCATAACCGATCCCAGCAAGAGCAATCCGGCAAGCACGATGTCGACCGCCTGCGTGGTGAGCGCATGGGTCATCGTGGTCACCATAGTCACGAACAGGATCTGGAAAAGCGATGTTCCGACCACGACATTGCCGCTCATGCCGAGAATATAGAGCATCGCGGGCACGAGAATAAACCCGCCGCCAACCCCCATCAGCATGGTGAGAATACCGACCAGCACGCCGAGGATCAGCGGAGCGAGCGGTGAAATGTACAGGCCTGACGCATAGAACCGGGTGCGGAATGGAAGCCCGGCGACCAGCGGGTGGTGGCGGCGCTTGCGCGGCTGGGCAGATGCGCCATCAGCCTTGCCGCGAAGGGCGTCGATGCTCTCGCGCATCATCAACGATCCGATCGTGCCCAGCAGCAGGACGTACAGCACACCGATCACGACATCGATCTGCCCCCACGCCTGGAGCAGGCTGAACAAGACGGCGCCTAGCAAGGCACCCACAACCCCGCCTCCGACCATCACCATTCCCATGCGATAGTCGACGCCCTTGCGCTTTCCGTGTGCGATCACGCCCGACACGCTCGCCCCGGTCACCTGCGTCGCAGCGGAAGCGGCTGCGACGGTGGGAGGAATCCCGTAGAAAATGAGAAGCGGCGTCGTCAGAAATCCTCCGCCCACGCCGAACAATCCCGAAAGAATGCCCGTCAGCCCTCCGAGGAAAACGATGAAAAGGCCATTCACCGACAGATTCGCAATGGGCAGGTAGACATCCATGCCAGTGCGACTAGCCCACCGGGAGTGGCGTTGGAAGCGAGCTTTGCACCCCTTCCCCGCCTGCGCTTCGAAAACGAGCGGTCAGAAGCGCGTCGAAACCGTCGCCGCAACTCCTGAGTTGGGTTCAGCATCGCCTGCGACCCGCTCTCGCCAATCGACCGAAATGCGCGCTGGCACGGTCCCGAGGGTCAGATCGAGCCTCATGGTGGGCCCAACGTCGAGCCGCTCGGCATCGCGCTGTGCCCCGCCCCATGCCGCGCCGCCAAGGCTCAAGATGAGCGGCCGTGTGGTTCCACCCCTGAACCGTAGCATCTCGCGGGTGACGCCGGCTTGCCCGTCGATAAAGAAAGTGTCGGCAGCGCCGCCGACATAGCCTGCCCCCGCATAGGTTTCGAGCGCGAGGTCGAGCGGCAGCTTTTGCGGCGCGATCTCGGTCACGGCATAGGCGGCGGGCCTCAGCTGGGTCGAAAAGCGATTGCGCGTCACGCGCATCTCGGCGGCCGTGCGAAGCGGGATCGCTGCGACCGGCCTCGCGGAAAGCCCGGCTGCAACCTCGGTCTCTCCATCTTCGACGACGGCATGATAGGTGCGCGCGTAGCCACGCGGATCGTGAGGCGAGGATGGCGCGAGCCGATATTGAAGGTTCGCTGCCAACTGGCTCGCACCGTAGACCGGAGCACGGCCTTGCGTGCTCGAAAGCGAGGACGAGCCCGACCGGAAGAACGCGAAGGCATCGAGCGACCAGCGATCAGCGAAGCGCGCGCGGTTGGTTAACACAGGCATTTGCGCAAGAAATGGCGGCGTCGCTTCATCAATTGCAGCTGCGCGTTCAGCCTGCGCGCTCAGACTGTTCGAGGCAAGGCCATCCAAAGCCGACGCACCGGCCAGGCCACGGATCGAAAGGTCCTGTCGCAAGGCAGCCGTAATCAGGAAATGATGCCCGGCGGCGATGTGCGTGTGCTCGGACGCCGATGCGAAACCGCCTCCGGCCCGACTTGTCGATTGTGCCCTGCCGCGCGACGCATCGGACTTTCCATCGGTCTGACCGATGGTTCGGCCCGGCATGTCGGCGCTGCGCTGCGCAACGCTGACCGCTTGGCTTTTCGGCAACGGCCCGCGTTCAACCAGCATTATCTGCGCGGGCGATAGTTCCAGTTCGGGCAGCGCGAAGGGGCTTTCCCAGACCGCGCTGCGACCTGCGGTCCAGCTCGAGAGAACGACAAAAAGCAGCACGAGCGGCGCGCCGCGCCTCTGGTTCGTTGAAACTGGCTGCATTACCGCGTTCCCGGTATCTTCGAAGGCTTGGCCAGTCCCTTGATCGACTGTGCCGGGTGGTGGCTGTGCGGCGTCTTGTCCCACGTTGCGCTATGCCCCGCGAAGGTGCGGGCATAGGCCAACAGGGCGCGTCTTCCTGCCATAATCGAGATCACATTGGTGACCGGAATACGCATCACCGCAAAGACACCTTCAGCCACGCCGTAATTGCGCGCGGTAAAGGCAAAGCGCATCAAGGCGCGCCAGATAAAGAACCCCAGGTTGAGGGTAAGGAGCGCAACTAGGGCCGGTGTGAGTGTCACAGGCTCGGTCCAGCCCGCATTCACCGCCGTCGCCAGCAACACGGTCAGCAAAAGCAGCGTGTAGCCAAAAAACAGCACGATCGCGGTGAGCGGCCCGCGACGGTCCCGCGCTCTCATCCAGCTCTCGGCTGCACCGCCAGCCCAGCCGGTTCGGTCCCAGCCCTGCAAGGCGATGCCATGCACCCAGCGCGTCTTCTGTCCGACCACATCGGCAAGTTGCGAGGGGAAGAAAGCGCGCGTTGCAATCAGCAAATCGTCCTCGCCGCGCGCGCGCACGAAACGACATTCGCCGCCAAGTGCTGCGATGTTGAGCCCGAGCTCGTAATCCTCGGTCAGCGAAACCGGGTCGAAAGGCAGATTGTTCGGACCTTGCTCGGCGAGCGTGTCGAGCATCGAACGCTCTACCCCGCACCCGACCCCTGCGGCGGGAAGAGCGGCGCCAACCGCGCTGCGCACGATCATGGCTTTCCCGTGGGCTTCGGCAAATTCCTCGCAATAATGACTACCCAGCCAATGGCGAGCCGCCTGCGGCAAGGGTTCGACAGGCAGCTGCGCAAAATGCGCCCCATCGGCAACAGCCCAGTCCAGCAAGCCCAGACCTGCCGGATCGACCATGTCTTCTGCGTCGTGAAAAACGACCATGGCAAAGCGTTCGCCTGCTCGGTCCTCGTCGTCGCGGATCGCCTTGTAAAGGCGGTTGAGGCAATCGGCCTTGGTGCTCGGCCCTGCACGATCGTGAATGACCAGTCTCAGGCGACTGTCCCCGCGCGCAGCGCTCATCGCAGCCTCGAGTGTGTCGATGTCATTGCGATAAATCCCGACATACAGCCGGAGCGCGCGCTGGGGCCACACGCTCAGCATATGCTGGATCGTGTCTGCAATCACGTCGGCTTCATTCCACGCAGGGATAACGATCGCGGCCGGAGCCGAGAGTTCGCTGCATTGAAGTTGTTCGCGATTTACCCTGCCGGTCCGGGCTCTCCCGGTCAGCTTGAGCCACAGCCATGATATGTCCACAGCGATGTCATCAAGCGCACCGATAAGAAAAAACACACCCGCAAATAAAAGCAGCTCGTGCTGGACGACTGCCAGCCACTGCCACAAATCCCAATTTTCAACGCTCAAGGCGACCCTCCTTGATGCAAACTGGGCCCGATTCTCCCCTTCGAGCCCGGTTTGACCTTGCACTCTTGTCAGGTTTTCTGAAAAGGGACACCCAACATGTCTGATAACGTCCCCACTTCGACCAACCCTCTCCGTCGTGTCTTTGCCCCCGTGCGAGCGCTGTTCGTCAGCGACGCATCGGCTGGGATCCTGCTGATTCTGGTAGCAGCAGCTGCGATGATCGCCGCCAACTCTCCCATGGCTGACGAATATCGCGAGCTGTTTTACGGCAAACTGCCCTGGACCCCGATAGAGAAGCTAAAGGACCTTCACTATTGGATCAATGATGGATTGATGGCGATCTTCTTTTTTGTCGTCGGTTTAGAAGTAAAACGCGAAATTATTTCAGGCTCGCTGGCAGATCCTGCTGCGCGACGTCTTCCGATGCTGGCGGCAGCGGCTGGCATGGGCGTCCCGGCGATTGTCTATCTTCTGGTCACCGGCGGCGGCGAATACTTCAATGGCTGGGCCATTCCGGCGGCAACCGACATCGCCTTTGCGATGGGAGTACTGGGCCTTTTGGGCAACAGGGTTCCCGCCTCCTTGCGCCTTTTCCTGCTGACGGTCGCTATTGTCGACGATATTGGCGCGGTGCTGGTGATCGCCGTGTTCTATACGCAGGGCCTCTATACCGAGTGGCTGGTCGCCTCGGTTGGCGTGGTTGCCTTGATGATTGCGCTCAACCGGATGCGCGTGGACTATTTCTGGCCCTACATCCTTTTGTCGATCGTGCTTTGGTACTGCGTCCTGAATTCGGGCGTCCACGCCACGATTGCAGGCGTTGTTGCCGCGCTCACCATCCCGCTCAAACGGCGCGATGGCAACTCAATGCTCGAACGCCTCGAACACGCGATTGCGCCGTGGAGCGCGTATCTTGTCGTACCGGTTTTCGGCTTTGCCAATGCCGGCGTATCGCTGGAAGGCATGGGCCCAGAAGCGCTGCTGGCGCCGCTTCCGATCGCGATTGCCGCCGGTCTGGTGGTGGGCAAGCAGGTCGGTATCTTCACAATCGTGTGGCTGGCCGACAAGTCAGGCTTTGCGCCGCGACCCGACAATGCGAGCTGGCCAGAAATCTGGGGCATATCGATCCTGTGCGGGATCGGCTTCACGATGAGCATATTCATCGGCGGCCTTGCCTTCCCGGGCGCGCCACTGCTGGTGGAAGAAGCCAAGATTGGCATTCTTACCGGCTCCGCAGTCTCTGCGATCCTTGGCTACATTGTGCTGCGCATGACGACGACCCACCCGGCTGAGGAATGCGACGACCAGGGCCCAATCCCTCAGGACACCCACCCCAACGACCCGCTCCGCTAGGCGCAGGCGGTCGCAGGGTCGTTTCGCGGGCTTACCAGCTTCCGGTGTTTTCCATGCTGGCCCAGGGTTCGCGTGGCTCAAGATTGCCTTCCTGCAGCAATTCCACCGAGATGCCGTCAGGCGATTTAACGAAGGCCATATGTCCATCGCGCGGTGGGCGGAGGATCGTGTGCCCCGCATCGGCAAGCCGCTGGCACGTGTCGTAGATATTCTCGACGCGGTAGGCGAGATGGCCAAAATTGCGCCCGCCATCATAATCTTGGGGATCGCTGCCGTCCTCGGGCGGCCAGTTGTAGGTGAGCTCGACCTCGGCGACGCCTTCCTGTCCGGGTGCGGCGAGGAAGATCAGCGTAAAGCGACCGGCTTCGACATCGAAGCGCCGCACTTCTTCAAGCCCGATCAGCTTGAAGAAATCGACCGTTGCCTGCGGATCGGTGACGCGGATCATTGAATGGAGATATTTGACCATGTGAGCAGTCCTTTCGCGTGCCGAGTTAAGGGTGCCCGAAGACTGTCGCAAGGGCGCGGGTTTCTCAAACGGAAAGAGCGCGAGACCAGCGAGGCCCCGCGCTCCGTTCCTCCCGCTTACCCGCGGGCTATCCGGTTTTGACAACTTGCGGCGTCAGAAGCTCGCGCTGAGCGTTGCGACGACAGTCGCGTCGGTGAAATCGTACTGGCCGGGAAGGAACGAGCCTTCGGCCTCGACGTAGGCGACGCTGGCCGAGAAGTTCCCGCCAAGCCCGACGCTCGCACCAAGCGACCAATCGAAAGCCTTGCTGTCATTGGTGAATGTCAGCGAACCGTCGGTGTATCCCAGGTGCCCATCAATCGAGACCGGCGTGCCCGGAACAGCCACGCTGAGATCGGTGTAGAGGTAGAGGTTGTCATCGGTCCCCCCGCCGAAATCGAGGCCATCCTGGCCCGGCGCATAGGCGATGCCGGTGGTGGCCGATGCCGGACCGAGCGAGAAGCCAAGCGACCCGTACACCTCGTAATAGTCAAAGTCGCCTGCCGGAGCATCAGGATAGGTGTAGGCGATGAAGCCAACATCGACAGAAACTGCGTCAGAGACACTGCCGCTCCAGCCGCCGTAAAGGTCAAGCTCAAGCGAACCGTATCCGACGGTGTCCTCGTCGAGGTTCGATGCCCATGTGCCGACATAGAAGCCGGATGAATGGCTGACATCGAAACCGCCTTGAACGGCCAGTTCGCCGCCCGACAGGTCGACCCCGCGGAAACGATACTCGCTCGCAAGGGCTATGTTGGCGGAGAAGGTCAGACCACTTTCGCCAGCCATGGCACTGGCCGTGTCCACGATGGGCTGGATTGCCCTATCTACGTTCGACGCAGTCTGGGTGGAAAGGACAAGCTCGGCACCTTGCGCACCGTTATTGTCGAGTGCGGCGGAGGCCGCAATGAGTTCTTCACTTATAGCGCCATCATTATCGGCAGTTTCAGCGAAAGCGGGCGCGGCGGTAACCAGAGCACCCGCAGAGAGGATTGCAGCCGTGAGGCCGCGGATGGACGTGAGCATGACAACTTCCTTGTTTGTGTTGTTGCTTCGTCCCACCTGCACATTCGACGGTTGCGTATTATTGTGAGCAATCTCAGCCAAATGCGAAACAATCGTGCACGCTTATGCTGCATAGCACAAGAGAAATTGCGCGCGTCTCCCCAATCCCACACTGGTGTGGAGTTTTTGCATCATATCGGGAAGGCCTCTACCCCGCGCGGATCGCTGAATTTTCTGCCTGTGCACGGGATCGGTGGTGCCTGACGGCGCGCACTCAGTTGCCGTTCAGATGGTATGCGACTAAAGGCACACGCTTTCGAAAATTCACCCCGACCCGGCGCACGATTTGCGTCGCGATAAGAATGTAAACCCATCGTCGATAGGACGACCAAAGACGCAACGATGTTCAATGCACTTCGCAAGATGTTCGGCCCCAAGCCACAGCCGCGCCATCCGGCAGTGCCGCCGGGTACGCGCTATTATGTGATTGGCGACATTCACGGACGACGTGACCTTTACCGTGCGATGATCGATGCCATCGAGGAGGATGATCGCGGGCGCGGCGAATGCGATTCGCAAGTCATCCTGCTCGGAGACCTTGTGGATCGGGGCCCCGACAGCGCGGGCGTCGTATCTGACACTCGGGAATGGCAGGGCAAACGATCCGTCCGCGTCCTTGCTGGCAATCATGAAGAGATGCTGCTCGATTCATTCGAGAAGCCCGAAGTGCTGCGGCATTTCCTCAAACATGGCGGGCGTGAGACGGTCATGAGCTATGGCTTGTCCAAGAAACAGTTCAATGCGCTGACGCTGGAAGAGCTGTTCGATCTGTTGCCCGATCTCATCCCGCAGTCGGAGCGTGACTACATCGCCGGGTTCGAAGAAATGATCGTCGCCGGCGACTATCTGTTTGTCCATGCCGGCATCGATCCGACCCTACCGTTGGACGAACAAAGCCGCCGTGACCTGCTCTGGATCAGGGACCGCTTTCTCAATCACCAGGGCGCGCTCGACAAGGTTGTGGTCCATGGCCACACGATCTTTGACCGGGTCATGGATTGCGGCAACCGGATCGGGATAGACACTGGCGCTTTTCGCTCAGGTGTGCTTACGGCGCTCGTGCTTGAGGCCGATCAACGCCGGGTCATTCAGGCGATCGCGGCGCAGAACGGCCCGATAGAAATCTTCCACGGGGAACGACCCCAGTAACAGGCGCCGCCGCGGCTCAGGACCGAGCCTGTGCAGGCCAAGGATTTATAAGGAATAGCCATCCATGAAAATTGCAATGGTCGGGTCAGGTTATGTCGGACTCGTATCCGGGGCATGTTTTGCAGACTTCGGACATGATGTGGTCTGCATCGACAAGGATCAGGGCAAGATCGACCGTCTGCATGACGGTATCATGCCGATTTACGAACCGGGCCTCGATGCGCTGGTCGAAAGCAATGTGAAGGCTGGCCGCCTGTCCTTCACGACCTCGCTCGCCGAAGGGATCAAGGACGCCGCCGCGATCTTCATCGCGGTCGGTACGCCCAGCCGCCGAGGCGATGGTCATGCAGACCTTTCCTTCGTTTATGCCGTCGCGAACGAGATCGGCGAGAGCCTTTCGAACGACGCGGTCGTAGTCACCAAATCGACCGTCCCGGTAGGCACCGGCGACGAGGTTGAGCGCATTCTCAAAGAATCGGGCACATCGCATCGCTTCTCTGTCGTCTCGAACCCCGAATTCCTTCGCGAGGGCGCTGCGATCGGCGACTTCAAGCGCCCCGACCGGATCGTGATCGGTGCCGAGGACGATTTCGGCCGCGATGTCATGCGCGAGGTTTATCGCCCGCTCTTCCTGAACGAATCGCCGATCCTCTTCACCTCGCGGCGCACCAGCGAGCTGATCAAGTATGCAGCCAACGCTTTCCTCGCGACCAAGATCACCTTCATCAACGAAATGGCCGATCTGTGCGAAAAAGTTGGTGCAAACGTGCAGGATGTCAGCCGCGGGATAGGGATGGACAACCGCATCGGTCCGAAATTCCTCCACGCTGGTCCCGGCTATGGCGGCTCTTGCTTCCCCAAGGACACGCTGGCCTTGCTCAAGACCGCAGAGGATTACGACAGCCCCACCCGCATCATCGAAGCGGTGGTCAAGGTCAATGACAGCCGCAAGCGCGCCATGGGGCGCAAGGTGCTCGACGCGCTTGGCGGCGGTGACGATGCACGCGGCAAGAAGGTCGCGCTGCTCGGCCTTACGTTCAAACCCAATACCGACGATATGCGAGATTCCCCTGCGATCGCAGTGGCTCAGACGCTGACCGATGCAGGCGTCGAGGTGTCTGCCTTCGATCCTGAAGGTATGGAACAGGCAAAACCGCTGATGCCCGCCGTGACTATGTGCGATGATCCCTATGCAGCGATCAAGGACGCCGATGTTGTCGTGATTGTGACGGAGTGGGATGCATTTCGTGCGCTCGACCTGTCGCGGGTAAAGGATTTCGCGAAAGCTCCGGTGCTGGTCGACCTGCGCAACATCTACAACCCGGAAGACGTGCGCGCCGCCGGTTTCTCTTATGCGAGCATCGGTCGAGACTGAGGTGAACCGGGCCTATCGAGGGTTCGGCAATTTTGACAATCTGAGAGCGGGATTTGAGCAATTATTGCCAAGTCCCGCTTTTTCATTTGCAAAGCCGCATTGCATGCAATGCAAGCCGTTGATGCGACAGAACATATTTGAACTATATTTGACAACGGGGCTTCAGAATCACTTAACAAAGCGCTAATCTGCTCACTCGGGGTAACTTTCTTATCAAGAACGAGGGGCTAATCATGACAAATCGTGCTTTCCTATCCGGCGTTGGGCTCGCAGCGCTTGCCGGAGCGCTTACAGCTGCACCGGCGCATGCATCCGGGGGCGAAACGGGCGAATTTTTGCTCGACGGCGAAGAACTGGGCGAGATTTCCGACTATCGCCTTCCGCTTGGCGTTGCGAGTGCTGCGACGCCGCGCTCCGCGGCTCCCGCGATCAGCACGACAGCTCCGGTAGACAGTTTTGCCGGTTTTCGACTGACACCGCGCAGCACGCTTGATCTTACGTTCGATCCCAACATGCTACTCGACGCAAGTTTCACCGGCACCACAGGCGACAATATCGATCGCGACATTTTCGTTCGTGACGATGTCGGCCTCGACGCATCATTCGACGCCGCCGATACGCAGCCTTCGGTTGTGCAGATGTTTATTGGCCGCGCTTCCGATGGTCGGGTTTTCCTCAATTGCACGGGCAGCCTGATCAACCCGCGTACGATCCTGACCGCAGCGCACTGCGTCAACTTCTTCCCATCCGAGATCTATGGAACGCCGGAAAGCGGTTCGCCCTTCGCAATCCTGATCGGCACCGGTCCTGACACGGAGCCGCAGCGCAACGCATTTGTCAATGAAGGCGCGAGCTACTCCGAAGGCGGTCTTGCGACCAGCACCGACGTGGTCATTCACCCGTCCGCGAACCAGGAAAATGGCGGATTGCCATTCCCGTTCGCAGACATTGCCCTGATCGCTGTGGATGAGCCGATCACGGATATCCCGGCGCTTCCTATTCTGCTCACCCCGCTGACCGAGCTCACGCATGTTGTGCAGGTCGGTTACGGATCCTTCGGCACGGCGCTGGGCGGCCCGGGTGAAGGTAGCGACTTCCTGCGCCGCGTTGGCGAAAACATGCTCGGAGCGCTCGGATCGCTTGCCAATTTCGACGATGTGGTGTTCTCTGGCTTCGGTTCGAGTGCAGAACGCGGCAGTATCACCCAGCCCTACTACTTCACCGACTTCGACTGGCCGGATCGCGACATTGCGGGCTTCGATGGATGCGATTTCAACGGCTTTGGCCCTGAATGCGTGACCATTGGCGACGTCATTTCGACCGACTGGTTCGATGGCGATGCGCTCCCACGCGAAGTCGGCACCGCGCCCGGTGACAGTGGCTCGCCGCTTATTGCCGACGTCGCTTACGACTTCCCTGTCGCAATCGCTGTCCTTAGCGGCGGCATCAGCTTCTTCGACCTGAGCTTCGCCGGACTGACCAACCCGTACGGCGACATCAGCTTCTACAACCCGATCTATCCGTTCTTCCAGTTCATCAGCGAGAACACGGCCTACAAGTACGTTTCGGCCAAGCGCGGGAACGGGAACTGGTCTGACCCTGACCACTGGACGCAGGATCTCGATCCGGGCTTCTTCATCGACGATGGCACCGGCACGCTTGTCAACGGCCTTCCCGAAGGTGAAGAGAACGGCATCTTCGAAGTCGGCAATTCGATCGGCACCGTCCTTGGCGTCGACATTTCGGAGCTGCCCGAAATCGTCTCGCCCTTCGGTCCGCAGCCTGGCGATCCGAACTTCGGCAGCAACCTGCCTGAAAGCTCGGTCCTGCTTGGCCCGGGTTCAACCGGCTTCGTTCCAAACAACACCGACGGAACGCCCGGGACCGCCTTTGCCAATCCGGCTCAGTATTTCGAAGTCCACTTGAACCAGCGCGGCCGCACCACGGTCGACATGGATGTCGAGATCGACAAGCTGGTGATCGACAATGAGCGCGCGACCTTCCTTCTCGGGTCGGGCTTCGACTTCACCTCGCTGATTGGTGTCGAACAGTTCAGCGGCACGTCGGACATCAGCGGCACGCTCAACACACCGATGTATACGCTGGCGGGCGGACTGCTCTCGGGCCGCAACGGTGTCATCAACACCAATGTCCTGATGAACGTAGCCGGCCTGGTGAGCGCTGGCGGCAATCGCGGGGTCAGCACGATGACCATCAACGGCGATTACGTCCAGACCAGCGGCGCTGGCCTTTACGCCAACTTCCAGGGCGGAACGCGCAACCGGATTTCGAACGACTTCTACGACATTTCGGGACTTGCAGTGCTCGATGGCACCCTGCTTCTCGAAGCGCGTGGTCGCCGGGTCCGCAATGGATCTGAATTCGCGATCCTTTCGGCAGGTGAGATCGACGGCGACTTTGCCGAAACGATCTTCCTCTCGAACTCGCCGATCCTGACCGCGTCGAGCCGGGTGGAAGGCAACGAGGTGCTTGTCACCATCGGCGCGCGTTCGATCCGTGACCTGTTCAGCAACAATCGCAGCCTTCGTAACCTCGGCGGCGCGCTCGACACGATTCGTGCCACGCGCTTCAACGAGTTTGCCGACATGTTCGCGATTGTCGACAACGCCACGTTCGAAACGCTCGGGGCAACGCTTGGCGCCCTGACCCCGGTCAGCGCGTTCAGCCAGACCTTCACCGCGAACAGCTTCTCGCAGCGCTTCACCGGCCAGATCGCACAGCGCACGCTCGCGCTGCGTGGCGGTTCGATGGCAGCGGGCGGCTTTAGCGCTGCAGGGAATGCCGCTTACGCCATCAACGGCACCACGCCTGCCGAAACCGGCAAGCTCGGCGTCTTCGGCAGCGCCTCCGGCGTCTATCTCAACAATGGCCAGCAGGGCGGACTGCTCGGCAATGGTCTTGGTGCCTTTGGCAGCCAGGGCGTTGCCAGCACCCAGCTGGGAGCGAGCGCGCTCGAACAGACCGCTCTGACCCAGGCCGGTGAGATGACGGTTGGTGTCGATATGGCCCTTTCCGAAGGCTTCAGCTTCGGTGTGGCCGTGTCGAACATTCAGTCGAGCCGCCAGACGGTGAACCCGCTCCAGCCTGAGGCAGACCGCAGCCAGTCGGTCGCAATCTACGCGACCTACTCGGATGGCGGCCTGTTCGCAGACGGCTATGCCGGGACCGCTGACCAGCGCTTCGGCGCAGAGCGGGCTAGCGGCGGCGACTTTGCCAGCTACTTCGCGAATGCCGTAGCCCAGTCCGATGCGCGCCAGACCTTTGGCGGCATGCGCCTTGGTTACGCCTTCGACATCGCGAAGGGTCTGGAAGTGGGTCCGGTGGCAAGCCTCGATTACGTGCGCAGCTCCATCGGTGGCTATGACGAAATCGGTGCTGGTGGCTTCGGCCTCTCGGTTGCAGATCGCACCTTTACCTCGCTTGGCGCGAAAGCCGGTGCGATGGCCTCTTTCGACATCGCCGTCAGCGAGACCAGCATCATCCGGGCCTTCGGTTCGGTCGCCTATGCAAGCGAAATGGCCGACAATGCCGACGTTGTGACGGCGCACTTCTTCGGTGCGTCCGACACGCCGTTCAGCATCGCCAACGAGCTCGACACCCAGTGGATGAGCGTGAATGCCGGTGCAGAAATGGAGGTCGGCACGAACCTCAACGCGCAGGTCTCGTTCACCAGCGACATGGGCCGCGGTCTGCTTTCGAACGATCAGGGCCGCGTCTCGCTGATCTGGAAGTTCTAAGCTTCGACCGACCTTACCGGTCACACGAAAAGGCCGGGCTCTGCGCACCGCAGGGCCCGGCCTTTTCCTTTGTGGATCAAGTCGGGATCAGAAGCCGAGCCAGTGCTTCCGGTTGCCCGACTGCGAGAGGCCGAGCACCAAAGCAAGCAACACCAGCACGCCGCTGAACATGCAGGCATAGGCGATCGACGATGCCTCTTGCCCGCCGCGGAAGTAGATCGCCAGCAGCGCCCAGCAGAATACCAGCGCGTACCATGGGTTCCCGCGCGAACGCACCACCGCAAGGCTGGCAATCACGCCGCCAATCGCGACCATTGCGGCTGCGGCTAACGGGTATTCGAAACCTCCGCCGATGCCATAATAGACGAGGGTGGCCGAGATGTTGACGATGCTCGCCGCCGTAAGCCACGCGGCAAGCGCGCTCAGCACGAGAGCGCCGAACCAGCGTTCTGCACCGGACAACCAGGCCTGCTCGCTCAATCTGCGCAGGCAAACGAGCAATCCAGTCAGCGATGCAAGGATGATGACGGCCGAGATCGCGGTGAGGTTGGCGAACTGCGTATAGGTCGCCCACACACCCTGCGCGGCGAGCGCTATCGCTGCGGGCCAGGCAATTGTGTTGAGCAACCGGTTGGTGCGCTGGCGCGGCAAGACCTGCCAAATCGCGAACACTGCCGATCCCAGAAACAGCGGACCCCAGATGGCGAACGCCCAGCCAGACGGCGTGATCAACGTGCGAACGCTATCGGAACGATCCCCGATCGGATCGCCCAGCCCCAGCTGCGGCAGGAAGGTTGCGCCAATCTGGACGAACACTGCGACAAGCACAGCAAGGCGCTGGGTCGTCGGGCGAAGCACGGTCGGTTCTTTCATGATGTACCAATGGCCGGGCCGCTTGCCAGTTCCGGGCATGGACCACAAACTCGCCAGAGATACGGCGGCGTTTGAAGTGCATCAGGGGGCGTCATAAGCCGGGTTCTGTCTCCGCAGCCGGTATCTTTCGACCAGCGCTGCGGCGGCAGCCATTCATCTGGGCCGCATGTTGCCACGCGGCTCAAGCAGCCAACCCGGGCCTCTCGGAGCGAAGCGCTCCTGCCCTGACCATCAAAGGCCGGGCGCGAGGCCCCTATTTGGCCTTGCTCCGGGTGGGGTTTGCCATGCGGAGCCTGTTACCAGACCCCCGGTGCGCTCTTGCCGCACCCTTTCACCCTTGCCTGTGCCCCGGAACGGGTCCGGGGCCATCGGCGGTATACTCTCTGTGGCACTTTCCCTGAGCTTGGTCCCGAAAGACCTCGCCCGGCGGGCGTTACCCGCCACCCTTGCTTCGTGGAGCCCGGACTTTCCTCGCGGTATAAACCACGCGGCTGCCTCAGCCCCCTGATGCCGCCTAGTTAGGCGGGGAATCGCTGTCTGCCAAGCTTTGCGCGTCGGACACCCTGCGCGCCAGCCAGTCGAGGATGTTGAGAACGTAAGCTTCGTTGTCTGCCTCGGTCACGGCGATACGGGTTTCAGGCTTCCCGCGCTGGATCTGCGCGGTGAACATCGCCGCCTCTCCCGATACGACGATGCGCCCTTGTCCGTATTCCATCGCAAGCGCCTGAACGCGCGTCGATACATCGACGCCCTCTTCACCACCGTCAACATAGGCGTTGACCGCATCGCGGCTGGCAAACTCGGCAGCATCATCGGGCAGCAGCAGGAGTGGCACCGCCCCTGCAGGAGCGCTGAGTGACTGGCCCAGAAAGCTGCGAACGCGCGAGACAATTCGCTCTGGCCGTGTGGCCCTGCCGGTTGTTATCGGGTGATCTCCCAAAAGCTCGCCGCCAAAATCTATCGTGCCCGATACATTGTCAGGCGGACCGGTAACGACAAACCCATCACCCATCCCGACGCCGAAACGCTCAGCCAGCGAGCTTGCATGGCCGCCAAACGGCGCATGGTCGGCGATCAGCAACAGCGACCCGCCACCTTCGACCCAATCGACAACTGCGTCTATCTCTGCGGTTTCCAGCGGCTTGCCCGCATTCGCAATGACGAGAATGTCCATTGAGAGATTGCCAGCGGTCAGCGGCTCATCGGTTGAAGCCACTTGATACCCGCCGTGGCTGGCAAGTTTGGCAAAGGGTGCAAACCGTCCCGCGATCTGGTGAAAGTTCGAATGGCCGGCATCCACGACGAGCGTCGGGTTTTCACCTTCCCATTGCGGCGCGGCGATGGCCGGAGCGTAATCCGGATCGGCGATTTGCTGGGTGTAGAGAAGCCAGCTTCCTGCGACGATTATCGCGATGGCAACAAGCACCGCGGCAAGGGTCGCGATCCGTTTCACCGCGCAGCGCCCCGGTCGCGTTCAAGCAGCAGGTGCCAGAGGATCGCCCCCAATTGCGCATCAGGCTTGCCCTCGATGCGTTCGGGCCGCCAGCGCCTTTCGAACGCCTCGATTGCCTTGCGACCCTCGGTGATGTCGTAGCCATAACGCTCGAGCGCGAGGATGAAGGCCCCGGCATTGTGAAACGGGTCGGTGCGCTCGATCTTGTGAGGCGTGGGCAGGCACAGGCCATATTCGGCGAGACGGTCCCATGGGAACAGTTCGCCGGGGTCGATCTTGCGGATCGGTGCGACATCGGAATGGCCAACGACATTGGCCCGCGGAATGTCGTATTGCTTCACGATCCGCGCCACCAGCGGGACAAGCGCTTTGAACTGCGCTTCGGAAAAGCCGCGATATCCGCCGTTTTCGTCCGTATGTCCGGGATGGTCCAGCTCGATCCCGATGCTGGCGGAATTCACGTCCTTGATGCCGCGCCAGTAACTCGCGCCTGCGTGCCAGGCCCGCTTTTCCTCCGAGACGAGCTGTATGACCTCTCCCTCTTCGGTGATCAGGTAATGAGCGCTCACGCCCGCTTCGGGATCGGTGAGCTTTTCAAGCGCGGTCTCAACCGGTCTCATCTCGGTGTAGTGCAGCACCAGCATGTTGATCGGCAACGAGCGGTCGCCGAAATTGGGTGAAGGCACGACCCGGTGGACGAGCTCGCTCACTTCCATGTCGCGCCATTCGGCGCCCCCCGGTTCGCCAGCGCCTGAACTCACCCTATCATGCCCTCCGGTTCGGGCAGCACCGCGCCAAGCACCAGCGCATCGTCGCTGAGCGCATATTGCAGGCCCCCGCCCATTTCACCGGCGACCAGCGCAATCATGTGCGCAGCTGCGGTCCGGCTGGATATGTCGGATGCGGAAAGCTCGCCCTGAAGCGCTCGCCCGATGGTTTCGTCGAAAGCGATCCGGGGACCAGCGGCGCGGGCGACGATCTCGATGTTTCCGTCACGCTTCTCGGCCCCGATATCAAGCGTGCCGCCCCGAACCAGTGCGTCGAGTGCGATGTGCGCCAAGTTGAGCATTACCTTCACGGCGGGCTTGGGAAGCGTGCTTTCGGCCAGCGCCCAGTTCACCTCGACCCGCTTGGCATCGGATGCGAGGGCGCCGATCACCTCCTGCGCTTCCTCGACCGGCACGTTCTCGCCAAAGCCGCCTGCCGCGCCGAAAGCGAGGCGGAAGAACTTGAGCTTGTCCGTACTGATCTTGGCGCTCTGTTCGAGCAGCTCAATGCAGCGTTCGCGCATTTCGGAGTCGGTTTCGTCGGCAAGAAGCTCAAGCCCGTTTGAAAGGGCGCCGACCGGCGAAAGCATGTCATGGCACAGCCGCGAGCAAAGGAGAGCGGCAAGATCGGTTTGCGAAGTCATTCAGCTTTCTCGTGGGTATTCTGAAACATGGACCGCATGTTACACGGTCCTAGGGATAAAAGGCGAAGGTTGCCAGAAGGTGCGAGATTGGCTCCACACTTGCTGACAAGCGGATGATCGAAGGCAGGTGATTGGGGCCAAAACATGCCTCGTGTCTAGTCCCCGGTGAGTGAGTAGGAAAGCGGCTCGAACACGCTTGGTGCGGCGCGCCAGAATGTTATCGTCTCCCCGTTGCCAATCGCCCAGATCTTCCCGTCGCCTGCCGCCATGGCAATGTCGGTCGGCGAAGGTTCGGGCGGGCCTTGGGGGTGCGAATGGAAATAGCCCAGCACTTCGGGCCCACCCGTGCGCGCTTCACGGTGAGCGTCGATCAGCGCCTGCGCCTCGATCTCGAAATGGGTCTCGGGCGAAGAATGGACGTTGGCCGTCTCGCGAAACGCGGTGATGCGCGATCCCTCGCCAAGCATGATCCCGCACGCTTCGCGCGGATAGGCAGCGATGGCCGCATCGCGCATGGCCTCAAGAGCCTCTCTTGTCACTTCGATAGCCATCGCGCATGGCCATACCATGCCCGCAGAAGAAATCATCACCGGCACAACTCTGACCGCCGCCCGGCTCGACAAGGCGCTTGCCGATGCGACCGAGCTGAGCCGCGCGCGGGTTCAGGCATTGATTGCCGAGCGCCGGGTCGAGGTCGATAATGAGCCAGCAAGCTCGCCCAGCGCCAGGATTGCCGAGGGCACGAATTTCCGCATCACGGTGCCTGCCGCCGCCGAGGCCGAGGCGCGACCCCAGGACATTGCGCTCGATGTGGCTTATGAGGACGAATACCTGATCATCGTCAACAAGCCTGCTGGCATGGTCGTCCACCCCGCAGCCGGGAACCCGGACGGAACGCTTGTCAACGCGCTGCTCCACCACTGCAGGGGCCAGCTTTCCGGCATCGGCGGCGTGGCGCGTCCGGGTATCGTCCACCGGATCGACAAGGACACGTCCGGCCTGTTGGTCGTCGCGAAATCAGACAAGGCGCATGAGGGTCTGGCCGCGCAATTTGCCGAGCACAGCGTGCATCGCCGATATCTGGCCGTTTGCGGGGGCCACCCCAATCCGGCGCAAGGCACAATTGACGAAAAGCTGGGACGATCGGACGCCAACAGAAAGAAAATGGCGGTCCTGCCAAAGAATTCCTCACGCGGTAAACACGCCGTCACGCATTATAAGGTTCTCCAGCGGCTGAACGCTGCTGCATTGATCGAATGCCGCCTTGAAACGGGCCGGACCCACCAGGTTCGCGTTCACTGTGCGTCAATCGGTCATGCGCTATTAGGAGACCCGATTTATGGCAGAACCCCGAAGGGCTTAAAGCCCCTGCTGTCACAGCTGAAATTCGCACGACAGGCGCTCCATGCCGCAGAGTTGGGCTTCAATCACCCGATCCTTGGCCAAGAACTCCGGTTTTGCGCGGATTTACCGGCGGACATGCAGGAACTAATCGACGAACTTGGTTGTTCTAATCGATGAAACGCGCACCCTTTTTCGCAGAAAGCTCGTATATAGAGTGGGCCTGCCATACAGGTAACCTCGTGGCCCAAAGAATCGGATGCCCATCAGGGGTCCGGCGAAAGCGGCCGACAAAGAAAGGTTGGAAGAAACGTGAGCAAAGCAACTGTCCCGGCGCTCAGTGGAGAGCAGAGCCTCAACCGCTATCTGTCGGAAATCAAGAAATATCCGGTGCTTACCGCTGAGCAGGAATACATGCTCGCCAAGCGCTATGCCGAACATGAAGACCCCGAAGCCGCTTCGCAGCTCGTTTCGAGCCACCTGCGTCTCGTCGCGAAGATCGCGATGGGTTACCGCGGCTATGGCCTGCCTGTCAGCGACCTCATTTCCGAAGGGAATGTGGGCCTGATGCAGGGCGTCAAGAAGTTCGAACCCGATCGCGGTTTCCGCCTCGCGACCTACGCGATGTGGTGGATCAAGGCGTCGATCCAGGAATATATCCTGCGTTCGTGGAGCCTCGTGAAAATGGGCACAACCGCTGCCCAGAAAAAGCTGTTCTTCAACCTTCGCCGGATGAAGAAGCAGCTCGAAGCCTACGAAGATTCCGACCTGCATCCCGATGACGTGACCAAGATCGCGACCGATCTGGGCGTGCCCGAGCAGGAAGTCGTCAACATGAACCGCCGGATGATGATGGGCGGCGACGGCTCGCTCAACACGCCGATGCGCAATGGCGAGGAAGGCTCTGGCGAATGGCAGGACTGGCTGACCGACGATCGCCCGCTTCAGGACGAAACCGTCGCGGACGCCGAGGAAGCCGAAGTTCGCCACGAAATGCTTCAGGAAGCGATGGGCTCGCTCAATGAGCGCGAGCAGCACATCCTGACCGAACGCCGCCTGACGGAAAAACCGCAGACGCTGGAAGAGCTTTCGCAGGTCTACGACGTGTCACGCGAACGCATCCGTCAGATCGAAGTGCGCGCGTTTGAAAAGCTGCAAAAAGCGATGCAGCGGATCGCGGGCGAACGTCTACTGCCCGGAGTTGCCTGACGCGTGGCGTAAGCGTCAGTCCATATTATCTGAATTCGAGGGGTCGGTTGCAAAAGCTTCCGGCCCCTCTTTCGTTCGGGACCGGGTTCGCCCTTACCGCCGCAGCCGGCAATAATCTGCCTCCAACGCCGCATCCAGCACGCCGCGATACTCAGCGCCGCGCTCGTCGCTCTCGCGCACCAGCCCAAATACCGGCTCCTCGATCTGCCCAATCGGAACAAGTGCGACCGGGCATGACACGGGAACCAGTTGCGACCCCTGTCCCACCTGCAGCGTCGAGAGCAGGCCGAACATACGCGCCTCACGCGTGGCTCTGCCAAGCATGATCATACGGTACTGCCCCTCTTCGGAAGTCATCAAATAGGTGTGGCCGGAAAGGTGCGGCATCGAAACGAAGCCCGCTTGCTCGAAGGTGGCATCGACCCGGTTGCTTTCCGCGAAGACCAGATGGCCCTTCGCGGCGCTCCAGCGGATTTCGGTGCGATATGCGTAAACCGCGCCTTCTTCGCCGAAACTCGCGCGCAAGGTAAGGTATTCGCCTTCGATCCAGCGCACGGCGGGGCGGGCGTAGGATCCCATTTCTGCGGGGGCGAGTGAGGGTCCGGTGGCTTGCGGAGCAACCTCATCGCGCAGGCTCGCGCCAAGCGCTTCCTCAAGACGCACGACGGTTGCCAGAGTGAAACGCCGTCGCCCGGACAAGGTCTTCTCCAGCGTCGAGATCGAAAGCCGCGCATTTTCAGCCAAGCGCGCGCGCGACAATCGCTGGCGGGCGATCTCCTCGCGCAGCCGGGTTGCGACTTCCTCGCTGTCGAAATCGCTCATTACCCCTGCAAACCCCATCATTTCCTCCTTCGCCTCACCCCTTGTCCGCACAAGCCCGGACAAATCCGCACAAAGCCGCCTTTCCCATCCAATCCGTCCGCCCCTGAGGCGGAAACTGGCCGAGCTTGGCCATGGTCGGACGGCTCATTTCATCGCTAGTGAAATACATAACAGCGATGAACGGAGGCTTACATGCGACGAATTACATTGTCATTAGACCGCGACGCACTTGTCGTCATGCTTATTCTCGGGATCACGGCACTGCTCGCGATTGCGAGTTCAACGCTGTCGGCGCGCCCCGGAAATAGCTCCGTCGCAGGCGCCGCCATGGACGCAGCGGTTGATGCTGTGCGCGCCAGCCGCACTCCAGAGCCGCGCCCTGCGCCGCAACTGGCGAGCACCTCTGAAGGCGGCCTGATCCTGCGCCCGGTTTCTTCGGGAACTGTCGCGACCGACATTCCTGCCATGCGGCTGGGCACGGACATCGTAGCGAATGTCTCGGGCCAGATCGCCCGCGTGACTGTCACGCAAGCCTTCCGCAACACATCGGAACAGTGGATGGAGGCAACCTATCTCTACCCGCTGCCTGACGATGGCGCGGTCGACACGCTCAAGATGGTGGTCGGCGACCGCATCTTCGAAGGCAAGATCAAGCCGCGCGAGGAAGCGCGCGAGATCTACGAGGAAGCCAAGGCGAACGGTCAGAAAGCGGGCCTCGTTGAACAGCACCGCCCCAACATGTTCCGCAACTCCATCGCCAATGTCGGGCCCGGAGAAACAGTGCTCGTCCAGATCGAGTTTCAGGCCCCCATCGCGCAGGTGGCGGGAGACTATTCGCTGCGCATGCCGCTGGTCGTCGGACCTCGCTACATTGCAGGGTCCGCCAATGCGAGCGGCACGCTGAGCCGTGCCGCCCTGCTTGCTGGCTCGGCTGACCTTATCGCGCCAACCGCCGACCCGGAGATGGCCGCTCGCGCAGGCAGCGGGCTCAATCCGGTGAGCATCACCGTCAATCTCGACCCCGGCTTTGCGCCCGACGCGATCCTGAGCCCCTATCACCAGGTAAACGTCGCGAGCGCAGGGGCGAAGCGCACGATCACCCTCGCCGATGGTGCCGTACCCGCCAATCGCGACTTCGAGCTTCGCTGGAGCGCTGCTGGTGAGACGCCAAGTCTCGGCCTCTTCAAACAGCGCCATGGCGAGCTCGACTATGTCATGGCGACGATTACACCGCCCGCGCTCGACCGGGTCGGAGAAGCTCCCCCGCGCGAGATGATCTTCGTGATCGACAATTCAGGCTCGATGGCTGGCGACAGCATGCCAGCCGCGCGTCGCAGCCTGCTCTACGCGCTCGAAACATTGCGACCCCAGGACCGGTTCAACATCATCCGCTTCGATGACACGATGAGCGAGCTATTCCCGGGAGCTGTCGCGGCGAACGGCGACAACATCGCAGCGGCAAAGACGTTTACGCACAATCTGATGGCCAACGGCGGAACCGAAATGCTGCCCGCCTTGCGCGCGGCTCTGCGCGGCCGCGCTCCCGATGAGCGGGTGCGGCAGGTGATCTTCCTTACCGATGGATCGCTCTCGAACGAGGCGGAGATGATGGAGGAAATCAGCCGCAACCGGAAAGACAGCCGCATCTTCATGGTCGGCATCGGCTCTGCCCCGAACACCTATCTCATGCGCCGCATGGCGGAGCAGGGACGCGGAACCTTCACGCATGTCGGCATGGGCGAGGAGGCCGAGGACCAGATGAAGCGCCTGCTGGACCGGCTCTCGCTGCCCGTCGCTGTCGGCCTGACTGCGAGCGTCGAGGGCGGGAACATAGACTTCGCCCCGCGCGATCTGCCTGACCTTTACGCAGGCGAGCCGCTGGTTCTGCTGGGTCGCACCCGGCATCTCGGCGGCACGCTGAGAGTAAGCGGCATGATCGAAGGCGTCCGGTGGTCACGCAGCATCGAGCTCACTCAGGCAAGCGATAGCGATGTCGTAGCCAAGCTCTGGGCCTCGCGCCGGATTGCCGAGGTCGAGGCAGAGCGCTGGTCTGGCGAGACGACGCACGAACGCGCCGACACCTCGATCGAGGAGCTGGGCATGGCATTCCACCTCGTCACCAGCCGCACCAGCCTTGTCGCGGTGGACGATACGCCGACACGGCCCGAAGGCGCGACGCTTACCCGCGAGGAATTGCCGCTGCTGCTCCCGGCAGGCTGGGACTTTGACCACCTGTTCGGCGGGCGCATGGCGAACGCGGCAGACTGGGACACGCTGGCCGATGCGATGAGCGAGGAAGAACGCCAGCGGCTCGAACTGCCGAACACCTCGACCGGATATGTCCTCACCCTTGCCCTTGGCCTCCTGCTTCTTCTGGCAGGCGCGCTTGGGGGCCTGTGGTGGCGGGAGCGGCTGGCGGATGGCCTCGCCTTGCGAAGCCTCCGGCGGGCGGCGGTCTGATGCTCGCCGTTCCCGCAATCCGGGCAGAGGGGCGCGCGCTAAGGAAAGGAGAATTGACGCGCGCCCTCCCACTGCTGTTCGTCGCGGTGCTGCTCCTGAGCGGCGCCGCGCTCGTGGCGAAGGCGCTCTACATTCCGGTCAAGGCCGAGGTCGCTCAAGTCTTGCTGGAACGCGCCTTCGAGCATAGCGTGGCAAGCGGCGCGCCGGTCAAGCCATGGAGCTGGGCCGACACCGCGCCGGTCGCCCGTGTCACCCTGCCGCGCCTCGGCACAAGCGAGATCGTGCTGTCGGGCGGATCGGGCGAGGCGATGGCGTTTGGCCCGACGGCCGTCCTCGACAATCCGAGGCGAGGAATAACGGTGCTCGCCGCTCACCGCGACACGCATTTTGAGTTCGTCGCAGATGTAGAGCCGGGCGATATCGTCCGCCTTGAGCGGATCGACGGGAGCGTTTCGATCTACCGCATCACGCATCTCGAAACGGTGCGGTGGGATGAATTCGCGTATCCCGTGGACGCAGGCGACGGACTTCTCGCCCTCACCACCTGCTGGCCCTTTGGCACACACACGCCCGGCCCGCTCCGCCGCGTTGCGTGGGCAAAGCGGATTGATCTTCGCATTTGAACTCGCTGCGCCGATGTGACACTCAACAGGCGAGAGACGCTTTGAGGGAGAGAGCGAATGGCGATGCCGAAACTCGGCAAGAGCTGGGATGACGTGCGCGAGGAGATGATCGCTCGCGGCGCGGGCGATGCGAAATGGCGCGATGGCAAGACCGCGGTCTATGTCTTCAACGCAGGCCCCGAAATCGGCGAGGTCCAGCACGAGGCCTATACGCTTTTCATGTCGGAGAACGGTCTGGGACCGCTCGCCTTTCCCTCGCTTGCCCAGATGGAGCGCGAGGTGGTCGAGATGGCGCTTTCGGTCCTTCACGGCCCCGAAGGCGCAACCGGCGCGATCACTTCAGGAGGGACCGACAGCATCACGATGGCGATGAAGGCCGCGCGCGATTTTGCGCGTGCGCAAAAGGGTCTGAGCGGTCCGGCGAATATCGTGCTCCCCCAATCAGCGCACCCGGCTTTCGACAAGGCTGCGCATCTCATGGATATCGAAGTGCGCCGTGTCCCGCTCAAGGCCGATGGCAGCTACGAAGCCGATCCGCAGGCGATGGGCGAGGCCTGCGACAAGTGCACGATCATGATGGTCGGCTCTGCTCCCAACTTCCCGCACGGCATCATCGACCCGATCGAAGCGCTGGGCGAGGTTGCCGAGGCCAAGGGCGTTTGGCTCCATACCGACGCCTGTGTCGGCGGGTATTTCGCCCCGTTCGCGTGCATGAATGGTGTCCCCGTCCCTCCCTTCGATTTCGAAGTTGCGGGCGTCCATTCGATGAGCGCGGACCTCCACAAATATGGCTACGCCGCCAAGGGTGCGTCGACCGTGCTGTTCCGCAGCAAGGAACTGTTCGAGCACATGCCTTTCGAAACGAAGGACTGGAACGGTGCACCGATGAAGACCCCGACGCTTGCCGGAACGCGGCCGGGCGGCGCGATCTCGGCGGCGTGGGCGGTGATGAATGTGCTTGGCGTTGAAGGCTATCGCGAGAAACAGGGGCTGGTGTGCGAGACGCGCGAACGGGCTGAAGAGGGGCTGGCAAAACTCGGGTTCGAGGTGCTGGGCAACCCTATGCTTGGTCTCATCGCTTTTCGCCACCCGGAGCACGACAGCTTTGCGCTCTATTCCGAAATGTACCGCAAGGGCTGGTTCACCTCGATCACCATCGACCCGCCAAGCCTGCACCTGATGCTTTCGCCCAAACATGCCGAGGTGATCGACCAATATCTCGATGACCTTCGCGAGGCTTGCGAAACCGTGGCGGCGGGCAAGGAAGGCGAGAAAGTCGAGGCGCGCTACAATTAGTAGCCAAGCGACGCGCAGCCGAGTAATCGGCGCAAAATGGCACAGGCGAAAACACGCTCAATCCCCGTCCGCATCGCGCGCCTGATCGCGCAGATAATCCTGTGGTTCATCGGGCTGAGCCTGCTTCTTGTGATTGCCTTCAAATGGATCCCCATCCCCGTCACCGCGACGATGCTGATGGATGAAAACGGCATCACCAAGGATTGGGAAAGCCTCGACAGCATCGACCCCAATCTCGTCGCCGCTGTCATTGCCGCTGAGGATTCCAAGTTTTGCGAGCATTTCGGCTTCGACACCGAAGCGATCGAGCAGGCGATGGAGGAAAACCGCGAAGGCGGGCGCATTCGGGGCGGTTCCACCATAAGTCAGCAGACCGCCAAGAATGTGTTCCTGTGGCAGGGCGGCGGATATTTTCGCAAGGGCGTCGAGGCGTGGTTCACCTTCTGGATCGAAGCGGTGTGGGGCAAGCGCCGGATCATGGAAGTCTATCTCAACGTCGCGGAAACCGGGATCGGGACCTACGGCGCCGAAGCCGGATCGCAGCGCTATTTCGGGCATTCCGCCGCGCGCATGTCACCTGACGAGGCAAGCCGCATGGCCGCCGCCCTGCCCCAGCCCAAGAAGCGCGCGGTGATCGGCCCGTCAGGCTGGCTCGCACGGCACGGCAATTCGATCGAGGCACGGATAAATGTCGTCAAAGGTGACGGGCTGGACGACTGCGTCTATCAATAAAAGCAGATGGCTCACGCACACGCACATAATCACGGACACGCTCACGAGCATGGCGACAGCGATTGCCACGGGCTGCATGATCGCCACGGGCACCACCACGCACCCAAGGATTATGGCACGGCCTTCATCCTTGCCATCGTGCTGAACACCGGTTTCGTCATCATCGAGGCGACATTCGGTTTCCTTTATGGATCGATGGCGCTGGTTGCCGATGCCGGACACAATCTTTCTGACGTGCTTGCCCTGCTGCTTGCATGGGGAGCGAGCGTTGCGGCGAAACGCGCGCCTACCGAACGCTTTACCTATGGCTACAAAAGCTCGACGATCCTCGCAGCGCTCGCCAATGCGCTGCTTCTCGCAGTGGCGATCGGGGCGATCCTGTTCGAAACGATCCACCGCATGTTCGAGCCCAGCGAGCCGCAAGGCGTGGTGATGATGGCGGTCGCAGGGGTCGGCATCGCGATCAATGCAGGCACCGCGATGCTTTTCATGCGCGGGCAGGAGGATCTCAATATCAGGGGCGCGTATCTTCATATGGCTGCCGATGCGCTGGTTTCTGTCGGCGTTGTGGTCGCCGGTCTTGCCATTGTGCTCACCGGCCTCGCATGGATCGATCCGCTGGTGAGCATCGCCATCGTCGCCATGATCGCATGGGGCACGTGGGGGCTTGCGAAGGACTCTATCCTTTTGAGCTTGCTTGCAGTTCCTGCAAGGCTTGACGTAGCCGAGGTGCGCGCGCATCTGGCTCGCATGGACGGGGTAGAAGACGTGCACGACCTGCATATTTGGCCAATGTCGACGACGGAAACGGCATTGACCGCGCACCTCGTGATGCCCGGCAAACCGGCGAGCGACGCGTTTCTGAAGTCGGTGTCGGATACGCTTGAGGCACGCTTCGGCATCGGCCATTCGACGATCCAGGTCGAAAGCGATCCGTGCGAGCATGGCTGCGATGACGCTGCCGAAGCTGCCGTGGCCGCGCATTGATGGCCGATGGCGGCTCACCCAAGGCATCCAGTGCCTCTGCGGACGCTGCAAAGGCCGCTCGCGAGCGTCTGCGCGCTCAGATGGTGCGGCTTGCCGATGGCGACCAGACTGCGCTTGAAGAGGTCTATCAGGCGACCCGCGTGAAACTGTTTGGCATTTGCCTGCGTATCTTGGGCGATCGAAAGGAAGCCGAGGACGCATTGCAGGACGTCTATATCAATCTGTGGCAGCGCGCCGATAGCTACGACCCTTCGCGGGCGAGCCCTATCTCGTGGCTGGCGACTTTCGCACGCAACCGCGCGATTGATCGCCTGCGCACCGGGAAAGTGCGTGGCGGAGCCGTGCCGGTTGAAGAGGCAGCGCCGCTTGCCGACGAAGCTCCGTTGGCTGACAGCTTGCTGATCGACGCGGAAAAGAACGCTCAGATCCACACCTGTCTCGACACTCTCGACGATCGCACCGCGATGCATATCCGCAGCGCATTTTTCGATGGCTACACTTACGCCGAATTGGCCGAGCGCGCGGACGTTCCGCTGGGCACAATGAAAAGCTGGATCAGGCGCGGACTTCAACGTCTGCGTGCCTGCCTGGAGGCGAGCGAATGAGCAGTCCGAGGGATCAGGACATGGACGAGGAATTCAAGCGCGGCAACGCCTTGGCAGCGGCCGAATATTCGCTTGGCCTGCTCGAAGGTGAGGAACTGCTCGCCGCCAGGGGCAGGCTCGCGAACGATGATGGCTTTGCGTGGCGCAAGGTGTGGTGGGACAACTGGTTTGCCCCGCTGACAGACCAGATGCCAGCCGCTGAACCGGGCCCGCAGGTCTGGGAACGCATCGCAGCAGAGATCGACCTTCGCCCCGCAGATGCCATGCCGGCAGACGCGATTGTCGCGGCCAATGACGGCGCGCACAGCAACGTGGTCGACATCTCGGCGCGGCTGCGCCGTTGGCAATGGACCGCCGGTCTTACCGGCGCGGCAGCGGCCGTGCTCGCGGCCGTCGCCTTCGTCGGACAGGGCACGGGCCCTGCACCGGTTCCCACCGCGACCGACGCGCCTCAGTTCGCGGCAGCCGACCCACTGGTCGCGCAAGTGCCGATTGGCGACACTGGCCTCAGGCTCGACGTCACCTACATCCCCGAAACCGACCGCCTTTTGGTCGGCGCAATTGGCCTCACTGCCGATGGGGTGCACGATCACGAACTTTGGCTCGTTCCCGAAGATGGCAGCGCGCTGCAATCGCTGGGCGTCGTTGCGCCGGGCGAGGTTCGCAGCTTTGAGCTGCCAGCCGAAATCGTGAGCAATATGGGCAGCGGTGTGGAGCTCGTCCTCACACGCGAGCCCATTGGCGGCAAGCCCGAGGGTGAGGATGCCGGCCCGGTTGTGGCCGAAGGCACGCTCACCACGGTGTAAGCGCGCTCAAGACGCGCCCAATTGCAATGCAGACCGACCGGCTCGGCACCCGCTACGGGTGCCGTTCGCGTTTCGGCGCTCTGTACAATTGTCCACATCCTGCACCGATTATCTCGCTTTGTCGTGCGCTAGAGCCGCTTCACCGTCGATTCCTGCCAGAATCGCAACAAAACCGAAAATGACTCGCATCCGCTGCATCGCCGCACGCGTAAATCTTCATGCAAGACCGGGAGGGCTTGCGACAATGGAGAGTTCAATCATGACCACTGCCAAGACCTTCCGTAACTTCGTTATTGCGGCTGTTGCTGCGACCACCGGCATCGCCGCGGTTGCGACCGCTCCGGCTTATGCAGGCCACCACCACCGCACCGCGAGCACGCAGGCACCGAACATCGTTCAGACCGCCCAGTCGACCGGCGTTCACAATACTCTTGTCGCAGCCGTGACCGCAGCCGACCTTGCCGGAACCCTGTCAAACCCCGGCCCCTTCACTGTCTTTGCCCCGACCGATACAGCCTTTGCGAAGCTCCCCGACGGCACGGTCCCGACACTTCTACGCCCGGAAAACAAGGGCACGCTCACCAACGTCCTGACCTATCACGCGGTGTCTGGCTCTGTGACTTCGAGCGATCTTGTAGACCTGATCAAGCGCCACAACGGTGCGGCAACCATCGACACGCTCGCCGGTGAAAAGCTGACGGCGCGCCTGTCCGGCGACACTATCGTCATCACCGATGCCAAGGGCCGCGCGACTGCCGTGACGCAGGCCGATGTCCAAACTTCGAATGGCGTCATCCACGTGACGGACGGGGTGTTCCTCCCCGCCTGATCCGAAACACACTTTACAACTGGCGCTGTCCCCAACGATCCCCCTCCCAACCCGGGGTCAGTGCCAATAACCGCCCCGCCCGGTCGCTCCTCCTGACCGGGCGGGGTTACTCTTGGTGCGATGGATTTTCAGGAGAGCGCGAATTCGACGGCTGCGAGCGCATGCAACTCGGTCGTATCGAAGATGGGGACCGGGCTGTCGCTCTGGCTGATGAGCAGCATGATTTCTGTGCAGCCCAGGATCACGCCCTGCGCGCCCTGATCGACCAGCCGTTCGATGATCTCCCGATAAGCCTCGCGCGAAGTATCGCGCACTTCGCCTGCGATCAGTTCCTCGTAGATGATCCGGTGCACTTCTGCCCTGTCGTCATTGTCCGGAATGATCACGTCGAGCCCGTGATGCTCCTCAAGCCTGTCACGGTAGAAATCCTGCTCCATGGTGAAAGCGGTGCCGAGCAAAGCGACGCGGGTCAGGCCCTTTTCGCATACCGCGTCGGCGGTGGAGTCGGCGATGTGGATGAGCGGCAGGTCGCAGGCTTCCTCAACCTCGTCCGCGAGCTTGTGCATGGTGTTGGTCGCGATCAACAGGCAGTCCGCGCCGCCCGCTTCGAGCGCGCGGGCACTTCCCGCCATCGCCTCGCCCAATTGCTCCCACTCACCATCCGCCTGCATTTGCGCGATTGGCGCGAAGTCGAGGCTGTGCATCAGGATACGGGCAGAGTGGGGCGATCCCAGCCTGTCGCGCACGGCGCGGTTGATGATGGCGTAATATTGCGCAGAGCTTTCCCAGCTCATGCCCCCGATAATGCCAATGGTCTTCAAGAGCGGGTCAGCCCTGCCCGTTCGCCCAGCGCACCAGCAGCCACAGGATGAAGACCTGCGCGGCGGCACCCACAAGGCTTGCGATGACTACCCCGGTTCCCGGCTCTCCTCGGATATTTTCCGAAGGGAAGATCGCCGGTGCGAACACGGCAAGCGCGATCGCGGCGATAATGATGAGGGGTACGAACCAGATGATCACCCAGCGCGGGCCATAGGCTATTGCCTTGAGCGTGAAGCCGAATTGCCGGGGCAAGCGATCATATCCGGCAAAGCGCCGCTCTGCCCAGAATGCCGAGGCGAGGAGGAACAGGCAAACGACAGCTGCGAGAAGCAGTGGGCCGCCTGAAACCATCAGGCGGCTTCTTCCTTGGCCCCACCCTCAGCCGCGCCGCCATGGACGCGGATCGGATCTTTCTTGCCCTCGACCACGTCCTGGTCGATCACGATCTCGGTCACGCCTTCCATGTCGGGAAGGTCGAACATCGTGTCGAGCAGGATGCCTTCGACGATTGAGCGCAGGCCGCGTGCGCCGGTCTTGCGCTTGATGGCACGTTCGGCAATCGCGACGAGAGCTTCGTCGGTGAAGGTAAGTTCGACATCCTCAAGCTCGAACAGCTTGCGGTACTGTTTGACCAGCGCGTTCTTCGGCTCTTTCAGGATCGTGACCAGCGCGTCTTCATCCAGATCGTGCAGGGTCGCGATGACCGGCAGACGGCCGACGAATTCGGGAATGAGTCCGAACTTGAGCAGATCCTCAGGCTCGCTTTTTTCGAGCAGCTCGCCGACCTTGCGCTTGTCCGGATCGGCGACATGCGCGCCAAAGCCGATCGAGCGCTTCTGAAGGCGGTCGGCGATGATCTTGTCGAGGCCTGCAAACGCGCCGCCGCAGATGAACAGGATGTTGGTCGTGTCGACCTGAAGGAATTCCTGCTGCGGATGCTTGCGCCCGCCCTGTGGAGGTACCGAAGCGGTGGTGCCTTCCATCAGCTTGAGCAGCGCCTGTTGAACGCCCTCGCCCGATACGTCACGGGTGATGGAGGGGTTTTCCGCCTTGCGCGTAATCTTGTCGATCTCGTCGATATAGACGATGCCGTGCTGCGCTTTCTCAACGTTGTAGTCGGACGACTGGAGCAGCTTCAAAATGATGTTCTCGACATCTTCGCCCACGTAACCCGCTTCGGTCAAAGTGGTGGCATCTGCCATCGTGAAGGGCACATCGAAAGTGCGAGCCAGAGTCTGCGCGAGCAGCGTCTTGCCTGTGCCGGTGGGCCCCACCAGCAGAATGTTCGACTTCGCAAGCTCGACCCCGTCGGCCTTGCCTGAGTGCTTGAGACGCTTGTAGTGGTTGTGAACCGCGACCGAGAGGTTCCGCTTGGCGGAGTTCTGGCCGATCACGTAATCGTTCAATGTTGCAAAGATTTCGGAAGGGGTCGGGACCTCGCCTTCCTTCTTGCCGGCGATGCCAGCCTTGGTCTCTTCGCGGATGATGTCGTTGCACAGCTCCACGCATTCATCGCAGATGAACACGGTCGGGCCGGCGATGAGCTTGCGCACTTCATGCTGCGACTTGCCGCAGAAGCTGCAATAGAGGGTGCTCTTGCTGTCAGATCCGCTCAATTTGGTCATTCCTGTTATCCTCGGATCCAGTGGGTCAAATCGAGAGAATCCGACCCATGGATTCGGCAAATGTATCTTTCCCGCCAGATGAATCAACTCATCGGCGTCGATTTTTGGTCCACGTTACGTGGTAATCGTGCACCACTTATGAAGATTGACCTGAACCTTCGGTAAGCGCGTCCCACTGTGGGGCGCTTACCGTGGTGCGGTTAAAGCCCTTACTCGGGCGCGCCGCCAGAGCCTTTTTCCTCTTCACTTTCGTCGCCTGCCTCGGGGCGGGTTTCGAAGACCTTGTCGACCAGACCGAACTTCATGGCCTCCGCAGCTTCGAGGAAGGTGTCGCGGTCCATAGCCTTTTCAATCTCGTCGAGGCTCTGGCCGGTATACTTCACGTAAAGGTCATTCATGCGCGAGCGAATGCGCAGGATCTCGCGCGCCTGGATCTCGATGTCCGACGCCATACCGCGCGCACCGCCCGAAGGCTGGTGGACCATGATCCGGGCGTTGGGAAGCGCGACACGCATACCCGGCTCACCCGCAGCAAGCAGAAAGCTGCCCATCGAGGCGGCCTGGCCGATGCACACGGTCGAAACGCGCGGCTTGATGTACTGCATCGTGTCGTGGATCGCCATGCCGGCTGTCACGACGCCGCCGGGCGAGTTGATATACATGCTGATCGGCTTTGAGGGGTTTTCGCTTTCGAGGAACAGCAGCTGGGCAACGATCAGCGATGCCATCGTATCTTCGACCTGGCCGGTGACGAACACGATGCGTTCGCGCAGCAGGCGGCTGAAGATGTCGAAAGCGCGTTCGCCCCGGCTCGATTGCTCGACCACGGTTGGCACCAGCGCTCCCGTCATCGGGTCGCGCTCGAACTGGCCCTGAGTGCCGTGGGTTTCACCGGAATTGCCGAACAGATCGATCATGAAGGGATTTTCCTCGTCCAAAAGTTTGAACGCCTATGTCGGACGCGACCGCCGATTGTTCAAGGGGATTAACTTTGCTCTTGGGGAAAGGCCGGAAAAGTGCCAGCATCCCTGCCCATGATCAGGACAACGCTTGCGCTTACCGCGCTCTCGCTCACCCTCGGCCTTCCGGCAGCCAATGCTCAGGACAACGAGGCGGACGGCTCCTCCCACATGCATGACAGTTTCGGCGAAACCATGCGCGTGACCGATTATATCCTTCGCATTCAGGCGCTGGACGATAACGGGCCGGAATTGAATGCGGTGATCGATTACAACGTCGAAGCGCCGGTCGAAGCACGCCGCCTCGCCTCCACCGGCATCCTGCGCGGGCGCAGCGTCCTTGTGAAAGACAATATCGACACGCGCGAATTTGCGACCACGGCAGGCAGCCTCGCACTCGCGAACAACCGCACGGGCCGTGATGCGCCGCTTATCGCCAACCTTCGCGCTGCCGGCGGTGTGGTGCTTGGCAAGACCAACCTGTCCGAATGGGCCAATATCCGCTCGAACGATTCCACCAGCGGATGGAGCGCGGTTGAGGGCCTCACCCGCAACCCTCACGCGATCGACCGCAACACGTGCGGCTCATCGTCGGGCAGCGGCGCGGCGGTCGCGGCGGATTTCGCCTGGGGCGCGATCGGGACCGAGACCAACGGCTCGATCACCTGCCCCGCCTCGATCAACGGCGTCGTCGGTTTCAAGCCATCGGTAGGCATCGTGAGCCGCACGCACGTCGTGCCGATTTCGAGCACGCAGGACACCGCAGGACCGATGACAAAGACGGTCCATGATGCCGCGCTGCTTCTCTCCGCCATTGCGGGTGAGGACGCGGCGGACCCGGCGACTGTGGGCGTGCCGCGCATAGCCGACTACACCCGAGGCCTCGCTGATTTCAGCCTTGAGGGTGTGCGCATCGGTGTGATGCGCAAGCAGATCGGCAACAACGAACAGGTCGAAGAGGTGTTCAAGACCGCCTTGAAAGACCTCGAAGATGCGGGCGCGGTGCTGGTCGATATCGAATTTGAACCCAATTCCGAGATGTATGGCGACAGTTTCACCGTTCTGCTGTTCGAACTGCGCGAGGAAATGGGCAAGTATCTCGCCTCGATCCCTGAGATGGAAGGCGGCCAGACCCCGCGCACGCTTGCCGATCTGATTGCTTTCAACGAAGCGAATGCCGAGACCGAGATGCGGTGGTTCGACCAGGGCATCTTTCAGACGGCGCAGGCCACAACAGACCGCGAGGGCTACGAAACAGCGCGCGCCAACGCGGTACGGATCGCGGGCGAGGAAACGCTCGACAAGCTGATGGCCGACAATGACGTGCAGTTCCTCGTCTCGCCCACGCGCGGACCTGCATGGATGAGCGATCTGGTGCTGGGCGATCAGTTCAACGGGTCGATCGGCTTCGGCTCTCCTGCGGCAATTGCGGGCTATCCACACCTCACCGTGCCGATGGGCCAGGTGGAGCGCTTGCCCGTCGGGATCAGTTTCTTCGGCGCGAAATGGGCGGACCACGAAGTGCTCAAGCTGGGCGCAGCTTATGAGCGCGCGCGCACAGCCCGACTGCCGCGCCCCTCTTTTCGAAGGTGGTCGGCCGAATAAGGCCAAAGGGCGCGGTTCGGGAACCTTGCTGATGCTCTGCGCGTAAGAGAAGGCATGGTCGAACCGCGCATTTTCATGATCGCAGCGTTTGGCGTCGCGCTGGTGCTGGCCGTTGCGCTTGAGCGCAAGCTTGCGAAGCTCTCGCTTAGTCTGCCGATGGTCTACGTTCTGGCAGGCTTTGCGATCACGCTGCTGCCCATCGACCTGCCATCGCTTAACCCGGCATCCGACAGCTTCGATGCGTTGACGCTCGAATATGTGACCGAGTTTATCGTCATCGTCTCGCTTGCGTCAGCCGGGATCGCCATCGACAGGCCGGTCAGCTGGACCAACTGGGGTCAGATCTGGCCGATGCTCGCGGTGGCAATGCCGCTCACCATCGCAGGGGTTGCCTTCCTCGGCTGGTGGGCTCTGGCGCTCACCCCGGCCAGCGCGATCCTTCTGGGCGCCGCCCTTGCCCCCACCGACCCGGTACTCGCGCGCAGTGTGCAGGTCGGCCCGCCGATGCAGGATGAGCGCAACGATGTGCGCTTCAGCCTCACGGTCGAAGCGGGTTTGAACGATGGCCTCGCCTTTCCTTTCACCTATCTCGCGATCGCCGCCATCGGCATGGCGAGCCTTGGCAACTGGACCCTTGAATGGGCCGGAATGGACCTTGTCTGGCGTATCGCCGCAGGGCTGGTCATTGGCTGGGCGGTGGGCCGGATCGGCGGCTGGTACGTGTTCGAATTCGAAGCCGACACGCCGATGGACGATTTCGAAGAGGAAGGCCCGCGTTATCAGACCCGCGAAGGGCTGGTCGTGCTCGGAACCCTGCTCAGCGCCTATGCCATTGCCGAGATCATCGAAGGGTATGGCTTTCTGGCGGTGTTCGTCGCGGGCGTCGTGGCGCGGCAGATGGAAAACCGCAGCGAATATCACCGCATCAGCCACCATTTCATCGACCAGCTTGAACACATCGTGCTGATCCTCGTGTTGCTTGGCTTTGGTATGATGCTGGGAAGCGGCGTGCTTGATGCGCTGACATGGCCGGCTGCCATGATCGGACTGGTTCTGATCTTCGTCCTTCGCCCGGTCAGCGGGATGCTCGGCCTCGCCGGATGCGGACTGCACACCTACGGCAAATTCGCCATCGCGTTCCTCGGCGTGCGAGGAATGGGGTCGATCTACTACCTCGCTTATGGCCAGAATTCCGGCGACTTCGAAGGGCTCGATGTTCTGTGGGCGACCGTGAGCTTCGCCATACTCGTGTCAATCGTCGTGCATGGCGTGCTGGCCGGACCGCTGGTGCGCTTTGTCGAGCGCGGCGGCTACCACATCGATCACACAGGCGATGATATCTATCGCGACGGCGAAGTCGAAGAGGCCAAGGCGGCGCAGTAACACTGCGACCCAAGCAAAAAGGGCCCGGTCAGCATGCGCTGGCCGGGCCCTTTCGCTATCATGTGCAAGGCAAGCTTACTTGTCAGCAGCTTTCTTTGCCGGAGCTTTCTTCGCCGCAGGTTTTTTCGCCGCTGGCTTCTTGGCAGGCGCCTTCTTCGCGGGAGCTTTCTTGGCTGCGGGCTTCGCACCTGCATCGGCCTCAGCCGTCTTGGCCGGAGCCTTCTTCGCCGGAGCCTTCTTCGCGGCAGGCTTCTTAGCCGGGGCCTTCTTCTTCGGAGCAGCCTTTGCATTTTCGGCTTCGGCTTCCTCGTCGGCTTCGATCGCGGCCTGAAGCTCTTCGAGAGTCACCTCACGTTCGGTTACGTCTGCCTTGTCGAACAGGAAGTCGACAACCTTGTCTTCGTAAAGCGGTGCGCGCAGCTGGGCAGCGGCCATCGGCTCCTGCTGGATGTACTGGACGAAACGCTCGCGATCTTCCTCGCGATACTGAGCAGCAGCCTGCTGGATCAGCATGTTCATTTCCTGGCCCGTCACTTCGACGCCGTTGGCCTGACCGATTTCGGAAAGCAGGAGGCCAAGACGCACGCGGCGTTCCGCGATGCCCTTGTAGTCGTCCTTCTCGTCCTCAATCTGCTTGAGAGCGGCTTCGGGATCTTCTTCCTTGGCGGCTTCCTGCTGAAGCTGGGCCCAGATCTGTTCGAACTCGGCATCGACCATCTTCGAAGGCACTTCGAAATCGTGGCCAGCGGCCAGCTGGTCGAGCAGCGAACGCTTCATCTGTGTGCGCGTGAGGCCAGCGGTCTGCTGTTCGAGTTGACCCCGCATGATTTCCTGAAGCTTCTCAAGGCTGTCGAGGCCGAGGTTCTTGGCGAACTCGTCGTCGATCTTGGTCTCGGTCTCGACCTTCACCGCTTTAACGGTGACATCGAAGGTTGCTTCCTTACCGGCGAGGTGTTCGGCCTGGTATTCTTCGGGGAAGGTCACGGTAATGGTCTTCTCATCGCCCGCTTTCACGCCGACCAGCTGTTCTTCAAAGCCGGGGATGAACGCGCCCGAGCCGAGAACCAGCGGGGCGTCTTCGGCCTTGCCGCCTTCGAACTCTTCATCGCCAAGCTTGCCGACGAAATCGATGATGAGTTGGTTGCCGTCGGCTGCCTTCTTGGTCTTGGCAGCGTCCTTGTAGCTCTTGTTCTGGCCTGCAATGCCGGAGATCGCTTCTTCGATCTGCTCGTCCGAAACCGGAACCGTCAGCTTTTCAAGCTTGAGACCGTCGATGCTCGGCGCGTCGACCTGCGGGAGCACTTCGAGCTCGACCGTGATCTCGGCATCCTTGCCTTCTTCGTAGTCTTCGTTGAGCGAGACCGCCGGCTGCATTGCCGGACGCAGATCTTCGTCCTTGATCAGCGAATCGACCGAATCGCGAATCATGTCGTTGAGCGTCTGGCCGTGAAGCTGCTCGCCGTGCATTTTCTTGACGAGGTTGGCCGGCACCTTGCCCGGACGGAAGCCCGGCATCTTCACCTGCGGGGCGACCTTCTTGATCTCCGCATCGATCCTGTCCGAGATTTCTTTCGCGGAAAGAGTGATCACATAGGCGCGCTTGAGGCCTTCGTTGGTGGTCTGCTTGATAGCCATGAGTAGTGAACTTGTGCCTTCTAATATGGATCGAGGGGTTCAGCGAGCCAGGGCGAAGTTGGTGCGGGCGAAGGGACTCGAACCCCCACATCTTGCGATACTGGTACCTAAAACCAGCGCGTCTACCAATTCCGCCACGCCCGCCTGCCCGAACGAAGCCGCGCGGGAAACCGTCAAGGTCCCCGCGCGCGTTGCCGATGGCCTCTAGAGACGTTGGCGCAAAAGGGCAAGCGCCCAGAGCGAGGATAAGTGCGCGACAGTATTAAGTGCGCGAAGTGATGTGCGCGCTTGTTTCGCTCGTAAAGCGGCCTTATGGGCGCTGCCCATGTCAGAAGAGCAAAAAAGCGACACCCCGCCCGACCATCTTTCGGTCAATCCGCGCAGCGAGCATTTCAACGCAGAAGTGCTTCAGCGCGGCGTCGGCATCAAGTTCAAGGACCGGGTGCGCACCGATATCGAGGAATACTCGATTTCCGAAGGCTGGGTTCGTGTCCAGGCGGGCAAGACCGTCGATCGCAAGGGCCAGCCCCTCACGATCAGACTGACCGGCCCGGTCGAGGCGTGGTACGAAGATCTCGGCGATAATCCGCCGGTCGCCAAGAAGGGCTGATCGCCTTCGGGCCATAACGGCTGCGACCCGCGACTCTAGAAACTTGCCAAGTGGCGTGTGAAGCGCCACTTGCGAGGCAAATGAAACCCCAGGTCATCATCATCGGACGCCCCAATGTGGGCAAGTCGACGCTGTTCAATCGGCTCGTCGGCAAGAAACTCGCGCTGGTCGATGATCAGCCGGGCGTGACGCGCGACCGCCGCATGGGCGACGCTGAAATCGCGGGGATGAAATTCACCATCGTCGATACGGCCGGTTGGGAGGATGAGGACGAACTCACCCTGCCCGGCCGGATGCGCAAGCAGACCGAGGCGAGCCTGGAAGGTGCCGACGCAGCGCTGTTCGTGATTGATGCACGCGCGGGCCTGAACCCGCTCGACGAAGAAATCGCGCGGTATTTGCGCGAACATGACGTGCCGATCGTGCTCGTCGCCAACAAGGCCGAGGGTTCGGCAGGCGAAAGCGGCGTGCTCGAAGCTTATTCGCTCGGCTTTGGCGAGCCGCTCGCTGTGTCCGCCGAGCATGGCGAGGGCATCGCAGACCTGTTCGGAGGGCTGTGGCCCATTATCGGCGAGAAGTCCGAGGCTGCCGAGATCGAGGACGAAATAGAGGAGAGCGAGGACGAAGACGCCCCGCTTGGCCCTCTCAAGCTCGCAATCGTGGGTCGGCCCAATGCGGGGAAATCGACGCTCATCAACAGGCTGCTGGGCGAAGATCGCCTTCTGACCGGGCCGGAAGCTGGCATCACGCGCGATTCGATTGCGATCGACTGGGAGTGGACTGACCCCAAATCCGGCGAAACGCGCGAAATTCGCCTGATCGATACGGCTGGCATGCGCAAGAAGCGCAATGTGGTCGAAAAGCTCGAGAAGCTTTCCGTTGCCGATGCGCGCCGCGCGGTCGACTTTGCCGAAGTCGTCGTGCTGCTGCTCGATGCGACGCAAGGGCTTGAGCACCAGGATCTCAAGATCGCATCGCTCGCCCTTGAAGAAGGGCGCGCGCTGATGGTTGCGATCAACAAGTGGGACGTGGCCGAGGATGCCTCCGCACTGTTCAACGGGATCAAGCAGGCGCTTCACGATGGGCTTGCGCAGGTGCGCGGGCTTCCGGTCATGTCGGTCAGCGCGAAGACCGGCAAAGGCCTCGACGCCATGCTGGGCGCGGCCTTCACCTTGCGCGACAGCTGGTCGAAGCGTGTGCCGACCGCCGCGCTCAACCGCTGGTTTGACGACGCGCTCGACGCCAATCCTCCGCCCGCACCCGGAGGCCGCCGGATCAAGCTCAGATACATTACGCAGGCAGGCACCCGCCCGCCGCGTTTCGTGATTTTCGGTTCGCGCCTCGATGATCTGCCCAAAAGCTATGAGCGCTATCTGGTGAACGGCATTCGCTCGAAACTCGGCTTTGAAGCGGTGCCGGTTCGCGTGACGCTGAAGTCGTCCAAGAACCCCTACAACGCCAATCGCGGAGGCGGCGGCAACTATTCCGGGGGATCGTCGAAGACGTGATGCTCGACCTATCACTGGCAGCCAATATCGCGAGCGACCTGCTTGAACGCACCGCCGATACGCCGCGTGTGCTGCGCGCCGTGCAATTGAGCCTTGCGCCGGCGTTCCTGCTGGTTGGGATCGGCAGCATCATGAATGTCATCATGGCGCGCGTCACCTGGATCGCTGGGCGGATTGAAAGGCTCTGCGAAACATCCGACGATGATCACACGTCTGAACAAAGGCGCGAGCTCGACTGGCTCAAGCGCCGCCGCGTTCTCGCCCGGAGCGCGATCAAGTTTGCTACCGCCGCCGCCGTCGTCATCAGCATCGTCATCGCGCTGCTGTTCGTCTCGGCTTACATCGAGACGCGGCTGGGCACGATTGTCGCGGTTCTTTGGGTGACCACCGTCGTGCTCCTGATCATCGGCCTGTTCTCGTTCCTTCGCGAAACGCTCATGGCCTCAGAGGGCCCGCGCGAGCAGCGTTGGCGCAAGAAAAAGGGCGAAGGCTGAAAAAGCCTCCGCCCTTTTTTGCGACGCCGAAAGGCGGTTTTAAACATCAGGCGCCTGCGCCGGTTTCCCCTTCGCCAGCAGGCGCGCTTTGCAGCTGGTTGTAGTTCTGCAAGCCCATGCGCTCGATCATGTCGAACTGCGTTTCGAGGAAATCGACATGCTCTTCCTCGTTGGCGAGGATGTCTTCGAACAGCGTCTCCGACGTATAGTCGCGCACGCTCTTCGCGTATTCGGCTGCATCGCGCAGGAGCGGGATCGCTTCGTGTTCGAGCGCGAGATCGGCTTTCAGGATCTCCTCGACGCTTTCGCCGACCTTCAGGTTGTGAATCGCCTGGAAATTGGGAAGCCCTTCGAGGAACAGGATGCGTTCGGCCAGCCTGTCGGCGTGCTGCATTTCCTCAATCGATTCCTTGCGCTCATATTCGGCAAGCTTGGAGATGCCCCAGTCGGCAAGCACGCGATAGTGCAGCCAGTACTGGTTGATCGCGGTCAGCTCGTTCGTGAGCGCCTTGTTGAGGTATTCGATGACTTTCGGATCGCCCTTCATGGCTCTCTTTCCTTGCAAATTTGAGTTTGCGCCAGGTCAATGCACCGGCGCCAGCAAGGAGACATATAGAGCCTCGCACCCCCTATGCGCAAGGGGATGACAGAGATTTTTCGTTTAAAATCAGGGCTTTGCGACCCATTCGCAATTGCGCTTCAGAAACTTATAATGCGACTTTCTCGCATTCCATCGGCTTGGGAGCGAGGCTGGCGACAAGTGCGCGTTCCTGCTCCAGAATTTCGCCAGCCTTTGCAAGGCATTGGCCGCAATTGGGGCGCTTGCCCAAAGATGCATAAGTCGCCTCAGCATCGCCGCCGCTTGTCAACGCGGCCGCACGAAGGTCGGTTTCCCGGATGGCATTGCAGATGCAGATGTACATGACGGCGCGAATCTCTCCTGCGAGGCGTTTGCAAAAAGGAATATATGCAACTCAATCGCAATAGCAAGCTGATTTGCGCGAAAACCGGCAAAACTCCTCCGGGCCCTGCGCTCACATTTGCAATTGCCCCGGTTCAAAGCGTGGTTAGACTGAACCGCGTTGCGACCATTTTGTGTCGATACGCTTTTGGGATCATGGGCCTTGGCGCGAAGCCGGAACCTCAATTGGCATGCTTGCGGCAGGATAATGCTCGGCGCCTGGGCGCTCGCGCTTGCAGCGTGCTCTGCCGGTCCCGAAAGCGAGCGATCCGCCATCGAAGCGAGCATTTTGGGCACGCCGGGGCAGGAGGAATTGTGGCGCACCATCATGGAGGAATATCCGGAGGATTTTGCCGCGCTGGTCAAAGAGATCGAAACGCTCGACGAAAAGCAACGCAGCGATGAGGCCGCGATCGAAGCGATTGGCGCTCGCTGGGTTCAGGCCTTTTTCGAACGCGTTGCGCCCGATGCCGTGCGCTCACCGCCCAGACAATTGCTCGCCTGGAGCAAGGCAGAGCATGCGCTTTACACCAGCCTCCAGAGCGCCGCGAAACAGCAATGCGCACGGTTGACCATGGGAGAGTGGATCACCATCGACCCTGACAATCAGGAGGCGACAGCGGCAATCGCTCGAAGGAACGCCGCCATGGTGCGCGCGGCTTCGGCTGGCAGGCAGATGCCGTCGCAATATGCCAGCCCGGATGAGGAGGACCTCCAGCAATTCGGCAATGCGATCGCGGCAACGGGCCTTGCCCCGCCGTTGCAGGCTGCCCTTGGGTCGACAGAGCAGATGGAAGCGCTCCCCCCGCCCCAGCAATGCGCCATCGGCGTCGCAGTTTACGAAGCGCTCACCGCGTTACCCGACGAGGATGAGCCCGTCATGGCTGCCTACATGCTTGCGCCGGAATAAGCGGCCTCGCGCGCTATCGTTTCAGAGGAAAGACCTGGCGGTATGTGAGGCAGCGCCACAGCCATTCAAGCGGGCCATAGCGGTATCGGTCGAGCCACGGCTTCGACCACGCCAGCATCAACACCCATGTGAGCGCGGTCACAAGGTACAGTTGCGGGCGATCGAGTTCGCCGAACAGTCCCAATGCCCAGCCGTGAAAGACGAACAGCATCACAATCGAGGTGCCGAGATAATTCGTGAAAGCCGCCCTGCCCGCCGCGCGCACACGCTCGGCCAGCCAGCCGGTCCAGGCGGGTGAATAGGTGACGAGCAGCGCCGCGAGGCCAAGAACCATCGCAAGGCGCGGCAGCGGGCTCCAGCCAAGAAACGCGGCATTGCCTGCGTAGAAGGTGAAGCCTGCCTGCTTAACGATCAGACCAAGTCCGAAATGAGCGAGGCCTCCGCCGATTACGCCTATCCAGCCCCACAGGACCATCCGCGAACGCGTGAATGCACCGCTGAAGAAACCAAGGCGGTAGAGCGCCATGCCGATCAGCATCAGCGGGAAGGTCTCGAAGAAGAACAGCGCAGGATTGACCAAAACCAACGAGGCTTCCTCGCTCACGCGGCGCTGAACAAAAGCGCGGTAATCGCCTGCCTGCTTGATCTCGGTCATCTCGGCATCGTCTTCGAGAGCAGCGGTGATGCCCGCTTCCATCGCTGTGCGCGCTTCGGCCATTCCGGCCGGGTCGCCAACCGGCGTATCGACGACGAGATACGGGAAGGAGAACATCGCCAGATACAACAGCGCGCCGAAGAAATAGCCGACCAGACCGATGACAAGCTGCGACTTCACCGTCCAGCGCATGCACGCGACCGCGATGAAGCCGATCATCGCGTACATGGCGAGGATGTCGCCGATCCAGATGAAGAAAAAATGGATCAGGCCGAAGATCAGCAGGATGAAAAGGCGCCACAATTGCAGCTTGCGCGTGCCGCCGCGCTTCCAGGTGCGCTCCATGAACAGATACATGCCTGCACCAAACAGGATCGTGAACAGGCCGCGCATCTTGCCATCGACAAGAACGAACTGCGCAATCCACATCCAGCCACCGGGATCTCCCGATCCGCCGACGAAGGCGTCAGGGTAGATGTAAGCGTTGAAGGGCTGTCCAAAGGCAACGATGTTGGCGGCGAGGATGCCCATGACCGCGATCCCGCGGATGAAGTCGAGGCTCGAAATTCTCTCGCTGGTTTTTACCGGTGCCTGGTCTGGAACGGCCTCGTCTGAGAAGACTTCCGGTCCTGCCGCAATCGCATCATTCATCTGCGTTACCCCTGATCCCTAAGGTGCTCTACCGTAGCAGCCTCGGGGATCAGGAAAAGCGTTCAGGCGAAAAGCCTGTGATCAAAGCGGCAAGGTGTGGCTTTTAGCTGTCGCCGGCCACGATGCAGCCCTGTCCCTGTCGCTTGAGCGTGTCGCACGCCGCCTGAGCTGCCGAGCGGCTGGAAAAGCCGACGGCTTGCAGCCGGGTGACATTGCCGCCCGGAACCAGTGCCTTGCGCGTGCCGGACAGGGCCGGATTGTTCGAAACCTGTGACCAGAGCCTGTCAGCGTTGCCGGCAACGCCAAACGCGCCCAGCTGCACGCGCCAATTGCCCGATGGGCGCGGCGTTGCGGAAACGGGTGCTGGCGTGGAGGCTTGCTGCGCGGCGACACGCGTTGGTATCGGTGCTGGCGCTGGCTGAGCCGGCGGCGCTACCTGAGGTACGGCTTGTGCCGGGCTCGGAGCGGATGCAGGCACCGCGGCAGGCGGGACCGGGCGCGTGCCCAGATCGACGGCTGCAAGCTGAGCGCTGCGCCGCCCTTGCGCATCTTCTTCAAGCTGGCGAGCAAGCACTTGGGCGCGCTGGCGCTGGGTCAGCGGGATAAACTGGTCCATCTGCTGCAATGCGTTGCTTGCCTGTGGGAGACCTGAACCGTTGGAAAGCGTCATCAACGCATAGGCGCGCACCCAGTCCTTCTGCGCATAGTCCGCGTTGAAATGCGCAAGACCCAGCACGTATTGCGCGCGCGGATCGCCGCGATCGGCAGCCGAACGGATCAGCGGCATCGCGGTGTCCTGCTCGCCCTGCTGGAACAGCAACAGGCCGTAATTGTCAGAGGCCTGGACATGCCCTTTTTCGGCGGCCTCTGCGTAAAGCTGGCGCGCGCGGGTGATGTCGGCATCGACCCCGCGACCAAGGCGATAGGCCTGCGCGAGATTGAAAATCGCATCCGCATCGCCGTTCTGTGCTGGCACGCGCCATTCGGAAACCGCCGTGGCATAGTCACCGGCGCTCCAGGCATCGACGCCTGCCTTCACATTGGCAGCGGCAGGCGCGGCGAAAAGTGCAAGCGCTGCCATGGGGGCTGCGACAATGCCTGCCACATATAGCGATTTGAAAAGGCTGCGATTTACCATCTTAAGTGAACTCCACGCTGTGCACCACGTGCGGGCGATCTGAATATAACGGCCCATCCTTAACCAAATAATGGTTAGCATATCGTTGACCACGTCATGGGCGCAATGCGCGCCATCCCAGCGAAACTGCGGCGTTGAGCAAGCGGCACGATGTTAACCCAAAATTAGGGGTAGTCTGCGATCCATCCTACTCAAGTGTCGCATTTGGGCGGCGCAGATGGTCACAAATCAGGGGGACCGAGCGTTGCGTGTACTCGCTTTGGCATCGCAGAAGGGCGGATCGGGAAAAACGACCCTTTCCGGACATTTGGCTGTTCAGGCTCAGCGCGCTGGCGCCGGTCCGGTCGTACTTATAGATATCGACCCGCAAGGTTCGCTCGCCGATTGGTGGAACGAACGCGAAGCGGAATATCCGGCATTTGCGCAGACCACCGTGTCTCGTCTCGCAAACGACCTTGCCGTTCTGCGTCAGCAGGGCTTCAAGCTTGCAGTCATCGATACACCGCCCGCGATCACGATGGCGATCCAGTCGGTTATCAGTGTGGCAGAGCTTATCGTCGTCCCGACTCGCCCCAGCCCGCACGATCTGCGCGCCGTGGGTGCAACGGTCGACCTGTGTGAGCGTGCTGGAAAGCCGCTGGTCTTCGTGGTCAATGCCGCGACGCCCAAGGCCAAGATCACCTCCGAAGCCGCCGTCGCGCTTTCGCAGCACGGCACGGTTGCACCGATCACGCTCCATCACCGCACCGATTTTGCCGCCTCTATGATCGACGGCCGCACGGTCATGGAAGTCGAGCCGGAAGGCCGCTCCGCAGCCGAAATCACCGCTCTGTGGAAGTATATCTCCGATCGGCTCGAAAAGAATTTCCGCCGCACGGTCTTTGCAGCGCCGGGCACCGCCCACGGCGCAATCAATTCGCAAGGCGGCATGCATCGTCCCGGTGGCGGCTTCGGTCGCCGAGTAGCCCAGTAAGGGAGCGCTGAGCCGATGTCCGAAGCCAGCTTCGCCTCGCTTGGACCGACTTTGCTTGCACGCAAGGGTGGGGCAAAGCCCGCCATGCGTCCGCAACTCGCGCCGCTGCCCGAGATGGTCGAGCCTGAACAGCTCGAAGATCTGGGCTGGAACGACATGGGCCAGGACGACGAAGGTGCATCGCAGGACGGCGCGAATATCGTCTCCATCATCCCGTCGGCGACGCCAGAGGCGAATGCCGATCTGGGTGCAGACAACGATGTCGGCAGCCCGCTGGTGCACCGCCAGCAGCGCGATCTTGCCGATCGAATCCTAGCCGATGCAGCGACCGGCAATGTCCGCGATGAAGAACCGGTCGAAGACGAGCCCGTCGAAACCACGACCCTCGAAACCAGGCCCGTCAAATCCACGCCCGTCGAAGCGCCCGCCAAGGCCAAGCCGACCGCGCGCAAGACAAGCGCCAATGCACGCCGCGCCGCATTCACGCTTCGCCTCGACACCGAACGCCATCTCAAGCTTCGCCTCGCTGCGACGATGCAGGGAGTGAGCGCACAGTCGCTCGTCACGCAGGCGCTCGATTCGATGCTGTCGGAAATCGAAGACCTCGACGCGCTCGCCCAAAAAATGGGTGCGCAGATGGGCGCGCAAATGGGCGCACCGCTCAAAACCACCTGATTTTTTACGAACAACCTCAAGCATTCAACCAAGCCGCAGACAAACATGGTTAAATTGAAGGAAACCAACATGGCCAGCCGTAACCAGGGATTTACCGAAAGCGCCTCAAGCGGTCGCAAACTCGGCCTCTTTGTCAGCACCGCGCTGGCCAGCTTCGCTCTTGCAAGCTGCGCCGGTAGCGCCCCGCCTGCACAGGCGTCCTTCGCCAAGGCACAGGCCGCGCTTGACGCGGGCAAGGTCGACCATGCCATTACCCACGCCGAAGCTGCCGTGCTCGCCGAGCCGCGCAATCCGGGCTATCGCGCGATGCTTGGCGCCGCCTATCTCGAAGCGGGCCGCTTTCAGTCTGCCGCGACCGCTTTCGGAGAATCGATCGAGCTTGGTGAAAGCGATCCGCGCACGGTCCTGAGCTATGCGCTTGCAAAGGTTGCGAGCGGTGACAACAGCGCTGCGCTTGTCCAGCTTTCGGCCTTCGAAGACGACATCGCGCCTGCCGATCTTGGCCTCGCGCTTGCGCTTGCAGGACAGCCGGAACGCGGCGTTCAATATCTGATCAATGCCGTGCGCCATGGTCACAACAGCCCCAAGGCACGCCAGAACCTCGCTTATGCCTATGCGCTGTCAGGCAATTGGCCCGCAGCGCGCGTTATGGCTGCTGAAGATGTGCCCGCCGATCAGCTTGAAGGGCGCATGGCAGAATGGGCGGCAGTGGCCCGTCCTGAAGATTACCAGATCCGCGTGGCGACGCTGCTTGGCGTTACCCCGGCCTACGACACCGGCCTGCCGCAGAGCCTTGCCCTGTCGAACTTCCCGGCGATGGCGACCATGGTTGCAGAGGCGCAAGAGCAGGGCGACTTTGAAATCGTCGAAAGCGATGAAGCGCCCGTCGCAATTGCAGCGGCCCAGCCGCTCAGCGATGCACCCATGCCGTTCGGCATTGCCGGCATCGACACCGTGAATGTCGAAAGCGGTCCCGTGGTGCAGTCGGTCGATCCCGATGAAGCAGCCGCCGCTCCGGTTCGCGTGGCGCAGGCTCCCAAGCCCGCTCCTTCGCCGACCTCCGCCGCTCCTGCTCCGGTCCGCATGCCTGCGGTTGCCGCAGCGCCTTCGCGCGGCGCTCCTCGCTTTGTCTCGAACGCTGTCGTCCAGAACGTTCCGGCAGCACCAGCACCGCGAGCTTCGGCCCAGCGCGCTCCGCAGGCAGCGCCCGCTCCGCAGCAGCGCCGCATGGCAGTTGCCAGCGGTTCGGCGGCCACTCACCTCGTCCAGCTTGGCGCGTTCGACAATCGCCAGGTGGCCGAGAACAAGTGGGCCGAATTCCAGCGTCGCTATCCTGATTTGAAGGGCCGCGACGTCGTGATTACCGAAGCGCTGGTCAATGGCCGCACCTATTTCCGCGTTGCCGCCGCCGGTTTCGAGTCGCGCAGTGCCCGCTCGATGTGTTCGACGCTCAAGGCAGGCGGCACCGGCTGCTTTGCCTATGCCGCATCGAACCCGCCCGCAGGTGCGGTCGATCGCGGCGTGCGGATTGCCGCTCGCTAAGGGATTTCTTGCATCCTCTCTTGATTGAGAGCTTCAGCGAAACTTCTCCCGGTGGCCCAGCCACCGGGAGTTTTTTCATCTGCGCAGCGAGTGCGTTCGACACCTTCGATGTCGCAAGGGCGATCGCCCGCCCGCAGGTGCCCGTAGCGAAGCGGAGGAACAGCGCCGAGGATGATCGCCCGGATGGGCGATCTCAGAGCAAGATCGCTGGTTTTCCTACTCGAGATCTGATCGGTACAAGACAGCTGGCAACGCAGCGCCAATCGCGGGAATAGAAAGCTGATCGGAAAGTCACACCTCCCACAAGCAATCCACCTTTATATCAGAGCTTTACCTACAGTTCAGTTTTTCCCAAACACCCACTTGCGCGGTCCACGCGCCGCTCAAAGCTCAACCGCGACACCGCCCTTGATAAGCGCCCTCACCCGGCCTTGCGCGCCTTGCCGGTCGAAAGGTGTGTTGTCCGCGGTGGCTTCCATCTTGGTTCGGTCGACAAACCAGGGCGCGTCAGGATCGATGACCGCCACATCTGCCTCTCGCCCGACTTCGAGCACCCCGGCTTGTACGCCAAGCAGGGTCGCAGGATTGGCGGCGAGCAGGTCGAAGGCGCGGCTCAGGTCGATCACCTCATCGCGAACCAGCCCCAGCACCATGGCGAGCAGCGTCTCTGCTCCTGCCATGCCGGGCGCCGCATCGGCGAAGGGGAGCCGCTTGTCCTCTGGCCCGCGCGGATCGTGGCCGCTAGCGATGACGTCCACCGTGCCATCGGCAATCGCCGCGCGCGCAGCCTGCCGGTCGGCCTCGCTGCGCAAGGGCGGCGAGAGGCGTGTGAATGTACGGAAGTCGGCTGTCGCGAGGTCGGACAGCATGAAATGCGCAGGCGTAATACCGCATGTGACCGCCAAGCCGCGACCCTTGGCCGCGCGCATGAGGTCGAAGCCAGCGGCGGTCGTCACCTGCCGGAAATGCACCCTCGCCCCGCTCATCTCGGCAATCGCAATATCGCGCGCAAGCGCCAGCGTCTCGGCCTCGGCAGGCGCGCTTGGGAGACCAAGCCGCGTTGCGACCTCGCCTGCGGTGGCGGCGGCTTCGCCCGCGATCCCGCTATCCTCGGCATGGGCGACCACGACGAGGCCCAGCATCGCGGCGTACTGGCACAGGCGCAGCATGACGCCGCTATCGGCGATCCACTTGCGCCCGGTCGCAACACCGCGCGCGCCCGCATCGCGCATCAGTGCAATCTCGGCGAGTTCGGCCCCTTCGAGCCCGCGTGTCGCGGCGGCAAGCGGATGAACCCACAGGTCAGGCTTCCCGCTCTTGGCGATGTAGTTGACCCGGCTCGGATAATCGAGCGGCGGGGACTGGTCAGGCATCAACGCCGCGCGCGTTATACCACCAAAATGGAAGGCAGGCTTGTCGACCGCGAAGACACCGAAATCCACGATGCCGGGCGCAATCAGCTTGCCCTTGGCGTCGATCACTTCGTCGCCATCGCGGGCGCTGATGTCAGCGCCCACAGCCTCGATCAGGCCGTCGGCCATGCGCAGTGCGCCCGCTTCGACGCCGCCGGGCGTGACGAGCTTGCCGCCTGTGATGGTAAGGGGCCGTGCCTGCTTCATGACCAGCCCTCCACACCGCGCGCGCTTCGGGTCAGCACGTCGAGGCATGCCATGCGGATCGCGACGCCCATCTCCACCTGGCTGGTGATGATCGAGCGGTCGAGCATATCGGCAACGTCGCTGTCGATCTCGACACCCCGGTTCATGGGGCCGGGATGCATGACGAGCGCATCGGGCGCCGCGCGCTTCAGCCGCTCCCGGGTGAGGCCGTAGAGATGGTGATACTCGCGCGCCGAAGGGATGAACTGGCCCGCCATGCGCTCCGACTGAAGCCTCAGCATCATGACGACATCGCTGCCGTCGAGGGCTGCGTCGAAATCGTGGAAGGGCTGCGCGCCCATCGCCTCAACCCCTCGCGGCATCAGCGCAGGGGGAGAACACAGGCGCACACTTGCCCCCATCGCCTGAAGGCACAGGATGTTGGAGCGTGCGACGCGGCTGTGCAGGATATCGCCGCAGATCGTGATAATAAGCCCGGTAAAGTCAGCGAGCGCATCGCGGCTGCCCCGCCCCTGCTGCGCCAGAGCTTCGCGCAAAGCCAACGCGTCGAGAAGGCCTTGCGTCGGGTGTTCGTGCTGTCCATCGCCTGCGTTCAAGACCGGGCAATCGACCTTGTCCGCGATCAGCTGCGTCGCGCCGCTCGACCCGTGGCGGATCACGATGGCATCGGCGCGCATGGCATTGAGCGTGATCGCCGTATCGATCAGGGTCTCGCCCTTCTTAACGCTCGACTGCGCGGCGTGCATGTTCACCACGTCCGCACCCAGCCGCTTGCCCGCGATCTCGAAAGACAGCAGCGTGCGGGTCGAGTTCTCGAAGAAGGCGTTGATGATCGTAAGGCCGGAGAGCAGCTCGGTGTGCTTGGTGCGCTGGCGGTTCAATTCCACCCACTGCGCTGCCTGATCGAGAAGGTAGAGGATCTCGTGCCGTTCAAGCTGGCCGATGCCGGTGAGATCGCGATGCGGAAAGGCAAGCCGACCCGCGGGAAAGCGGTCAGCTGCGCTCGAAGTTGGCATGTTGTCCATCAAAGCCACGCCCTTAGTCGAGTGCTATCGAACGCTCAACCCATCACGCATGCGGTTCCCCATGGAACTTTGCGTCCATCGAGCTTATCTGATGAACACACCAGGCCACCCGCTCCCTCCGCCCTTCCACCCGGATTGTCACACCGGAGTATGATCCGGGTGGAAGGGCGGAGGGAGCGGGTGGCCCGGTAGCACAGAAGGAAATGCAAACGTAATGAGCTTCATCGGCAAGGCATGGAAAGTCATCGTCGGAATCAAAGACGCGATGGTCATCGTGTTCCTCCTGCTGTTCTTCCTTGCCCTTTTCAGCATCCTGTCGGCCACTCCCAATCCCGGACAGGTCCGCGAAGGCGCCCTGTATATCGACATGTCGGGATACGTTGTCGAAGAGCGCGCGACGGTCGATCCGATCGCCACCTTGCTCAGCGGCCGCGCGCCGCCGGTCGAATTGCAAGCCCGCGACCTTGTCCGCGCTCTCGACGCAGCCGCCAGCGATGATCGGATAAAGGCCGTGGTGATGGACATGACCGCCTTTGTCGGCGGCGGTCAGGTGCACATGCAGGCCATCGGCGAAGCCATGGACCGGGTGCGCAAGACGGAAAAGCCGGTGCTTACCTATGCCATCGCTTATGGTGATGATCACATGCACCTTGCCGCGCATGCCAGCGAAGTGTGGGCTGATCCGCTTGGCGGCGCAATCATCGCAGGCCCGGGCGGCGCGAACCTCTATTACGCCGAACTGCTCGACAAGCTGAACATCAACACCCGCGTCTACCGCGTGGGAGAGTTCAAGTCGGCGGTCGAACCCTATATCCTCAACGGTCCGTCCGACGCCGCGCGCGAAAACCGCGAGGCGCTTTACGGCGCGCTGTGGGAGGAATGGCAGGCGAATGTGAAAAAGGCCCGCCCATCACTCGATCTCGACCGCGTGATCGGCGATCCGGTGGCATGGGTCGAAGCGTCATCGGGCGACCTTGCCGAGGCGGCGCTTGAGGCAGGGCTGGTCGACAAGCTGGGCGACTCGGTCGAGTTCGGAACCCGCGTCGCAGAGATCGTCGGCGAGGACACCTCGACCAAGAAACCGGGCACTTATGCCAAGAGCGACCTTCGACCGTTCCTGGCCGATATCGGCAACGGCGATTCCAGCGGAGAGATCGCGGTTGTGACTGTTGCAGGGACCATCGTCGATGGCGATGCAGGTCCGGGCGCAGCGGGCGGTGCACGGATCGCAGGCCTTCTCAACGATGCGCTCGCCACCGATGACATCAAGGGCCTTGTGGTGCGGGTTAACTCGCCCGGCGGATCGGTCCTAGCCTCGGAGGAAATCCGCCGCGCGGTCCAGCGTTTCCGCGACAAGGACATCCCCGTCGCGGTTTCCTTCGGCAATGTCGCCGCAAGCGGGGGCTATTGGGTCGCCACGTCAAGCGATCGCATCTTCGCGCAGCCTGAAACCATCACCGGCTCGATCGGTGTGTTCGCCGTCATCCCGACCTTCGAGGACGCGGCAGCCGAGATCGGCGTCAACGCTGAAGGCTTTCGCACGACCCCGCTTTCGGGCCAGCCGGATATCATCGCCGGCCTCTCACCCGAAGTCGATGCGATCCTGCAGGCGAGCGTCACCGACACCTATAACGACTTCCTGACCCGCGTCGCCGAGGCGCGTGGCATCACGACCGAGCAGGTCGATACGATGGCGCAGGGCCGCGTCTGGGACGGCGGCACGGCGCGCCAGCTTGGCCTGGTCGACCAGTTTGGCGGATTGCAGGACGCGATCAATTGGGTCGCCGAGAAAGCCGAGCTTGAAGAGGGTTCGTGGAACGCGCGGTTCCTCGGCTCGCAGGAAGCCAGCTACGATTCGCTCATCCGCCAATTGATGACAGACACGTCAGCGCCTGCTGCTCTCACTGGATCGGGCGATCTGTTCTCGCTCGCCGCCCACCAGCGCGAGGCGCTTCTGGGCCAGATCACACGTGACGCGCAGCTGCTTGCCGGGACAAGAGGCGTGCAAGCCTATTGCCTCGAATGCCCTGGCGAAGCGCGGCCCATTTCGCCGCGCGAGCAAGGTGGCCTGATGGAACTGGTCGCAACGTGGCTGGGCCGATAGCCTCAACGCAGCCTCAGCTGCCCAACGTGATGCTTGCAATAGGGCCAGCGCCACAGTAAACGCCCGCCCCTGTCCAAGCGGCTTCACCCTGCCGCTCAGCAACGGACGGGCGCGTAGCTCAGTGGTAGAGCACACCCTTCACACGGGTGGGGTCGCAAGTTCAATCCTTGCCGCGCCCACCATTTTTCGCTTGCATTAACAATGCTTTACCGACCAAGGTGATGTGTCCTGCGCGAGAACTGCCCACAAAACAAGGACCGGCAAAGGACGGCGCACCCAATGGGCACCGCGCCCTAGAATCAAACATGGTCGTGGACGGATATTGGAACGTATTGAGAACAAACTTGCATCGTAGTTAAATGCACTGCATGCGAATCTTATGAAGGCTCTCGACTTATTCTCTGGTCCGGGCGGACTGTCGATCGGAATGAAGCGTGCTGGGATCGAACCGGTCGCGTGCGTCGAAAAGCGTAAAGATGCCGTCGAAACTTATGATGCGCACACGCCGGATGCCGAACACTATCAGAACGATATTCGCAGCGTTTCGTTTGAGAAATATCGGGGCGTGGTTGACGTAATTTATGGCGGTCCACCTTGTCAGCCGTTTTCGACCGGCGGGCTTCGTCGTGGCACCGCAGATGCACGCAATATGTTCCCTGAATTCATGCGGGCGCTAGACGAAGCGCGGCCCGCAGCATTCTTATGCGAAAACGTGCCCGGCTTGGCGACACGAAGTCGCGTCAAGTATCTTGCCGAGTTACTTCAGGACTTCGAAGCGAAGGGCTACAACATATCATGGCATGTCGTTTCGGCGGCTGACTATGGCGTGCCTCAAAAACGCCGCCGCCTCATTATCGTGGGCATGCGCGAAGGATCGTTTTGGTTTCCCAAGCCCAGTCATGGGCCGGATACAGATCAACCGCACGTCGCGTCGGGAACGGTGATCGACAAAGAAAGTCCGCTAGGCGACCCGCCTGATTGCCCGGTGATCTACGCCAAATACCCGGACCCGCGCCGAAGCCCCTATGCTGGGCAAGTCTATAATGGCGGCGGGCGTCCGATCGACCTTACTGCGCCGTGTCATACGATCTTGGCTTCAGCGGGAGGCTACAAGACGCATTGGGTCGATACTTTGGACATTGCGCCTGACTATTCCGCGCACCTAATGGCAGGGGGAAAGCCGCGCGAAGGGGAAGTGCCCGGCGCACGTCGTATGACGCTGAAGGAATCAGCCCTTATCCAAACATTCCCGGCTGATATGTGGTTCGCTGGCTCGCGATCGTCGCAATACACTCAAGTCGGGGACGCAGTTCCGCCCGTTCTCGGCGAAGCACTTGGCAACGCACTACGCATTCAACTCGAAGGCAAGACAGCGTGCCCTGACACGCACTATCAGCCCGCAGCGGCATTGCCCTTGCTGGCAGCGGCGTAATGCCCCGCAACGTCTTGGTTGAACGCGCGGTCGATAACGCGCTCGAACATATCGACGGATTCATAGAAGGCGCGAAACTCAATGCTTTGCCGGACGGTGCGACGCGAGCAGCATTGGACGGACAACTTGCCCACACTTCAGGTAGCGTGCGGTTAGCCTCACTGTTCTTCGCCTTCTATGCGACCGTAGATGCGGAATGGGACTGCAATTCCATTCCGACAGGAATTCGCGGGAAATACGGCGACAAGCGTTTCGCTACGGAACTAGGACTTCGCAGCATTACAATTCACAAAGCTGTTACAGCTTTCGGTGAAAACCTAGGATGGAAGGGCAACGTCTCGAATGCTCGCCTTCAAGACGACGTGCGCTTTGACGCCTTTGCGCGAAGGCTCGCCGCATTGGACAGCGAACAGCGAAACCGAAGTGCGGAGTATATGGCCGCGAAGTTTTCCGAAAGCCGGAAAGTCATTGCCCCGTTGCCCCCGGTTGGTGACGACGTTCTTACCTACGCACGTGCTCGAAAGCTGTTCTATTCACTGATTGCCATTCCATCCGAAGGCAATGTTCAACAGTTCCTAATCGCCGCTCTCTTGTTCGTTCACCGCCAGCGATACGGCTACGAGATTAAGACGCATCACGTTCATGCTTCCGACCGCTTCGACACTACAGCGGGCGACATTGAGGAAATGCTAAACGGGGATCTAATTCGGGCTTATGAAGTGACCGTTCGACCCGATTGGAAAAATCGTGTCGGCGACTTTCGCAAGAAGATGGATACGGCTGGCCTCCGCAAATATACAATCATCGCTTCGGACGTGAACAGCGACGATGATCTTGCCGAACCCGCCGACCTTATTCGTTTCCTGAAGCCATATGGCCGCGACATTGCAGTTGTAGACATACACGATTTCGTCAACGTCTTCGCGATGGAATTGAGCGCCGACGAACTTCGACGGGCGGTTACGCAGACCTACAGCTACCTGACAACGCCAAGCCTTTGCGGGCGAGACGATATTGTTGAGCGGTTCAACGGCGCGGTCGAAGGTTGGCTAGACGAAGCGAATTAGCCCAAAGTCCTTTGCCGGTCCTTTTTCTTATTGAGCCGCTATATTAGCGCCAAGGCAAGCGAATGTTATTTCAACGATTATTTTCGCGAAGTGTGCTTCGCCCTTCACCGTTGTGAGGATGCGGAATAGAGTTCGTTAGTCAGCCTATGCCAAAATGCCCTTTGAGCAGCGGCTCCACCGCGCCCCACGCATCAGACAACGCCTTAACCGCTCCCGCCCCTTCGCTTACGGTTCCGAGAACGGATTTGATCATTCCCGGCTTACGATCATTGGGTTCGCTAGTAGCCTGCGAAGATAAGAAGGCGACTTGCTCCAAGAGTTCATTCTTTTGGTCCTCGGCAATCTCGTTTGATTCCAAGATTGCATTCGTGACGTCCGCCAAAGCGTCTGCAAACCCGATTTCACCATTTTGTGTCAGGGTTTGAAGGCTAACTTGGATATCATTCACATTGCCAAAATTGATGGCACCGACGGTGCCTCCCTGAACAGTCACGTTTTGATTGTTGTAATGTAGTGGTGGCACCGGAGCATTCGGAATGTCGATTTGCGACGAGAGGTGAGGCATTCCTGTTACGGCGGTCATCTGCCTGTCCGCCATATTATACATGGCCGCGTTCTGTGCGAAGACCATCCACCGCGACTGTTGAAATTTATACTCGCAGTCGATGCAAAGCGGCATTTCTTCAATCACCATGACGGCGGGCTTGCCGCACTGCCCACAATTCGGACGGGTCTTTTGAGATTCTTCTGTCATCGCCTTGCTTTAGAAGGTTTAGGCTGCATTTCGAAGAAGAATCCGAAGAAAAGCCCCGACCCCAAGGTCGGTTTAGGGGCCGGGGCTAAGACCGCCGGGAATGGGACAGCGCGAAGGAAGGGGCGCACTTCCCGGCGGGCGGTGCTTCGTTCGAGCCTAGATCGTAACCCGGCTCTTGGCCTTCTCTGCCATTGCTCCGTTGAACCAACCTTTGTTGATCGACCGCATGGCGACCGAATACTTGTCGGCCAACTCTTGCAGTTTCGCAGCCTTTTCGATCTTCGCCATTTCTTTCGGCATGTGCTGGCGATAGGCTTCATGCGCTAGGCTCATTCGAACTTCATGCGTCAGCCCCATAAGATACGATTTGCCGTGAATGAGCGCGATCGCAATGTCCGGGTCCGACTTCATTTCGCGCTTAATCGTGGCAAGCCCGTCTTTCTTTCGCGCTTGCTCGCCAATCCACTTCGACACGTCGTATTGCTGAAACGCATTGTATCCGTCGGAAGCTGGCGCGAACCGATCGTCAACCACTCGCTGCGCTTCGCTAAGCATTTGATCGGCATGAAAGCGAAGCGCGCTTTGCGTGCTCTTCAGTGTCGCGACAGTCTGTTCGGCGACGGTTCGAGCCGCGTCGTGCTTTTCGGGCGTGCTTCGCGTTTCGTCTTCAGCGAGCCGGGTAATCTTCGACATGCCGTTTTCAACGGCGGTGTGCGCCTGTTTGACCGGCGCAGCGACGCCCGTATCCATGTCGGACGGATCGCCAAGCTTCGCTTTGCGGCCCGTATTCGTTCCGATCATGGAGTTGAACGCAGTGGAACTAGGATCGTTTGAGAAAATGGGCGTTGACGTATTCATGGGTATCTTCCTTCTTCGGTCTTGATGATTTGGCTTCGGCCATTGAGCGAAGCTGTTGCTCTTTGAAGCGCCGCATCAATTCGGCGCGTTCTTCATCGGTTTGCGGCCATGCCGGGACGACAAGTGGTTTGATCGGGCGTGCGCCGTGTTCGGCTTCGATCCGATCGAAGGCTTCGGCCAAAGTCTCGCCGTCTCGCACCGCAACGACACAAGGCGGACGATTGATCACGTTCGGGCCTTCAAGGCGTTCGATGCGGCGGCGAATGCTCATTTGGCCTTAGCCTCAAGAGCCGCGATCCGATCTTCGAGCGACGATCCTTCGATCAAGCGAGCTAGGATCATCAGCGCGTTCGAGTAGCGGGACAGGTCACTAGTCTCGATCGAACCCGCCAGAGCGGCCCGTATGAGCCGCGCAAGCGCCTTTTGGCAGTCGCGGGTCGTATCCAGCTTCATCCGCACGTTCTTCGGCTTCGAACCCGTGTCAGCGGGCGCGGGCGCGGTTTCCTGCGGTGTTGAAGGCCATCCTTGCGACATGATCCGACTTCTAAGCCCCGACTTTGGTTCCTTGGTTCACGGTCAAGGATTCTAGGAACCGATAGCACCTGTCAAGTAAAAGTAGCTCTCTTTCTAATAATACGAACGGCTCGCTACGAGAATTACGATATAATTGCTTTATTACGTCAATGAACTTTCTATTGTTCGCGAATTCTGGAACGCTTTCTTGGTATTTGAACGCAAGTTCGATAAACTCATCGCTCTCGTTTTCTTCAGGTATTCGACGAATAATCGTTTCAATCTCTACGTTGGCAACGACGATCAAATCATCGGGTAAGTTCTTCGCTGTGATACGATCAAGAATGCGATCAATTACGACAGGACAATCATTGGGAAGTCCGACGGCGACGCGGTAAGCTTCAACATGCTTTTCGAGCGCGGCTGTCATTGCCTTACCCACAGGCTTAGCGAATGCCGCCTTTGCCGTTTCCCAACGCATTTCAGCGAACAGGTTTCGGACGAAGCTTCGCAAGATCGGCTTGAACTGCTCCGTCGCAAGTTCAACTGTCTGTTCGTATTCTTCGAATGTCGGCTCTTGTGGGTTACGCGGTGCGAAGGTCATGTTGGGAGTTCCTCTGCGAAGCCTGAAGTTCGAGCGTGCGAACCTATGACCGCTGCCCACATAAGGTGGCGGTTGAGGCGATTAATCATCGTGATTTCAATGGATTGTCCGACAGTCCGGTTTGACGAAAAGGACGAACAAAGGACGCGGGCAATTGCGGCGAAACCGGGCTTCAAATGATATGCAATCGGTATGAAGCACCTAATTTGCGCAAGGCATTGAAAATGTGAAATTAATTGGTTGAATATGAATATATGAAGATATGAACAGTGTTCCGATAGACCATCCCTAGTGGCGGTCGATCCCCGGCCCTTCATATTTTCATATGTGCATATCTGGCGGATTTCTGCGGGTTTCCGGCTCATAGCCCCCGCCCTTCTTTCATATCCGTGCGGACTAGCTTGCCGATATCCGGTTGAAAGAACGTGCGGTTCTTCGCTTCTTCGACGAAGTTGTTCTTGCTGTATTCGGCGAAACGGTAACAAACGAAAGTGTGCCCGAATATCTGTTTGCAGTTGGTTCGGGAGAGGAATTCAATTTCGGAGTTGTTCGCCAAGCTTTCGATCGCTCGCTTCAATGCGGGCGTCGCCTTAATCGGATCGTGTTTGAACATTGGGAGCGTCAACAGACGCCGCTGAAGGTATTGATGCGTGACGAGGCCCGTCGCGTGCATTTCAGCCGTGCCACCATACGTCTTTGCGATTTCATCATAGGGCCGTTCGAGACATTCCCGCATGACAGCCCGCACCCGGTCCTGTTGTGCGATTTCGTTGCCACTCAAATCGCCGACTTCGCCGCGCTCGAACCGTCCGATAAGGTTTTCGGCGTCGCTCTTGATTAAATTGATTCCCCATTCTGCGGCCTTCTGACCGATAACGGGCGCTTCCCAATTGATGCCCACAGCAACAAGCGCGGCAAGCTTCATCGCCTTCAAATGGCTTCGGTTCCAAATCTGGCGATACACCTCTTTCGAACCGCGAATTTGATCGTCGCAATACAAATCAAAGTCGCGAAAAAGCCGCTCCGCCCAAGGATCGAAAGCTACGTTGCTAACTTTGTTGAACAGTTCGAGTTCATTGACCTTCGCCGACAGGCTGGCGACGCGTTGAATGAGTTCGTCGCTAGGTTGCGCGAATGGCGCTTTGGCATTCAAGCTAGGTCGGTCGCCCGTGTATTCGATGATAATGAAGCGAGGTAGCAAACCGTCGGAAACCATCGTTTCGTCTAATGCTTCGAAGAATCGTTCCGGCGTGCTTTCGCCGAAGAAGCTGAAGGCCGGTGCTTCGATCCCATCCGTCGATTTCGCGCTATCGCTATAGACCATTGGGTTCAGCATGTTGCCGTGCCCGGACTTGTTATAGAGGTCGAGCAAGACCCGCTTCAGCCCCAAGTCGTTCGGGTTTGCTCGCGGCCCGCTCATACGCTTGATGAGCAATCCGACTTCGCCACTGATTGTCAGGAAGCACTTCGAACGCGCGAATTGCTTCAACAGAGCCGCGTCGGATCGTATTTCACCGGGTCCGATATGTTCTCTTATCTTCGGCGCGATTGGTTCGATCGAACTTGCGAGTTTCGATATGCCTTGATTGACCGCTTCTTTGCCGGTGCCGGTCGGGGCAATGAGCATGATGTAGCTGTTCAGACCCGTGCCGCTGACGTTGAACTGCCGCCCGACAATGCCGGAGAGGAACGCGAGGGAACCCGCCAGGGCGATTTCGCGCACGGGGCGTGGTGCCTGATCGAAAATATAGCGCGCCAAGTCGCCGACGATCCCCGGCGGGCAATCGTCCCATGATTCCATTGTGGGCACGGAATTAGCCTTGGCGTTGCTGTTCAGCGAGTTCGGACGTGGACGACACCGGATCGGAGAGGCGGCTGCGCGCCCATTCGTCTAGGTCGGCTTCGGTATAGACCGGGAAGCGCCCTAGCTTGCGGAAACGCGGCCCTCCGCCCCGTGTGGCTAAGCTGGCAAGGGTATCGACAGCGCCAAAGCCCCAATTCTTCTGAAGGTATTCAGCCGCCTTATCGCGTCGCAGGTAATCCATGATCCATCCTCATTTGCGTAAGATGGATCAAGCTTGGTGAAGCTTGCTGGAAAAACCTAGGAGACAAAAATCTTCAATGAAAATTACTCTTCTAAGTGCTTTCTGATAAGCTTCGCTACGTGCTTTCTTTGGTGGTAGTATTCAATGCTATCCTTATCGGCGACGGTGCGTTCGCCATAGAATTCGTCTTGATACTTTGCAGCTACCGCCATGAAGTCTTCGTTGACGACTTCAGCCGATGCCTTCTCGATAACAACAGTCCGGCGAGCCGCTTCATTGCTACGCGGACGACCGCGCTTCGGGAGTTGAATAGGCACTTCGCCGTCGAACAATTCCCATTCGTGCTTATTCACAACGACGGTGCGGGTCACGCTGCGCCTCGCTTCAAATCGACAACTTTAGCCGTGTCGATCATGCCAGCCGCCGCCGCGATCTTGTTTTCGATTTCGTTCAGCGCACGGCGTTCTGCACTTTCGCCAATGTGGGCATAGCGTTGTGTCGTCGTCGGCGATGCGTGGCCTAGCAGCTTGCCCACAATTGACAGGCCAAGGTTCGACGCGACGCCCATTGACGCAAAGCTATGGCGAAGATCGTGAAGCCTAAGCGGTTTTGGGTTGCCTTCGCTATCGACGTTTAACCCGGCGTGTTCGGTTATCCGCTTCCAAGGCCGCTTTAGATCGCTTCGCGGCTTGCCCTTTGCTTCGCCCGGTATGACGTGCGGGTTACCTTCGAGACGCTTCGACTTGAGGTCTTCAAGAACCTTGATTGCGGCGGCTCCGATCAAGACCTTCTTTGCCCCTGTTTTCGAGTCCGACAGGTCCAACAACCCTTGTTCAAGATCGACTTGCGACCAACGCAAATTGAGGATTTCGCGCAGCCGACAACCTGTCAGCATCAACAAGCGAATAGCGCCTACGGCATACGGTGACACGACTTCGCGCGCCGTTGCTGCCTTCTTCGGCGTATGTTTCGCGTTGGGGCCGTCCTTCGGTTGCCACGGCAATCCGTCGGTTTCAGCTTCGCGCAGCGTCTCACCCAATCGTTGAATTTCATTCGGAGACAAGAACCGCTCACCCTTCTTGTCAGGATAGAGTTCAACGCCACTACGCGGGTTCTGTTTGAGGTATTTGCACTTCACGGCGTAGCTGAAGATACCGCCAAGCATTCGAACGGTGCGCGTTGCAGTGCCTTTTCCGCCGGTTGCGATGTAACCTTTGCCACCTTCGCGTTTCACCGCTGTTTTCCCGCTGGCAATGTCTTTGAGCAAACGCTCGACATGCACGTCTCGAACATCGCTTATCTTCATTCGCGCGATCTTGTGCGGTTTGATATGCCGATTGATACGGCCCTTATCCATCGCGACGGTTGACGGCTTCTTATGCTCGCAACCGTGTTCAAGATATTCGTCGCAAAGCTGCGCGACCGTTAGTTCAGCTTTGCGCCTCGCCTTCGCTTCGACATGATCTACTCCCCGCTTCGCGGCCCGAAGTATGTCTTCAGCTTCAAGTCGTGCTTCGTCGGCTGTCCAATCACCGAACCGACCGATCGTCGCACGACGCGTCGATCCCGCCCGTCCGCCAAAGTCGTATTGCGCGATGAATGACATGACGCCGCTTGGACGAACCGACAGCCCGAAGCCGGGCAAAACGCCGCACCATGCGACGTAGGGTTTTTCGGCGGGTTTCAGCTTTGCGATTTCGCGCTTGGTTAGCTTTGCAACCTTCATTCGATCGGCTCCAGAAAAAAGGACCGGAAAAGGACGGCCCGGCAATCTGAATACCCCGTCAAACAAGTGGGCACAACTCACAAACATGGTAAACCGCTGAAATACCTGCGATTCAACAAGCTTGCGCAAACTCAAACAAACTCGAAACAGCTTGCTCCGTCACCTTCACACGGGTGGGGTCGCAAGTTCAATCCTTGCCGCGCCCACCATTCCTCACCAGACCTCAGCGTCCCGCTTGAAGATCGCGGTGATAGGCAAAGCCAGTCTCAGGGCCCTGCATATCGTAGGCGAACCACTCGCTCGCCGCGTAATCGTAGAGCCGCACCAATCCATCCTCGACGTGAGCGGAGTAGTCGCTCGCGCTTGCGCGGTCGTGGCCTCGCGCTTTGTCGCCTGCGACTTCCAGTGAGACGTAGGCCTCGTCGCCCTCATCGTACAATTCCGGGAGCGTGCCGCCGAAGCGCACGCCTCGCTCGCCGTCGAAGGCCTGAAGGCGATCGCCGCGGCATTCTGCTGCTATCTTGAGATTGCGGCCAGACGTGTGATCGTAAATCCCGGCAACCGTCTCGCCGGTAATGACGGAAAAAGTGGAAGCGGCGATAAGGGCGCGGGTATGAGCTTGCATCATGCCTGATGGCACCATGAACGCCGCTAGATCAAGAGCGGTTGATCTCAGCGGCTCTTGGAAAAGCTGAACGTCTCCAGGAGCGAGGACGAATCCCACGGCACCTGATCTCCGCTGGTCATCTCGACGACCTGTCGCCTGACTTCGCGAAACGTCACTTCAATCGGTCTGTCAGGCACCAGCATCTGCGTTGCGAGAGCTTCTGCAAAGGGACTGTGGATGCCTCCGCCGTCAGCCGCCGTGCTTCCTGGCGAAGTCGAATAGGCGACGAAGCTGCCATTGGGTGTTTCCATGCGGGCCAGTCCGCGCTCACCGTTCCTCGTGCGGCGGCGCAGAGGCATGTTGCGGCACGCATCGAGGATGACGATGCGGGTCGAGATGTAGGCCTCTTCCAACTGCGCGAGAATGGCATCGGCTGACACGGCCTCCAGTTCAAGGTCGCTTTCGGAATCGACAACCGAGCCGACGGGAATGAGGAAGTTCGCCCCCTTCGACTGCACTCCGTGTCCGGCGTAATAAAACAGCCCGGTTGCGTTCTCACCGGCGGCGAGCAGGCGATCGCCCAGACGACGAACGGCCTCCTTCATCTGCCGCTGCGTTGCGTCCGTCAGTATCTCGACGTCGAACCCTAGGCTGCGAAGTGTGGCGCCGATCAGCACCGCGTCGTTTACCGGATTGGAAAGCGCTCCCATCGAGCCTGCATATTCCTCGTTGCCAATGACGAGCGCGATCCGGGGGCCGCTCGCTTCCATGATGGCGAGCTCGATTTCCTCCTGCGCAGAAGTTCCGGGCCCCTGCGAAAGCATCCTGCCGCGACCGGGCACCGTCGGCGACCCGCGCGAGGCGCTTGCTCTGTTACCCGCGATCTGCGCCTTCTTGGAAGGCGTCGAGCTGTCGGGAGTGCCGCGTTCAGCGGCTATCGCCGGGGGCGACTGACGCGACGCGGCCGCAGGCGGAGGATCGGCCTGTGCAGTTCGGACCGGTGGTGGGGCCTGAACCGGTGCGGTATTCTGAGGTGGAGATGCGCCTTGTGCCAATGCGACCTGCTGCGCAGGCTGTTCCGGCTCTGAGGTCGCGGTCTGTTGTTGCGGCGGCGAGGATTGAGCGATCTGCGAAGGTGGCGTAGCCTCGCCCGTAACAGGCAAACCCCGCTCTGCAAGCAATCGCCTGTGCGCTGCCATATCGCGCTCATATTGCTGCTTTTGCCGCTCGATCTCGGCGACTTCAGCGCTGTGTCCTTGTAACTCGCGCTCGTATTCGCGTTCCTTGCGCTCGGCTTCGGCGACCTGTGCATTGTAATCCGACATCGCATCATTGAACGAGTTCACGCGGTTGGCGTTCATTTCATTGATGGCGCGGGCGTAGATGATGCCCTCTTCACCGACGATGCATTGCTCGATGTCACGCTCGATCTGGTCAGCGCTTTCATCCGTCGCCTGAGCTGTAACTCTGCTGCGGCATTGGGTGCGAGCGCCGGCCATGCGTGCGTCTATATCGATGCCTTCATCGCGCAGCATCTGCATCATCGCCGTAATGCCGATATCCGCAGCTGATGGCTGCGCAATGCGGGCGTCCGGCGCGCGCAAATCGGTTTCGCCATCGGAAGCGGACGTGCGGTCTGCCTGTGCCGCCACCAGCGCAGGAGCAAGGCCAAGCACCATGGCCCCGAAAAATGACAACAATGAGCCCCGCCTTGACGCCATAATCCCCCCGAAACGCGCCCTGAGAAATGACCTAGCCGATCAATTCACCGAGTCAACATGAGGTCAGGAGTCGCCAAGGCCCGGAACGGGACAGTGGCGCTTCGGACAAAAAGACACTGAGCGGGCCCAATACCGGCGCGTTGAAAGCACGCGCCCCTCCTGAAGACGAAGTGCCAGCATTACCGCCCGGCGATCTGCAAAGCCGTTCTTTAGGCTTGCCTCCGCGCACCCTTCGTCCATGGTGAGCGGCCAAAAAGAGACGAGAGAGGCACATCTGATGAATGTCGAGTTTTCGCCAGAGCTCGAAGCTTTCCGGCGCGAAGTGGCGGAGTTCTTCGCCACCGCGCCGACCCCGGCCATCCGCGAAGCCGGTCGCAAGACGACGAGCGTATTTGCGCCGTTTGACCAGTGCATGGCCTGGCATCAGATTCTCTACGAAAAAGGCTGGGCCGCCCCCCATTGGCCCAAGGAGTATGGCGGGACAGGATGGAGCGTCGAGCAACGCTTCATCTTCGCAGAGGAGTACCGAAAGGCCGACCTGCCCCCGCTTCTGCCGCAGAGCCTTGGCATGGTGGGGCCGCTGCTGATCGACCTTGGTACCGAAGAGCAAAAGGCGAAATACCTGCCACCGATTCTGAAAGGCCAGGATTTCTGGGCGCAGGGGTACTCCGAGCCGGGTTCTGGGTCCGATCTGGCCTCGCTGAGTTGCCGCGCCGAGGCTGATGGCGATGACTACATCATCAACGGTTCTAAGATCTGGACGACCTACGCGCATCACGCAAACCGCATGTTCATGCTGGTGCGCACCAGCACCGAGGGCAAGAAACAGGCAGGGATCACATTCCTCCTGCTCGACCGGATGGACTATCCCGGCATGGAAGTGCGCCCGATCTACGGGCTCGATGGCTTTCCTGAGCAATGCGAAGTCTTCTTCGACAATGTCCGCGTGCCGCAATCAGGCCGCGTGGGTGAGGAAAATCAGGGCTGGAGCGTGGCAAAACACCTGCTCAAGCATGAGCGCGGCGGGGGCAATGCGGCGAGCCCCACTCTGATGCGCTATCTGGAACGCGCGCGCGCAGCGGCCTGTGAGACGAGTTCGCCGTTCGGCGGAATGCTGGCCGACGATCCGGTATTTCAGCGCGATTTCGGTGAGCTTGAAGCTGATGTAACGTCGCTAAGCCATCTGGAAAAGCTGGCGATCAGCGGTCACGAAATCGCGCGCGACCCTGCATTCCCCTCGATGAACAAGACGATCAATTCTGAACTCGTCCAGCGCGCGAGCGTTATGATGAGCAAGGTGTCGGGAGTGGGAGGCCTTGCCCGCCAGCTGGAAGCGTTGCGTGTGGGATCGAATGTCGAGCCGCAGGGAAGCGAGTTCGACCTCATCACCATGCCGCTTTACCTCAACAGCCGTGCGACCACGATCTATGCCGGCAGCAACGAGGTCCAGCGCGACCTGATTGCACGCAGTCTTGCTGCAGGGGCCTGAGGCGATGGACTTCAGCTACTCGCAAGAGCAGGTGATGCTCTTCGACAGCGTCACGCGCTATCTTGAGAAGAATTACGACTTCGACAGCCGCAAAGCGCTGGTCGCGTCCGACGAACCATGGTCTGCAAATGTCTGGGCGCAATTTGCCGAGCTTGGCCTGCTGGCCCTTCCCTTCAGCGAAGAGCATGGCGGACTGGGAGGGTCGATCAGCGACCTCGTCTCGTTCTCACGCAGTTTCGGCAAGCATCTTGTGATCGAACCCTTCGCCTTTGCGATCATGCTGTCAGGCGCGGCCCTCGCGGCGAGCGCGAACCCGAGGGCGGCAGAGTGGATCGAGAAGCTTGCAAGCGGGGAAGCGGTGGCAGCTTTCGCATATGAAGAGGGCAACGGCACCGCGTCGCCCGAGCTCATCGCAATGACGGCTCAAGAAAATGATGCGGGTTTCGTGCTGACGGGAGAAAAGCGGATCGTTATCGCCGGCGGCGATGCTGATGTGCTGGTCGTGGCTGCAAAGATGTGTGCCACGGGCAAGGTCGCGCTGTTTTTTGTCGAGAGGAGCACCGAAGGGCTTTCGACATCACCCTTCACCACGATTGACGGGCGCAGCGCAGCCAATATCCGCTTCGACAATGTGCGGGTGGGTTCCGATGCAATGCTGCTCGATGATGCAAGCGACGCTCTCGATCGCATCATCGCTCAGGCTCTTATCGTGCTCTCCGCAGAAGCGCTGGGAGCGATGCATGCGCTGCTCGACATCACCAGCGAATACGCCATGACGCGCAAACAGTTCGGACAGCCGATTGCCATGTTTCAGGCTATTGCGCATCGGCTCGCCGACATGAAGATCGCCTATGCGAAGGCGCTGTCGACGCTGACTTACACAACAGCGCTTGCCAATTCGGGCGCGGTGACGGCGCGCGATATCCACGTGCTCAAAGGCCAGCTCGGCAAGCTTGGGCGCGAAATCGGAGAATCAGCGATACAGGTGCATGGCGGACTTGGCCTGACCGATGAGCTTAATGTCGGGCACTATCACAAGCGCCTGCTCGCTTATGATGCGATGTTCGGCGACCATGATTATCACCTGCGCAAACTGGGTCAGCGTTAAGCCATGGATCTTGGTGTTTGCTATTACCCCGAGCATTGGCCCGAAGACCGATGGGCGATCGATGCCGCCCAGATGCGCGAGGTCGGTCTTTCGCGGGTTCGCATAGGCGAGTTTGCATGGAGCCGGATCGAACCGAAGCCGGGCCGCTTTGATTGGGGCTGGCTCGATCGCGCGGTCGAGGCGCTGCATGAGGCCGGCCTCGGCATCATCATGGGGACACCGACAGCGACACCGCCGAAATGGGTTGTCGACCAGATGCCCGACATGATCGCAATCGACCGCGACGGGAAACCGCGCGGACACGGATCGCGGCGCCATTATTGCTTCAGCCACGCCGGATACCGGGCCGAGGCCGCGCGCATCACCAGAGCCGTGGCACAGCGATATGGCGGGCATCCGGGCGTGGTCGCATGGCAGACCGATAACGAATATGGCTGCCATGACACGGTGCAGAGCTTCTCCGGCAGCGCGCGCGATGCGTTCCGAACCTGGCTTGCGACACGTTACGGCTCCATCGAGGCGCTGAACGCCGCCTGGGGCAATGTCTTCTGGAGCATGGAATATCGCAGCTTTGATGAGGTTGAATTGCCCAACCTCACCGTGACCGAGGCGAACCCCGCACACTGGCTGGCCTTCCGGCGCTTCTCCTCGGATCAGGTGATCGCGTTCAACCGGATACAGGTCGATATCCTGCGCGAATGTTCGCCGGGCCGCGACATCACGCATAATGCGATGGGGTTTTACACGGGCTACGATCACCATGACCTTGCCGCCGATATCGACGTGCTGGGGTGGGACAGCTATCCGCTTGGCTTCCTTGAGATGTTCCGCTTTTCCGAGGAAGAGAAACGCGCATACGCTCATCAGGGCCACCCCGACATCGCGGCATTTCACCATGATCTGTATCGCGGCTGCGCCATCGATGGGCGCTGGAGCGTGCTCGAGCAGCAGCCGGGGCCGGTGAACTGGGCGCGCTACAATCCCGCACCCTTGCCCGGCATGGTGAAGCTCTGGACGATGGAGGCCTTCGCCCACGGAGCGGAGCTGGTAAGCTATTTTCGATGGAGGCAATGCCCTCGGGCGCAAGAGCAGATGCATGCAGGGCTTTTGCGCCCCGATGGTGAGCCAGCGCCCGCTTTCGCCGAGGCCAGAGAGGCCGCAGATGCGCTTGGCGAGTTCCAGGGGCTCGACCAGAGCGCGACGCCCCGGCACGCAGCCATCGTCTTCGCCTACGATGCGGAGTGGATCACACAGATCCAGCCACAGGGTCAGGGTCGCTCGGCGCTATGGGCGGCATTCGCATGCTATTCTGCGCTTCGCAAGCTTGGGCTCAACATAGATATCGTCGCGCCAAGTGCTGATTTGTCGGACTATCCGATGGTCGTCATCCCGTGCCTTCCGATCGTACCCGACGCGCTTGTCGCGGCACTTGAAGACTATGAGGGCGAAGTCGTGATCGGTCCGCGCACCGGGAGCCGCGACGATGATTTTGCAATTCCCCACAACCTTGCACCGGGCAAGCTGGGCCCGCTGGTCGGCGGCACGATTACGCTCAGCGAGAGCCTGCCGGACCGACTTGACGAGCGCGGATCGCATGGTGTGACGGGCGGTTGGTACGATCATTATTCGGGCAAGGCCGAGCCCGCAATGGAGGGTGAGCGGGATCAGACCCTGTGCTGGAAACATGGTAGGGTTCGCCTGTGCACCACCTGGCCCGATCGCAGCGCATTCGCCACCGTGCTCGAACAAGCGGCCCGCGACGCTAAGCTTCCGGTCCAGAATCTGCCCGAAGGAATTCGCGAACGTCAGATCGGAAATGTGATCGTGCGTTCCGACTATCTCAATGCTGAGACCAGTTGGCGCACCACTTAATCACAAAGCATAAATCGCTTCGAATAGTGTCCAGAAAATTGTACACATGCAGTGTATGCACTTGTTCGAGTTACTCGTTGTCCTTCACGTAATCACCGGAGCGACCGGGCTGATTGCGTTCTGGGTGCCGATCGCGACACGAAAAGGCGCGATGAACCACCGCCGCTGGGGGCGCATTGCCTGCTACGGGTTCATGGGTGCAGGTGCGCTTGCCGTGGCGATGGCCTTGCTGTCGCTTTACGGTCCTGAAGAGCGCATTCCATCGGTGACCGACCGCGTGCTGTTTGATGGGCTTTTCGGATGGATGATGCTCTATCTCGGTCTGCTGACGATAGGGTTTGCCGACTATGGCCTCAGCGTCGTCAGGCACGCCCGCGACCGCACAGCGCTTAGGCGGTTTCGTTATCAGGTCGTCATTGCCGCTGTGATCATTTCGGCACTTCAATGCGGCATTTACGGCGCGCGCATCGGGGAAGTTCTGATGATGGCGGTCGCGCTCCTCGGCATCGTTGCGATGAGCCTGCAACAGATTTTCATCTGGCGCCCGCAAGCGCCCTCGCCCAAATCATACGTTGGCGAACATTTTCGCGCCCTCATCGGGATGGGCATTTCAGCCTACACCGCATTCATGTCGGTCGGCCTGATCCGCTGGGTTCCCGAACATGTCTTCAATCCGCTGATCTGGGCAGGCCCCAGTGTGGTCGGCGTCAGCCTCATAATCTGGTTCACGGTGAAGGCAAAGCGCCCTGCTTCGAAGCGTGCCAGCGTCAAGCCTGCCCCCACATCCTGAGCAGGTTCGCAATCGTCTTATCGACCGTGAGCAATTCTGCCGACCCTCCCGGCAATTTCTGACGCAGCGTAGTGCGCAGGTTTTCCAGATCGAACAGCATCTCTCGCTGGTGGTCGTCGCGGATCGTGCTCTCGATCCAGCCCACCGCGACAATACGGGTGCCATCGGTCACAGGGCGCACTTCGTGGATACTGGTCGAGGGGTATAGGATAAGCTCGCCCGGCTTGCCCTTGATCGACTGGGTCATACCCGCAGTGTGGATGACCAGTTCTCCGCCCTGATAGCTTTCCGGATCGCTCAGAAACAGCGTGAAGGAGATATCGGTGCGCATCCGCGCGGTGCCAGTGCCCATGATCGCATTGTCGACGTGAGCGCCGTAATGCCCGCCGCCTTCGGTCTTGCTTATCATAGGGTTCGAAATGCGCCGGGGCCGCGCAGCCGCCTTTACGACCGGGTTTTCTGCAATGAGCGGGCCAAGCACGGCGTTGAGATTGCGCCATGCGGCATCGCTCATCACCGCCTGCGCGTTATCCTTGACCTCGCGCGCCGCCGCCCCGGCTGTCGCGCGCCCATCTTGCCACGTCAGCGCCTCAAGCTTTGCGCGAATGTCAGCGAGTGTCGTCTCGTCCGTGATTGCTGCGATGCTCAGGATCATGGCACCTGCTCTATGGTGATTTGCACTTGCCCCCTCCGTGGCTATGGCGTGAGCCAGACATGCGACAAAGCTGGAGGACATTCAATGAAAGTTGAGATGAAGACATGGGGTGCGCTTGGCCTTGCAACCGCTTTGATCGGTACGGGTCTTGCCGGTTGCGGCGGCGAGGCGGGCGAAGGTGGCGAAGCCGCCATGGTGGGTGAAGCTGGCTCCGCAGGCGAAGCCGGAGAGGCTGGTGAAGGCGGCGAAGGAGGAGAAGGCGGCGAGATCGGCGCCCTTCCCGTGGAACAGCGCCTGGTCTTCATGGCAGGGCACGTTGAGGCGGGCTTGGCGCTTTATCGTGCAGGTGAAAGCGAGGCGGCTGCGCCGCATCTGCTTCACCCGGTGTCCGAAACCCATTCGGACGAGCGCGCTGGACTGGACGCGCTGGGCTTCGATCCCGCTCCCTTCGAGCAAGTTTCAGACAGTCTTGAAGCGGGCCTTCCCGCGTCCGAAGTCGAACCGCAACTTGCCGCCGCGCAGGCCAATCTCGAAAAGATGCGCGAGGCTGCCGGGGGCGATCCGGCAGCACAGATCCGGTTCCTGATGGACACCGCAAGCCAAGAATATGCGATCGCGGTCAAAGACGGCGCGATCACCGATCCTGCCGAATATCAGGATGCGTGGGGCTTCGTGACGGTCGCGCGCAGGATTGCCGAGGATCTCGATGCGCCCAAAGCCGGTGCCGTTCGCGAAACTCTCGACCAGATGCTCGGCCTTTGGCGTGAGGACGGGCCGTTCGCCGATGGCGAACCTGCGTCAGCGGGCCAGTTTTCGGCGCTCGCATCGCGGGTGCAGCTCGACCTGCCCTAAAGGGCTTCCGCAGACGCACAAAGCGCGAGCCGGTATGGGACCGGCTCGCGCTGATTATGTGTCAGGTCTGGTTGGGTTCAGTTGGTGGGCACCGGAGGCATTGCCACTCCGCCGCCATTGACCAGTGGCGCTGCCGGCGAGCCGGCCATTTCAGCTTTCCGACTGCGCGAAGCGGTCTTGGCCTTGGGCTTCGTTTTCTTGGCCGCTTTGGGTTTTGGCAGGGCTTCGATGCTGTCGCCGTCGATGCTTGTGCCTGCAATCTGCACTTCGCTTTCGCGGGCGCGCTTGTCGTCGCGCATTTTCTTGAACAGGTAACCGCCAGCGCCGACGGCAATCATGGTGGGCAGGCTCATCCGCTTGAGCGCAAACGGGATCGCGCTTCCCAGCAGAGCGCCTGCCGTGCCGCCTGCGATGGGGACTTGTTTGGTGACTTGCGAGCCGACGAGGGCTCCGATGACGTTCCTTAGCATGTGAGTTCTCCTTACCCCTCACTAATGGCACCGGCGCACGAAGGTTCCGTTTTGCATTCAAGCGGTTCGGCGGATCGTTTTGCTCGTACGGCAAACTCTCCCTTTTCATCACGAGGGCGACAAGGCATAGGCTGGCGCCCATGCATGATATCCGTATGATCAGGGACAATCCGCAAGAGTTCGACGCCATTATGGCGCGGCGCGGTCTTGAGCCGGTTGCAGCGCAGATTCTCGCACTCGACGAGGAACGCCGCGCGCTCACGACGAAGCTCCAAGAGGCGCAGAGCCGCCGCAACGAAGCGTCAAAAGCCATCGGCGCTGCCATGGGCAAGGGCGACAAGGACACCGCCGAAGCGCTCAAGGCCGAAGTTGCGCAGATCAAGGCCGACATGCCTGCTCTGGAAGAGAGCGAGCGCGAAGTCGCCAAGCGCCTCGAAGACATGATGCTTGCGCTCCCCAATCTTCTCGATCCCTCGGTTCCCGATGGCCAGGATGAGGACGACAACGTCTTCCTTCGCGAATGGGGTGAGAAGCCCAGCTTTGATTTCGACCCGCAGGAGCACGCTGACATTGCGCCCGCGCTCGGCATGGACTTCGAAACCGCCGCCAAGATTTCTGGCGCTCGCTTTACCTTCCTGCGCGGCGATATGGCGCGCCTGCACCGCGCGCTTGGCCAGTTCATGCTCGACAACAACACGCGCGAACATGGCTTTACCGAGTGCAATCCGCCGCTCCTGATCAACGAGGAAGCGGGCTATGGGACGGGACAACTCCCCAAGTTTGGCGAAGACCTGTTTCGCACGACCGACGGGCGCTTGCTGATTTCGACCTCCGAGATGGTGCTTGGCAATTCCTTCCGAGAGCAGCTGTTCGCCGAGAGCGATTTTCCCATGCGCCTGACCGCGCTCACGCCCTGCTTCCGCAGCGAAGCGGGCGCAGCGGGCCGCGACACGCGCGGGTTTATCCGCCAGCACCAGTTCGAGAAGGTCGAAATGATCGTTGCCTCCTTGCCTGAGAAGGCAGAGGAAGAGCTCGATCGCATCACCGCCATCGCGGAAGGCATCCTGCAAAAGCTCGGTCTGCATTACCGCGTCGTCGCGCTGTGTTCGGGCGACATGGGCGCGGCGATGATGAAGACCTACGACCTGGAGGTGTGGCTGCCCGGTCAGGATGCCTATCGCGAGATCAGTTCCTGCTCCAACGGCGGCACCTATCAGCCGCGTCGGATGAATGCGCGCTATCGCCCGGAAGGTTCCAAGAAGAGCGAGTATTTTCACCTTCTTAACGGCTCCGGCCTTGCGGTGGGGCGCACGCTCGTCGCGGTGATCGAGAACTACCAGCAGGCCGATGGCAGCGTGCTGGTCCCCGAGGCGCTCGCTCCCTATATGGGCGGCGTGACAAAGCTGGAACCTGCCACCTGATGCGTATCCTCCTGACGAACGATGATGGCATCCGCGCGCCGGGGCTCGAAGTGCTTGAGGCCATCGCGCGCGAGTTTACCGACGACATCTGGATCTGCGCTCCTGACGAAGAGCAATCGGGGATGGGCCACGCGCTCACGCTTACGCGCCCTGTGCGCCTTCGCAAGCATGGAGAGCGGCGCTTCTCGGTCACGGGCACTCCGACCGACAGCGTTACGATGGGGCTGCGCAAGGTCGTCGACGCTGCGCCCGACCTCATCCTGTCGGGCGTCAATCGCGGGGCGAACCTTGGCGATGACATCACCTATTCCGGCACGGCTTCGGCGGCGATGGAAGGCGCGCTTGCGGGCATTCGCTCGATCGCCTTGAGCCAGGTCTATGCCCGCAACGGAGCAGCGGACGACGACACGTTCCGCGCGGCGCTCGCCTGGGGCAAGCGCGTGATCGCGCCGCTGCTCGATGTGCCGATGCCCGAGCGCTCGCTCATCAACGTCAACTTCCCGCCGCTCGCCGCCGAAGACGTCAAGGGCATCCGCGTCGTGCGTCAGGGCTTCCACGACTACGCCCGCGGCACGGTGGTCGAAGGGCGCGATCCGCGCGGCTTTCAGTATTACTGGTTCGGCCTCGACCCGATCGAGCACACACTCGACCACGGCACCGACCTTGAAGCGATCGACGACGGCTTCATATCGGTTACGCCGCTTCACCTCGACCTCACGCATTACAGCAGCATCGACACGCTTGCATCGCGGTACGAGGACTGATTCAACAGGCCCATGGCGAAGCGCGAACCTCAGCACACGATTTCGAACCAGCGGGGCAGGCATCCCGTGCAAAAGCGCCTCAAGCCGCTGAGACGCGCGGTCAAGCTGCCGGTCTGGGGCGATCTTTCGCTCAGGATTGGCGCGGCGATCTTCCTCATTTTCATCGTCGTGATGATCCACTGGTTCGACCGCGACGGCCTGGTCGACAGCGTCGATGGGGAGATCAGCTTCCTCGACGTGGTGTACTTCACCATGATTTCGATCACGACGACGGGCTTTGGCGACATCGCTCCGGTCACTGACAGTGCGCGGCTCAAGGAAGCGATCATCGTCACCCCGATCCGGTTCGCGGTGTTCTTCATCTTCGTGGGCACTGCCTACAACTTCATCATCAAACGCAGCTGGGAGAAGTGGCGCATGGCTCGCATTCAGGAGAAGCTTTCGGGTCACGTGGTCGTCCTCGGCTATGGCGTGTCGGGTTCGCAGAGCGTCGAGGAGCTTATCGAACGCGGCACCAAGGCCGACGACATCGTGGTCGTCGACCCGAGCGAAGACCGCCTCAAGGAGGCCGAGAAGCTTGGCGTCAACGTGATAGCCGCCGATGCGACCCGCGATGAGACGCTGAAGGCGGTGCGGGTGTCGATGGCCAAGAACGTGCTGGTCTCGGCAGGGCGCGACGACACCTCGATCCTCATCGTCCTCACCGTTCGCCATCTTGCTCCCAAGGTGCCGATCAGCGTGGTCGTGCGCGCTGACGACAACGAGCTGCTGGCGCGGCAGGCGGGCGCGAACAACGTGATTAACCCCGTGCGCTTTACCGGCCTCCTGCTCGCAGGGTCCGCCAACGGGCCGCATATCGCAGACTACCTTGCCGACCTCGCTTCGGTTTCGGGCCGTGTTCAGCTCGTCGAGCGCGTGGTGGCGGAGGACGAGTGCGGCTGCTCGATCACCGAGCTTTCAACCGGCGGCAGGGGCCTTCGCGTCTATCGCAACGGCCGCGCCATCGGCTTTTGGGAGGACGAGTGCCAGAACCTCCAGCCCGGCGACGTGATCGTCGAGATCGTGCCGTCGACCAACGGCAACGGTAATGGCAACGGCGGGTAACCTTGTCTTGCGCTCACCCATCCGGGTGAGCGTCCTCGCTAGACGCGCAGCAAAGCTGCGCCCGCTGCGGGCGGCCGGTCGGCCTTGCGAACCCTGACGGGTTCGATCCACCGCTAACCAATTGGATCGGCGGCTTACAGGAACAACAAGAACACTCCGCCCATCGCGGCCATTCCCGCGATGAAGTGGCCTGCATCTATCGCGAACAGCATGCCGCTTTTGCGCTGGTAGAGGTAGTTGATACCCACCGCCGGGATCATCACGCCCACCGCGAAACCGACAGCCATCATCATCACCACATGCGGCTCTGGCGAGGTCCGCGCGATCAGGTGCCACAGCACCATCGCGATCAGCATTTCGAAGGCGAAAGTCAGCCCGAAGATCAGCGCCATGTTGCCGCCCTGCACGTCCTCGTCCGACATGCCCGCCGCGCGCTGCCATGCTTCACCGAACAGCACCCCATACCAGATCGCCCCGACCGTGAAGAACGCCGCGGTGCCAGCAAGCACCGGCCATAATGCGAAATCGCCCATCTTTCCTCTCCCGTTTGTTTGCGACCCGGCCACCCGCTCCCTCCACCCTTCCACCCGGATCGTAACCCGGTGTGATAATCCGGGTGGAAGGGTGGAGGAAGCGGGTGGCTTGGTAGCGCCAAAGCCAGATGTAGGAAAGCTGCACACTCTGGCACTTCGCTCGCAACCGGTGTAAGGGCGCGCGCATCATGAATACCCCCTCCACCCTTCCAGACGCCAAGCGCGTCGGCATGGTCTCGCTCGGCTGCCCCAAGGCGCTGGTCGATTCCGAGCGTATTCTCACACGCCTGCGTGCCGACGGCTATGCGATGAGCGCCGATTATGCGGGCGCCGATGTCGTGCTGGTCAACACCTGCGGCTTCCTCGACAGCGCCAAGGAAGAGAGCCTTGCCGCCATCGGTGAGGCCATCGCCGAGAACGGGCGCGTCATCGTGACCGGCTGCATGGGCGAGGAGGCCGACGCGATCCGCGCCGCTCATCCGCAAGTGCTCGCCGTCACCGGCGCGCACCAGTACGAGCAGGTGGTCGAGGCCGTGCACACCCACGCCCCGCCTTCTCAGGGGCCGTTCGTCGACTTGATCCCGCAGCCCGCCGCGCTCAAGCAGCGAAGCGGTAGCGCAGACAACATGATCAAGCTGACCCCGCGCCATTACAGCTATCTCAAGATCTCCGAGGGCTGCAATCACTCCTGCGCCTTCTGCATCATCCCGCAATTGCGCGGCAAGCTGGCGAGCCGCCGGATCGACGCGGTGCTGCGCGAGGCGGAGAAGCTGGTCGCGGCAGGTACGAAGGAGCTGCTCGTCATCAGCCAGGACACCAGCGCCTACGGTGTCGATACGCGCCACGAGGCTAAGCCTTGGAAGGGGCGCGAAGTGCGCGCGCACATGACGGACCTCGCCCGTGAGCTTGGCCAGCTGCGCACCGCAGAGGGCAAGGCTCCGTGGACGCGGCTCCACTATGTCTACCCCTACCCCCACGTCGATCACGTCATCCCGCTGATGGCCGAGGGGCTTTTGACGCCCTATCTCGACATCCCGTTCCAGCACGCCGCGCCCTCGGTTCTCAAAGCGATGAAGCGTCCCGCGAACGAGGCCAAGGTGCTCCAGCGCCTCAAGGGCTGGCGCGAGATCTGTCCCGAGATCGCCGTGCGTTCGAGCTTCGTCGTGGGCTTCCCCGGCGAGACCGAAGACGACTTCAGGTACCTCATCGACTGGCTTGAGGAAGCACAGCTCGACCGCGTCGGCGCATTCCGGTTCGAACCTGTCGAGGGCGCGGCCGCCAACGACCTGCCGAACCCCGTGCCCGAAGAGGTCAAGGAAGAGCGCTATGCCCGCCTCATGGAAGTGACCGAGCGCATCAGCGCCGCCAAGCTCGCCGCCAAGGTCGGCAAGACCCTGCCCGTCATCATCGACGAGGTGGGCGAACCCGACGAGGACGGTGACATCGGCGCAACCGGGCGCAGTCAGGCCGACGCGCCGGAGATCGACGGCGCGGTTTACCTCCGCAACGTGCCCCTGACCCTGGAACCCGGCGCGATCGTCGATGTCGAGATTGAGGACGCCGACGCTCACGACCTTTATGGCGTGATTACAGACGCTTAGTCCAGAAGTGGACCGCATGTTACACGGTCCAGGGGCAAAACCTGCCTTTGTGTCACTCTCGGGCCGAAAAGTGTCACCTTGCGGCTCAAAGTGTGACCCTTGGGCATAAAGTGTCACTCTGGCTGAGGGCGAGTGTCCATTCTCAGTCGGGCGTGCGAGAGCCATGCGCGCTGCCGTATCAGCCGGCTGGCAAGTAGGAAAACACGCCGCGCTCGGAACCGCCGCGTTCTCATGCGTTAGGTTAACATATGTCCGTACTCATCTCCTCCCGCTTCGCCTTTTGTTTCGACCAGCCGACTTCGGCGCTGCTTCAGTTCGAAGCCGCTTCGCTGCCTGAGCAGGAGATTATCGACACTGCGACTTCGATCACCGCAACCCAGCACCTCGCCCGCGTCGCGGCGCAGGATAATATCGGGGAGCGGATCTGGCTCGAAGGAAAAGGCCGGATGGAGGTCCAGTACGAAGCGAACATTCGCGTCAAACGACAGCTGCACGACCTTTCCACCCTCGCCTCGCTTCCCCCGCACATGCTGCCGGGCGAGACGGTCAAGTTCCTGCTCGATTCCCGTTATTGCCGCGCCGACCAGTACCAGTCGCTCGCGTCCGCCGAATTCGAAGGGACGAGCGGGGGTGCGCGCATCGCCGCGATCCGCGACTGGATAGAGGCCAACTTCACCTACACGCCGGGCATCTCCGATGCTTCCACCGATGCAAGCGACAGCTTCATCGCGCGCGCCGGTATCTGCCGTGATTACACGCATGTGCTGGTGATGCTGGCCCGCGCCTCTTCGATCCCGGCGCGCTATGTCGCCTGCTATGCGCCCGGGGTCACGCCGCAGGATTTTCATGCCGTCGCCGAGGTGTTCCTTGCCGATCCGCATGGCGAGGAAAGCGAAGGCGCAGGTAGCTGGCAACTTGTCGATGCAACCGGAATGGCCGACCTTGCCAATGCGGTGAAGATCGGCGTGGGACGCGATGCAGCCGATGTCTCTTTCCTCACCACCTTTGGCCCGATGCAATTCGAATACAGCAAGGTTTCCGTAGCGTTTGGAGACTGAATCTTACGTTTTCGCACCTGCAACAATTCTTTCGTTGCAGGCATCCTGACATGACGTTACGCCCCACTTGAATATTGGGGATCACGATGACTGAATTTGCTGCTGACCGTTTGCTCTTGTTCGGGGCGACGGGGGACCTTGCGCGGCGCAAGCTGCTGCCCAGCCTTTGCGCTCTTGATGCGGACGGGCTTTTGCCGGAACGCCTCGCCATTATCGGCACGGCGCGCAGCGAAATCGACGATGGCGAATTTCGCAATATGGCGCGTGAGGCGCTTGAGGAATTCCTGCCCGCTGAACGGCGCGGCAGCATGGCGCAGTTTCTCAATCGCCTGACATACCAGCCGCTCGATGCGTCCACGGTCGATGGCTTCGATGCGCTGGCGGCAAAGGTCGCCGATGCGGGCAAAAGCGATGAGGAAAATGGCGGCCTCGCCATATTCCTTTCCACCGCACCCAGCCTGTTCGGCCCCACGATTGCCGGGCTACAACATGCCGGGCTGACGGGTGAGAAGGTGCGCATGTGCCTTGAAAAACCGCTCGGCACCGATCTGGAAAGCTCTGCGCAGATCAACGATGCGGTTGCCGATGCCTTTCCCGAAGAACGCATTTTCCGCATCGACCATTATCTGGGCAAGGAGACGGTGCAGAACCTCCTTGCGCTGCGTTTTGCCAACATCCTGTTCGAACCGATCTGGAATTCGAACATCATCGAGCATGTGCAGATCACAGTCGCGGAGACGGTGGGTCTCGAAGGCCGCGTGACGTTCTACGACGATGCAGGCGCGCTGCGTGACATGGTGCAGAACCACATGTTGCAACTGCTCGCTCTGGTCGCGATGGAACCGCCGACAAGCTTCGATGCGACCGCCGTGCGCGATGAAAAGGTCAAGGTGCTGCGTGCTCTGCGCAAGGCTGTCGCCAGCGAGACCGTTACCGGTCAGTACCGCGCAGGTGCGGTCAACGGACAGGCGGTGCCGGGCTATGACGAGGAACTGGGCAAGCCCTCGACCACGGAAACCTTCACCGCGATCAAGGCGCATGTCGACAATTGGCGTTGGAAGGGCGTGCCCTTTTACCTGCGCACCGGAAAGCGCCTGCCTGAACGCGTGACCGAGATTCTGGTCAAATTCCGCTGCGTCCCGCACTCGATCTTCGAAGGCCAGAAACTTCAAACCGCCGCAGGGCTCCAACCCAACCACCTCCTCATCGGCATTCAGCCAGAAGAGGACATCACGCTCTCGCTGATGGCGAAAGTGCCGGGCCTTGATGAAGACGGCGTACGCCTGCGCGAAGTGCCGCTGAAGATCGCGATGCCATCGGCCTTTGCCGAGACCCAGCGCCGCATCGCGTATGAGCGCCTGCTTCTTGACCTCATCAAGGGCGATCAGACATTGTTCGTGCGCCGCGACGAGGTCGAGGCACAGTGGCACTGGATCGACGCGATCCGCGCCGAATGGGAAGCGAACGGCGTCACCCCCAAGACCTACACCGCAGGCAGCTGGGGGCCGAGCGCGGCAATCGCGCTCGCCGAACGCGACGGAGTGAGCTGGCATGAGTAACCTCAACGACACCATCCACCGCGTGACGGAGCGTATTATCGAACGCTCAAAACCGTCGCGCGGGCGATATCTCGACCTGATGAAGCGCGAGGGCGACCGACGCCCCGAACGCGAGCAGGTCTCATGCTCGGTGCTCGCTCATGCCTTTGCGGGCGCGCTTGAGGATCAGGAGGCGATGAAGGAGGGGCGCGGGCCCAATATCGGGATCGTCACCGCCTATAACGACATGCTCTCCGCGCATCAGCCCTATGGCCGCTATCCCGATCGCCTGAAGATCTATGCGCGCGAAGTGGGCGCAACGGCTCAGGTCGCGGGCGGCACGCCTGCTATGTGCGATGGCGTCACACAGGGCGAGGACGGGATGGAGCTCTCGCTCTTTTCTCGCGACAACATCGCCATGGCCGCCACGGTCGCGATGAGCCACCAGATGTATGACGGCGCGGCCTATCTTGGCATTTGCGACAAGATCGTCCCCGGCCTGATGATCGGCGCGCTGCGCTTTGGCCACCTGCCCGCGATTTTTGTGCCGTCAGGCCCAATGCCGAGCGGGATTTCGAACAAGCAGAAGCAGGAAACCCGCCAGAAATATGCGGCGGGCGAAGTCGGGCGCGATGTGCTGCTCGAAAGCGAACTCGCAAGCTATCACTCGCCGGGCACCTGCACGTTCTATGGCACCGCCAACTCCAACCAGATGATGATGGAGATGATGGGGCTGCATGTTCCGGGCGCGGCGTTCGTCCAGCCGGGCACGAGATTGCGCCAGGCGCTCGACCGGGCGGCGGTTCACCGGGTGGCCGAGCTTGCCGGGACGACGGAGCGTACTCTGGCGCAGGTGGTCGACGAAAAAGCGATCATCAACGCCGCCATCGGCCTTCTCGCCACGGGCGGCTCCACCAATCACGCAATCCACATCCCCGCCATGGCGCGCGCCGCCGGCGTCATCATCGACTGGACCGACCTTGCCGAGCTGTCGAGCGTCGTCCCGCTCGTCGCGCGGGTCTATCCCAACGGATCGGGCGATGTGAACCAGTTCCACCACGCTGGCGGCATGGGTTACGTGATCGGCGAGCTTCTGGGCGCAGGCCTTGCGCACGCCGACATCCTCACCGTGTGGGAAGACGGCTTCGAAGCCTACACGGCAGAACCCGTCTGGCAGGACGACAAGCTCCAGTGGACCCGCGTCACCGAAACGCGCGACGACACCATGCTTCGCCCGGTGGCAGAGCCTTTCCAGCATGACGGCGGCATGAAGCTTTTGACCGGCAATCTTGGCCGCGCCTGTTTCAAATCATCGGCGGTCGCAAAAGAGCGCTGGACCATCGAGGCGCCGTGCCGCGTGTTCGAAAACCAGCATGACGTGACGAAAGCCTTCAAGGCGGGCGAGCTTGACCGCGATGTCGTGGTCGTCGTGCGCTTTCAGGGCCCGCGCGCCAATGGGATGCCCGAACTCCACTCGCTCACCCCGCCGCTCGCAGTGTTGCAGGACAAGGGGTTCAAGGTCGCGCTCGTCACCGATGGGCGCATGTCGGGCGCGTCAGGCAAGGTGCCTTGCGCGATCCACATCACGCCCGAGGCTGTCGGCGGCGGACCGCTCGCTTACCTGCGCGATGGCGACATGGTGAAGGTCTGCGCGGAGACGGGCGAGCTTTCGACCACAGCCGACCTCGACGCGCGCGACGCCGCTCCCGATCCCGAGCCCGAATGGGGCGTCGGGCGCGAGCTTTACCGGATGATGCAGTTGCAGGCCGATGGCGCCGAACAGGGCGCATCGGCAATGCTCGCCAGCGCAGGATTGTAAAGCCTTGGCGGGGGAGACACAGATCGTCACCGTCGATATCGGCGGCACGCATGCACGCTTTGCCATCGCGACCATCCATGCGGACAGCAACATCGCGCTGGGCGATCCGGTCACGATCCACACCGAAACCCACGCCAGTTTCCAGACCGCGTGGGAGGATTTCGCGCAGCAGATGGGCGGCAATTTGCCCGACCAACTGGCGATGGCGGTGGCCGGGCCGATCAAGCCCGACATCATCCGCTTTACCAACAATCCCTGGATGATCCGCCCGCCGCTGATCGAGAGCAAGCTGGGCTGCAAGAGCCACGTCATCGTCAACGATTTCGAAGCCGTGGCTCACGCCGCTGCGCGCGCGCCTGACGAGGAATTCCTGCATCTCGCTGGCCCGGACGTGCCCTTCCCCGAACCCGGCACGATCAGCGTCCTTGGTCCGGGCACCGGGCTGGGCGTCGCATACTTCTATCGCCGCCCCGACGGCTCTTACCGCGTTCAGGCGACCGAGGGCGGTCACGGCGATTTCGCGCCGCTCGACAGTATCGAGGACGCGATCCTTGCTCGCCTGCGCAAGCGCCACACGCGCGTCTCGGACGAACGCGTCGTCTCGGGCCCTGCCATCGTCGACATTTTTCAGGCGCTAGCTGCCATGGAAGGGCGCGCGGTGCGCGAAATGACCGATGTCGAAATCTGGACCGCCGGAACCGACGGTTCGGACAGCCTCGCCGCCGCCGCGGTCGACCGCTTCTGCCTCGCACTGGGATCGGTCGCAGGGGACATCGCGCTGGTTCAGGGGGCCAAGGGCGTCGTGATCGCAGGGGGCCTTGGCTACCGCATTCGCGAGACGATCCGCACGTCCGGTTTCGCCTCGCGCTTCACCGCCAAGGGGCGCTTTGCCGGGATGATGGCGACGCTTCCGGTAAAGCTCATCACCCACCCCCAACCCGGCCTGCTCGGTGCAGCAGCCGCCTTTGCCCAGACCCATCTTGAGGAACCGCAGCCATGACCTTGCCGCTGACCACGCTCGGCTCGCTGTCAGAGCGATTGCAGGAGCTGCACGCCCGCACGCGCGAGACGCCGCTGTTCAACCCGGTCTTTCAGCTTGGCCTCGACCTGTCGCGCTCGCTTGAGGGCGGGGTGATGGACCTCGATGCGCTCGAAGACCTAGTGGTCGAGATGGAGTGCAGCTCGCTCAAGGCGCGCGCCAAACGGCTTGAGCGGCTGGTTGCGCCGGTCGAACCGCAAGCCAACACGACCGCTCTCAAGGAAGCGCTGGGACCGGGTGAGGATTTCAACGCTTTTCGCGCAAGGTTGGAAACGCCGAGCCTGCACGCGGTCTTCACCGCGCATCCCACCTTTTTGATGACGCCCGCGCACACAACGGTTGTCGCCGAAGCCGCCGCGACCGGCGCGAAGCTTTCCTGCGATGCCTGCGCCACCAGCGAGCCGCGACCCGCCGTCACGCTCGATTACGAACACGAACAGGCGATGGCCGCCATCGCCAATGCGCAGGATGCGCGCAGCCAGATCGCTCGCGAGGCGCTGGTCCATGCAGCCGCGTGCTGGCCGAAGCAGTGGAAGATCACAAAGCCGCTGCCGTTCCGCTTCGCGACCTGGGTTGGATACGACATGGACGGGCGCACCGATATCAAGTGGTACACCTCGATCCGGTTCCGCCTGTCGGAAAAGGCCGAACGGCTGGAGCGTTATGCGGCTGACCTCAAGGCCATCGACGCCGGGCACGCATTGGTCGAAACGCTCACCGCAGCGGCCGAACACGCCGCGCGCGGGGCGAAGGACTTCGCAGATGACCTTACCGATGCGGACAAGCTTTCCGCCGCCGCCAACCGGCTGACCGCTGACGATCCGGCAAAGCTGACCTCGCTCGCTGGGATCATCGAAGCGCTCGAAAAAGAGGCCGAGGCGAGCGACGATACCGATCACGCCGTCGACCTGCTCACTCTTGCCGCCGCGATGCGCGCCGATGGGCTTGGCATGGCGCATGTCCATTTCCGCGTGAACGCAAAGCAGCTTCACAACGCCATCCGCGCGCATCTGGGCGATCAAGCGGGCCTCGATCTCGCCAGCAAGGGCGCGATGGCGACGCTTCGCCGGATGCTTGCAGAAGTCGAACCCAAGCGAACCAATTTCGCCTCGCTCGCCATCGAAAGCTCGACCGCGACCCGGCAATTCCTCGCGATGGCGCAGATCCTGGGTCATATCGACGCCGATACGCCGATCCGGATGCTGATCGCCGAATGCGAGCAGCCCTCGACCATCCTCGCCGCGCTGTATCTCGCGCGGCTGTTCGGGATCGAGGACAAGGTCGATGTCTCGCCTTTGTTCGAAACCGAAAGCGCGCTTGAGCACGGCGGGCGCTTCCTCGAAGCGCTGTGCGCAGAAGACCAGTACAAGGACTACGCCCGGACACGCGGACGGGTGTGCATCCAGACCGGGTTCTCGGACGCCGGGCGGTTCGTCGGGCAAATTCCCGCGAGCCTCGCGATTGAGCGTCTGCAAGGGCGGCTTGCGCAGGCGATGGAGCGCAATGGCCTCAAGGACGTGGCCGCTCTGATCTTCAACACACACGGCGAAAGCATGGGTCGCGGCGCGCATCCCAGCGGCTTTGCCGACCGCCTGACATGGCCGCTCAGCCCGTGGGCGCGCAGCCGGTTCCACCGTCACGGAATTGAACTCGAACCCGAAGTCAGCTTTCAGGGCGGCGACGGATATCTGCTGTTTGCCAACCCCGCGCTCGCCCACGCGACACTGACGCGGATCATCACCGATGCGCCTGAGCGCAGCGAGGTTTGCGACGATCCATTCTATGCGCGCACCGATCTCAGCCTCGATTTCTACCGCGCCATCCGTGCGCATCAGCGCGCCCATCTGCGCAGCCAGACTTACAGCCGCGCGGTGACAGCCTTCGGCCTCGGCTTGCTCAATTCGACCGGCAGCCGGGTCTCGCGCCGCCAGTCGGACCTTAGCGCCGACCGCGACATGAACCTACGCCAGATCCGCGCGATCCCGCACAATTCGATCCTCCAGCAGCTTGGCTTTCCGGTGAATGTCATCGCCGGGATCGGCAGCGCGGCAGATGGCAATTACGAAGAGATCGCAGCGCTCTTGCAGGAAAGCGAGCGCGGGCGGCAGATGCTGCGCCTTGCCCGCACATCGAACTCGCTCGCCAGCATCAAGACGGTTGCGGCATATGGCGAGCTGTTCAACTCCGCTTACTGGGCGAGCCGTCCCTATCGCGGGACCGAGCCGCATTTGTCGGCCGCGTGCGAGGTGCTGGCCGAATATCTGACCAAGGACGATCGCACCGGGGTGTTCCGCCGCCTTGCCTCCCGCTTGCGCGTCGATGCGCTCAAATATCACCGCCTGATCGAGCTGTTGCCGCCGGTTGAGAATGACATGCCGGTCGAGGAAACCCGCCGGATGATCGGCGCGGCGCAGGCGCTGAGGCTGGCGCTGATGCAGCATATCTTCCTTCGCGCCGTGTCGGTCCCGGTCTTCTCCAGAGCGAACGATGTCAGCCGCGAGGACGTGCTGGAGATGGTGTTCAGCCTGCGCATCGAAGACGCGCTTTCCCAGATGCGGCGCGCGTTCCCAACGCATTTCCCCTCGCCATCCGATTTCGCGATCGACGCGCCTGCCGACTATCCCGATGCGCAGGCGGAGGGTTATGCCGCGATCACCCGCGACTTCATCGACCCTATCGAGCGCGCCTATTCGCTGATGCTGCGTCTCAGCATTGCGATAGCCAACCAGTTCGGGGCGCACGGATAACTCCGCGAGGCCATGCGCATTAACCTTTGGGTTCCCTGCGTCCCTTGAGGGGACGCCGCCCGTTAGTCGCTGGAAGTTTACCGCGATTATCGCCATAATGCGCAGCATGAACCAGAAACTTCTGCAAACGACTTTCACACATCTCGGCCTGACCGCGCTCGCCGGAATTGCCGCGCTGACCGGGGGCACCTCGCTCGCAGTCGCGCAGACCAGCGCCGATGAGGCCGCCGATGCCGCCGTGCAGGTCGCTTCCGACGCGCAAAACGCGATCCGCGCGATCGACCCGACCACCGGAGGCGCTTCGCTGGTGGTCGACCCGAGCCTGCCGCAGCCTTTCGGGATCGACACGTCAGCCGATGATCTTCCCGAACTTCCGCCAGCCCCGGCTGCGGTGAACGCGCTTGCCAATGCACTGGTCGAAACGCCCGAACCTACAGCCACCATCGCGGCAAACAGCGCCTACGACTTCGACGAAGTGACCTATAACAGCGTGCCTGCGCAATATGCCTCCGCCACGACGCAGCCGCCGCGTGGCCCCGCAACCCGCCTGATTTCCGAGCCGCAGGTCCAGAACGTGCCGGTCGTCCAGAGCGACGATCCCTTCGTCATCAAGTCTATCCTGCCGATCGAGGGTTCGATCCGGTATGGCGATTGGTACTGGGACGAAAGCCGCGCGCCTGCCACGGGCAAGATCGTGATGACCGTCGACCTCGATGCGCGCGTCATCAGCGTGTTCCGCGACGGTCACGAAATCGGCACGGCGGTGGCGCTGCTGGGTACCCAGTCGCACCCGACGCCGCTCGGCACTTTCCCGATCCTGACGAAGGAGCGCGATAACGTATCGGAGAAGTACAACAATGCGCCAATGCCATGGACCTTGCGCCTCACGTGGGACGGGATCGCGATCCACGGTTCACCGGTAATGAACGGCTATGCCTCGCACGGCTGTATCGGCGTGCCCGATCCTTTTGCGGAAAAGCTGTTCGCGATTGCAAAGCGCGGCGACAGGGTTGTGATCACGCGGGGCAAAATGATCGGCCTTGGCGACAAGATCATGTCGTGACCTGTTAGTGCGTGTTCCTCGGCGGTTCGGGTGAGAAGCGCCAGACACGCATTTCGACGCCGACTTTCTCGACCTTCTCGATATCGCATCGGCCTAGCACGCCGCCGAGCGATGCGTTCTCGCCGCGCCATAACCTGTCGGCGGCATTACCCGCTTCGCTGCGGCTGACCCGGCCACCAAGGGCGCTCACGATCCGGCTTACCGTCTCCACCTGGACCGCGCGCGGTGCATTGCAATAATACCGGTATTGCGGCGCGCCTTCGGGCGTTTCCTCGCGGTCGACCATCTCCTCCCAGTCGAGCTGCGCATACCATTCCAGTGCGCGCCACGCTTCGGCAAGGTGATGTGCGCTCGTCGCCAGCGCCTCGGCATCGAGCCAGTCGTGCTGAGCAAGATGCTGCCGCACGCGCACGCGGTCGAAGGCGGGGTTTTCGTTTGAGGGGTCCCTCACCGCAGCGATGGCCGCGCTCTTAACCACCGCTTCAAGCTCTGTCTTGCGAAAGCCCAGCAAGGGGCGGATCAATGGCACGTCGCTTTGGGGCAGATGCGTCCACTCGCGCACGCCAGCCAGACCGGCAATCCCGCTTCCCCGCGCAAGCCGCATCAGCAGCGTTTCGGCCTGATCGTCAATATGGTGCGCCGTCGCGACCGCACCGAGCCCCTGCTGCGCGGCCCATTGGACTAGCGCTGCGTAGCGGGCCTCACGCGCCCGCGCCTGCAGGTTTCCCGAGCCCGGCGCGACCTTCGCCGCCGTAAAGGGAATGCCGAGCGTCCGGCACAGGCTCTCCACGAAAGCGACTTCCTGAGCCGCTTCGGGACGAAGTCCGTGGTCGATGCTCATCACCGCAACTTCGCCCGGCCTCGCTGCCGCGCCGAGCAACAGCAGCGCGAGACTATCGGGACCGCCCGACACCGCCAGGCCCAACGGCCCGGTTCGATCCTCTTCGGGCCAAAGGCGCTCCAGCGCAGCGTCGAAGCGCGCGATCAGCTCAGGATCGATAGCCTCGAGATGGATCTGCGTATCAATCAGCGCCCCCTTGCGCCCGGTAACCGGCCGGATCAGCTCTCGCAGTTCACCCGGCGACGATTGCTCTCGTATTGATCGGCAAGTCGCCCGGTGGCTACTGCGGGATAGGTGTCGCCAAACTCGGCAAGCGCGATGCAGGCGCGGCGGGTGTCGCCCATCGCGATCATGCTTTCGGCCAGATAGAGCAGGCTGTCGGGCGCGCGATTGGCGGTGCGATCCGCCTGATAATTGCGCAGGAACCAGCGCGCCGCCTCCTCGGGCATTCCATCATCGAGAAACGCGCGGCCAAGCAGGTTGCGGCCATAGGTGATGCGGAAATGGTCCGGGTGCTGCTCTACGTATGAGGCGAGTTGCTGGCGTGCTTCGGGATAGAAACCGGCATTCCACAGGCGGAAGCCGTAGGAATATTCATCATCCGCCGCGTCTTCGGTCTGCGGCTTGGTAATTTCCTGAACCGCGGCAAGACGTTCGGGGCTTGGCCCGCTGGCGGCGGGGGCCTGCGTTTCGGCTTCGCTCGCTCCGGTCATGGCGGCGAGGTTGCTTTCCATCGCGCCCGCTTCGGTCTCGGTCTCGGCACCGATCCCGGTCTCCGCCTCAGCTTCGGCGGTGATGGCGGCGGTCTGGGGCGCGATCATCGGCGCATTGTTCGCGCGCGCTTCGAGGCCGGTGACCCGCTCGCCCAGCAGGCCCAGCGTGTTGGTGTTTTCTTCGGTGAGAGCGGTCAGGCGTTGAAGCTGCTGCTCCATCGCGTCGAGCCGCGCGAGAATATCGGTTACCGCGGTCGTCGACGGAGCGCTCGTGGTTGCCGGGCCGGTCGCACTGCCGTCTGCGGTGATCTGCGGCTCGAAGAACCGCCCGTCGCCGCCGGGAAACACGGCGCGCTGCAACGCGCGAATTTCGGCTTCGGCACGGCGAAGGCGCGCCTCGGCATTGTCCTGTGCCATCGACGGCACCGGCGTGGTTGCAACAACGGCGGCTGCGACAATCGCGCCAAGCGCCGGAAAGGCGCGCTGCACGCGAAAGGTCGACAGACCAGAGAATTTCAGAGATTTTGCGGGGGTCATGGTGGTTCAGGCTCCCTCTTTCATTGGCGTGTGCGCATCATGTGAAAGCGCGCATGAATATGACCGGAATCTGTGGCGAAACGGTGCGTTCAAGTCGACCCCGTAAGCGTACTAAACGGGGGAATGTGGGGATTGCGAGGTGAGCGGTGCCAGCTCAGTTGTTGGTGATCTGCGGCTCGTCCGGGGAATTGGCACGCGCCAGAAGTGCGGCGGCGGAAACCGGAGCATCGCCAACCGGCACCATTTCCTCGGCAAGCGGCGGAACCGCTTGCCCGTTGATGGTGATCTGGAAGAGGTTGGGCCGACCCGTATTCAGGCGCGGATCGTCCGCATCAAGCGGCACTTCGAACGTGTCGCCTTCTTCCATGACGCCTTCGTAAAGGCGCTCTCCTCCCTCTTCGTAAAAGCGCACCCATGCCCCTTCGCCGGTGGCCGTGAAAACGACCTGGCCGTCGGTGGGCGGGGCGACGGTGTCTGAAGTGTCGGCGGAGCTCGCCTCATTTGCAGCCACGGCGACTTCGCCGGCATCGGCACCTTCCTCAGCTGCGGCATCATCCTGCGCGATCAGCGATGGCAGGTCGGCGCCCGCTCCGAAATAGGTGCTGGCAAATGCGAATGCACCGATCGCGAAAATCAGCGCGGCAATCCCGCCGAACCACGCAAGCCCAGATGAAGGAAGCTTGGCCGGGTCGCCCGGTTCCATACCGCCCTGCATCGCCGACTGGCGCGCTTGTCCTTCGGACAGCTCATCGCGGACCATCCCGACGATCTGTTCCGCATCCAGTGCGACCACCCGCGCATAATTGCGGGCGAAACCGATCGCGTAAGTGCGAGAGGGCAGCGAGGCATAGTCGCCTTCCTCAATCGCTTCGAGATGCCTTAGCGGGATACGCGTTTCGGCCGCCACATGAGCAAGATCGAGGCGCTTGGCCTCGCGCGCTTCGCGCAGGCGACCGCCGGCTGTGTCGGAAGTTGTATCTTCCGCCACCGAATCGCCCTCAAAAGTGGTGTCCTGTTCGCTATCCATGACCCGATCCACGTTATCGTGGTTATTTTGCATTTTCATTGTTGATGCAAGAAGCTTCCCGCCCTGTGATGAGTCAAGCAAGGGTTTGTAAAAACCCGAGGGCTTGAGCCAGGATGCCCCAAGCAGTCGTTAACCAGAGGCAGGCTGTCCCTAATCCGTTTCAATTTCACGCTCAGTGGCCCACCTGGAAAGCTCTTCGCGAAGATTGACGCCGGGTTCGGACAACCACTGATTCATTGCATCGTTGATCTCGGCAAGATCGACCTTGCGCACCAGTTCCTTGATCGGGCCGACAGCGGCCGGAGTGATCGAGAGGCGGCGAACGCCAATGCCAAGCAAAGCGAGCGCTTCCAGCCTTCGCCCGCCCATTTCGCCGCAGACGCCCAGATCGATGTTGCTGCCAAGAGTGCCCTGCACCACGCGGCGCAGGAAGCGGAAGATCGGCGGGCTCAGCCAGTCATAGCGTTCCGCCAGCGCCGGGTTCCCCCGGTCCGCGGCGAACAGGAACTGCGTAAGGTCATTCGTGCCGATCGACAGGAACGAAAGGCGCGGGACAAGCAGGTCCAGCATTTCGGCCAGCGCCGGCACTTCGAGCATCGCGCCGAAATGGATCTGCTCGGGCACCATTTTCTTTTTGGAGCGCATGAATTCGAGCTGCTCATCGAAGACTTTCTTGGCCGCGTCGAATTCCCACACCTCAGAGACCATAGGGAACATGACATAGAGCGAGCGCCCCGCCGCCGCCTCAAGCAAGGCGCGCGCCTGCGCTTTCATCAGCCCTTCACGCGTCAGTGCAAGGCGCAGTGCGCGCCAGCCCATTGCGGGGTTTTCATCGTTGTCGGCAATGCCGGAGGAAAGATAGGGCACCGACTTGTCGCCGCCGATATCGACCGTGCGGAAAATCACCGGCTTGTCTCCGGCTGCATCGAGCACGTCGCGATAGAGTTTCAACTGGCGTTCGCGCTGGGGCAGGGTCGCGGAGACGAGGAACTGAAATTCGGTGCGGAACAGGCCGACCCCGTCAGCACCGGTCATCGCAAGCGCGCTCATATCGTCGCGCAGGCCGGCATTCATCATCACCGTGATGCGCGTGCCGCAGCGCGTGAAAGGTTCGACATCGCGAAGGCTCGCATAGGCCGCCTGGCGCTCTTTCGACTTGGCAAATCGTTGCGCAAAGGCGTCTGCCATCTGCGCCGAAGGCCGGACCGTCGCGGTTGAGGCAGTCGCGTCGAGCAGGATCTCATCGCCCTCTCGAATGACCCCGCGTGCGCGGTTTGCGCGGCCCAGCACCGGCACGCCCATGGCGCGCGCGACGATCACGACATGCGCGGTGAGCGAGCCTTCCTCAAGGATCACGCCCTTCAGGCGACGCCGGTCATATTCAAGCAGTTCCGCAGGGCCCAGATTGCGCGCAATCAGGATCGTGTCCTTGCGAAGCCCCTGCTGCGCCGCCGTACCGATCTGGCCCGACACGATCCGAAGCAGGCGGTTCGCAAGGTCTTCCAGATCGTGCATCCGGTCGGCCAGCAGCGGATCGTCGATCTCGCGCATGCGCATCCGGGTGTGCTGCTGCACACGCTCGATCGCGGCCTCGGCGGTGAGGCCTGAATCGATCGCCTCGTTGATGCGGCGCGACCAGCCTTCGTCGTATGCGAACATCTTGTAGGTTTCGAGCACTTCCTCATGCTCTCCGCCCACGCCAAATTCGGCCTGAGTGGTGAGACCGTCGATTTGCTCGCGCATCTTGTCGAAGGCGCGATAGACGCGGCTACGCTCTGCCTCGGTATCGTCGGCCATGACCTGCGTGATCTGGACGCGCGGCTGGTGGTATGCGGCAAATCCGGCGCCAAGCCCCCTCACCAGGGTCAGCCCGGAAAGCGTTTGAGGCCCCGACTGCTGCGGCGACAGGCTGAGCGCTTCTTCCTCGTCCACCAATTCGGCATTGGTAATGAGTTCAGACAAGACCATCGCGGTGGTCTGTAACGCCTCGATCTCGATGTCTTCGTAGCGGCGCGGGTCGACATGCTGAACGCATAATATGCCCACAGCCCGCTCGCGATAGACGATCGGAACGCCTGCAAAGGAGTGAAACTTGTCCTCGCCGGTTTCGGGCCGGTAGCTGAAGTCGGGATGCGCCTTTGCCTCGGCGAGGTTGAGCGTTTCGACGTTGTCGGCAATCGTGCCGGTCAGCCCTTCGCCGATGGCCATGCGCGTGACATGCACCGCGCTCTTGTTCAGGCCGCGCGTTGCGTAGAGTTCCAGCATTCCTTCGCGCAGGAGATAGATCGAGCACACCTCGCTCGACAGACATTCGCCGATGATCTCGACCACCTGGTCAAGCTTGCCCTGCGCGTGCAGGCGCGATGCCATCACCTCGTGAAGGCGGGTGAGGATCTGTCTGGCGGAAGCGGCGGCTGTCATGACTTTGCCCTGACTAGGCTGTCAGCTCTGCAAAAGCAAAGGCTTGCATGATGCGCCGCGCACTTCTTTTGGCGCCATTTGCGATGAATGTGTCTGCGGGGAAACCGGCGCGCCGCTAACAGCGCGCAATCTCTTCTTTTAACTTGAGCTTTTGCTTTTTGAGAGCCTGGATCATCGCCGTATCGGGAGCGGGCCGGGCAAGCTCATCGCGGAGCTTGGCCTCAAGGCCGGCATGTTTGGATTGGAGAGCATTCACGTGAGACGTAGATGCGTGCGATGCCATAAGCGTTCTCCTTTGCTTGTGTCGGGGGGCTGCCCCCGGGGAGCGACTCGGCATCAGGCGGCCGGGCCGCAGATCTCGATAAGATCACAAACACAGTTAACTTGCAAAGGGCTGATGAAACGTAAATCGGTGAACCGCGTCCATTCCTGAGATAACCTGCGGTAACTGCTCAAGGTCGGCCTTGTGAATGTTCACTCAATCTCTCGCGAAAGGCCTTGGCGAATGGCGACAAGATGGCGCATGAACCGATGAGTTATGGCCCTTTAGCCTCGAGGACGATTCGTTTGCGATATGAATGAGCAGGAGCTTCTCAAACGGCTCGAACTGCTGCGCACCGAGCATCGCGATCTCGACGCCGCCATCACCGCGTTGACCGACGCAGGGTCAACCGACCAGTTGCAGATCGCCCGCCTCAAGAAGCGCAAATTGCGCCTCAAGGACCAGATCGCGATCATCGAAGACACGCTGCTGCCCGATATCATTGCGTGATAGTTTGCGTGCCCCCATCCAGGGGCACGTCCTCGCTAGATGCGCGGCAAGCCGCGCCCGCTGCGGGCGGCCAGTCGGCCTTGCGGCTGCAGTGCAGCCGAAACCAGTGATACGCAGGTGAGGTCACGCTAAATCGACACCGCAGGCGTCGCAAGCGCGACCGCGCGCCCGAGCTTATGCGAGGACGCCAGCGCGGATTGGTGGGCGAAGGCAGTCCGCGATTTAACAAAGCGTTAAACACGCTCCCATAATGTACCGCTACGGGACGCCATAAAAACGACAACGGTATAGTAACCATGGGCGGCTGGTCAGCCGGCCCAGCGAGGCGTAGCGCAACCCCACAATGTCACGTACAACCGATCTTTCACGCCCGATTATCGAGGCGCTTTACAGTGAGGCGCTTCTCCTTGCCGACGAGGTGCGCGCCGTCTTTGCTCTGGGCACGCGCGAACCGGAGAACGGCGAAAGCTCCGACATCCGCCTTGCGCTGTCGACAGAGGGCCTCAAGACCACCACGCGCATGATGCATGTGCTTGCTTGGCTGTTGAACCAGCGCGCCTTCTTCTCCGGCGACCTCAGCGAGACGCAGGTGCGCCTGCATGGAACGCTGCCTTCCGATCGCTGCGCCGATCCGCGAGCGCTCGAGGTGCTGGAGCCTGCAACCTGCGATCTCATTGCCGAGACCGAGCGGCTGCATGAACGCATCGCGCGGCTCGACGAGGCATGGCGCTGCGGCTTCGAAATGGCATCGCCGGCGCGCGCGATCCACAGCCGGCTGAAACGCCGGATTGAGGATCTGGGGTAGTTTCCTAGCGAAGCCGCACCTGCGGCTTCGTCCTCGCTAGACGCCTTCCGCTTCGCTACAAGCCCGCTGCGGGCGGGCGGTCGCCCTTGCGGCGCTTCACGCCGGTTTCTGCGAGCATCAGACGGCTTCGAGTGCCTTGCGCCAGCGCGCCAGACGTTCCTCGCGCACATCCTCGCTCATCGACGGTTCGAAGCTGGTGAGTTCGCCGCGCATCTTTGCAGCAGCGCTCGCAAGATCGGGATAGAGCCCCACACCGACAGCCGCGAGCATCGCAGCGCCCAGCGCGGTGGTTTCGATGAAGCTCGGCCGCTCAACCGTGACGTCGAGCATGTCGGCAAGGTCCTGCGCCATCCAGTCATTGCCCGCCATCCCGCCGTCGATCCGCAGCGTCTGCCAGGGGGCCCCATCGGCCGCAAAAGCATCGGCGAGATCGTAGGTCTGATGCGCCATCGCCTCCAAAGCGGCGCGGGCAAGCTGCGGCTTACCGCTAGCGAAACTGAGCCCGGTGATGACGCCGCGCGCATCAGCCCGCCAGTGCGGAGCGCCCAGCCCCGACAGAGCGGGTACGATGGTGACGCCGCCGCTATCGGGGATTGATCGGGCAAGCTTTTCGGTCTCACTGGCGACCTCGACGATGCCGAGTGAATCGCGCAGCCACTGGACAAGGCTACCCGCCACAAAGACCGAACCTTCGATTGCGTAAGTGCGTTTGCCATCAAGCTGCATCAGAACCGTGCCAAGCATCCGGTTGGTCGAAAGCGGTATGTTCTCGCCCTGATTGGTGAGAACGAAGGCCCCTGTTCCGTAAGTCGCCTTGGTCTCTCCCGGCGCAAGACAGGCCTGCCCGATCGTCGCGGATTGCTGGTCGCCTGCCAGCCCCGCAATCGGGATCGCCGCGTCGAGGACCGAACGATCGGTTTCAGCGAGGCTTCCCGACATATCGACCACCTGAGGCAGCGCGGAAATGGGCACACCGAGAAGTTCGCATAGCCCTTCGTCAAAGCCGTCATCCGCGAGGCCCATAAGAAGCGTGCGGCTGGCATTGCTGGCATCGGTGATGTGGCTCTTGCCGGCGGTCAGCTTGTAGACGAGCCAGCTTTCGACCGTCCCGAACGCAAGCGTGCCTGCGTCGGCAGCGGCGCGCACTTCGGGGACGTTGTCGAGCATCCAGCGCATCTTGGTGCCGGAAAAATAGGGGTCGAGCAGCAGCCCGGTCCTGCGCTGCACCGCCTCTTCGTGCCCGCCCGCGCGAAGCTCTGCGCAAAACGGCGCAGTGCGGCGATCCTGCCAGACGATCGCGCGGGTGAGCGGCTCGCCCGTTTCCTTGTCCCACGCGACCACCGTTTCGCGCTGGTTGGTGATACCGATCCCTGCAATCATCGCAGCGCCGCCCGCCTTGGGGATCAGGGCTAACGCGCATTTCAAGGTCTTTTCCCAGATCTCGCCCGCATCATGCTCGACCCAGCCAGCTTGCGGATAATGCTGGGTCAGTTCCTCCTGCGCGCTGTCGATCAGCACGCCATCGCTCGCAAACAGCATGGCGCGGGTGGATGTGGTGCCTTCGTCAAGGACGAGTATGTAATCAGACATTCGATCCCTCTCTTGGGCGTGACATGTGCCACGCTTCACCCCATATGCAAGCCCATGCCACCCATTCCTCCCAAGCCATGGCCCACGGGTTTGGCCGATCAGGTCGAACCGCTGGTAACGCGCGTGCTGGCACCCAATCCCTCGCCTTATACCTATACGGGCACGCAGACTTACGTCGTCGGCCAGCTTGACGGCCCCGATTGCGCGGTGATCGATCCGGGACCGAATGAGGCTGCGCACATCGAGGCGATCCTTGCCGCTGTCGGCGAGCGCAAAGTTGCCGCGATCATGTGCACTCACACGCACCGCGATCATTCGCCCGCCGCCGCGCCTTTGTCCGAGAAAACCGGAGCGCCGGTCGTTGGCTGCGCGCCGCTCGTGCTCAAAACCGACTTGCCACGCGCGGACGAGGCATTTGACCCGACCTACGATCCCGACCGCGTGCTCGAAGATGGCGAGCAGATGCGCGGGACGGGATGGACGCTGACCGCCGTTGCGACGCCGGGCCACACGTCGAACCATCTGTGCTTTGCGCTGGAGGAGAGCGGATCGCTCTTTACCGGCGATCACGTGATGGGCTGGTCCACCAGCGTCGTCATCCCGCCCGATGGCGACATGGGCGATTACATGGCGAGCCTTGAAAAGCTGCAGCGCCGCGAGGACGCGGTCTATCACTCGGCCCACGGCGAAGCGATCACGAAGCCGCGCCAGCTGGTGCGCGGCATGATCGGCCATCGCCGCCAGCGCGAGAACCAGATCATGCGCCTGCTGGGCGAAGAAGCGCGACCCGTCAGCGCCTTCATCCCGCATATGTACAAGGGTCTGGACGAACGCCTGATCCCCGCCGCCGAGATGAGCGTGACCGCGCATCTCATCGACCTCGAGAAGCGCGGGCTCGCGACACGAGAGGGCGAGATTTGGCGGACGGTGTAAAAGAGGCCGAAGGCGTCGCACCGGCGATCCGGCAAGACGGCGGCAAGCTCAATGCGCATGGCGAACGCATGCTCAGCCTAGCGGCGGCGCTTCTTCTGGTCGCCTGCCTGTTCCTCGCATGGCGGGCCTATGTCTATCAGGAAGAGGGCGATCCGGTCGCAAGCGCGATGCTGGCTTTCGAAAAACAGAACTCGCTGATCGTCTTTTCCAGCCGCTTCGAAGTGGTCGCGGAAAGCATCGACACGCGCAGCTTTGCGGGCGTCGATCTGCTCGAAACGCGGCAGGCGACGATCATCCCGGCAAGCGTCGATTACCGCATCGACTTTTCAGGGATGGACGAAGACGCGTTCAAATGGGACGCCGAAGCAGAGACGCTCACGGTCACGCTGCCGCCCTTGCAAACCTCGCGCCCCAATCTCGACGAGGCCAAGGCGCGGATTTTTACCGAAGGGGTGTGGGTGACGCGGCAGGCCGCTCAGGATCTTGCCGCCAACAATTCAGAGCAGGCCGAACGCCGCGCGCTGGCTTTCGCCAAGAACCCCGAAGTCCTTGCCCTCGCCCGCACAGCCGCGCGCGAGGCGGTGAGGCAGAATCTCGCTATCCCGCTTCAGGTTGCAGGCTTCGAAAATGCACGCGTCAAAGTGCGGTTCGGCGATGAACCTTCTGACCTGCCCGATGCGGACATCGAAACCCAGCTTACTGGCTAAGCGCCTTGCGCAGCGTCTTCACCCGGGCTGCATTCACGCCGGCGTCGGAATGACCGACCCGCGAGGCCGAGCGCACGTGGACAAAGTCCTCGCCCTTGCGAAACTCGACATCGTCCACAAACCCGAAGAAGGACGATTTGAACTCCGCCGCGATGTAATCGGATGTGTTGGCCGTGATTGTCCCGCCCATCCCCTCGACAGCTTGCGGTACATCGTCCCACGCGCCGAGCGGCAGGGGTTTTACCGACTTTTCCGAAGCTGTCCCGTCTTCACTGCTGACGCAATTGGGGCTGCCCGGACATGAGCTGAGGCGGCCATCGACAAGACCGGGAGCGGAGCCGTTCTGCGACACAAGCCCCAGCGTGAAGAAACCTCCGACCCCGAGCGCGCCGAGTCCGGCCAGTGCGTAAAGTCCCTTTGCAAGCGCGCTCACATTTGTTCTCCGTTCATTGACACGGGCATAAACGCGCGCATCCTCGCGGCAGTTCCAAATGACCTAGCCAAGCTCACCCTTCGCAAAGCTCTCGGCAAGCTGAAACTTCTGGATCTTGCCCGATCCGGTTAGCGGAAATTCGTTCACCCAGACCCAGTGCGCCGGGGTTTTCTGCGGGGAGAGTCGTTCGCGAACGAAGGATTTCAATTCGTCATCGCTCGGGCGCTCGGCCCCTTCCGACATTCGCATGAAACAGGCGACGATCTCGCCCCATTTGTCGTCCGGAACGCCCGCGACCGCAACCTCGGCGATTGCCGGGTGTTCGAGCATCGCGGCCTCTATCTCGGCAGGGAACAGGTTCTCGCCGCCGCGAATGATCATCTCCTTCACCCGGCCCGTAATCTTGAGATAGCCGTTCGCCGCCATCGTCCCGAGGTCGCCGGTATGCAGCCAGCCCTCCTTATCGATGGTCGCGGCGGTGGCCTGCGGATTGTCGTTATAGCCCGCCATCTGGTTGTAGCCGCGCATGCAGATCTCGCCCTGCTCGCCGATTGCGCAAACAGAATTGTCCTGCGGCGAGAGGATTGCAACCTCGATGTGGGCGATGGGCTGGCCGATAGTTTCGAACAGCTCTTCGCCGCTATCGCCCGGCCATACGGCGGTGATGCCGGGATAGGTTTCCGTCTGGCCATAGACGATCAGGATCGGCACGCCGAAAGTCTCGATCGCCGCCTTGTTTAGGGCCGGTTGCACCATCGCGCCGCCGCTGACCACGGTCTTGACCCCGGTCACGTCGGTGCCGGTTGCTCGCGCCGCCTCGATGATCGCGAAGATCATGGTCGCAACCCCGCCCAGCACGTCTGGCTTCTCGCGCTCGATCGCCTTGGCGACCGCGACCGGATCGAACACCGAGACCAGCAGCAGGCACGCCCCATGCGTCATCACGCCCAGCACGCAGACCGCGCTGCCGGCGGTGTGGAACAGCGGGAACGGGCACATCACCGTTTTGCCGGGCGCAAGGTTCCAGCGCACGAACACGTCGCGATTGCTTTGCAGGAGGCCATGCTGATGCAGCAGCACGCCCTTGGGAAAGCCTGTCGTGCCGCTCGTGTACTGGATCATCACGATGTCATGCGGGCCGGTCGGGCGAAGCTCGCCGTCATTTTCGCCGGCGAACAATTCGGCATGATCGGTGATGTCGATGATGTGATCATGCGCAGCCAGGCCCGCCGCTGCCTCGTCGACGATGGGGCGAAGCGCGGTGCCGCGCACATTGGGTTGGTAATAGACCGCGCCCGAACCCGATTGTTCGAGCACATAGCGGACCTCGCGCGCGATGAAGGCGGGGTTCACCGTCACCAGCGTCAGGCCAGCCATTGCGGCGCCATACTGGACCAGCACCCATTCGGGGCAATTGCCGCCCATGATTGCGATTCGCGTCCCAGCCGCATGTCTTGCCGAAAGCGCTTTTGCGCAGCGCTCCGCATCGCGCAGCAATTCGGCATAGGTCCATTCGCGGCCAATGCTGCCATCGGCCAGCAATTCGCGCAAAGCCATCGCATCCGGCCGCTCGGCAACCTGCGCCCGCAATTCGCCTTCGATGGTGCGTTCTTTGTATTCGGTATCGGTCTGCGCCGGGAAATACGCTTCTTTGAGGTCAAGCTCGTACATATGGTTCTCTCCCCACAAGGAAAGCTAGCACGGGGCGCTGCGCAAAACACTCGCAAAACGGCGCATCAATCCCTATGTCGGGCGCAAGATAGTTATTGGGGATTTAGCGCATGAGCATCGAGACCAAAGTGCCCACCGGCGACGATTTGCTGGCCGAGATCGACCGGCTTCGCAAGGAGCGCAATGCGGTCATCCTCGCGCATTACTACCAGACCCCCGATATTCAGGACATCGCCGACTTCGTTGGCGACAGCCTCGAACTTTCGCGCAAGGCGGCAGAGACCGATGCGGACGTGATCGCATTTTGCGGGGTGAAGTTCATGGCCGACACCGCCAAGATCCTTTCGCCGGAAAAGATCGTGGTCCTGCCCGACATGGACGCCGGATGCAGCCTCGAAGACAGCTGCCCGCCCGACAAGTTCAAGGCCTTCCGCGAAGCGCATCCCGATCACATCGCGCTCACCTACATCAACTGCTCGACCGAGGTGAAAGCGCTCTCCGACGTGATCGTGACCAGCTCCAGCGCCGAGACGATCCTCGAGCAGATCCCCAAGGACCAGAAGATCATCTTTGGCCCTGACCGTCACCTTGGCGGATGGCTGTCGCGCAATTTCAATCGCGAGATGTTGCTGTGGCCGGGCGTGTGCATCGTCCATGAGGCTTTCAGCGAGACCGAGCTTCTGAAGCTCAAGGAACAGCACCCCGGCGCCCCGGTCGCCGCGCACCCGGAATGCCCGCCCGCGATCATCGAGCACGCCGATCACGTCGGCTCGACCAGCTCGATTCTGAATTTCGCCAAGAATTTCGAAGGCGACACGCTGATCGTCGCGACCGAGCCGCACATCATGCACCAGATGGAAAAGGCGCTTCCCGAAAAGACCTTCATCGGCGCGCCCGGCGCGGACGGAAACTGCAACTGCAACATCTGTCCCTACATGGCGCTCAATACGATGGAAAAGCTCTACGTCGCCCTGCGCGATCTGGAGCCACGCATCGAAATCGAAGAAGACCTGCGCCTGAAAGCCAAGGCCAGCCTCGACCGCATGCTGGAGATGGCAAGCGGCACGGTCGGCATGGGCGATCTGGGTAAGGTGCCGTTCAAAGCCGATTGAGTCGGCAACGAACGCGCGGCTCGCGCGTTTGTTGACCTATGACAGCCGAAATCCGCTTTTTCTGGGCGCGCCTTAACGCGAATTACTGGTTCTATCCGGCGACCTTTGCGTTGCTGGCGGCGGCGCTTGCGCTGGTGACCGTCTATCTCGACCGCGAGGGGTTCACGGAATTCCTCAACGACTATGAGTGGATCGTGCCCGTCCGTCCCAAGGGCGCGGCCGATATCCTGACCGTGTTGGCGGGCGCGACTATCGGGGTTGCCTCGACCGTCTTCTCGATCACGCTGGTGGCAGTAACCTATGCGAGCGGCACATACGGCCCGCGCCTGCTGACGAACTTCCTTGAGGACAAAGGCAACCAGGTCAGCCTGGCGACCTTCATCGGCAGCTTTGTCTATTACATCATCGTCCTGCGATCGGTGCGTGCCGAGGACGAATCCGCCAGCACTGCAAGCGACGCTGCGGCAAGTGCGTTGCCCGGCTTTGCTCCGCAGCTCTCATTGCTGGTTGCCTATGCCCTCATCGTGCTCTGCGTCGCGGTGCTGGTCTTTTTCCTTCACCACGTCCCCTCCTCGATCCGGATCAACATGGTGATGAAACGGATCGGGGCGCGCCTGCTCGATGAAATCCGCGAGACCTATCCAGACGAGGACGAGTTTCGCGACGCACGCGAGCCGGTCGAGGGCGAACCGCTCACCGCATGGGGCACCGGTTACGTCCAGATGATCGACTTCGAAGACCTCGAGGAGATCGCAAGAGGATGCGGCTGCACATTCTCCCTGTCTGTGCGAACCGGAGACTTCGTCCACCGCGACATCCCGCTGATGGAGATCAAGGGCTGCAAGCCTGAAGATATCGAGCAGCGGGTGCGCGACTGCTTCACCCTCGGATCGGTGCGAACGCCGACGCAGGACCCGCAATTCCTGATCGACGAGCTGGTTGAGATCGGCCTTCGTGCGCTTTCTCCGGGCATCAACGATCCCTTCACCGCGATCACCGCGCTGCACTGGTTGGGCGCTGCGACCAGCGAGATTGCGCGGCGCGATTTGCGCAAGGATGTTTGCGGGCAAGACGCCGAGGATTGCCCCGTCATCCCGCGCTACGACAGTTTCGAACACTACCTGACGCGCGGCCTTGGATCGATCCGCAGCGCGGTTGCCGCAAGTTCCAACGCGGCGCTGGTGATGCTCGACGTGATCGCCAATGCTGCCCTTCCCGTTCGCGATGGCGCGCGCAGGGATGCCATGCGCAAGCAGGGCGAATTGCTGATGGCTCAGGCGCGAGAGACGCTGGTCGGGCCTGACCTTCACACGGTCGAGGCGCGCTTTCGCGAGTTTCAGAAACGGCTAGCGGCCTAGCTTTTGGCGGCAATCGCCGGCCCGGATTTGCGCTGCGCCGTGCGCGCCACCACCAGCGCGCTTCCCAACAAGACCATGCCAAGGATATCGAGCGCGGTCAGGACCTCGCCAAAGACACTGTATCCGATCACCGCTGCAATCGCCGGCTGAGTGAGCAGCGCAAGGCCGATGATAAGCGGCGGGAAATGCCCAAGCGAATAGACCAGCAGGCCTTGCCCGATCAGCTGGCTGGTGATGAACAGCACGATGATCGGCGTCCAGTCGGTCGGCCAGACCGGCTCGCCAAGAGCGAGTGCGAGCGTAAGCAGTGCAGGCGCGGCAAAGATGCTGACCCATACCAAGAGGCTCCACGAACCGAACCGCGCGCGCTCGCCCTGAAGTGTCAGCAGATAGACCGCGTAAAGCAATCCGGCGGTGATGCAGAACAGATCGCCGATGAATGTCTCAGGCGATATGTCGAGGCTGCGCCCCAGCAGGATGCCCGCCCCGCCCAGCGCGCACACGATCGCAAGCCACTCGAACCCGCGCGGCAGCATTCTTGCGATGATGAAGCCCCAGAACAAGAGGATGATCGAGCCCGCATTGCCGAACAGGGTCGCATTGCCCAGCCGCGTCATGCCGATGCCGATGTGCCAGCTGGCAAGGTCTCCAGCAAAGGCGAGCGACCCGATGGCGACCAGCACCAATGTCCTCTTCGGCATCCCGGTCAGCCGCTGGCCCGCGATGCGCGCGAACACGATCAGAAACGGCAAAGCGAGAAAGAGCCGCCAGAACGCCGCGCTGACGGGGCCTGTATCCGCAAGCCTCACCAGCCACGGTCCCAACGCGAGCGCAACATTCCCGCCAAGCAGCGCGGCCAGCAAAAGCCCTGCGCGCAAGGAGGAGCCCGCGGCCTCTCCCTGTCCAGCAAGATTGTCTTTGGACCCAGCGCCTTTTTCCATCCTTGCGCCGTAGCCCTATCGCCGCCAAGTGAATAGCCAATTGAAACCCAACAGGAGGATTTCGCCAATGCCGAACGAGACAAGGCATCCCGCTTTATTCCAGCCGCTCACCATGGGTGCGCTCGAAGCCAGGAACCGCATTTTCATGGCCCCGCTGACCCGTGGCCGCGCTGCAGACCCGATGTTTGTGCCCAATGCAATGATGGGCACCTATTACCGCCAGCGCGCAGGCGCAGGCATGATCCTCACCGAAGCCACCGGCATCAGCACTGAGGGGCTGGGCTGGCCAAGCGCCCCGGGCATCTGGAGCGATGAGCAGGTCGAGGCGTGGAAGCCGATTGTCGAAGGCGTGCACGAAGAAGGCGGCCTGATCGCCATGCAGCTATGGCACATGGGCCGCATCGTTCACCCGCATTTCCTCGGCGGCGAACGTCCTTTCTCGGCGAGCGAGACCAAAGCTCCCGGCGAAGCGCATACTCCGGTAGGTAAGCAGGAATATGCCACCGCCCGCGCGATGACGCAGGACGACATCAACCGCACCATCGACGATTATCGCCGCGCCGCCCAAAACGCGAAGAAGGCCGGTTTCGACGCCGTCCAGCTGCACGGCGCGAATGGCTATCTCGTCGACCAGTTCCTGCGCGACAAGACCAACCTTCGCGACGACGATTACGGCGGCAGCCCGGAAAACCGCACGCGGTTCATGCGCGAAGTGCTCGAAGCGATTGTCGATGTCTGGGGCGCGGATCGCACCGGTATCCGCCTGTCTCCCAATGGCGACAGCCAGGGAACCGACGACAGCGATCCGCCCGCGACCTTTGGCGCGGCGACCAGAGTGATCGAAGAGCTTGGCCTCGCCTTCCTCGAATTGCGCCAGCCCGGCCCGGACGGTACATTTGGCCAGACCGATGTGCCCCAGCAGGATGCGCTGATCCGTTCGCTCTATTCGGGCGCGCTGATCCTCAATTCGGATTACGGAGCCGAAGAAGCCAACGCCGACGTATCGAGCGGCCGCGCAGACGCGATCAGCTTTGGCCGCCCCTACATATCGAACCCCGACCTTGAAAAGCGCATCGCGGCAGGCGCGGCGTTCAACCCGAACAAGGACGTGCCAAAAAGCTGGTACTTCCCGATCCCCGAAGGCTACATCGACTATCCGACGATGGAAGAAGAGCAGGCCGCCGAAGCGGCAGCCTGATCCGCCGACCTATTCCGGCGTCGCTGGTGGAACCGGCGGCGCCGGGGTCGGCGCATCGCTGTCACCCGAACTGGTCTCGGTCGTCGTTTCGACAGTGGTCGAACCGTCCTCGCCCTGAGTAACGGTGGTGGTCGTCGAGCTACGCGTGGGCTCGGCAGGGGGCGATGTTGAAGTCAGCGTTTCGAGCGGAAGCATATCGTCGCTGATCGTCCCGCCGAGCACCTCTCCCGCCGCCTCGCCGCTGGATTCGCTTGCTTCGACCTGTGGCGTTTCCTCCTCGCACGCAGTGAGCATCATCACCGGGATGGCGAGCAGGGTTAAGGTCTTGAACTTCATTTGCGGCATGCCTTTTGTCGTGCGGCCTCCAACGCGCCGAGGAACCCGTCGGCGCGCGCTATCAGCGCCTCGTCCCATTGGTTTGCAGTTACGCTTTTGCCAAGTCGCGCGAGGCTGGTGACCCCGAATTCGTCGATCCCGCACGGCACGATCCCGCTGAAATGCGAAAGGTCCGGGTCGAGATTGACCGAGAAGCCGTGCATCGTCACCCAGCGGCGCACGCGAACGCCGATTGCGCCGATCTTGGCCTCGCGCCCGTCAATATCGGTGCACCAGATGCCAACGCGCCCTTCCGCGCGCCAGCTTTCGACGCCGAAATCCGAAAGCGTGTCGATCACCCAGCCTTCGATCGCGTGGACGAAGCAGCGAACGTCCTTCCCGCGTTTTCCCAGGTCGAGCATCAGATAGCCCACGCGCTGCCCCGGCCCGTGATAGGTATATCGCCCACCGCGCCCGGCTTCGACCACCTCGAAGCGTGGGTCGGTCAGCTCTGCCGGATCGGCGCTGGTCCCGGCTGTGTAGACCGGCGGATGCTCAAGCAGCCACGCAAGCTCGCGCGCCTCGCCCGCCGCAATCGCCTCGTTGCGCTCCTGCATCTCCTCAAGCGCGTGCGTGTACGCCACGGGCGCGCTCTCACGCTGCCATTCGATGCTGGCTGCGGAAATATCGCGCGGGAGATCGGGGGCGATGCTTGCCATAGCTTCCCGGTGGAGGCATTGACCGACCAGATCAAGAGCCAATCGCTCATGTTGGGGCGCGGGGAAGACTTATGAATTTCGACATGAATGCCTGCTGGGCTCGCGCAGTTGAGCTTGTTCGCAGCAATTTCCAACTGCTCGTGGTTATCGCCGGAGTGTTCGTGCTGCTCCCCTCTATCGCGACCTATCTGTTCGTGCCCGATATACAGATGTTCCTCGACCCCACGGCAGACCGCGAAGCGCTGGCAGAAAAGCTCGCCGAGATCGCTGGGCCGGTGATCGGCTTCGGGGCCCTTTCCCTGGCCGTGCAGCTCACCGGCTATGGCGCCATGGTCGCACTGATGGGCGACGCGCGCCCGACTGTCGGGCAGGCACTTGGCACAGGGGCGAAGACTGTGCCGAGCCTGTTTGTGGTGCTCATCATCTTCATGCTGCTCTATGTTCTTGGCGGTTTTCTCATCGCTCTGCCCATCTCGTTGATCGTCGGGGCAGCAGGAGTGCCGGCGCTCGGCCTTGTCGGAATTTTTCCGGTCATACTGTTCGTCTTGTGGTTGATGGCGCGCATGTCGCTCGTCATGCCGACACTGGTCCTTGGCGGGACGCTCAACCCTTTCAAAGGCATCGCCGGCAGCTTCCGCCTGACCAGGAAGAGCCAGTGGATGATCCTGATTTTCTGGGTGGTTCTTGGCGCGATCTTCGTTCTCATCAGCCTGCTTTTGACCGGCGTATTCAGCCTGATCGCTGCCGTCTTCGGAGGCGGCACGACGAGCCTGCTTATCCTGGGTATCGCAAACGGCATGCTTGGCATGGTGAGCGGCGTCATGCTCTGCGCAATCGCGGTGGCGATGTACGGCCAGCTTTCAGGCCCCAGCGCCAAAAACGTCGCAGAGACTTTCGAATAAGCGCTCTTTTTGCGTGAGAGCGGCCAACGGTCAGTTGGTGATTGAAACGGGCCTTATGCAGGCCTAGCGCGGTTGCAATGGCCGACGCCGACCCCTCTCGCGACTCGATCCATCGCAACGAAAGCGCCCAGACTTCGGGTGCGATTTCGAATGGGCGGATGGCGCTGCTCTTTACCGTGATGCTGGTGACGGCGGCAGGCAACACGGCGATGCAATCGGTCATGCCGTCGATCGGCACCGCCCTTGAAGTGAGCGACGTCTGGATCAGCCTCGCCTTCAGCTGGTCGGCGCTGCTTTGGGTCGTGTGCGCGCCGATCTGGGCGCGGCGTTCCGACAGGCGTGGACGCAAGTCGATGATGTCGCTGGGCCTTGTCGGCTTTGTGGCATCCATGGTGATTTGCGGGCTCGTCCTGTGGGCCGGGCTCGCAGGCTGGCTCGGAGCGTTTGCGACGCTGATCCTGTTTGCCGCCGCGCGCAGCCTGTATGGCGGGTTTGGCAGCGCCGCTCCGCCAGCCGTTCAGGCCTACGTCGCCTCGCGCACCCCGCGTGCGGAGCGGACCAACGCGTTATCCCTGATCGCGTCGAGCTTTGGCCTCGGCACGGTAATCGGCCCCGCGCTCGCCCCGCTGATGGTGCTGCCGTTGATGGGGCTTGGCCTTACAGGGCCGTTTATCGGCTTCGCTCTGCTCGGGATCGTGGTTCTCGTTCTTCTCCACCTTCAATTGCCCAACGATCAGCCGCAATTCGCAGCGCGCGGAATGGCGACCAGCTATTCAGGACCAAGCGAAGCGCTCAGCGATGAAGAGCTGGAGGATGAAGCGGTAACGGGGGTCGTGACCGGAGAGGCGGACGCAGAGCCGCCGCGCCTCAAATGGACCGATCCGCGCATCAGGGCATGGATCGTGGCGCAATTGCTGGGCGGGCACGCGCAGGCCATGATCCTTGGAATAACCGGGTTTCTGGTGCTCGACCGGCTGTCGTTGAGAGACACGCCTGCGGAAGGTGCTGGGCCTGTTGGGCTGGTCCTGATGGCCGGAGCCATTGCATCGCTGCTTGCGCAATGGGGGATCATTCCGCGCTTTAAGCTGGGGCCACGCTCTGCAACCCTGGCAGGTGTGCTTACCGCGGCTCTTGGCACGGCGGTTCTCGCTGCCGGAGCGCAGCTTCACGTGATCGCGCTTGGTTATGCCATCGCGTCGCTGGGATTTGGCCTTTTCAGGCCCGGTACGACCGCAGGCACATCGCTCGCCGTGACCCGCGCCGAGCAGGGGCAGGCATCGGGCGTGGTCGCAAGCCTTGCGGGCTTCAGCTACATCTATGCGCCCGCGCTCGGGGTGTGGCTCTACGGTTATTCGGACTGGGGCGCATTCGCCCTCATCATAGCCCTGTGCCTTGCCGTTGCAGCGCATGGCTGGCGCGGGCTTCAGGCTGACGAGGATCTCACCACCGAGCGCCGCTGAGACGCGTCACAGCAGATCCAGAACCTTGTCCTGCGGACGGCACAGTGCGACGCCTTTTTCGGTTTCCACCAAAGGGCGCTCGATAAGGATCGGATCGGCCACCATCGCATCGAGGATCGTGTCGGCATCGGCGTCAGGCAGTCCGCGCTCGGTTGCGTCGGTCCCGCGAATACGCAGGCCCTCGGCGGGTGTGATCCCCGCATCGGTATAGAGCTGCGCAAGCTTTTCCCGCGTGGGCGGGTCTTTCAGATATTCGACGACGGTCAGGTCGATCATCTTCAGATTCTCAAGGATCGCGAGCGTTTTGCGCGACGTGCCGCATTTGGGGTTGTGCCAGATTGTCGCTTTCATGGTTCCATCCTTTGCTGTGCCAAAGCCGTGATCGGGCCAATCTGTTGCCAGTCGATTGCCGGTCGATTGTCCATGATCCGCTAACCGATGCGCGCCCGCTTCGCCACCTTAATTACCGATCTGGGTGTTGGTCGGCCCGTTTTGCGAATAATTCTCAACTTCTTTGTTGCGTTTGCGAGTCATTGTCATTAGCAGATTCGCATCGAGACTAAGAAGGATCTCCATGACACGCAAAATCGCCCGCACTGCCCTGCTCCTCTCCTGCGCCGGCCTCGCCTTTCCCGCACTTGCCGAAGACACTGAAAGCAGCGCCGAAGCCGAGAGGTATGATGGGCTTATCACAGTTACCGCGACCCGCACCCCGGTTGTCCAGGAAGAGGCACCGGCGACCATCTCGATCATCACCGACGAACAGATCGCAGACGAACTTGCCACCGATGTGCGCGACCTCGTGCGCTACGAACCCGGCGTCACCGTACGACGTGCGCCTGCCCGCTTTGGCGCAGCGCTCGGTTCGACCGGCCGTGCACGGAACGAGGACTTCGTCATTCGCGGTATCGGCGGCAACCGTGTGCTGATCCAGGTCGATGGCATTCGCTCACCGCAGGGCTTCAGCTTTGGCGCACAGGACGCGGGGCGCGGCGGATTTTCCGATGTGAGCCTCGTCAAACAGGTCGAAATCCTGCGCGGTCCCGCATCCGCGCTTTACGGGAGCGACGGGCTTGCAGGTGCCGTCAGCTTCACCACCTCGGACCCGGTCGACATCCTTGGCGCTGACAGCGTGGGCGGCTTCGTTCGCTCCCAATTTTCGAGCGAGGACGAGGAATTCGCCCAGAGCGCCACCCTCGCCGCGCAATCGGGCAACCTGTCGGGCATGATCGCTTACACCCGCCGCGATTTCTCCGAACTCGAAAATCAGGGCGAGATCGGCGGCGTCGGGCCATCGCGCACGCTGCCCAATCCGCAGGACGGCGAATCCAATGCAGTGCTCGGCAAGCTTGTCTGGGACAATGGCGAACACCGCCTGCGTCTGACCGGCGAGTGGCTTGAAAGCGAGCTTGTCACCAACGCCCTGACCGGGTTTGGTCCTGCTTTTCTGTTCGGGCCCGCGCCCGTCTGGAACGTCGATCGGCTGGAAGCCGAAGACACGACCAGCCGCGCGCGCGTTTCGGCGGACTGGACCTTTGAAGGGCAGCCGGAAGACCTGATCGAATACGCCTTCCTCGCAGCCTATTATCAGGACGCCGAAGACCGCCAGTTCACCGAGGAAGACCGCACCGCCTTCGGTTTCATCCCCGCCCCCGATCGCACGCGCCTCAACACATTCGAGAACGAAGTCTATGGCATCAACGCCGAGGCGCGCAGCAGCTTTGCGACCGGCGCCGTGTCGCACACCATCGCGTTTGGCGGAGATGTCAGCTGGACCCGGCAGGAGGGCTTGCGCGATGGCACCTTCCCCGGCCGCAGCGAAAGTTTTCCGACGCGCGCTTTTCCGGTCACCGACTTCACGCTTGGCGGCGTTTTCATCGCCAACGAGATCACCTTTGGCGACGGTGCGCTCACGCTGTATCCGGCGCTGAGGTTCGACTTCTACGACCTCAATCCAACCGACGACCCGCTGCTTACGACATTCAATCCGCAAGGCCAGTCAGACAGCCGCCTCTCACCCAAAGTCGGCGCGACCTACAAGTTTGCGGACGATTTCCTGATCTTCGCCAATTACGCGCAAGGCTTCCTCGCCCCGACGCCAAGCCAGGTGAACAACTTCTTCGAATTTCTCGCAGGCGGCTACACCTCGCTTCCCAATCCCGATCTCGGTCCTGAGACCAGCGAGAGCTGGGAGCTGGGCGCCCGCTATACAGGCGACATCTTCGCCCTCGAAGTGGTCGGCTTCAAAGGCGACTATGACGACTTCATCAACCAGCAGATCGTGGGCGGTTCCTTCACACCGCAAGACCCGGCGATCTTCCAGTTCGTCAACTTCACCGAGGTCGAGATTGACGGATTCGAAGTCAAGGGATCGATGGAGCTAGATAGCGGCGTCAATGCGCGCCTCGCCATCGCCTATGCCAATGGCGACATAATCAATGCCGACGGCAGCCGCACCCCGCTCGACACGGTTGATCCGTACAATCTTGTCGCTGGTCTTGGTTATCGCGATGCGCAGGGCCGGTTCGGAGCGGAGCTGATCCTCACCCATAACGCGCGCAAGGACGCGGATGACGTCGAGCGCGCCGCCGACGGAACCGACCTCTTCATCCGCCCCGAAGCCTCGACCGTGTTCGACCTCACCGCTTTCGTCGCAGTGACCGAGGCGCTGAAACTGCGCGCCGGGATCTTCAACCTCTTCGATGAACGATACGCCGTGTGGTCCGACGTGCGCGGCCTGCGCGTCGAGGATCGCGGCATCGCCGGTGCCTTCACCCGTCCGGGACGCAATGTGAGCGTTTCGGCGAGCCTCCAATTCTGACGTTGAAAGGGAGATTACCCATGATGAAACTTGCCAAGACCACCCTGCTTGCTGGCCTTGCCAGCTTGGCATTCGCCGCCGCCCCAGCCCCAGCGCTCGCCGACGACCCGATCGAGCTCAGTGCGGCCGCCGAACAGGCCGCATTTCAGGCCGACCGCGAAACGATCCTGTCCATGGCAGGCGACTTCAAGGTCACTTTCGACATGCGCGAATCCACCGCCTGGATGGAAGGGTACGACCCGCTCGAGCCAAAGCTGTCGGGCGGCTATGAAAGCGTGCGCGTGATCGAGGATACGGGGACCAAGATCGTGCTCCAGCACCTTCTTGTCGTGGGTGATGAAGAGAACCCTTACGTCGTCAAGCACTGGCGTCAGGATTGGCAGTACGAGCCTGAGGCCATCCTCACCTATGAAGGCGGCGATACGTGGCAGATGACCGCGGTTCCCGAAGCGATGCGCGCTGGCCGCTGGTCGCAGACCGTCTGGCAGGTCGATGACAGCCCGCGCTATGCCGGTTGGGGCCAGTGGGAAACCACCCATGGCGTGAAGCGCTGGCGCTCGAACTGGACCACCCGCCCGCTCGCCCGGCGCGACGCTGTGCGCGACCCCATTTACGACCGTTATGTCGGGATCAACCGTCACCAGATCACCCCCACCGGCTGGATCCACTGGCAGGACAACACCAAGATGATGCCTGCCGAAACCGGTAGCGGCGAGCTGGTCCCGGTCGTTCAGGAATATGTGCTCAACACTTACGAACGCTTCGACGATTACAATGTCGCAGCCGCTGAAGCCTATTGGGAGCAGACCGCGGATTACTGGGAGGCGGTGCGCGCCGAATGGGACGAGGTTGCCGAATCAAACGGCGGCATCCGCATCGCGCAACAGGCACAGTACGGCACCGAGATCGCGGCAAAGCTGCTCGAACTCGCCGACGCGATCAAGAAGGGCGAGACCGATTCGGACGACGCGGCCGCCCAGGCCGTTGCCCTGATCGAGGCAGGCACCGCCCGCTCGGGTGGCTGATTTGCCACACAGATCCGGCATTTGACAGGTCCGGGCGCGCTTTGAGAGCGATTCTCATTTTAGCGGTTGAATATGAGAATAGTTTTCAATAGCGCGCCCATGTCAATCGGAAGGGACATGATGAACCGTACACTTTCACGCGCCGCGCTCCTCCTTTCGAGCGCTGCGATTGCTTTCCCGGCTGCTGCCGAAGATACAGCTCCCCAGAACACCGACCTGCTGTCCGATAACGGACCGATCCTTGAGACGCAGGGCGAGGATATTCTGGTGACCGGCGACGTTCTTCAGTCGAGCGTCGTTGCATCGGTCAAGACACCGACCCCGATCATCGACGTCCCGCAAAGCCTCACGATCACGACCGAAGAACAGATCACAGAACGTGGCTGGACCAGCATCGGCCAGATCATCGACTACACGCCCGGCGTGAACACATCGCAGGGCGAAGGCCACCGCGATGCCATCGTCTTCCGCGGCGTTCGTTCGACCGCCGACTTCTTCATCGACGGTATTCGCGACGACGTTCAGTATTATCGCGGGCTCTACAATCTTCAGCAGGTCGAGATCCTGCGCGGCCCCAACGCCCTGCTGTTCGGGCGCGGCGGTACGGGCGGCGTGCTCAACCGCGTGACCAAGAAGGGCGAGCTTGGCGCGAACTTTGCAGGCGGTCAGGTTGCGGTCGATACATTCGGCGAGTTCAGCGTTCAGGGCGACATCAACCTGTCCTCGTCCGAAACCTTCGCCTTCCGGCTCAACGCTTCGTACGAAAGCCTGAACAACCACCGCGATTTCTATGACGGTGAGCGCATCGGCATCAACCCGACCGCGCGCATCGCGCTGGGCGAAGACACCACGCTCGACCTTGCATACGAATATGCGAACCACGACCGCTTCATCGATCGCGGTATCGTGACGGGCACCGATGGCCGCCCGGTCGAAGCATTCGAGGAAATCGTCTTCGGCGATCCCGAACTCAATTTCCATGAGCTCGAGGCGCATCTCTTGCGTGCCAATCTCCAGCACAATTTCTCAGACAACTGGAAGGGCGTCGTCAGCGCGTTCTATGGCGACTACGACAAGCTCTATTCCAACTTCTATGCCGAGCGATATGACCAGGCGAACACGCCCGGCGAGGTCACTACCGATGGCTATGTCGACACGACGACGCGCGAAAATCTGATCCTGTCGGGCAACCTCGTGGGTGAGTTCGAAACCGGCAGTGTCGGCCACACGCTCCTGATCGGCGCGGAATATATCAATACGCAATCGGTCAATGATCGCTTCAACCCGGTCTGGGACCAGACCAATGACGACAACGAAATCTTCGCGGTCCAGCGCCCGCTGGCCCTTCGCGGCGGGGTCGGCGTCAACGCTTCGGGTCAGGTCACGACGGTTGCGTTCAGCGACCTCAACGATTTCACCGACGGCGACCTTGAGGTCTTCTCGCTCTTCATTCAGGACGAGATCGAGCTGACCGAATGGCTCAACCTCGTGGTCGGCGGGCGCTTCGACAGCTTCGACCTGACGGTGGTCGACCTTGCCAATGGCGGCGCGGTTCAGAGCCGCAAGGACGAGGAATTCTCACCGCGCGGCGGCCTCATCATCAAGCCGCAGGAAAACATCTCGATCTATGCGAGCTATTCGGAAAGCTTCCTGCCGCGTTCGGGCGAGCAATTCGCGGACCTCGGCGGCAATGCTGCGGCGCTCGATCCCGATCAGTTCACAAACCTTGAAGCCGGGGTGAAGTGGGACATCCTCGACCGGCTCAGCCTGACGGCCGCCATATTCGAGATCGAGCAGAGCACGCCCGAAGTCGACGACACCGACCCGGCGCTTCTGGTTGTGGTCGATTCGACTATCTCCGGCTTCGAGTTCCAGCTTCAGGGCGAAGTCATGCCCGGCTGGCAGGTTTCGGCAGGCTACAGCTATCTCGACGGCGAGCAGGTCGATCAGACCGGCCCCACCGGCCTTCGCCCGCGCGAATTGCCTGAAAACATGTTCTCGATCTGGAACTCCATCACCGTGACCGACCGCTTCGGCATCGGCGTTGGCCTGACCCACCAGGACGAAAGCTTCATCAACAATTCGAACAGCGCGATCCTGCCGAGCTACACGCGCATCGACGCGTCGGCCTTTTACGATGTGAGCGAGAACTGGCGCATTCAGGTCAATGTCGAGAACCTGACCGACACGCTGTACTTCCCGAACTCGCACTCGACCCATCAGGCGAGTGTCGGCGCGCCGCTCAATGCGCGCTTTGCGATCAACGGGCGTTTCTAGGCGAAATCAGTCCTCGGGTGCTTCGGCATCCGAGGACGTTCGCAGCGCAGGCACCATCGCGGCGGCGTCTTCGGGCGCAATGCCGGGAGCGGGCGCTGCGCCAATGCTCTCGCCGCGCTGGGCCACACGCCCTGCCCGCTGGATCGCGCTCACCAACCGCGGATAGACGCCGCAGCGGCACATGTTCTGGATCGCGTCCTCGATCTCGGCACGCGAGGGCACGGGATTGCGTTGAAGGAGCGCAGCCGCCGCGATCACGATACCCGGCGTGCAATAGCCGCACTGGACCGCCTGTTCGGCCACCATCGCCTGCTGCACCGGATGCGAACGGTCGCGCGACACGCCTTCGATCGTGGTGATGAAGCGCCCCTCTGCCTCTGCCAGAGTGATCCTGCACGACCGCAGCGCCGCGCCATCGACCAGCACCATGCACGCGCCGCAATCGCAATTGCCGCCACCGCCCGCCTTGGTGCCGGTGAGGTTCAGCGCCTCACGCAGCGCGTAAAGCAGCGGCATATTGGCATCGAGGTCGAACTCGACCGGCCGGTCGTTAACGGTCATGCGCGGCATGCGCTGGCCCTATCTCTCGGTAAAATCAGTTGCGCCAGCTGTCGTCGATCTTGTCGATCCGGCGTTTCCACGCTTCGAAATCGAACACGCCCGCGCCGCCCTGGCTCGCCATGACGGACAGGTCACGCTGGTGCACGTCGATCACTTCCTGAGGCACTATGCGCGGCTCACCTTGGGACAGCGTCGCGATCTGAATCTCGCAAGCACGCTGAAGCGCCCACATCTTGACGAACATGCCCTGGATCGTGCCGTCCATGACTACCGGGCCGTGATTGCGCAGCATCAGGATCGAGTGATTGCCAAGGTTGCGCACCAGCCGCTCGCCTTCCTCGGCGCGAACGGTCACGCCCTCGAAGTCGTGATAGCCGATCTGATCCTGAAAATTGCAGGCGTAAAAGCTGATCGGGAGCAAGCCATCCTTGTGGCTGCACACCGACATGGTCGCGGTCGTGTGGACATGGCAGATCGCGTCGGCACGGCTGCCGAGATGCTTGTGGAAGTAGCCGTGCTGAGTGAAGCCAGCCTTGTTCACCATGTAAGGCGATCCGCCGACATTATTCCCCTCTACGTCGATCTTGACGAGGTTCGAGGCGGTCACTTCATCATAGAGCAGCCCGAACGGGTTGATGAGGAACGTGTCCTTTTCACCCGGAACCTTAAGAGAGATGTGATTATAGATCGATTCCCCCCAGCCAAGGTGGTCGAAAATCCGGTAACACGCCGCAAGATCGAGCCGCGCCTGCCACTCTTCCTTGCTGACCTTCCCTTCGAGGCTGTTGTCGGGCTTGAGCTGGGTCGCCATGATCTGATGTCTCTCCATGTCTGAACTTTGGCTTCTCTTATCGCACGCCAATTCGCCCAAGCACAAGGATTTCACTTTGCGCCAGCCCCTGCGCGCGGCTAGGCGCTGATCAGCGATGAGCGACACGGATAAAACAGCGGAACAATCCGCGAGCGCGAAGCTCACGCAAGGCAGCATCACCGGCCACCTTGTCGGACAGACCCTGCCCGCAATCATCGGCGTCGCAGCCATCATGTCGATTGGTCTCGTCGATGCATACTTCATCGGACAGCTGGGGTCAGACGCGCTCGCGGCGATCTCTTTCATCTTCCCGATTTCGGTCGCGCTTACCTCGCTCGGCGTGGGCGTCATGGTCGGGATCAATTCGGTGGTCGCTCGGGCTCTGGGCGAAGGAGACCGCGAGCGCGCCGCGCGCCGGGCCAATTTCGGGCTCGTCTTTGCGGTCGGGGCAGGCGTTGTCATTGGCCTTGCCCTGTTCGCGCTGAACGATCCGCTGTTCCGGCTGATGAATGCGCCGGACAATCTGATGCCGCTCATCCGGACATACATGCAGCCCTTCGCGCTCGGCTTCCCGCTGATCCTCGCAATCATGGGCTTCAACGGCATCCTGCGCGGACAGGGTGAGGCACGCCGCACAAGCGTGGTCAGCATCACCTATGCCGCGGCCAACTGGATACTCGATCCGATCCTGATCACCGGCTCACCCGACTTTCTTTTTGGCGGGTTCGAGGGCTTCGGCATAGTGGGCGCGGCCTATGCGACCATAATCGGATGGGGCTGCGGCGCGGCGATGGCGCTGGTGCTGGTCAAGCAGACCGACATCCCGCTCAATCCCTCGCTGCTTGCGAAATCGAACCTTGCCGATTCCGCGTCGAGCATCGCCAAGGTCGCAGGGCCGGCGGCATTCTCGAACGCGATTAATCCGATCGGGCTGTCGATCCTGACCGCGCTGATCGCCACCGCCGGGCAGGATGCGGTCGCAGGGTTCGGGGCTGCTGGCCGATTGCAGAGTTTTGCGACGGTTCCACTCCTCGCGCTTTCCGGAGCGATCGGTTCGATCGTCGGGCAGAACTGGGGCGCAAGAGAGTACGGGCGAGCACGAAGCGCAGCCCTTTACGCGGGGATATTCTGCGTTGTCTGGGGGCTTGGCACTGCGGTCCTGCTGACATCTGCGGGTGAGACATTTGCAAGAGCATTCACTGACGAGCAGCCCGTGATCGAGGAGTTCGCGCTGTATCTGAAGATCGCGGCCTGGGGCTATGCGGGCTTTGGCATCCTGATCGTCGCGAATGGTATCCTGAACGCGATCGACAAGGCCTCGTTCGCATTGGGCCAGTCCGTTGCTCGCGTGTTTCTGGTGATGCTGCCGGTCGCCTGGCTGCTTCAGGCATCGTGGGGTAGTGCTGCGATTTACACCGCTGAACTTGCAGCCAATATCTTCGGTGCATTGACCGGCGCCGCGCTGGTATGGCTTGTTCTGGTCCGGCGCGCGCCCAAATAGAAGAGCGAGCCCATGATAAAAGCTCGGCGCTAGGCAATCATTAACCATCTGTGTCCATACAGACTTCCAAGTCTAAGAGGGGCACGCGCGTCATGGATGACCTGCTGGCGGATTTCGTCGCAGAGACACGGGAAATGCTGGAAGCCAGCGCAGGCGAGATCGTCGCCTGGGAAGCCGATCCGGCGGACCGTGCGCGGCTCGACACCATCTTCCGTTTCGTACACACGGTTAAAGGCAATTGCGGCTTTTTCGATTTCCCGCGTCTGGCTGGTCTCAGCCACGCGGCTGAAGACGCCCTTGCCGATTGCCGGGCCGGGCGCCGCACGCCTGATGCTGCACTGGTTACCGCAGTGCTCGCAATCATCGACCGGATCGCACAGATGGTCGATGTCATCGAAGCTGGCGAGGAATTCCCCGAAGGCGGCGATGACGAACTGATCGCTGCGCTGGAGCCCGGTGCCGAGGCCGTGACCGGAGATGTCATCGACGCAGGATCAGAACCGGTCGAAGACCCCGAGCCGGCGGGCGAAAACGAGCTGCCCTCTCCCAAAAAAACGGAAGCGCCCGCTGCCCAGCGCTCGATCCGTCTGCCTGTCGACCTGCTCGACCGGGTGATGAGCGGTGTGTCGGACATGGTGCTGGCGCGCAACGATCTTGCGCATCGCCTGCGTCAGGCGGGCACGCAGCCGACGATTGACGGTCCGTTCGAACGGCTCACCACGATCCTTTCCGATGTGCGCGATGCGATCACACGAATGCGCATGCAGCGTATCGAGACCCTGTTCGGCGCGCTGCCCCGGCTTGCGCGCGACCTGTCGAACGAGCTTGGAAAACAGGTTCTGATCGATCTTGAAGGCGGCGATGTCGAACTCGACCGCGAAATGATCGAAATGATACGGGATCCGCTCACTCACATCATCCGCAACGCGATCGATCACGGGATCGAGAAACCGTCTGACCGCCTCGCCATCGGCAAGCGTGAAACGGGCCTCCTCTCGATTGCCGCGCGTCAGGCTGGAAACACGATCTCGATCGTGGTCAGCGACGACGGACGCGGGCTCGAGGAAGAAAAGATCGCGGCCAAGGCGGTCTCCACCGGGTTGATCTCCGCCGCCCAGCGTTCGGAGATGAGCCGCGATGCGATCCTCCAACTTGTCTTTGAGCCCGGATTTTCCACCGCCGAGGAAGTCAGCAACGTATCGGGACGCGGCGTCGGGCTCGATGTGGTGCGCGACAATCTTGAGCGCGTCGGCGGCTCGATCAAAGTGAGCTCAACTCCGGGGGTCGGCACACTCTTCACCCTTCAGATCCCGCTCACGCTCAGCATCATTGCCGGGCTCACGGTCGAAGTCGGCGAGCAAAGGTTCGCAATACCGCAAAGCTACGTCGAAGAGATCATCCACGCATCATCCAAGGCACTCGACTTCACCCGTGCCGGAGAAAGCGCGCTCGTCACCTTCCGCGATGCACGCGTGCCATGCCTCATGCTGACCGACGCGCTCGGTCTGGACGAAGGCGATACGCCCGCTGAGCAACGCACGATGGTCATGTTGCGACTTGCGAGCGGTGACCTGTTCGCGCTCGCGGTCGACCGTATTCATTCGCATGGGGACCTCGTCGTCAAACCGCTGGCTCCTGCGATCATGAAAGCGGGCGTCTATGCTGGCTCAACCTTGCTCGACGATGGGCAGCCGGTGCTGCTGCTCGACGTGACGAACATCGCGTCGCAGCACGATCTTGCATCCGATGCCCGCAGCCGCGTCTTCCGGGGAGCTGAGGAAGAACAGGCCAAATCCGAAAAACCTGCCATGCGCGCAATGCTGTTTACCGATTTTGACGGCCGTCGCTGTGCCGTGCGGCTTGAGCTGGTGCAGCGCATCGAAACCGCGCCTGTCGGTGCCATCGACCTTACAGGCGACCGCCCTCGAGCGGTGATCGACGGCGTAATTTTGCCGCTGGTGGGCCTGCCTGACGGGCCACTGCCTGCCGAAAAGGTCCGTTTGCTGCGCCTGACCGACGGATCGGGCCAGCTGGTCCACGCAGTGCGCGAGATCGACGACGCGGTTGAGCTTGTCGATGCACTGAGGCCGGTCGACACCGATCCGATGATCGAAGCGGTCACGCTGGTCGATGGCAAAACCGTCACGTTGATCGACGGGCACGCGCTGTTCGCACGCTACGGCGAAACCCCGGAAGCGGCCATCAAACCGATTTGCCGCATCCCGCAGACCGAATGGGCCAGCACGATCCTTGCGCCGCTTGTCACCGCCGCTGGTTACGAGATCGCCGACGATCAGGATGGCGACCAGGATGTCGCAATCTGGTTCGACGACGAGTACCAGGCGGCCCTCGCGCTTGACGTTGAATTTGCGGCACCGGTCATCCGGCTTCGCGACATTCCGGATGGGGCCAATATGGAAGAGACGATCTATCGCTATGATCGCGATGGACTGGTCGCAGCCCTGCGTTCCGCATCCAATGCGGCACGTGCAAGCGGGAGCAATCGCTGATGAACGAGCTACTGGTCATGTGCCAGATCGCTGGCCGACGCTGCGCTTTCAGGGCGAATGACGTGCAATCCGTGATCGAGATCGGCACCATCACGCCCGTACCGCGCACGCCTGATTTCATTGCAGGCCTCACCGCCATGCGCAGTCAGGCGCTGACTGTCATCGATTGCCGCCGCGCCATCGGTTTCGATCCGAACGCCTATGCGCTCGATCACCGCGCCATTGTGGTCGCCTCCTCGGGCTATTCCTATGCGCTTCGGATCGATTCCATCGAGGACATCACCTCTGCCATCGGCGAACCGGGCAGTGTTCCGGGAGGTTTCGGTGCGGAATGGGCCAGTGTCGCCAGCGGCCTCGTCGAAACCCGCACAGGGCCTGCGCTGATGATCGACCTTGCCGCGCTGATCGCAGGACAGACTTCAATCGAGCATGCCGCTTAATCCAAAACTTACCTTCTGAGCATATCAACCTAACGTTCAGAACCGAGGATCCCTCATGAAAAGCTGCCTAGTCGTCGATGATTCCCGCGTAATTCGCAAAGTTTCGAGGCATATTCTCGAAACCTTGGGCTTTGCGGTCGAAGAAGCCGAAAATGGCAAGGAGGGCCTGGAAGCGTGCGAGGCCAAGATGCCCGACGTGGTCCTGCTTGACTGGAATATGCCGGTCATGACGGGGATCGAATTCATCACGCAATTGCGCAAGCGTCCCGGCGGTGACAAGCCGAAAGTGGTGTTCTGCACGACCGAAAACGACGTGGCTCATATCCGCGAGGCAATAAGTGCCGGCGCCGACGAATACGTGATGAAGCCGTTCGATCACGAAACATTGCAAATCAAACTGCAGCTGGTCGGCTTCGCGTGAACGCGATGTCTTCTTCCCCTTCCCGAATCCTGCGAAAAGTAGCGAACGAGCCGGCTTCCCGCGACAGCGCGCCCGCGTGCGAGAGTGCGAGCGACGCAATCCGGGTGATGATCGTCGATGATTCGCTGACCGTTCGCACGGTCCTGAAGCGCATCGTGGAAAGCGACGGCGCGATGGAAGTCACCGCGACCGCATCGTCCGGCGAGCGGGCGATCGCACAGCTCGGCACGACCGACGCCGATGTCCTGCTGCTCGATCTCGAAATGCCCGGCATGGGCGGTCTCGAAGCGCTGCCTGCTATCCTCGCGGCCGCGCCGGACCTTCAGGTGCTGGTCGTCTCATCCCTGACCGATGACGGGGCCGAGGCCACCGTTCAGGCGCTTTCCACCGGTGCGGCCGACACCATGCTCAAGCCGCGTCCCGGTGGCTTCAACGAGGATTACCGCAGTCAGCTTCTCGGCAAGATCCGCGCGCTCGGCGGCAAAGGCGATAATGCAGCCGCCAGCGCCAATGCGCAGATCAGCGCTCAGGAGGCCAAACCAGCGAGACTGTCGCGCCCGGCCCAGCTTCCGGAGCTCGTCGCAATCGGTGCGTCGACGGGAGGCATTCACGCGCTCAATCTGATGCTGCGTGAACTCACACCCGATTTCGATCTGCCGATTTTGATAACGCAGCACCTGCCCAGCTCGTTCATCCCGGTGTTCGCGCGCCAGGTCGAGGTTGCGAGCGGTCGTCCCACCCATATCGCGGATGACGGAACCGAAATCCGCAAGGGCGAAATCGCCATCGCGACCGGGCACGGGCACATGATCGTGAAGCGGCTGGGCGAAACGCTTGTGGCGCGTATTTCCAGCGAACCTGCTCGCAGTGGTTGCCTGCCTTCGGTTGACCCGATGCTGCGCAGCGCCGCCGACGCCTGCAATGGCCGCGTTCATGCAATTATCCTGTCAGGCATGGGCCGCGATGGTTTCGATGGTGTCCAGCACCTGCGCGAATCGGGCGGGACCGTCTGGACCCAGGACGCGGAGACCAGCGCCGTCTGGGGAATGCCGGGAGCGGTCACGAAAGCGGGCTTCAGCGATTATGTGGCAGCGCCTCCCGCTCTGGGGCAGGCGCTTATGGCTCAGATCGGAACAATCAGCGGCACAGCGCAACCGACGCGCCAGAGTGTGACGACCTGACCCGACATGGAAGTTAGCCAGGCCTCTTACCAGATCATCGCCGACCTTTTGTCCGCCCGCACCGGGCAGCACCTCACCGAAAGTCGACGCTGGCGTGTCGGAACGGCGCTTTCGGGCGTCTTCCGCGAACACGGAATCAGCAATCTCGACCAGCTCGTCTGCCTGCTCGATGAGCCGCGCCGGCGCTCGCATGACCGCGACCTGGCGACCGAGGTCGTCGAGGCCTTGCTCAACAATGAGACATACTTTTTCAGGGACAAACCGACTTTCGATCAGATCCCCGATGATATCCTGCCCGAGCTTGCGCGGCGCAGAAGGCACACGCGGCGCCTGTCGATCTGGTGCGCCGGGTGTTCGACCGGACAGGAAGTGCACAGTCTTGCCATGCTGTTCGAAGACCAGAAGGCCTTATGGGACGGCTGGACGATCGATATCCTCGGCACCGACGTATCGCACCGCGCCATCCGAACCGCACGCACCGGGCTTTACAGCCAGTTCGAGGTTCAGCGTGGCCTTGGCGTTACCCAGATGCTGCGCCACTTCGAGGAAACTCCCGGCGGCTGGCAAATCCTCGATCACGTTCGCCACATTACCCGCTTTCAGCAGCACAACGTCTTGTCCGAACCACCCGCACGCGCCCGCTTCGACCTCGTGCTGTGCCGCAATGTCCTGCTGTATTTCGATGCGGACACACGCGCCATGGTATTCGACAGGCTGGCATCGGCAATGGCGCGCGACGGTTTCCTGATGCTCGGCGCCGGGGAAACGGTCGTAGGCCAGACGCGCGCTTTCGAGCCTGCGGCCAAACGCATGAGCATCTACGAGTTTCCCGAGCAGGTCGCCCGCAGCGCGGCTCTTGGCTTTGGGTAAAAATTAAGCGGAATCAAAGGGATTTTCCCTATCCGGGTTTCGGAGATTTTACCGTTCGTTAGCCATTGATATTTAGAAAGCCGGGCATCGCCAAGCTGACGTTTTCGCCGCGAGTAGAAGGAAGTTGCGTGCCCAAGCCGAGTAAACCTCTGCGCCTCACTCCCCTCGGGATTGTCCTGGCACCTCTTGCCACGCTCAGCCTCGTGTTCGGCGGCATCGTTCTCGTCATCAGCTTCAGCAAGACAATCGACATCGTAGAACCAAAATTGCTCTTCATTGCAGGCGCGCTGGTCTACGCGGCGACGATCTTTCTCTTGAGCCGCCACGGCTTCAACAATGTCCACGAACTCGAAGAACTGAGCGAGACCGACACACTGAGCAAGCTGCCCAATCGGCGCGCGCTTCACAACGATCTTGAGACCTTTTCACTGGGCGATGAGGAAGTGGCAGTCGCGCTTATCGATCTTGATCGTTTCAAGCAGGTCAACGACCATTACGGGCATGCGATCGGCGACCGGTTGATCCAGGAATGCGCTGGCATGCTTCAGGAAATCTGCGGCGATGAAGCGCGCTGTTACCGTCTGGGTGGTGACGAATTTGCCGTGGCGATGGCGGGCCGGGTTTCGGGCACTATCCTTGAAGGCATGTGCCGCACGCTGCTTGAACAGTTGCAGGCACCAGTGCCAGTCGGCAAGTACGACATATGTGTCGGAGCGAGCATCGGCCTGGCACGCTCAACCGCGGGTCGACGTTTGCCTTCTTCTGAAATGCTGCGCCGATCCGACGTTGCGATGTCCGTCTCGAAGCGCGACGGAAAAATGCGCTGCACATGGTTCAACGAAAGCTTCGATCAACGCCGCGAAGCCGTGCGCGAGCTCGAAGACGAATTACGCGCTGGTCTTACGAAGGGCGAATACGAGGTTCATTATCAGCCATTGGTGGCTGCCGATTCCGGATCGAACGGCGCGCGGATCGTCGCCGTCGAGGCGCTGCTGCGATGGAACCGTGAGGATGGCCGCAAGGTCGGCCCGCATGTCTTCATTCCGGTCGCGGAAGATTCAGGCATCATCAATCCGATCGGCCTTTGGGTCTTGCGCAAGGCCATGACCGATGGCTGCCGGTGGAAGGACATCACGCTGTCGGTCAACATTTCGGCCGCCCAGCTCAGAAACCCGGAATTCCCGATCAAACTGGGCGAAATCCTTGAGGATACCGGCTTTCCACCCGACCAGCTGGAGCTTGAAGTCACCGAGACATGTCTCGTTCTCGATCCGGTGGTGGCCGAGCGCAGCCTCGACGTCATCCGCAAGTTCGGCGTGCGCATTTCGCTCGACGACTTTGGGACCGGCTATGCCTCCATCGGGTTTCTTCGCCAATTCCGGTTTGAAAAGCTCAAGCTCGACCGCAGCCTTGTGGTACAAGCGGGCGAGGACGAAGGCAGCCGCGCCATGATGCTTTCCAGCATTGCCGTTGCGCGCGCACTCAAGATGGGTGTGACTGCCGAAGGCGTTGAAACCACTGAACAGGCCGACATGGTCCGCCTTGCCGGTGCAGATCAGATCCAGGGCTGGCTTTATTACAAGGCCATGCCGGCATCGGATATCGACACGCTGATCGAAGCGCAGGTTCGCGCCGAGAGCAGCGCTGGTGACTTTGACGAGCCTGCCAGAGCAGCTCGAACAGGGACAAACGGGGACGCATAATGAGCGCTTTGCAGGAAATCGCAGTAGACCTCGAAGCAGAACGGATCGGTACCAACCAAACAGTCGACAAAAGAGGCCTCAACCCTTTGGGCGCAGCGGCCGGGTGGTTCGAAAAGCTGTCCATCGGACGCAAGATCTCGGCATTTTACGGGTTCAATCTCATCCTTGCCCTGTTTGCGGGGCTGGTGCTGATTGGCTTCTTCGTCGAAGCAGGCAACCGAGCCGAGCAGATCAATGTAACCCACGATCTCGCGATTGATGCCGAGCGTCTTCTGACAGACATTTCGGAGGCACAGCGTCACGCTGAGATCCTCGTCGTAACCGGCGATAATGCTCGGGCCAATCAGGCGCTGGCGCAGCTTACCATCGCCGATGCCAAGCTTGACGGTCTTCGCGATGCTACTGCGGGCCTCGACATGGAAGCGATTGATCGCATCGGGCTGATTGCTGCGGCGACCGAGGATTTTCGCCGCCAGATCGGGGCATTCAATCCCGAAGCTCCCACGGCGCGCCGCGAAGCGCAGGCGTCCGAGGTGACGGCCACTGGGAGCGCAGCGCTTGAGGCCGCTCGTGATCTTGCGACCCGCATGGGAACCGAGGCCGACCGCATTTCGGATTCGGGCGCCAGCCTGCTTTCCACGCTGCTCCTGATCTGGGTCGCGCTGGCGGTCTTGCTGACCGTGACCACGCTTGTTGCACAGCGCTACTTCGACCGCTCGGTCGGTGGCTCGATCAGGCAGCTTGCCAGTCAGATGACCCGGCTTGCCAGGGGCGAGAAGGAGATCGACATCCACGGTGAGGACCGGACCGACGAGGTTGGCGAGATGGCCCGCGCGATGGGTATTTTTCTCAAGGCCAGTATCCGTCTTGAGCGCCTCAGCCGCGAAAGCTCGCAAAAGGCCAAGGAGGAACTTGAGGAGCAGACCCGCCTTCAGATCCAGCAAGAGGAAGCTCGCCTCGAACGCGAACGCACGCTGCAAAGCTTTGCCGACCAGTTTGAGCGCACCGTCGGTGACGTCGTTGGCGGGGTCGCGAGTGCATCGAGCCAATTGCAGACCACTTCCACCGCAATGGCGGCAAGCGCAGAGCAATCCTCCAACCGCACAGCAGAAGTCGCAGCGGCAATGGAAGAGGCCAATACCGGCGCAACCGCAGCCGCGGCGGCATCCGATGAATTTGCGATGTCGATTGGCGAGATCAGCCGACAGGCCGCTTCATCGGCGGAACTCGCTCGCAAGGCGACACTGTCTGCCAATGAGGCGGATTCCACCATTTCAGAGCTCGCCAGCAGCGCGGAACAGGTGGGCCAGATCGTCGAGCTCATCCAGACTATTGCGCAGCGCACCAACCTGCTTGCGCTCAACGCCTCGATCGAAGCCGCCCGTGGCGGCGAGGCCGGGCGCGGGTTCGCCGTTGTCGCAAGCGAAGTCAAGGAACTCGCCATGCAGACCAGCCGCGCAACCGAACAGGTCGCGGACCAGATCCGCACCATGCAGGACACCACCGGCGCAAGCGTCAGCGCGCTGCGCTCAATCGCGAGTGAGGTTGCCCAGCTCGAGACCACCGCTGTTTCGATCGCAAGCGCGGTCGACCAGCAATCGGTCGCAGGCCAGGACCTTGCCCGCAGCATCGACCTTGCCGCGCGGGGCACCGAGCAGGTTTCGGGTCACATCAGGGAAGTGCGCGAGCTTTCAATCTCGACCGGCGCCGCAGCCAGCCAGGTGCTGACCAGCGCAACCGCACTCGAGCAACAGGCTCAGACCCTGCGCGTGCAGGTAGACGGTTTCCTCGCCAAGGTGCGCGCAGGCTGATCGGTCAGATTGCGGAGCTGAATGCCTGTTTCGCCGCGGCGCGGAAGGTGTCGAACTTCGAAGCGATCACGCGCGCATAAGGAAGGCCGCTGGGCGTGATCGAGAGATCGAGACCGCTCAGCGTCATCAATCCGCGTTTGAGAAACGGCTCGAACTCTTGCGCGTGGCTGATCAGGAGACAAGGCGAAAGCCTCGCCCTGCCCCGGCACAAAAGCTCCTCAATCACGCGCGCGCGCAATTGATCCTCGGAGCTGCGCTTTATGCCGACCGTAGCGGTAAGACGACCCTGCGAGGCCATCATCCGATAGCGGCCATTGTTCTTCTCGTTCTGGGCAATCAGTCCGGGAAAACCGCTGATCGCGCTGGCCCCAAGCCCGATCAGGACGTCTGACTGGTCATCGGTGAAGCCCTGAAAATTGCGCCTCAAAGTGCCCGTTCGCGCGGCCTCTGCCATCGGGTCGCCGGGCAGGGCGAAGTGGTCAAACCCCACTTCCTTGTATCCCTTCTCCATGAGGTATTCGAAAGCCTGGCTCGCCATAGCGAACCGTTCGTCTCGTCCGGGCAATTCATCGGTCGGAATCATCTTCTGGCGTGGCACGATATGCGGAACATGTGCATAGCCGAAGACCGCAATCCGGTCCGCGCCAAGTAAGGCGGTGTATTCGAGGCTGTCGGCAAGGTCCTCGCGCGTCTGACCGGGGAGGCCATACATCAGATCGAAGTTCAGCGATGTGACGCCCGCGCTGCGCAGCCAGTCGATGCTGCGGCAGATCATCTGATCGTCCTGCACCCGCCCGATCGCCTCTTGGCAATGCGCAGCGAATGTCTGCACGCCCATGCTCGCCCGCGTGAAGCCCGCTTCGGCAATGGCTTCCCCCCAGATGCTGTTCATTGAGCGCGGGTCGAGCTCGATCGACCACTCGGTCTGGTCGAGCCAGAAATTGCGGTGCAGCGCATCGACGAGGTCGAGGAGCTCGGATGGTTCGATGGCGTTGGGGCTGCCACCCCCGAACGCAACGCGCCTCACCCGCGCGTCGCGTGGCAGCAAGGTCGCGACGGTCTCGATTTCAGCATGAAGGGAGGCGAGATAGCTTTGCACCCGTTGCCGCCTGCCAGCCGCACCGGTGTTGCACCCGCAATAAAAGCAGATCTTCTCGCAAAACGGAATGTGGAGATAGAGCGATATGTCGCCGCTGGCCTCCCCAATCGCCTGCGCAAGCGCCGATGTGGGAAGCTCACCGAAATCGGCGGCGGTCGGATAGCTCGTGTAACGCGGCACCGGCGTTTCGAGCAGGTCTGGATAATAAGGCCACATGCACAGCGTTAAAGACGCGGCGACCATAAACGTCTTTGCGCCAGATCAAATCGTGCGCTGGGCCCGCTTCGTTTTCTCACGGCAGGAGCCGGCATGACAGCCCTCCTGGTGGCAATCGCGCGAGGGCCGGTCCTCCCTGTCGCCGAGCGGGATGGTGATCTCCCCGCCTAGGCATAGGGCGATGGTCAGCGACCGTTCCTCTTGAGGAAGTGGCCCCAATGCGACGGGGATGAGCGCTATTACGGCGAGAAGCTTCATGACTTTGCCTCTCCTTCCCCGTCCCCATCCCGATCCGTGTCCTCGTCGATCAGGATGCGATGGGCCGCGCCGTCCATGTCCTCATACTGACCTGAACGCATTGCCCAGAAGAAGGCCAACAGCCCTGCCCCTCCCATCAACAGTGCAATCGGAATAAGGAATGTGAGGCCGGTCATCTCGCGCTCCCCGCAAGCCGCAGGGAATTGGCGACCACGACGAGGCTGCTCAATGACATTGCGATCGCAGCGACAAGCGGCGTGACATAGCCGAACAGCGCAAGCGGCACGGCAAGCGCGTTGTAACCGATGGCAAAGGCGAAATTCTGGCGCACGATCACCATGGTCCGCTTCGCCACACGCACCGCAAGCGCGACCGGCATCAACTTCTCGCCAATGAACACCGCGTCTGCCGCCTGCTGGCTCGCATCGCTGGCGGTGCCCGGAGCGATTGAGGCATGCGCGGCGGCAAGTGCGGGACCATCGTTCAGGCCGTCGCCTACCATGAGGGGAAAGCGCCCGGCTTCACGCAAGGCTTCGAGCGCGGCGAGCTTATCTTGCGGGCTGGCCTCTGCAATCGCCGGAATGTCCAGCTGGCGCGCGACAGCTTCGACAGGCGCATTGCGGTCACCGGAGAGAATGCTGGCCTCGATATTCTCGTCGCGAAGCAGCGCGAGAGTGCAAGGCACATCGGCTCGCAGCGGATCATCGAACGAAAGGGTCGTATGCTCCTCTCCGATCTTGAGCGTAACGGCCAGCCGGTCCGTCTCGACCTGGGGCCTTTCGAGAGCGACGCGCACCTCGCCCCACATTCCTGAAACGCCTTCTCCGCCAACTTCCTCAAGATTATCGATGGCTGCGGGCTGCACGCCTTCCTCCAGCAGTCTTTTCGCAAGGCCCTTGCTGAGGGGATGGCGGCTCGATTGGGCGAGACCCAGAGCGACCTGTCTTTCTGCGGTGTTGAGAGCGCCGATATCCGGGCGCGGTTCTCCCAGCGTCAGCGTGCCGGTCTTGTCGAACAGCGCGACATCGACCTCGGCAAGGCGCTCCAGCGCGCTACCATCCTTGACCAGCAGTCCACGTTTCAGGAGCGCTCCCGATGCGACAACCTGCGCGGTCGGCACTGCGAGCCCCATTGCGCACGGGCATGTGATGATGAGCACGGCGATGGCGATGACGAGCGACTGATGCCATCCTGCGCCCGCTATCATCCAGCCTGCAAATGCAAGCGCGGCAAGCGCGTGGACGACGGGCGCGTAGGCGCGGCTGGCCCGATCGGCGATACGGACATAAGTGCTGCGCGACTGTCCGGCTTCATCCATCAGGCGCGCAATTTCCGCGATGGCCGTGTCATCGGCGGTTCGCGTCAGGCGCATGCGGAAAGGCGAGCTTTGATTGATAGCGCCCGCGTGGACCTGCGCGCCTGCACCGACGCTTTCCGGTGCGCTCTCTCCGGTGAGCATGGAATTGTCGATCGTGGAGCGCCCCTCTTCGATCTCTCCGTCGGCGGCGAGCGCTTCTCCTGCAGCGACCAGCACCAGCATACCCGGCTCCAGCGCGTTTGCGGGAACGCGGCGGGTCGCCCCGTCAGGGCCGATGACGCTGGCGCTCTTGCCCATCCGGCCCAGCAACGCCCCGATCCCGGCGCGGGTTCGCGTGCGCATCTCGGCATCGAGCGCGCGCCCTGCGAGGAGGAAAAAGAGCAGCATGACGGCGCTCTCGAAATAGGCGTGCTCACCGCCGGTGATCGTTTCATAAAGACTGAGCGCAGTGGCGAGGATCACACCGATGCTGATCGGCACGTCCATATTGGTGCGCCGATATTTGAGCGCCATCCATGCGCTCGAAAAGAAGGGTCTGCCCGAATAAGCGATCACTGGCATCGCGATCAGCGCGGAAAGCCAGTGAAACAGCTCGCGCGTAAAGCCTTGCGCACCGGACCAGATACTGACCGATAGCAGCATGACATTCATCATGCCGAAGCCGGCGACGCCCAACGCACGGGTCAGCTGCTTGCGCTCAGCCGCTTCGGTGCCGAGCGGATTTTCCTCGATCGGCTGCGCTTCGAAGCCTAGCCGCAGGAGCGCTTCGGTCAGGGCATCCTCGCCGACGGCGGGATCGTGCTCGATAGCGACGCGCTTGGACGAGAAGTTCACGCGGGCGGCGACAATCCCATCGACCTTGGGAAGCTCGCGTTCGATCTTCGCAATGCAGCCGGCGCAGCGCATGCCGGGCACGGTAAACCGCATGCCCTTGAGGGGCGCTTCACCCCTGTCGAACGAGAGGTCTGGCGCGTTCACCGGGGCAGCTCGCTTTCCTCAGCCCAGCTCTTGCCATCAGCCTCAATAAAAAGGCGCATGGTCCAGCGCCCCTGTGCGACTGGCTCGCTCGAACGGTAGCGACCCTCGCCCATTGGTTCGAATGTCAGGCTTGCGTATTCACGCTCCCCAATCGGCCGTCGCAGCTCCGCCGTCAGCATCGCGGAGACGGGGACACCGCTGGCCGTCACGGTCACGTATTCCGCTTCATCGCGCGTGATGTGGGCTTGCCAGCCAAGCGCTTTCGAAGCGTCTGCCTTGTCGAGCCAGTCGTTGAAGTTCTGGCTGGCGATGTAGGAGTTCTCGACCACGGTCCCATGGAAGCCGCTAACCGCGCGGCTCGCCATGTAGAAATTGACGCACATGACGACACCGAAGCCCGCGACCAGGATCGCCGCCATATGCTTGCCTGTGAAAGGCTTGTGCGGTTTGCTCGCCATCATTCGTCTCCGGGTGCGGTGAAAGTGGTTTCCTCGCTGTCGCTCTCACGCTGTTCGTCGAGAGAGGTGAGCACGAAGCGGAAATTGTCGACGTCGGTGCCCGCAGGGGTCACGACATAGACGCGGACCACGCGGGTTTCGTCGGCAGGCACGGTAAGGACCTGTGCCGTCGCCGCATCCTCGCGTCCGATCCTGTCGGTCCACATCACCGAACCTTCGGGCAGTCCAGCAAAGGAAACCTCCATCTCACGCGGGCGCGCTTCCATATTGCGCAGGCGCAATGTGTAGGAATTGCGCACCGAGCCATCCTTCATCAGCATGAAGGGCGGATTGCGGTCGGGCGAGACGGTCAGGTCGGTGTGGCTGCGCGTGCCGAGCGCGAACAGCATGGCAAGCCCGATCGCGCCCCAGATGCCGAAATAGATGAAGGTGCGCGGGCGAACGAGCGCTTTCCATGCCGGCTGCGCGGGCGCGCCTGCGGCTTCGGCTTCGCATTGCTCAAGAGTGGCGTAGTCGATCAGCCCGCGCGGGCGTCCGATATCCTTCATCACCCGGTCGCAGGCATCGATGCACAGGGCGCAGGTGATGCAGCCGATCTGCTGGCCTTCGCGGATGTCGATGCCGGTCGGGCACACCGCGACGCATTGCAGGCAATCGACGCAGTCGCCGTATTCGTCCGGATTCTTAAGCGATTTCTTGAGGCTGCCGCGCGGCTCTCCGCGCCAGTCCTTGTAGGTGACGATCAGCGACTTCTCGTCGAGCATCGCCCCCTGAATGCGTGGCCACGGGCACATATAGATGCACACCTGCTCGCGCATGAACCCGCCCAGCCAGAAGGTCGTGCCGGTCAGGATAGCGACGGTCATATAGGCGACCGGGTCGGCTTCCAGTCTGAAGAAGTCCACGAAGAGCGTCGGCGCGTCGGCGAAATAGAGAATCCACGCGCCGCCTGTCAGCATGCTGATAAGGAGATAGATCGACCACTTCGCACCGCGCCGAGCGATCTTGGCTGGCCCCCACGGTGCCTTGTCCAGACGGATGCGCGCATTGCGATCCCCGTCGATCAGGCGGTCGATGTGCTGAAACAGGTCGGTCCACACCGTCTGCGGGCAGGCATAGCCGCACCATGCGCGCCCGACGGCGCTGGTGACAAGGAACAGCCCGATCCCCGCCATGATGAGCATCCCGGCCACGAAGTAGAATTCGTGCGGCCAGATCTCGATATCGAACATGTAGAAGCGGCGGTTTGCCAGATCGATCAGAACCGCCTGATCTGGTGCATAGGGCCCTCTGTCCCAGCGGATCCACGGCGTCACATAATAGATCGCCAGCGTGACCACCATGATCAGCCATTTGAAGCGGCGGAACGGGCCGTCAATGCGCTTGTTGTGAACCGCCTTGCGCTTTTCATAGAGCCTGGGCGGCGGCTGGTGAGGCAGGCGACGCGCCGCAATGGGGTCGGTCTCCACCTCGGGCAGAGCCGCACCCCAATCGCGCTTGGCGTCAGGCCTCTCGAGTTCTTCAGGATCGGCCATCGTCTCCGACCTCGCCTGCGGATGCGACATCATCGGCGGTTTCACCCTCGATCCCGGGAGCGACCTCTTCGGTTGCCTCGCCTTCAAACTCACCGCCGCCGCGCGAATGGACATAGGCTGCGAGCATCTTGATAGTGACCGGGTCGAGCTTGTCGCTCCAGCCCGGCATCGCGCCGTGGCGTGGGTTGGCGATCTGCTGGCTCACTTGCGCGCGCTCGCTCCCGTAGAGCCAGATCGCATCGTTCAATGCAGGCGCGCCAAGCTCGCGATTGCCCGCGCCGTTTGCTTCATGGCATGCGGCGCAATTGTCGGCATAAAGCTGCGCGCCAGCCGGATTGCTCTGCCCCTCGCCGCTCAGCGACAGGACATGGCTTGTGACGGCGTCGAGCTCGGTACGGCTGAAGATATCGCCGAATGCCGGCATGTAGTTTGAGCGTGTCTCGTCCGAGCCCTCCCAGCGGATGCCGTGGGTGAGCGTGTATTCGATATCGGTGAGCGTGCCGCCCCACAGCCAGTCATCGTCGTTGAGGTTGGGGTAGCCATATTGTTCGTACCCTGCCGCGCCCGCGCCGTGGCACTGGACGCAGTGCTGTTTGAAGGCGGCCGCCCCTCCGGAAATCGCCTGACCCATCAGCTCGGGATCGGCGGGGAGTTTGGTGATGTCGGTTGCGGCAATCCGCTCGAACGTACCGGCGCGCGCCATGTCGGCGGCGCTCATTTCTTCGGCAAGTTCACTACGGCTCGACCAGCCAAGCACACCCTCGGTCGCCTGGCTCACCATCGGCCACGCCGGATAGAGCACCACGTAGACAGCTGCCCATGCGATCGTCGCATAGAACGTCCACAGCCACCAACGCGGCAGCGGCGTGTTCAGCTCCTCGATACCGTCCCATTCATGACCGACAAATTCGGTGCCGGTGGGTTCGTCGATGCGGTATTTGTCAGACATGATCGTCTTCCTTGAAAATCGAGGTCTTGGCTTCTTCCACGCCGTCTCTTGAGCGCGGCAGGAAGTGCCAGCCACACAGGACGAGGTAGAGGCCGAAGATCATCACCAGACCGTAGCTGTCGGCGAAGTGTCGAAAGGCGTCGTAGAAGCTCACCGGCCCTTCTCCTCAGCGAGTTCGGTCTGCGCCGCGGCGCTGTCGACATCGACCAGCGTGCCGAGCATCTGGAGGTAGGCGACGAGCGCATCCATCTCGGTCACGCGTGATGGGTCGCCGTCATAGTCGCGGATCTGCGCCTTGGAGTATCGGTCCTCGAGATCGCCGGGGTCCATGTCGGGATTGGCCTGCGCGAAAAGGTCGTTCTCAGCCGCCTCGATGTCGGCGGCCGAGTAAGGCACTCCGACGTTGGAAAGCGCGGTGAGGTTGGCCGACACGTCGGCGACCTGAAGCTCTGTCTCCGCGAGGAAGGCGTAGCTCGGCATAATGCTCTGCGGCACGACGCTTTGCGGGTCGATCAGGTGCTGGACGTGCCATTCATCCGAATAACGCCCGCCGACGCGCGCCAGGTCCGGTCCGGTCCGCTTCGATCCCCACTGGAACGGGTGATCGTACATACTTTCCGCAGCAAGGCTGTAGTGCCCATAGCGCTCGACCTCGTCACGGAAGGGGCGGATCATTTGGCTGTGGCACGTGTAGCAGCCCTCGCGAATGTAGATATCGCGGCCCACCAGTTCGAGCGGGGTGTAGGGCCGCATGCCGTCCACCTCCTCGATCGTGTTCTCAAGGTAGAACAAGGGCGTGATCTGCACGAGCCCGCCAATTGCCACCGTAATGAAGGTCGCAACGGTCAGTAGGGTGATGTTCTTCTCAAGCCGCTTGTGGCCTTCGAAAACGCCCTGCGGCGGGGCTTCTGGGTGTGTGTCACTCATTGTTTGCGTATCCCTATTCCGCAGGTTGAGCTTGAGGTTGAATGCCGGCCAGAGGACGGTCGGCTTCCTCGTCGTAATGGGTGTCTCCCATGGGCGCTTCGTCGCGCTGGTGGCCCGCAATCGTCATCCACATATTGTAGGACATGATGATCGCGCCTGAGAGGTAGAGGAGGCCGCCAAAGGCGCGCATCCAGTACATCGGCTCCAGCGCTGCGACGGTGTCGACGAAGCTGTTCACCAGGTATCCGTCAGAGCCGTATTCGCGCCACATCAGGCCCTGCGTAACCCCTGCGACCCACATGCTGGCGGCGTAAATTACGATACCCAGCGTCGCGAGCCAGAAGTGCCAGTTGATCATGCGCAGCGAGTACATCCGCTGGCGTTTCCAAAGACGCGGCACGAGGAAGTAGACGCAGGCGAAGGTGATCAACCCGTTCCAGCCCAGCGCACCCGAGTGAACGTGCCCGATGGTCCAGTCGGTATAGTGCGAAAGCGAGTTCACCGCCTTGATTGACAGCATCGGCCCTTCGAACGTGCTCATCCCGTAGAAAGCGAGCGCCATCACCATCATGCGGATGATCGGATCGGTGCGGATCTTATCCCATGCGCCGTTCAGCGTCATCAGGCCGTTAATCATACCGCCCCAGCTCGGCATCCACAGCATGATGGAAAACACCATGCCCAGCGTCTGCGCCCAGTCGGGCAGCGCGGTGTAGTGGAGGTGGTGCGGACCAGCCCAGATGTAGAGGAAGATCAGCGACCAGAAGTGGATGATCGACAGGCGATAGGAATAGACGGGCCGGTTGGCCTGCTTCGGGACGAAGTAATACATCATCGCGAGGAAGCCGGCGGTGAGGAAAAATCCGACCGCATTGTGGCCGTACCACCACTGGATCAGCGCATCCTGCACTCCCGAATAGGCGGAGTAGCTGCGCGCGCCCAGAAGGCTGACAGGGATCGCGATATTGTTGACCACGTGCAGCATCGCCACGGTGACGATGAAGGCGAGGAAGAACCAGTTCGCGACATAGATATGCGGCTCTTTGCGTTTCAGGATCGTCGCGACGAAGACCGCCAGATAAGCGACCCACACCACGGTCAGCCACAGATCGACATACCATTCAGGTTCGGCATATTCCTTCGATTGGGTGACACCGAGCAGATAGCCCGTCGCCGCCAGCACGATGAACAGCTGGTATCCCCAGAATACGAACCGCGCGACACCCGGAAGCGCCAGGGTTGTGCGGCAGGTGCGCTGGACGACATAGAAACTGGTCGCGAGCAGCGCGTTACCGCCAAAGGCGAAGATCACCGCAGAGGTGTGAAGCGGGCGCAGTCGGCCAAAGTTCAGGTAAGGCTCGAAATTGAGCGCAGGGTAAGCCAGCTGAAGCGCGATGTAGACGCCCGCAAGAAGGCCTGCGAGGCCCCAGAACATCGTCGCAATGACGCCCCAGCGCACGATGTCGTCATCGTACCGGCTTTCGCCCGGTGGCATGCGGAAAATGCTCTGCGCCTTGGCCATCGGGTCAAAGCGCGCGGTCGTCACAATCGCAAGCCCGAAGGCGACGATCGCCACGATCAGCGCGTGAGCGGCAAACCCCGCATCCTTCGCCCCCACCATCGCGGCGAGCGCCAGAAGCGCGAGAACCAACCACAGGCCTGCACGGCCAACTACAGCTTCCATAATGAAGATCCCTTGTTGTTGCAACCTGCGTTAGAGGCCCGCTGACCGCGTGTGTTTGACTCAGATCAACTTGGAGCGCGGGGCGTCACTTTTTCTCGGTTTTGCGTCTGAGTTTTCGTCATGCGGCTTCGAACAGATGCCCGGCTCGCGCACCAAGGCCGCTCAAATCGCGGAGCACGACCTTCGATCGGCCCATGGTTTCGATAAGGCCCGCCTCGCGCAGTTCTCCGAACTGGCGGCTCACCGTCTCGATCGTTAAACCAAGACTGTCAGCGACATCGCGGCGCGACATTGGCAGATGCAGAAGGCGCCCTCCCTCCCCGTCCGTCCCGATGCGCTGGTCCATCGTCAGGAAGAAATTCGCTAGCCTTTCCTGAGCGCTCTTGCGGCCGAGGCTAATCGTTTTCTCTCGGCACCGGTTGAGTGCCCGGATGGCGCGTTCGAGGACTTCATCTACCATTCCCGCCTCGAAGCGAGCCAGTTTGTAGAATTCATCGGCAGGGAAATAGATCAATTCGCAGTCTTCAAGCGCGCACAGGGAATAAGCGTGAGCAGCGCGGGCCGGGACCGATACGAGGTCGCCTGCAAAGTGAAACGCGACAACCTGCTCGCGCCCGCCCGATGCGTGGGCGACGAGTTTGGTGCTGCCACTTGCGACGAACACGATTTGATCTGAGCCATTTCCCATGAAAGGCGCATCGCCCGCACGCGCGCTCGCATAGCGGGCGACCGCCTGGAAGCGGAGATGGGTTGCATCCGAAGTTCCCAGCGGGAGGATCGCTATCGAAAAGCGTTCGAAAAGGTCGGGAAAAGTCATGTGCAAGGGCGCCTCGCGCAATAATCAGAGTGGCAGCCTGATGAGCGCAAAGAAGTTCAGGCGCATTGATCTGGATCAATGCATCGGCATCAGCCTCGCGGCATTGGCGCATCAGCAGCAAAAATCCTGGGCCGCATCGGGTGGCCACTGCTGCACTTTAAGAAGGAGCGAATGTCTTGTGAAGAACTGGTCGGCGTAGGCCGCCTGGTTCGCCGGATGGCTGATTTTCCGCTTCGTGATCGGTCTATCGCAGCAAGCATTCCTTCGATTGAAGGACCAATGTTTCAAGGAATACGAACGATGAAAAAGACCCATGCTCTTCTCGGCCTCGCAGCCGTAGCAATGGTAGCTTCGCCCGCTGCGGCGCAGGACCGCGCCGGAGATGTGCAGGTCAAAGTCCTCGCGACGGGCGTTCTTCCCGATGGCGGGATCGACGAGGTTGTGCTGGACGATGTCGGCTTGCCGGCAGGCACCGACGTTGAGGCAAACGACAATTATGTGCCGACTATCGCTGCCGAGTACTTCTTCACCAACAACTTCTCGATCGAGACCATCGCGGGTGTTTCGCAGCACGATGTCGATGCAATCGCCGGCCTGCCCGCTGGCACCGAAGTCGTGTCGGATGCCCTGCTGCTGCCAGCAACGCTGACGGCCAAGGCACATTTCGATGTCGGCGGCATCAAACCCTATCTCGGCGCGGGTGTGGCGTACTTCATGTGGCTCACCGACGAGACCGGTGCTGGCGTTGCGCCGCTTGGCGTGACCGACACTGACCTTACCGATGAATTCGGCTTCGTCCTTCAGGGCGGTGTCGATATTCCGATCGGTGACCAGGGCTTTGGCGTGACGCTGGATGCCAAGCGCTATTTCATCGGCACCAACGCACAGTTCTTCGTCAACGAAACGCTGGTTCTGGAAACCGAGCACAATCTTGATCCCTGGGTCGTGAGCGCAGGCGTCGCTTACCGGTTTTAAGGGATCACGAAAGGACGGGGACGTTTGGGGAAAACCGCAAGCAACACCGCGCAGCCGAAACCGCTGGTAATCGCTCAGGATCTCGCTTTCGAGGACTTGCGCGCGGCGCTGGCTGCGGGCTGGCGGGATTTTGCAAGCGCTCCCCTTTTCGGCCTTTTCTTTGCCGCGATTTTCGTGGCTGGCGGGCTGGCTCTCACCTACTTCCTTGCCGCGCGCGGGGAATACACCTGGGCGATCCCGGCGGCCGCCGGGTTCCCGCTACTCGCGCCATTCACCGCCGTAGGTCTGTACGAAGTCAGCCGCCGGCGCGAACTTGGCCTGCCGATGAGCTGGTCCGCCGTTCTGGGTGCCGTAAGAGGGCGCGGGGACGAACAGATCCTGGCGATGGGCGTCATCATCTTCGTGGCGTTCGGGTTCTGGGTCATCGTTGCGCATGTCATTTTTTCCATCGCGATCGTGGAAGCGGGCTCAGGTTCTGAATCGCTCGCATTTCTCACCACTCAGGCCGGGCTGGTCATGCTGGCAGTGGGCAGCGCGATTGGCGCGGTCATGGCGCTGGTGTTCTACGCCGTCACCGTCTTCAGCCTGCCTATGTTGGTCCATCGCGAGATCGATTTCCTGACCGCCGTGATAACCAGCGTTGCCTGCTTCAGGGCCAATGCCCGCGTGCTTCTCATCTGGGCAGCGATCATTGCGGGCGTCCTTTTCGTAAGCATCCTTGCAGCCTTTCTCGGCCTCTTCATCGCTCTGCCGCTGTTCGGGCATGCCACCTGGCACCTTTACCGACGCGCTATACAATAGCCCCGCCGGCACTGGGGACCGGCGGGGCAGAATGGCTGCGCGTATTGGAGAGAGAGACCCGCGCTGCCTGAGACGTATCTGACCTAGAAGTTGTACCGGGTCGAAAGCTGCACCCTTTGCAGATTGCCGCTGCGCCCGTCTTCAAGCGTGCGTTCGGCGTACATCAGCTCGATACCGATATCGATCGGGTCGACCGGGCTCCAGATGACGTTGGCAAAGGCATTCCAGCTTTCGTCCGTCACCTGATTGGTGGTGAGCAGGACCGGGTTGTCAGCCTTGAAATACGAACCTGCGATCGTCGAGCGGACATCGTCTGACCAGACGTGGCGATAGGCGGCAAAGCCCGAATAGGTGAAGATAGGATCAAGCTCGCCCGCAGCCGTGATCGCCGCATCATTGACGAGATTGAGGCCGATATAGCGGCCCAGCCCATCGCCAGCGGTCGCCATGAAGCGGAAATCGTCGCGCTGACCCACCTTGATCTTGCCCGAAACGCTGAGGCCATAGCCAAACGCGCTGTCATCGACGCCCATCAGATCGTCGGTCGAGATGTGCAGCTGGCGCACGATCCCTGTCGCGGTCAGCGAACCCCAATCGCCGCCCCAATTGTAACGCGCGACGACATCGGGCAGCTGATCATCGCCCGCCTCAAGCCGCGTGCCCGTCGGCGTGGTCACGACTGTTTCCGGCTGCTCGACGGCAAGCTGCAAACCGCCATTTGTGTAGCGGATAAGCGGCTGGCGATCGAACACCGTGCCCGGCGTTACGCCGATGAAATCGAGACTGTCAGGAAGCGCGCCGACATTCTGGAATGTCGACCAGGCCTGGCCGAACATCCAGTTATCGTAGGTGATGAATGCCTGCCGGATACGCGGCACGAAGCTGTTCGAAATCCGCTCGTTCCCGCCCTCGGTGACGTTGAAGTCGAGCTCGATATGGCTCTTGAGCGTATGGTCGCTGCCCACGTCGGTTTCGGTGTTAAACAGGAACCGCGTCTGGCGCGCGCTGAAGTCGGTATCGAAGCCGCTCGCGTCCCCGCCTACCGGAATGGCCACCGGAATGAGGAAGTCGCGCAGGATCGAATTGTTCGGGAGTTGCCCGCCGCTGGTGCGCTGGCTGATTGCGTCGAGTTTGACATAGCCACCATAGCTGAAAGTCGTCTTGCCCGGGCTCGATACGCCTCCCGATGGCGGTGCGGCGGCGATCTGTTGGGCAAGATTATCCTGGCGGGTTTGCAGGTCCTGTGTCGCGGCCAGCAGTGCCTCACTTTGAGCGCGCATCTGTTCGCGTTCCGCCATCAAGGCACTTTGCTGCTGCTCGGTCGCGCCTTGCTGCGCATCGAGCCGTTCGATCAGACCTTCGACCAGCGCTTCCAGCCGGTCCAGCCGATCCTCGACATTACCATCCTGCGCCATTGCAGGCGATGCGGCCATCATGGTGCTGGCGAGCAATGCTCCACGAAAGGCTGGCTTCCCCATTGTCATCTTATCCCCTCCCGATCCTTTTGGATTTGTCGGATCAGAATGACGCGGCACATCGCGGGCGCACAGCTAGCGGATAGTCGTACGACCTTTGTCGCAGAGCGTTGGAGCACGCCAATGCAGTAAAAGCGGCGGCGTGAAGGGAGAATCGACATGATGCACGCCGTCCAACGCCCACAATCGAGCCGCTCCACGCATTGCGTGAGCGAGCAATATGGCGAGCTCTACCGCCGCTCGGTGGAAACGCCCGATGCGTTCTGGCTTGAACAGGCGCAGAGGCTCGACTGGTTCGACATGCCCGCAAAGGGCGGCGAGTGGTCGTACGATCCAGTCGATATCAAGTGGTTCGCCGACGGAACGCTCAACCTTTGCTACAACGCGGTTGACCGCCATCTTGAGGCGCGCGGCGACGATACTGCGATCATCTTCGAGCCGGACGATCCCGCGACCCCGGCGCGCACGCTCACCTATCGCGAGCTTCACGGCGAAGTGGTGCGGATGGCCAACGCGCTTCTTGCCATGGGCGTGAAGAAGGGCGACCGCGTCACGCTCTACATGCCGATGGTGGTCGAAGGCGTCACCGCAATGCTCGCCTGCGCACGGATCGGCGCGATACACTCGGTGGTATTCGGTGGCTTCTCACCCGAAGCGCTCGCCGGGCGGATCGAGGATTGCGGCAGTCGATTTGTCGTCACTGCCGACCAGGGTCTGCGCGGTTCGAAGCGTGTGCCGCTGAAAGCCAATGTCGATGCCGCGCTCCAGATCGAGGGCGCAGATGTCGACGGCGTGCTGGTCGTTGCACACACCGGGGCGGACGTTGCGATGACGCAAGGCCGCGACCATTGGTTCAGCGATCTCGCATCGGACAAGGACGTGCCATGTGAAGTAATGCAGGCCGAAGATCCGCTCTTCATCCTTTATACCTCAGGCTCCACCGGAAAGCCCAAGGGCGTGCTTCATACGACCGGCGGATATGGCGTGTGGACTGCGACGACGTTCAACTACGTCTTCGACTACCAGCCGGGCGAGTATTACTGGTGCACTGCCGATATCGGCTGGGTCACGGGGCACAGCTATATCGTCTACGGCCCGCTGATGAACGGCGCGACCAGCGTCGTCTTCGAGGGCGTGCCCAACTATCCCGATCATGGGCGCTTCTGGGACGTGGTGGACAAGCACCAGGTCAATATCCTCTACACCGCGCCTACCGCGATCCGCGCCCTGATGCGCGAGGGGGACGACTTCGTGACGAGCCGGGATCGCTCGTCACTGCGCCTGCTCGGGTCGGTCGGCGAACCGATCAATCCGGAGGCATGGCGCTGGTATTTCGACGTTGTCGGCGAAGGGCGCTGCCCGATTGTCGACACATGGTGGCAGACCGAAACGGGCGGCGTGATGATCACTACGCTTCCTGCCGCACACGACATGAAGCCGGGCAGCGCAGGCCTTCCGTTCTTCGGCATCCAACCGCAACTGGTCGACAATGATGGCGGCGTGCTCGATGGCGCGGTCGAAGGCAATCTGTGCATCACTGCCAGCTGGCCGGGGCAGGCGCGAAGCGTCTACGGCGACCACGAACGCTTCGAACAGACCTATTTCAGCACCTACCACGGCAAGTATTTCACCGGCGACGGGTGCCGGCGCGACGAAGATGGCTATTACTGGATCACGGGCCGCGTCGACGATGTCATCAATGTCTCCGGCCACCGAATGGGTACAGCGGAGGTCGAAAGCGCACTGGTGCTGCACGACAAGGTCGCAGAGGCGGCAGTGGTCGGATACCCGCACGATATCAAGGGACAGGGCATCTATTGCTACGTCACCTTGAATGCCGGTGAGGAAGGCTCCGAGGAGCTCTTCAAGGATTTGCGCGCCCATGTCCGCAAGGAGATCGGCCCGATCGCGACGCCCGATCATATCCAGTTCACCGATGGTCTGCCCAAAACGCGATCGGGCAAGATCATGCGGCGTATCCTGAGAAAGGTTGCGGAGAACGATTACGGGTCGCTCGGCGATACATCCACACTGGCCGACCCGTCCTTGGTTGATCGTTTGATCGAAGGGCGGCAGAACCGCTGACAATATGGCCCAGCGGATCATCATCGCCGACGACCACCCCCTCTTTCGCACCGCGCTTAGCCACGCGGTCGCGAAAGCGTGGCCCGAGGCGCAGATTGTCGAGGCGAGTTCCGCTGGTGCTGCCCGATCAGAACTGGAGGGCGGCGCGGAAGCCTTGTTGCTCGACCTGCACATGGAAGATTCCAACGGCTTGTCGGTCCTGATGGACCTTCGCCAGGAGTTTCCGGCGCTGCCCATCGCTATCGTTTCAGCCAGCGAAGAGCCGCGCGTCTACGCAGCCGCTCAACAATTAGGCGCGGCGGCTTTCATACCAAAATCATCTGGCCTCGACGAGATGCGCGACGCCTTGAACGCGGTACGTGAGGGCGATGCGTGGTTTCCTGAAAGCAATGTCGAAGAGGACGACGACCTCGCGCGCATGGCAAGCCTCACCCCTGCGCAGCGCCGCATCCTCGAGGCGATGCGCAAGGGCCTGCTGAACAAGCAGATCGCCTACGAACTCGATGTCAGCGAGGCGACGGTGAAAGCGCATATCACGGCGATCTTCCGCAAGTTGGGCGTAAACAACCGCACGCAGGCGGTGCTGGTCGCGGGCAAGCTGGACGTTGATCAGCCGGTTGCGGACTCAGTCCCTGACTGATCTGTTCCAGACGATTTCGCGCGCGACAGGCAATCCGAAATCAGCGCTCTCAGCGCGCCGGGTGACGAGGGCTTGAGCAACCGATTTGCGTCGATAGAGCGCGCGGCCAACGCCGTTTCTTCGCTACCTTCAGCGGTAAGCAGGATGACGGGTGGCTTTGCACCCCACTGGTCGCACAGCGCCCTGTAAACACCGTCTCCCCGCTCCTCTCCATCGAGCCGGTAATCCATTATCACCAGATCCGGGCTGGCAGGCATGCGCGAGGCAGCCTGTGCAAGCGAGCCTGCGCAAGTTGTGCGCAATCCCCACTTCTCAAGCAGCGCGGAAGTCGCGTTGAGCGCCGCTTCGTCATTATCGACAACCAGAACCGCTGCATTATCCATCTGCCGCGCGTTACGCTGGGGCTTTGCGCGTTGCGGCACCGCGCTCCAGCGCATCAACGGCATGTGGAGCGAGAAACAGCTTCCCCTGTCCGGCTCACTGGTGGTCTCGACATGGACGTCGAGCAAATGCGTGATCCTGCGCACAATGGCGAGGCCCAGCCCAAGCCCTTCGCGGTCCCTGGAGGAGGCGCGCTGAAACTCGTCGAAGATGCGTTCGACATCGGCCGCTTCAATGCCGCGGCCTGTGTCGTACACCTTGAGGCGAATATCATCGCCGGCACGCCTGACGCCCAGTAGCACGCCGCCTTTCTCGGTGTAGCGGATCGCATTACTGACAAGATTGCGCAGCACGCTCGCCAGCAGAGCGCGGTCGGTTACCACCCATGCGCTGGTCTGCACGCGGCGAAAACGCAGCCCCTTTGCCTCAGCCTGCACGCTGAATTCGCGCACGATCTCATCGAAGATGCGGTCGATGGCGAGCATTTCAGGCTTGGGCGTGATGCCCCCTCCATCGAGCTTGGAAATGTCGAGCAGCGCACGAATGAGCCGGTCGGCAGACGCGATCGACCCGTCGAGATCCTTCACCAATTGCTCGAGCTGAGGCGTCCCGCTGACCTCTTCGTCGAGGGCTGACGCAAACAGGCGAGCAGCGTTCAGGGGCTGGATCAGATCGTGGCTGGCCGCAGCGAGGAAGCGCGTCTTGGACCGGGTGGCGGCCTCAAGCGCGGCGTTCGCCTCGCTGAGCTGCACAGTGCGTTCGGCAACCTTTTCCTCCAGCGCCTGCTCTGCCCGGCGGTCGGCGGTGATATCGGTGTAGGAGGTGACGTACCCTCCCTGTGGTGCCGGCGAACCGACGATCCGCATGATCCGTCCATCGTGTTGCTCGCGCTCCATCCGGTGCACCGCCCCTGAGCGCATGTATTCGAGGCGACGTTCAACCTGCTCTTCGATGTTGTATTCGTCGAGCCCGATGCGCTCCAGATTGAAGCAGATGAGCCGGGCGATAGGCGTGCCGACGCTCACCAGATGATCGGGCAGCTCGAACATTTCCTGATAGCGGGTGTTCCACGCAACAAGGTTCATCTCGGCATCGACCACGGCAATGCCCTGGTCGATGTTCTCGATAGCAATCTGGAGGAGTTCGCCGCTGAAGGACAAACGGCGGTTGGTCTCGTCGAACATTGCGACGATATCGGGCAGAGGGACCGGGTCGCCTCCCGCCCACGAATTGACAAGCATCCGCGCCGACGAGCTTCCGACGACACCTGAAATCGTGCGCTCGGCCATCGCAATGACCTCGGCATCGGCCCTGTCACGGTCGCGATAGCTGAGTGACATGGCGGCGATGGCATCGTCTGCGCGGCTGCGGCCCACGAACTGAGCCAGCAACAGGCGAATGTCGGCCACGCGCTTGTTGGTGACGCGCGGCTGCATGCCACCCGCTGCGCCGCTTCCCGCAAACGCTGCTGCCTGTGCTGCGTCGATGAGCGAAGGACGCGAGAGGGAAGAGCCGATCCAGTAGGCCGCGCAATTCGCACCAAGGCTGATAAGGACACCGGAGACAAGCGCGTCAGGGTGAACCAGGACAATTGGCAGACTGTTCGTTGCCGTAGGAAACACAAGCAGCGCGAACCACAACACGAAGCCGGTAAATAGGCCTGCGATCATGCCGCCGCGATTGCCCGCCCGCGTCAACATGCCAAGAACAAGACCCGGAGCAAATTGTGCGACGGCGGCGAAGGCGAGGGTGCCGAGTCCGGCCAGCGCAGTCAGCGCCGAAAAGCTCTGATTGACCATGAATGCGAGCGCCAGCACGGCGGCGATCACAAAGCGCCGCACTCTCAAGAGCTTGCGTGCGATTTCGGACCGATCACCCGCGCCGCGCAACTCGCGTCGGAAAGCGACCGGCGCGATCAGGTCATTGGTGATCATCATCGAAAGCGCCACGCTTGCGACAACGATCATGCCAGCCGATGCGGCAAAACCACCGATAAACACCAGCAGCGCGAGCGCTTCGTTTCCGGTCGAAAGCGGCAACGCCATCACGATGGTGTCCGGATCCGTCTCTGATGGCAGGGCGCTCAAACCGGCGAGGACGATAGGGACAATCACGGCAGAGGTAATCGCGAGATAGATCGGGAACACCCAGCGCATGGAGCGGCTTGCCCGGTCGCTCTCCGCCTCCACGAAAGTCATGTGAAACTGGCGCGGCAGGCACAAGGCCGCACAGGCCGCGATCAAGGTCAGGACTGCGAAACGCGCATCGATCTGGCCGAGATTGAAAACCTCGCCAATCGAAGGGGCTAGCGCTGCGTTTGACAGAGGCTGTCCCAACAGGATTGCAATCGCAAGTGCCGCCAGAGCGAGCAGCGCAACAAGCTTGACCACCGATTCAAACGCGATGGTCAACACCAGACCCGCATTGTCGCCCGGATGGTCGGCTCGGCGCGAGCCGAACAGGATCGCGAACAGCGCCATGAGCGCCGCCACCATCAAGACAATCTCGTCGAGCGCGACGCTAGACTCAAGCTCAGGGTCGAGGACCAGCAGCGAATTGCCGACCGACCGAAGTTGCAAGGCCATGTAGGGTAACGAACCGACAGTCGCGATTACGGTCACCAGCGCTGCTACCGTGGCGCTCTTGCCATAACGAGCGGAGAGAAAGTCGGCGATCGAAGTCGAATGCTGAGCCTTGGCCTGCGCGAGGACGCGCCGCACGAATGTGAAGCCAAACGTGAAAACAAGGATCGGGCCAAGATAGATCGGGAGAAAATCCAGCCCCGCGCTCGCTGCCGTGCCGACACCTCCGAAAAAGGTCCAGCTGGTGCAGTAAACCGCAAGACTGAGGCCGTACACCGTCCCCGAGTGGCGCATCAGCCATGCGGGCGCACCCCGGTCGCGGCGAGCCGCCAGCCAGAATAGAAAAACCACATAGGTCGCAGCAGCAACAATGGCCGCACCCAGAAGCATGATCCCAATCCTCTCCCATCAAGAAGGCTAGAGCAAAGCACCGATAAGGCAAGAAAAAGGGGCGGCGCCGCTACGGCACCGCCCCTCTTTGCGCGATCCTGCTACTATACAGGATCAGTGTGCGTGGGCTTCTCCGGCTCCGCGCGGGACGCGGATCGAGTCCACCAGCTTGCGGATCTCGACCGGTGTGCCCTTGGTCACGCTGGCGACCGCAATGGCCACACCGAAGTTGATCAGCATGCCGATCACTCCGATGCCTTCAGGCGAAATCCCAAACAGCCAGTTCTCCGCGACGTTTGCCGCCGGGTTCATCAGCTTGAAGTACAGGATGTAGCTGAAGGTGAAGACCAGGCCTGAGACCATCCCTGCAATCGCGCCTTCCTTGTTCATCGCCTTGAAGAAGATGCCCATGAAGATCGCGGGGAACAGGCTCGATGCCGCAAGCCCGAAGGCAAACGCCACCACCTGCGCCACCCATCCCGGAGGATAGATGCCGAGATAGCCTGCCACCATGATCGCAGCGGTCGCCGCAGCGCGCGCTGCAAACAGCTCTCCCTTGGCCGAGATGTTCGGCGCAAAGGTGCTCTTGAGCAGATCGTGGCTGATGGAACTGGAGATCACCAGCAACAGGCCCGCTGCCGTCGACAGGGCCGCCGCAAGGCCGCCCGCCGCCATCAACGCCACCACCCAGCCGGGCAGATTAGCAATCTCAGGATTGGCAAGGACCAGCGTGTCACGGTCGACATAGACCTCGTTCTCGCTTTCCATGTTCGGCGCATTCGCCACCAGACGCTCACCCGAAGGACCGGTTTCGCCGGTGAATTCAGGCTTGCCCTCGAAAGCGGTTCCGGGGCGATACTGCATCACACCGTCGCCGTTTTTGTCCTGCCAGGCGTAGAGGTCCGCATCTTCCCAGTTGGTGAAGAACGGCTCGACTTCGGTGTATGCGACATCGTCAACCTTGTTGATGAGGTTGTACATGCCGAATGCGCCGATGGCCGGAGCGGTGGTGTAAAGCAAAGCGATGAAGACCAGCGCCCAGCCTGCCGATTTGCGCGCATCCGATGCCTTGGGCACCGTGAAGAAGCGCACGATCACGTGAGGCAGACCGGCGGTGCCGACCATCAAAGCCATGGTGATGCAGAACATGTCGATCGTCGACTTGCTTCCGGCGGTATACTGGTTGAAGCCCAGATCGACGAGCACGTTGTCGAGCCGCTCGAGCATGTACATGCCAGACCCGTCCTGCACTTCCGATCCCAGCCCGATCTGCGGGATCGGATTGCCCGTCAGCATGAAGCTGATGAAGAAGGCTGGCACCATGTAAGCGAAGATCAGCACGCAATATTGCGCAACCTGAGTGTAGGTGATCCCCTTCATTCCGCCCAGAACGGCGTAGATGAACACGATGCCCATCCCGATGATCACGCCTGCGGTGATGCCAACGTCAAGGAACTGCGAGAACACAATTCCCACGCCGCGCATCTGACCTGCGATATAGGTGAAGCTGATGAAGATCAGGCAGATCACCGCCACCACGCGCGCCGCTTTCGAATAGTACCGCGTGCCGATGAAGTCGGGCACGGTAAACTGTCCGAACTTGCGCAGATATGGCGCAAGCAACAGCGCGAGCATGACGTATCCGCCCGTCCACCCCATCAGGTAGACAGACGCGTCATAGCCCATGAAGGCAATGAGCCCGGCCATTGAAAGAAAGCTTGCCGCGCTCATCCAGTCGGCAGCCGTGGCCATTCCATTGACGACCGGATTGACCCCGCCGCCTGCGACATAGAACTCTTTCGTCGAACCCGCGCGGCTCCAGATGGCAATGCCGATATAAAGCGCGAAGCTGGCTCCGACGAAGAGATAGATCAGGGTTTGCGTTTCCATTGTCCCCTCCCCCTCAATCGTCGAGATCGTATTTGCGCTCGATCTGCTTCATACGAACGACGTAGAAGAAGATGAGTGCGATGAAGACGTAGATGGAGCCCTGCTGCGCGAACCAGAAACCGAGCGGGTATCCGCCGAGCATGAACTGATCCAAAAAGTCGCGGAACAGGATGCCGGCACCGTATGAAACGGCGAACCAGATCACCATCAGCGATACGAGCAGGCGGACATTCTCCCGCCAATACGCCCCTTCGGCTGCGTTTGTTTCTGCGGCAGGCGCATCGACAGATTTCTCACCAGCAGGCGCCGTATAGCCAGCATCGTGAGTGTCGTCGAAATCGCCGGAGTCCGCTGTAGACGCTACATCGTCCATAACTATCCCCTCCTTCTACTCCCATGGGTCCGAGAGACTCTTCTTCGAACCTTCACGTGCAGGCTATGGGCTTGGGGCAGCGTGTGGGAGATGGACTTTAGTCTTACACCCCGATCAATCGGGGCTAGACCGCTTCAAGCCACCCCAGGGTCACGCCCGAGGAAAGGCGGGTCAGCTGCGCCTGAAACAGTTCAGCGGCAGCGATTGCATCGGTCAGCGCGTCGTGCGCGCGATATTCAGGAAGGCCGTACCTTTCCCGCGTCGGGCCAAGGCGGTAGGCATCGGCCCCGGCAATCTCCGGTCGAAGATGCTTTTCCAGCCTGAGTGTACAGATCGCGCGCACGGGCAGGTTTGCGCCGTAAAGCGACTTCGCCGCCTCCTTGATGGCGGTCACTTCGATCGCGGCGGCGTGTGCAACGATTACCCGGCCTGCAAGAACACTGAGCAATTCTTCGGCCACGTCACCGATAGGCAGCCCGGCGCTGGCCCTATCCTCGCCGATACCGTGCACCGTGACCGCCTCGCGGTTGAGCGTTGCATCGCTGTGTATGTCCAGCGAACGCGCTTGCTTGAACGTGATCGCCCCGACGCGGAACGGGGTCCAACCCGCCTGAAGCAGATGCGCGCCTTTGCGCAGCCCATCGAGTTCAAAGTCCAGAGCGAGAAACGCAGCCTCGCTTGCCGGTGTGTCCGCTGAAGGCCAGGCGGCATTCGCATAGGCTTGAATAAGAGGCAGGTCGGATCGGCGGAGCGCCGTCAGCGCGCGTTCAAATCTCCAGCGCGTTAGCAAATTCATGCAATGCCGCCTGCAAAGTTGCGCCGTACTGCATCCAGCCCGTCGCGGATCACTTTCAGCGCATCCTTGAGATAATCTCTTTCAAGCGAAGACAAGTCAGCTGGCGCTATCGCGTTGTCCGGACTCTCGCCGCGCTCGATCTGGCGGGCCTGATGCGCAACGCGCAGGGCATTAACAAAAGCGAATGCATCCTCAAGACTGTTCGCATCGTCCGGGTGCATGCGCCCCGCGTCGACAAGGGCGGCAAATCGTTCTGACGTGCCCACGGCGCTTACCCCTGCGGACAGCGCGTGTGTGCGAGCGATATCGATGATCGGCAGGATCGCCTGTGACTTGGCGTTGAAGGTCTTTTGTCCATCCTTGCCCTTGTCGAGGACCAGATTTCTGAAGACGCCAAGCGGAACCTTTGAACGCAGCGCGTCGCGGGCAAGGAAGCTGATGAACAGCGGGTTGTCCTTGAACCGCGCAAGCACTTCGCGCCGCAGATCTGCAACGAGAGACATCTCGCCATGGACGCTTCGCATGTCGAAAAAGATCGTTGCGCGAAGGACCCGGTCTTCGCTGGGATTGGTGATCCAGCTGGTATAGCGGTCGCACCAGTCCTTGAAACGCAGGCGCTGCTGCGCGTTCTTCGCCATGATGCCGCCCTTGCAGTAGACAAAGCCGCTATCGTGCAAAAGATCGGAGATGCGGGTTCCCAGCGCTTCGAAATAATGCTCATCCTCGGCTGTCGCGCTGTCGGCAATGACAAGTCCGTTGTCCTGATCGGAGCCCACAAGTTGCTCTCCCCGTGCAAGCGAGCCGAAGACCACCAGCGCGTATGGGCACGGAGGCGGGCCTAGTTCGGCCTCAGCCAGTTCCGCCGCCCGCCGATGCGCCGCCTCGCCCAGCGCGGAGGTAAAGCGCATCACGTGCGCCGCATCGACCCCGCTTGCGACCATTGAGGCGAAACTCTCGGGGATGTGCTGGCACGCTTCGATCAGCTGACCTTCAGTCTTGGCCTTGGCAATCATCATGCCCGCATCAATGGCGTTGCTACCGATGGCGGCGAGAATGTCGGTTGCCGACACTATCCCCATCAAACCCCCGCTGTCATCGAGGATCGGCAAGTGCCTGAAACCCCCGCTCGCCATCAGCGCGATCGCTTCTGCAATCGGGCTGTGTCGGGGCAAGGTACGCGGCGCTGGCGTCATCACATCGGCAATTGGCCGTTCGAAAGGGACGTCCTGCGCGACCACGCGCTTGCGAATATCCTTGTCGGTGAAAATCCCGGCCAAGGCTCCGTTGTAGCAGATCGCAAGCGTCGAGACATCGTGCTCGACCATGATTGCGACCGCGCTCGCAATCGTCGCATCCGCAGGACAGGTCACGGGCGCGGCGCGTGCGATAAGCTCGCCAACCTGGCGGCTCTTGATCGAAAAGGCGCTGCCTTCGCGGCGTTGCTTGAGTGCATGTTTGAGCCGCGCGGCTTCGTCGTCATCGAAGAAGCCTGCAAATCCCGGTGAGCTTTCGCGAAGCGAATGAAAATGCTCCGCCGGAAGCGCGTAAAGCAAGGTGTCTTCGATAGCGGTGGTCGTATTGCGAACCTCCCCGCCTCGAAGGAGCGACGGGTAAGCAAAGCACGAACCCGCCCCGAGCCGCGCGGTAAGCTCTTCGCCGGCAAGCATCAATTCGACAGCGCCCGACCGCACAAGGAAGAGCCTGTCGTTATGCGCTCCCGCCTCGATCACGGTCTCACCGCGCTTGCGATAAGTGACTTCGATCACCCGGCTGAGCGAGCCGAGCTTTTCATCGCCAAGCGCACCGAAAGGCGGTGTCGATCGCAGGAACCGGACAATTTCACTGATCTCGCTCGCCATAGGCTGTGAGCATAGCGTGCCTTGCCGATTGTGGCGATGCGACTTTCGGGTGAGGGTTGACCGCCGTGGATGACCCGTCGTCCGCCGGGTCCACGCACCCTTCCCGAAGGCTTTGGGATGCACGAATTTCCGGAGCTGCGTTTCGCAAGTTAGCCCGAGTAAGAAAACAATGTACCAAATATTCAGGCGAATAGGTGCCTATCCTATGACAGACTAAATTATATTAGGGAGCACCGAGTAGATTCTTTTTCCATCACATGCCGGTCAAATTCTCTTGCCGTTAAGTACAGCTGGCCGCAATTCCTTAGGTATGTTATGATCGAGCCTTCGCTTTGATGCATTGGGGGGAAAGATGGCGGTTGCCCTCGCGCTACGAAATGCGTTGTATCGTAATGCCTTATCCGACAGCTTGTCGCGGTTGGGTCACACAGTCGCAGATGCAGCCCCCTCGGTCGATCGCCTCGAGCTTTGCCCCTTAGCCAGCAGGAAAGAGCCGATGGTCGTTTTGACCGAGGCGCCCTCCACCCTGAAGCCACTGGCGCGGGCGCTCGAACCGCTGCGCGATGATACCGGCCAGTTGCGATGTGTCATGTTGGAAGAGAAATTCGATCTGTTCCGACTGGCGGATTGCTTCTCGATCGGCTGCCATGGATTTCTCCTGACCTCGATACCCATCGAGGCGCTCAGCTGCGCGCTGAATTTCGTCGCTTCCGGCCACAGGGTTTACCCCGACAACCTAGGCGAGGCCTTGAATGGCTGGCGACGCAATAACCTCGAGCACAGCCAGTCGAACCCTAAACTGACCGACCGCGAACGCCATGTGGGTGCAGAACTCGCGCAGGGACATCCCAACAAGGTCATTGCCCGGGATCTCCACTTGTCCGAAGCCAGCGTGAAGCTCGCCATTCAGGCATTGCAGCGCAAGCTGGGCGTCAGGAACCGAACGCAAGTCGCTGTGGCACTGGTGGTCAGAGGGCTGGTGCCCACACCATGCACGCGGGATTTCTGAACGAGTTTATCAGGTCAGTGCTTTTGCCAGATCAAGCGCATCGGTGAGCTTCTCGACCAGCCTGTCGACATTCCCGTTCCCACCAGGCTCAGACGGCTCCGATCCAAGATCGAGCTTTGACCAGTCGGGCAAACCCCTGCCCCAAAGTTCAGCGTCGCCCATCGGTCGGCAGGCCTCGAAAAGCGCCTCGCGAATGGCCGATGCGCGGGCATCGTTGCGGGCCATGTCCCGAAGCTCGGCGTTGTGCTGCAACAGCCTCGCCGTGAACCCTGCCACATGAGGGCTGGCCATTGATGTTCCGCTGATTTCGGCGAAAGGGACGGGATTATCGGAAGGGTAGGTCGAAATGATCCCCACCCCGGGCGCAGCGACGTCGATTTCAGGGCCGCGGCAGGAAAAGCGCGCGATGAAATAGACACCATCGGCATCCTTATCGTTGGTTATCGCAGCGCTGTTGGTGCTGTCTTCTGGAAAGCGATCGGCACGGCCTAGTGCTGCGACGGCGATAACGTTGTCAAAGGCCGCGGGGTAGTTGACCTTGCCACCTGAATTTCCCGCGGCGGCAATCATGACCACCCCGCTCTCGAAACACCTGTCGATCTCGTCATTCAGCAATTGCGAAGGTGTCGCCATCCCAAGGCTCATATTGACGACGTCGATCTCGTTCTCGCGGCAATAGCGAAGCGCCTTGATGAGTTTGGATATCTTCGCCTGTGGGAACACGCGCAGACCGTGGAGCTCCGCATCCGGTGCAACGCCTTGCACTCCGAATGCGTTCGCGGCCCGTCCTGCCGCGGTCCCGGCGACATGAGTGCCGTGGCCGGAGCTGTCGAGGTTGAACGTGTCGTCGTCAGGATCATCGCCAATGGCAAACGCCTTTCCGCGCGTGGCGTGCTCAAGATCAGGGTGATCGTTGTCGATCCCGCTGTCGATAATCGCGAGGCGCACAAGCGGGGGATTTGGCGCCGGATCCGTGAGGTTGAGATCCACGACGCCCCATGGGGTGCCCTGCTCCTCGGGGAAACCGGGCAGACCGCTGGTCCCTTCCGCAAGCGATAGCAAGGTAACGACGTTAAGAGCTGCCGCACCGGTTCCGCTGACGAGATCAGGCCGCGCAATCGTGCGAGACCAGAATCCGGCAGCCGGTTTGATGGTGAGCGAAGACAGGCTCTCAAGCGTTTCGCCCAGCATGTTGAGTTCCGCAACGCCATTGTTTCCGGTTAGCGCCTGATCGAACCACATCTCTCCGCTCAGGCTGACACGCGCTTTCGGGATCGCTTTGCCATCTGCGTCGACGACGTTGATCCGGATGCGCAGGCTGTCCGCATCCAGCGGTACCATTGTGGTGAGGCCATGCATTTGCAGCAGACCGCCCGTATCGAGCATTTCGATATCTTCATCGAGTTCCACGAGGAGGTTTGCGTGGCGATCGCGCAGATTGTCCGCCGCCGTCTCGCTCAGCTTGGCTACAACGATCGTCGAATCCGGTTGCCCTTCTTCAGCGAGGGCCAGTTCATCCCCGTCGGGAGGGGTGATGACCGACATAATCTCCATCTCGTCCTGCGCGCCCGCATCATCGTCTGCTACCGGGGCAACCGCGATGACCTGTTCGATCGCTTGCTTGATCTGCGCCCCGCTCATCGGTTCCCCGTCGAGGGGCATCGTTTTCTTGTTGCTCACCAGATAGACCGGGTTTCGCGGCTGGATGATATTGGCCACGTCGCATCTCCTCGTTTTCGACTTCACCCGTTGATCGGGTTGTGTTGGGTCAGACGGACGCTTCACTGGTCCGCAAAAAGTTCCTCAACCTGGACGCGGCGCAAGTTCGGCAAGCGTTTCGAGCGCCGCGTCGATCTGTTTCACGAGCCGGGCCACAAGTGCTGCGCGCGGTTCGCTTTCATCGCCACCAGAGTTCTCACGGTACCAGGCATCGAGAAACTCAACCTGTTCATCGATATTGGCAGCGGTAATCGTGTCATTGTCAGCCATCGCGAAGGCCTCACTTGGACGGATGGGTTTTGATAGGCCGCGCTGGTCAGCGCCGCCCGGCGCCGCCAGAGCAGCCCTCTGCTCGAACTAGAGCTTCGACTTGATGCACCTGTACGCGGCCCAGGCACGGCGCAGTGCGGTCGCGTATTTGCCGCTCTTGAACGCGACGACCGCGGCAGTGACCTTCGGTACGCAGCTGGCGAGCTTGCGATACTTCTTCACCAGCCTGATCAGCTTGCGGATCAGTTTTTGCACCTTGTTCTTGAGAAACCGGCCGGCGAAGAGCGCATCTGCTTCGCTATCGGCCATCGAGCTGAGCGACATAACGTCGCCGTCGCCAAAGTCAGCGCCGAACACTTCGAGTTCGGTGCCGCTCAGTTCCGCTTGAAGTTCGCCCAAGTCGCCTGAACTTGCGCCGGCCGAATCTTCGTCGGACATCTCAAAGTCACCGAAGTCGTTGGCGAGCTCGCCCAGTTCAGCTTCGAGTTCGCGCAATTCCTGCGCTGTGAATTCATCGGACATACCTTGGACTCCCATGTTTACGTAATCGCAGAGCGTCTGCGACACGTGAGATGGTCCAGATTTGTCGGGACAATTTAAGAGCGCGTCCGCCTAACCGATGAGCCCATCCGGCTCGCAAATGATCGGCATGCGGACAGCTTTGTGAGCAGGTGGCTAAGGGACGAAGAGATTGATGGGATCGGGCATTCCGGCCTACCGTTGGGCTATAGCTATTATCCGAACGGATGCTCATTTGGCCGATCGGCAGCTGTCTTTGGCCACTTGGTTGTTCGAATGATGCGCAAATTGCGTCTGTCGCGAACAATCAAGACCGTATCCTCGCTCACAGTCACCGTCGCCTACAAGATCCTTGGTCCCGTCCCGAAAAGTGGCGCGGTCAGACACGCGCACATTTCGGCCTCGATCGGATCCAGCACCCTCTTTAGCCCCAAACGCAAACGCCGCCGATCCTTATCGTATTTCGTCACGGTCGCGCCGAACCTATTTGCGTGTTTCGACGGATGAAAGATCTCGAGATTGAGCAGATCGGCAACGCAGTGTGCGGCCGTCACCAGCCCGACGCCCTTAAGAAAGAATAGCGATCCCTGTCCATTCTTGTTTTCCGTGATCCAAGTAGCTCGGTCTTGCCGCTCTTCATCGGTGGGCGAAACGGCAATAGCTTTGCCAGGAAAACAAGCGTTGTAGCGAAGTATGATACCCCGCACGACCGGATCGGATGTCCCTTTGATACTCGCAAGCCACTCGATTTTCCCGCGAATATGCGCGGACATGGAGCCCGAATGGCCCAGCGACGCAAAACGTGCTTTTGCGTCAGCGTGGCCTTTTATCTCGATGGAGTGGAGCATTGCTCGCAGATTGCGCACAAAGCGTCGGTCGACATTCAGCAATTCGTTGACCTTAAGGCCAGTGACCATGCGTCGCGAGTTACGGTCAGCGTAGTGGATCTTGTCTGGGTTTAGCTCGAAACCATTGCTCCCGATTATCCCGCGCAATTCGGGATCGAGTAGCTCAGATTGCACAGTCCCGGCCGGCGGTATTGGGCCATCAAACGCAGAAGCCATGGGCTGGTGGCTAGATAGCGTGATGTCATCGGCATAGCGCGTGTAGATGCAGCGGTGTTCCTTCGCGTAGCGCATCAACTCACGGTCGAGGCGAAAGCAAACCATGTTGGACAAAAGTGGACTGCTCGGCGCGCCCTGCGGCAAAGACCCCTCGCAGCAACACAGATAACCGATAGCGGCGGCAACGTCGCCGGGAACGCCAATCGCCTCAAGAACTCCAACGACGCGGTTCTCTGTGATCGCTCCGAAAAAATCCTTCAGGTCGATGTTCAGTAGATTTCTGCGGCGCAAGTGGGCTGCTGCATTCGTTTTGACAGACTTGTCCCGAACGAAACCGTGCACTGGATTGCGGACACGATAGAGATTCTCCATCAGGGGAAGTAGCGCCCTTTGAAGATGCTTCAGCCTTGCATCCGGCGCCATGATCCGGCGCCTCTTACCATTTCCCTTGGCCAACTCGAAATAATGGTACATTCCGCGCCGAAACCAGCGGATCTTCTTAAGCTCTGCCTCGGTCAATGAGAGGTATGCAACCAAGGATGATTTGCTTTGCATCTCCGGGGGAATTGGCACGTGTATTGGTGGTGCGAACGGGTTTTGTGGCACGGGATATCTCTTCCAATCACGCCCGGGTTCCCGAGAAGCCTCGGCGCGCACGATTTGCGTTGACGTTAGCTCTTACGCCGCAGTTGCACAGCGCGTATGCGAAGAGATATCCCGCCCAGGGAGAGTAGCAAGCCGTTTCCCGTCTTGCCAATCATTAAACTCAGATAATACTATTTGAATGTCAGATACTTCAGAGCGCCCTTCAAGGCGAGGAACTGCTTCGCCTCTCTGGCTACTCCGGCTTTCACTACGGCAGCTTAGCATACACGATATGCAAAAACCGGACGGTCCGCTTCCGGCCCACAAACGATCGCCCGACCGGTGGGACCGGACGACCTGGCGACTGGCAGCAAGCTTTCCCTACTCCCCGATCGCAAATGCGTATCCGAATTGGCGCGGATCGTAGTATTCGCGGAACAGCGTGATCTTGCCTTCACAATTGACGTGAAACAGCCCACCATAGGTCTGCCGATATTCGCGGCCCGTAGGGACGATATCGACCCGTCCGCGATACTCAGCGAACACCATCTGCGGATCGCGCAACTGGTGGATGACGAGATAATCGGTGAAGCTGGGGTTCTCGGCATTGGCGGGCCAGCCTGAGTAGTGAGCAATCAGCGCGTCGCGCCCGACCACGCGGCTCGGTTTGCCTTCAGTTGCAAAAGGCATGTCCTGAACGTCGTCTGCTGCCCAGACGCCGTTGACCATGCCCATGTCCTTTTCCTCGAGGCCGGTGAGGAATTCGATCACCGCCTGCCGTGTGCGCTGACGCTGGACATAGGGCGCGGGATTGCTGGCAGCAGCTTCCATTGCCAGTCCGAACACGGCACGCGAGCCTGCCTCGTCGATGACGGTGAAGGTCATTGCCGTAACTTTCCAGGCGTCACCCTCGCGTTCGAAAGCGTAGTCGTAGCGACCACTCACCTGCCAGTGCTGGCTATCGACCCAGTGATCGGCCACGACATTCGCGGTAGCGCTGGCGATGCTTCCATTGAGTTCTACCACGATGCCCGAGAGGTCATGCCGGGTGCGGTCGAAACCAGAAAGCGTGCTCGCCCATTGGGTCATCAGTGCGTGCGGGCTGGTGATCTCCCCGGGTTCGCCGGTCAGGCTCGAACAATCGATCCGGATCTCATCGTCGAACAGCGTTTCGAGCGCTTCGAATTCCGATCGGTCAGCAAGGGTGCCGATGCTTTCGATCGCGGTCTCGATGGCAGCGATGTCCGACGGGTTGGCATGGGCCGGGGTGGTCGCGGCGAGCGCGAGTGTCATGGCGAAGGTTCCTTTCTTGAGAAACATGACGGGTCTCCTTTCAGAGAGTTGTGTCCCGTCGCCTTTTTGGGAGAGGGCTGAGGCGAGAGGCACCGGGACGATTGCGCGGGCTGGGGGCTCAACTCCGCAAGAAGTGGGCGGTGACGGCTTCGATCGCAGGATCGACCCCTTTGGGTTGATCGTAAAAATCGAACTGGGTGACGTTGTCGAGCCAGACCTGCGCCTTGGGTGCGCGCAATTGGTCGTAGAATGCCCTTGCACCATCCGGGATCGCGGCAGCATCCGAATGGACGACCAGCGTGGGCTCGGTGATGCCTTCCGCGGCGCGCACCCCATCGAAGGTCAGCCAGCCTTCCCAGGAAGCGAGGTTGAATGTGTTCTCCCATTCGGGGACCAGGCCGCGATCGGGGTCGATGTAGTAGCCTTCGATAGCCATCAGCGCGTCCGAGCCTGAGGGGCCGGCGGCCGTGATAAGCTGCGGCTCGCCAGTGGCGCGTTCGCTGGTCATCGCTTCGCGTCCGGTGGCGATCAGGCCAGCGACACCTTCCTCACCACCATATACGGCATCGACGATTTCGGCGTTGTGGAGCCAGGGCGCGACCAGCGCGAGCGAGGTGAAGATATCGGTGCGCTCGGCGGCGGTCGCCATGTAGCCCGACGAGGCGCAGATTCCGAGCCCGTGGACTTCGAGCACCTCGCGGCGCGACAGCAGGTAGCGTCCGGCCGCCTCAATATCAGCAATCTTCATCTCCGAGTTTTCAAGGCTGCGGGTCGAGCCAGCGCTTTCGCCCCAGGTGCGGAAGTCGAAAGCAAGCGCGACCATGCCGTTCTCGGCCAGGCGCTGCGCATAGAGCGCGGGCATCTGTTCCTTGATCGTGGTCCAGGCACCGGTGACGACTACGGCCTTAACCGTGTTCGAGGCATTGACGCCTTCGGGCACGTAGAGCGTGCCGACGATCATCTCTCCGTTTGATTGAAAGGTGACGCGCTCGGTGGTGTAAGCGGCGTTCTGCGTCGGGGTGGCGATTGCGTTATCGGCAGTCATGGCGAATGCTCCGGTGGTGCTGGCCGGAACCGCTCCGGCAGCGAGGGCGACGGCCGAAGCCGACAAAGCGAAGGATTTGAGGGATTTGAACATCGGGGGGCTCCTTGGGTTCGATTTGACGAACCCTATGTATGAGACCACAACGCCAAAAGCTTGGCGCCGCCTGCTTAGTTTTTGAAAATTCCGACTTTGCGCGTGATCACGGTGTCGGGAAGCTAGAACTAACCGGTAACCGCCTGCCGCTTGCGCCATTCGCTCGATGTCTCGCCGCGCAGCTGCTTGAACATGCGGGTGAGGTGCGGTTGGTCGGAAAAGCCGCAGCTATGCGCGATATCGATTGCCGGGCGGGCCGGATCGGCCAGCATCTCGGCCGCCCGCTCGACCCGGTAGCGGATCAGGAACTGGTGCGGGGTGTCGCCGACCGTCTTCTTGAACAATCGGGTGAAATGCGATGGCGACAAGCCCGCCTCACGCGCGATGTCCTCGATCGTGATCGCGTCGCCGAAGCGGTCGACGATAAAGTCGAGCACGCGCTTGTAGTGCGCAGGCGTGAAAGCACGGGAGAACGCGATATTTTCGGCTTGTTCGTCGCCGTAGCGCTCTACCAGCTTGACGAGAAAAATGCGCGCCAGACTCTCGAACATCACCTGCGAACTGCCTGAGGGCTGGCGCAATGCGTCGTAAATGAGCGTCGCCGCCGTAGTGAGATCGATAGCCTCGAATTGTGGTGTGTCGACAAGTTGCTGGCGGGTCAGGACCTTTCCCAGTTCCTTCTGCGTGAAGGCTTCAAGCCGCGCCGGATCGAGCGTGATGACGATCACTTTCGACCTCTCATGCCAGCGCCATCCGCTCTTAAGGCCCGCAGGCGTGACTACGATCTCGTTCTTGTGGAATATAAAGTCCCGGTGTTCCTCGCCGCGCCAGTTCTCGACGCGATGCGGCTCTTCCTTGAGATTGATGGGGATGTGATGCTGCGAGAACACCTCATGCGGCATCGAGGCGGGCTCGGCTTCGAAGAATTCGAGCGACAGCAACTCCGCCGCACTCGGTCGGACGGTTCCATCGCTGCGGAGTAACGGAGCAGATGGGTAGATGTCCTGATAAGTTCTCATCGTATCGGCTTGCTCGCACTGTAGCGGCGGACCGATGCAATGGGCAATTCGCAAGTGCTCTCAAGTCCCTGTTACGAATTCTCGCGGACAAAAAAGCGTTTCCCAAGCATAAGACCGTCGCCGAAATGCTTCGCAGGTCTGATTAGGCGTCAGAATGCCGATCAGGTGGAGTGTCCATTCTTCGAGGATCGGATCCAAAGACCGGACAGTCTGCAACCGGCCCAACAAAGGACCTTACAATGGGGTCAGCCCTTGCATAGGCCCTCGTCTTGCTAATCGCCCAGTTGCAGTATCATTTCAATTCCGAGACGCTCGTTGCATCCAGTATCACGCGAACGGTTTCTTCTGGCTGATCCCACATCGGGAAGTGTCCGCTACGGTCGAACCAATGCAACGTCGCTTCAGGGAACGCTTTGGTCGCGCGATCCGCCTGCTGCGGTAGACACAACCGATCCTCGCGTCCCCAGCCGATGACAACGGGCGCAGCCGTTTTTGCAGGGCCCTCCTGCATTGCACCGTTGGCGAGGTCCTTCACAAGCGAATTGACGGTGCGCGTATTCGCCAATGACTTCAGTTCACGCGCGACGAATGCCCCGTCGAGCGCCCACGGCCTTGCAGAAAGCTGGGCCATGAGCGCGGCCCGGCCTGCGACATTTCGGGTGATAGCAGGAAGCGCCGGTCGCAGCGCGCGAACCAGAGCAACCGATGGCGTTATGGTGGCTTTGAAGAAGGTGCGCTCCCACCCCTGCCAGAAGCCGCCCGGATCCAGTGCGACAACCGCGCCCGCTCGGCCGCGCCGCGCCATCTCGAGCACTAGGCGAGCACCCAGCGAGCTGCCAACCATATCAACACCTGTAAAATTCTCCGCGCGGAGCCATTCATCCAGACTGCGCGCGAGTCCTTCGAACGTACCACTGTCGGTCTCTTCGCGTGTCTGCCCATGGCCGGGCAGGTCTACGGCAACTACCTCCCTGACTTGAGAAAGCGCAGGCGAGATAGTGTCCCACGAGCCGCAGGTTGCCCCCAGTCCGTGGACAAGGAGAAGGGGTTTTCCGCGCCCCGTGCGCGTGCAGTGCATGGTCATGTAGTGGTAACGTCTCGCGCCGACTTATGGCCCCGAGGATGTCTATATTGCCCAAGGTGAAGCCAAGAGCGGACGGTCCGCTAGCAACCCAAAAGCAGACAGCCTGAATTTCCCTGCTGTTCAGTACGTTGGACGGCGTCAGAATGGTCGACGACCGATTGACTAATTCCTCACAACCCTTCGATTTCAGCCAATCGGACTTTCAATCTTTCTGCGACATCCGGGAATTTGGCGATCACGTTCTCGCGCTGTGCCGGGTCGGTGACGAGATCATAGAGTGCATCCTCGGTCGCTCCATCGACCCTCACTCCGCGGGCAATGCGCACCCATTTCGGCTCGGACCAAAGTGGAAGGGGCAGCCGCCCGAACCCTCCACCGCGCAGAAAGGCCCAGCGCCCTTCTCTCAAGCCAAGGTTGCCGCGTGATCCGTGGTAGACGAGTTCTTCTCGCCCGCGAAAATCACGTCCGAGCAAAGCTTCGAGCACATTGACGCTGTCTGGCGCAGCTCCCTTCGACAAAGGGCGATTTAGAAGCGCTGAGATCATCGCGTACAGATCAAGTTGAGCGATGAGAGCATCATTGGGTCGGCCGTGGTCGACACCGCCATTGGGCCAGGAGACCACAAATGGCACGCGGTGCCCGCCTTCCCAAGTGTCCGACTTGATCCCGCGCAGCCCCGCCACTGAGTCATGACCGAACCGGCGCCATTGCCTATACGTGGTGAACTCCGGTCCGTTGTCGCTGGTCACGATGACCATCGTATTCTCGCGCAATCCGGCCTTGTCCAACGCATCCAGCACCGAGCCAACAGCAGCATCGGTTTGCACGACGAAATCACCGTATGTTCCTGCACCGCTCTTTCCGTCGAATTCCGGCAGCGGAACGACAGGAGTGTGGGGAGCCGTGAGCGAGACCATCAGGAAAAACGGTGTCTGCTTACGCGCAGAATCGGCGATGTAGTCGACCGAGCGTGTAACAAGCTGCGGCATGACCTGGTCGAGCTGCCATCCCGGCTCGCCCGGCCCGCTGCCGTGAATGCCTGCGGTGAAGCCGACGCTGATAAGCGCGGAACGAGGGATGTCGACAAGGCGGTCTGCCACAATGCGATCGTTTTCGATCCAGGCATAGGGCGGCATGTTCGGGATATCGTCACCAAAATAATACGCAAAGCCGTGATCCGTTGGCCCACCGCCGAGATGCCGGGACCAGTCGAATTGCTCATTCCGGGCAACGCTGATCCATCCTTGCTGCAGGATTTCGGCATCCGGCGGGCGGGTGCTATCCTTCCAGGGCCACTCAAATCCCAGGTGCCATTTACCGATCAAAGCGGTGTCATATCCGGCGGACTGCAGATACTCTGGCAATGTTACGAGATCGGGAGCGATGACAGGCTGCCCCCAGGGCATGAGAACGCCGCTACGCAGCTCGGTTCGCCATGCATACTGACCCGTGAGCAAGGCATAGCGCGACGGCGTGCAGACAGTGCTCGCCGAGTGCCCGTCGCGAAGCCAGGTTCCGCCCCGGGCAAGCGCGTCGATATGCGGCGTCGGGATGCGCGACTGCGGATTGTAGATCGAGACATCGCCATAGCCCAGATCGTCGGCATAGATCAGTACGATATTGGGCCGCTGCGACGCATGCGCGGGTGCGGTCACCGTGACCGCAGCGAAAATACCCAAAAAGAGTGACACCGCCCGAATGAAGATTCTCCGTAGTATGATACCACTCCCTCTGCATCGATCCGCCGCACGCTTGCGGCTGTCGCCGATTTGGTTATACATATGGACAGCAAGCTGACTGAGGGCGGGGAGTTTTTCAAGTGGGATTCACCAGAGGCTTGGTTTTCTTGCTCGCCGCTTTGGGGCTGATGGCCTGCACGGCCCCGCAACCCGCAGGCGTAGCGAAAACGCAGCAAGAGCAACGGCCCAATATCGTGCTCATCGTGTTCGAAGACCTGAGTCCGCGCTGGGGCGCCTTTGGTGACGAACTTGCGCAAACGCCCAGCATCGACGCGCTGGCGCAGCAGTCGGTCCGCTATCCCAACACATTCACCACCGCGGGGGTGTGCGCACCCAGCCGCTCGGCTTTGATAACAGGGGTGCATCAGCAGACGCTTGGCACGCACCAGATGCGCACCAAGGGTGCTTTACCCGGTATGTCGGGAGGCGGTCCGATCGAGTATGAAGCCGTCCCCCCGCCGCAGGTCAAAGCTTTTCCCGAGCTTTTGCGAGCGGCGGGCTATTATACATCCAACAACGGCAAGACAGATTACCAGTTCGGCGAACCCTTCACGATCTGGGACGCGAACGCGCCCGATGCAGATTGGCGTGGTCGCCGCGATGGCCAACCGTTCTTCGCGATGATCAACATCTACGAAACGCATGAAAGCTACATCTGGCCGGAAGACCGCGAGAGTGACACCCCGCTTCTCAACGCGGTGACACAGCGCAATCAGCGCGATCTGGCCGGAAAGGCGCGTCTGACCGATCCCGCCGATGTCGAGGTTCCGCCGTACCTTCCCGACACGCCGATCGTGAGGCGGGACATTGCAACACACTACGACAATATCGCCTTTGCCGAACGCAAGGTCGCCGAGGTCGTCGCGAAGCTCGATGCAGATGGACTGCTCGAAAACACTATCGTCGTCGTCACAACCGATCACGGTGACGGGCTGCCGCGCATGAAGCGCACCGTATATGACAGCGGGCTGCGCGTGCCCCTGATGGTACGTTTTCCCGACGAACGCCGAGCTGGAGAAGTCGACTCGCGACTGGTCAGCTTCGTCGATCTGGCTCCCACCATCCTTGAATGGGCAAAGATCGCGCGCCCGCCATTTATCCAAGGACGAAACTTCGTACTTGGCGAACAGCGCGACTACGTTTTTGCTGCGGCAGATCGTCATGATAACGTGCTAGGGCGGGTCAAGGCGGCGCGTGATGACCGCTTCAAGTATATGCGCAATTACCGACCCGATCTGGCGATCTTGCGCCCGCTGGCTTTTCGCGACGCACAGCTTGCCATGCAGGAATTCTGGCGCCTCGCGGCTGAAGGCGGGCTTCCGCCTGCAGCTGCGCGGCTCGTCACCGCACCGAGTCCGGCCGAAGAACTGTACGATACGCAGGCGGATCCGCATGAGATCGACAATCTAGCAGATGATCCTGCCTTTCGCGACGTGCTGATCCGCATGCGCGGGGCCATGGATGCATGGCTGGAGAGAACGGGCGATCTCAGCGCCGTTCCGGAAGCCGAGATGATCGAGACCATGTGGCCAGGCATGGTGCAGCCTATAACAGCACCTCCGACCGTTGCCGTGAAGGATGGCCGTGTGACGATTTCCAGCGCCACCTCAGGGGCGAGCATCGCTTATGTTCTGGGCGAGGAGGAGCTTTCGCCCGGCACGATTTACACACGCCCGTTCGAGGTTGGCGGCGGTGTGACAGTCAAAGCCAGAGCCATTCGTTATGGTTACGCACCAAGTGAGACCGTCACTCAGACTGTTCGATAGCAACCATGAGCAAGCGCTTGCCATCTATCATTACTGTCTGCGCTACGCTCGCGACGCTGAGCGCTTGCGAGGGAAACGAGGCTGATCAACCGAAAATCGCGCAGGCGCGTACTTGCGCTCCGATCGCTTCGGACCCCGTGAGCCTCGAAGGGGGTACTTTCACGATGGGTTCGCAGCTTGTCTACGCCGAAGAGGGCCCCGAACGCGAAACCACGGTGGACGGTTTCTGGATCGATCCGCACGAGGTTACCAACGCACAGTTCGCCGCTTTCGTTGACGCCACCGGCTATGTCACCGTGGCCGAAAAGCCGGTTGATCCTGAAGCATTAGGCATTCCACGCGAACGCATTCCGCCGGATTTGCTCAAGCCGGGTTCGGCCGTCTTCGTTCCGCCGGGCAGACCGTCAAACCGGTACCAGGACTGGTGGCAATATGTGCCGGGCGCCAACTGGAAATTGCCCGAGGGCAATGGCGAGCCGGCAGCCGAACCCAGAAATCCCGTGGTGCACCTCGCCCATGCAGATATGCTCGCTTATGCTAAATGGCGCGGGGGGCGGCTCCCCACGGAAGCCGAGTGGGAATACGCAGCGAGCGCGGGTGAACCAGCTAGCACTGAACAGCCATCGGGTGACGAAGCAAACAGCTGGCAGGGAGTATTCCCCATGGTTAATGAGGAGGCAGATGGCTTCTATGGCGTCGCGCCAGTTGGATGTTACGCTCCCAATGCCTTCGGGCTGTACGATATGACCGGCAATGTCTGGGAAGTCACCGGCGATTTGTACCGCCCAGGCCATGATCCCGCTGACCGCGACCGTCCCAAGGGGCCAAGCGAAACCGATGCCTACGATCCGCTTAACCCGGGCCTCGTGACGCGAGTAATGAAAGGCGGGTCGTATCTATGCGCGCCAAATTATTGTCAGCGCTATCGCCCGCAGTCCCGTCAGGGACGGGATCCGGGACTCGGGGCAAGTAACGTCGGATTTCGACTGGTATATGACGCGCCGCCCGGGCCGATTTAGCTGAGGTCAGCGCGCGAACGGTGCCGCAGCGCCTAGAGTGCGATCTCTGCTGAGCTTCCATCTATCTCCAGAACATACCGGCCCTTCGGCAGGAACCATTCGCGCGTGTCCTTGTCGAAGCGCCGCAACTGCTGCTTGTCGATCAAGATCGTTGCCGCTCTAGTTTCTTGCGGTTCGAGGTAAACACGCGTGAAACCTCGCAACAGTCGTTCGGCGTAATTCTCGGTCGTACGCGGAGACCGAACATAGGCGAGCGCAACATGCGCGCCTGCAACGGACCCTTTATTGTGAACTGACACACTCACTTCGAGATTATCGCCTCGGTCGGTAACCCTGAGGGCGCGTGTCTCAAACTCAGTATAGCTGAGCCCATGACCGAAAGGATAACGCGGCTGCAGGCCTTCGCGCTCAAATTTTGTGTAGCCATGCCAGCGATCATAGGTGATGGCGGTGGCCGTGCGATCAAAGAACGGGTAGTCAGCCGCGTCCTTGGCGACGGTGAACGGAAGCCGCCCCGATGGAGTAACCAGCCCGAAAAGCAAACGAGCGAGGGCGGTTCCGCCTTCCATTCCCGAGTAGAAGGTCTGCAAGATGGCTCCCGTCCCCTCGCGCCATTCTTCGACCATCACTGCCGATCCAGCCACAATGACCACGATCACCGGCTTGCCCGTCGCCTTGGCCTTTTCGATCAGCGCAACGTGTGCATCCGGCAGCGAGAGCGAGGCACGGTCGCCGCCACGCGGTTCGCGCTCGTTTTCGCGATCGTCCAACATCTCCTTCACCGCGTCGGGCATCTGCGGCACGAGGTCACCGGGAATATATTCGCCTTCGTCGTCGGCCGTGTAACCCACCACGGCGACGATCGCATCGGCCTGATCCAACGCCTCTGAAGTCGCCTTTTCGTCTGCCCCGTCTGCGTGGAGCACGCGTTTCTCGCCAAGGTGGTCGCGCAGCCCTTGCAAGGGCGTGATCGTATAGGGCGCGTTCACCCTGCTCGATCCGAAATCACCGGTGTTCTCGATGTTGGAAAGAGCGCCGACGACCGCCAGCTTTCCGATATCCTGCGACAGCGGGAGCACCCCTGAATTTTCGAGCAGGACAGCCCCCTTCTCCGCCGCTTCGAGCGCGACAGCGCGGTGGTCTTCGCAGGCCACATATTCGGCCTTGTATTCGGGAAGCGGGTCTTCTGCCGAGAGGAAGGTGTAGAGCGTGGTCAGAATTCTGCGGCACGCGGTGTCGATGACGCCGGGTGCGATCTGTCCCTGCTCAACCGCATTCACCAAGCGCTCGCCATAGACAACCGGCTCAGGGTTTTCGACATCGAGCCCCGCGCTGGCGCCATAGGGTTTGTAGACACCCAGGACCCAGTCCGAGTGGACGAAACCGTCGAAACCCCATTCGCCACGCAAAATGTCGGTCAACAACTCGTAATGCTGCCCGCAATACTCGCCGTTCATCTTGTTGTAGGCGCTCATCACGGTTGCGCAGCCGGCATCCAGCACGCGTTTGAAATGCGGCAGATAGACCTCGCGAAGCACGTCGTCCTCGATCGTCACATCGATCGAGAAGCGGGTGTTCTCGACCGAGTTGAGCGCGAAATGTTTGACCGTCGCCATGACATTGTGGGTCTGGATGCCAACGGCGAGCGCGGCGCCCATTTCGCCCAGATGGTGCGGGTCCTCGCCATAGGTTTCCTGCGCGCGGCCCCAGGCCGGATGGCGCAGCAGATTGATGCATACTGCGCCCGAGAGGTTGCAATCCTGAGCGCGCGTCTCGATCCCCATGATCTCGCCGATCCGCCGCTCCAGATCGATGTCGAAGCTGGCCCCGCGCGACATCGAACAGGGAAAGCATGTCGACTGCCCGCGCGCCACTCCGCGCGGCCCGTCGGTGAACCACAGATAGGGGACATTCAGCCGATCGAGACCGGCGCCGGCGCGGTAGGGGCGTTTGCCCCATTCTCCGTTATCTTCCCGGATCTGAGCGAGGAAACCCTTGCCGCTCATCATCGCGACTTTTTCCTCGAGCAAGGCTTCCGCGATGACCCGGTCGATGGTCTGCGCGATTTGCCATGCGGTCATGCCTTTGCGCGGCGAGAGGTCCGGCACTCTGTTCTCCTTCTTCGACATGGAAGCAGACGCTCGGCATGTCAAATTGATTATCCGTACGGATAGCTACTTCACCCCGACAGGGAGTCAAGGGCAATGATGATACAGTCGGATAACCACTTGACGCAGGCAAATTTCGATTCGATAACCGAATGGATAACGAAAACATTCGTGGGGAGAGAGTGTATGAAGCGATCGATCTGGCTTGCCGGCACCTGCGGCCTTGCATCTTGTGTTTGGCTGCCGGCCCAGGCCCAGTCTGCGGATGGCGAGTTGCCGGACGAGGCAGTCGAGGAAAGCTCCAACGTCATCATCGTGACGGCGACGCGGCGCGAGGAAAGCTTGCAGGAAGTGCCGGTCGCAGTCACCGCCATCTCGGGCGAGGTCCTCGACAATGCCGGCATCGGCTCGGTGGAGGCCCTGACCGCAATCGCGCCGAGCGTGACCTTCACGCAATCTTCGAACGATCAGAACAATTCCATCAACATTCGCGGGGTCGGCACATCCGTGTTCTCGCAAGGCGTGGAATCGAGCGTATCCGTCGTCGTCGACGATGTCGTGATGGCGCGTCAGGCAATGGGCTTTCAGGATCTGGCCGACGTACAGCGAGTCGAAGTCCTGCGCGGCCCGCAATCGACGCTGTTCGGGAAAAACGCGTCTGCCGGTGTGATTTCCGTCACAACGCAAGCCCCGACGAGCAACTTTAGCGGCATGATCGACGGACAGGTCGCGGAAGGCGGCGAATACGCTCTGCGCGCATCGCTTTCGGGGCCTCTCGGCGGCGACTTCAGTGGGCGACTGACCGGATATTACAAGGAGTTCGACGGCCAAATCGAAAACCTGTCCGACGGGCGCGATCTCAACGGATACCAGAACTGGGGCCTGCGCGGAAAAATCCTTTTCCAGCCGGGTAATGGAGATTCAAGTTTCACCCTGATCGGCGACTATCGCAAATCCGAACAGGATTGCTGCATCTATGTCGCGCGGGATACCAGCAATGCGTCCGGCGCCATCGGCGGCGGCAGGATCGACGATCTGCTTAATCCGGTCGTGGCGGGCCGGGAAAATGCGCAGAGCAACGTAAACGCACCCGTTTTCAACAACAGCGAACAATGGGGCGTGTCGGGCAAGGCGGACCTCGATGTCGGCGGTGGTTACACCTTGACCTCGATCTCTGCCTATCGCTGGTACGACTTCGTAAACAATATCGATGTCGACCTGCTCGATCTGGAAGACCCCGAGCTTGGGATCATCACCTTCGATCTCAACAGCGGCACGACCAAGATCACGCAGCTTTCGCAGGAAGTGCGCCTGACGTCGCCGCAAGGTCCTCCGTTCGACTTCGTGCTTGGCGGCTTCGCTTTCTTGCTCGACATCGACCGAACCTTCCAGCGTCGCTTCGAGATTCTGCTGCCGCTTTTCGGAGGCTTCCAGATTAACCAGAGCGGGCAGTTCGATGCTGCGGTCAGCACCCAGAACCTGGCGCTGTTCGGCAGCGCGAATGTCTATCTGACAGACGACACGGTGGTCTTCGGCGGCGCACGATTGATCAACGAGACGCTCGATTACCGGGTGAACCGCGACCCTGCCGACGTGCTGGTACCGGGCGACCGGCCATTCGGTGGCAACCCGGGCACGTTCCTCGCTCTGGTCGACCAGACCGAGGATACCGCCGTAACGGGCGACATCGGGATCCGCCATGCCTTCGGCCCCGATGTGAACGCTTATGCGCGCTATGCGCGGGGTTACAAGGGTCGCGGGATCGATTCCGGGTTCGGCGCGCCTCAGGGCGTCGAGCCGATCGAGGCGGAAACTTCGGACGCCTTCGAACTCGGGCTGAAATCGTCGTTGCTCAACGACGATCTGATCATCAACCTGGCCCTTTTCCATACCGACTTCGAGAATTTTCAGGAGCAGGCCGCTGTCCTCGTCACTGATCCCAACAACCTCCTGTCGGCCGAAACGCGCCTTACCAATGTCGGGTCGGTCCGCACCAGAGGCGTCGAAGTGGACGCGATCTTCACGCCTACCGACAGTTTCTTCATCCAGGCTGGCGTTGCCTATACCGACGCGTCAATCACCGAATTCGAGAACGCATCGTGCTATTTCCAGCAGACTGCCGCCGAAGGATGCGTGCCGGTTACTTTGGACGATGGCGGCACTCCCGGTGATCCGTCCGACGATATCGTGCAGAACCTTCAGGATCTTTCGGGCTCCGATTTGCCAAACGCCCCCGAATGGCGCGTGACGGGACTGGTCAGAAAGGAATTCCCGATCGCGGCGGCGTTCAATCCGTTTGTCCAGGTCTCCGGCCGTTGGCAAAGCAGCCTGAACTACTCCCTGGACGGGGATCCCAGAGCGGATCAGTCGGGGTATGCAATCGTGAACATTGCGGTCGGGATCGAAGCCGATGACGGCTCCTATTCGGTTTCGGTGTTCGCCAACAACGTGTTCGACGAGTTCTACGCGACGAACATCTTCGGCGATCCCCTGTTCGGGAATTCGGGCGTCGTAAGCCAGTATGTCCCGCGCGACTTTTCCCGCTACTTCGGCGCGCGCGCGCGTTTCTCATTTTGATACCCGGTCCTCTCCCTGGCGGCACTGGTTCTTTCATGAGTCCGGTGCCGCCATTTTTGCGTTGAGGAACGTTTAACATGCAATTGTCTGCTGCGATCTTGCTCCCGATATGCGCGCTTGCCACGCTCGGCAGTGTGTCTGCAGATGCCGGACAACCTGCGCCCTCCCCTCCCGCGCAGCAACGGACGGTCCCCCAGGCTGCCTTGGATGCCTATATTGAGCTGCGACAGGCCCGCAGAGCAGAGCTGTGGCGTGCCTTTCCTGGCGAGCAGGAGGCGATCGTGTTCGCGGGATCCAGCATTGTCGAGGAAGGACCGTTCGAAGCCATGTTCCCCGGCTACACCGTGGTGAACCGCGGGATAGGCGCAGACACGACTATCGGACTTCTCGACCGGCTCGACGAAATCATCGCCCTGCGCCCGGCCAAGCTGTTCTTGTATATTGGCGGCAACGATCGCAGCAGGCTGGACGATACGCCGGAGGCAGCCTTCGCGAGGCTCGAACAGATCGTGCAAGGCGTGCGTGAAGCCAGCCCCGCGACCCAGCTTTACGTTCATACTCTCTTCCCGCGCGAGGCAGAGCATGCGACGTGGATCGAGGCCTTCAACACCCGTGTGCGCGGGCTCGACGGGCGAGATGGTGTGGATGTCATCGACGTGTATCCTCTTGCACTGGGAGAAGGCGGTGCGATCGACCCTGTCCTGACTAACGACGGAATTCATCTTCTGCCCGAAGGGTACAGGCGATGGCAAAAAGCCCTTCAGTCCGGCCCCCTGCCTCCAAAGACCGATCCGCCGCCATCCTTTGACGCGGAGATAAAGCAATGAGCTATCGCGAGCAGCAGTTTTCGGGCGCGGTCTCATGACCACCGATGCGGGCCGCGAACTGCCGCGCTGGCGGCGGGCAGCCTACGGTTTCGGCGATTTCGGGTTCAATCTTTACTGGTCGACCGCCAGTATGTTCCTGCTCTATTATTACACGGACGTGCTGTTGCTTTCAGCCACAACGGCCGGGCTGATCTTTCTGGTGGCCATGGTGTGGGACGGCATCAGCGATCCCATCATGGGCTATCTGGCAGAACGCACCCGGACGCGGTGGGGCAGCTATCGACCGTACCTGCTTTTCGGCGGACCCGCTCTTGCAGTGACGATGGTGCTGATGTTCTACCGCCCCGCTTACGAAAGCACTGCGCTGGTGGTCTATGCGGCAGCCACGCATGTCCTTTTCCGCACGTTCTACACCGTGATGTCGATCCCCTATTCATCGCTTTCCGCGCGCATCACGCGCAGCTCTGCGGTGCGCAACGAGCTTTCTGCCTGGCGGATGGTGTCGGCGACCTCGGGCGGCTTCCTGGTTGCCTTCGCCACTCTGCGGCTTGTCGAGTATTTCGGGCAGGGTGATCTGGCCGCCGGCTTCTTCTGGACTGCTATCTGCTTTGCTGCACTGTCGCTGCCGATCTACCTTTTCCTATTCTTCACGACACAGGAACCGACGTCACCCAGCGCTTCATCCGTCAACGAAAATGCCATAGGCCTTCTGGATGCGCTTGGCGCGTTGTTTCGCAATCGCGCTTTCATGCTTGTCTGTCTTGCGACTGCGCTGCTCTTTATGGGCGGCGTGATGACCAGCAAGACACTAATCTACTACTACAAGTATACGCTGGGTGACGAAGCGGCCTCGGGCACGGCGCTGGCTTTGATGACAGGCGGGGCCGCGATCCTCATTCCCGTTTGGGCATGGCTGGCAACGCGACTGGAGAAGCGGACGGTTTGGCTCTCCGGTCTTGCAATATCGCTGGCTGTCTCGATCGCAATCTATGTCAATCCGTTGGAGACCGTTCCCGTCGTCACCTTGCTGTTCGCGCTGGGTGCTGCAGGCACTGCGGCTAGTTACCTGTCGTTCTGGTCCATGCTGCCTGACACTGTCGAATACGGCGAGTGGCAGACCGGCAAGAGGGTCGAGTCTCTTTCCTTCGGTCTGATGTCTTTCGTTCAGAAGGTCAGCTTCGGCTTCGCCGCAGCCATACTCGGATTCCTGCTGGACTGGATCGGCTACGTACCCAATGCCGAGCAGGGGGCCTCGACGCTGTTATCAATCAAGGTCATCATGACCTTGCTGCCAGCCGGCTTTCTTGCCGGCGCGATCGCCCTGTTGTGGTTCTATCCGCTCACTTCGTCGCGCCATCGCGAGATCGTGGCCGAGCTTGACGCTGTGCGATAAGCTTGGTTGCCCCGTGTGGAGCGCCAAGCTAGGTTTTCGATCATGAACTTAGAGACGCCAGTCAATCAACGCGAAAAGCAGCGACTGAAAACGCGAGGCGAGATACTCGACGCAGCGCTTAATATCTTTGCGGAAAAGGGTTTCGATGCGACGAGCGTGCGCGAAATCGCCGGCAGCGTCGGCGTGAATCATGGCCTCATCCGGCATCATTTCACGAATAAGGAAGAATTGTGGAAAGAAGCGGTCGCTTTGCTGTTTGGTCGCATGGAGGCCGAATTGGCGATCGAGCCGGGCAGCGAAGATCATTTGAGCGAATTCGATCGGCTCAAGAACGGCATTCGCCGATATGTTCGCTATTGCGCCCGTCACCCGGAACACGCGCGCATCATGGTGCAGCAATCGATCCACGGGAGCGAGCGCTTCAAGTGGATGGTCGAGAAATTTATCGCTCCGCTGCATCGCGCCGGGCAGGTGTCTCGAGAAAAGTACGCATCGCAGCGCCTTTGGCCAGCGATCAACGAGATATCGATCACTTACATTCTGGTCGCTGCGTCCCAGATGCCATTTGTGCTCGCTCAAGAGATTCAGGAAATCTATGGGTTGGAGCCCACTGAGCCTGAATGGGTCGAACGGCATGCCGATGCGATTATCGCCCTGTTTTTCGAGCATTCCGTGAACACCGACTAGCCGCAGCAGCCTGCAAAGATATCGGACCAAATCAGCAAACTTAGCTGTTCGGACCTCTCGGCTGTGTCAGTTGCCGCCGATCTTGCCTGACTGAATCGTGGTTACAAAGATCAAAATGATCTCGAAGCACCGTAATTCGATCTGGACAACCCATTTCGGCCCCTTCCAACCAATCACGTGTATGGTTGTCTGTTCTACAGTGCTCATCAAAGTGAATGTCTAGTTCGAACATTCTGCAGTGAACTAGCGGACATTCGGCTATCGGCCCAGATGCTATCGTGACTTTTCATAAACGGCGTTGTCAATCCGGCGGCTGGGTGCTTGCGACCTGAGCAGGGCGCAGTAGTGTTGCGTAGTGGAACAAATAACACCGCCAGGACTTAAGGCGCGACCCGATCGGTCGCTGCGCAGGTTTTCGCGAGAGACGCTACTTACGCCAGAGTTATGGGATGAGTTGGATTCACTTTCGGATGTGACAGGCCCGAGTTCGAATACACGATTGAAGGATGGCATTCCTCTCCAAATCCATGAGGCGCCTTCAGCAGATTGGCTCCGGAGAAGAGAGTTAGAAGAATCCCTGCTTGAAGAATTTCGTATTCAGATCGGAACGGGAAGGTGGGGTGTAAGGGCGATACCTCGCGGTAAGTCTGACCGAGAAGAGATAGCTGTCGAACTTGTGGAAGGCGCAGCGAAGGTCGACTTCGAGCGTAACAAAATTGGCCCGTTCTCGTTTGTCGAAATAACAGAGACCCCAGCAACAGATAGATACCTCAGTACCAAGTGATTCATCAAATAAGTCTGCTCGGTTGTCCCGCCGAAGCAGGGTGTGAAGAAGCGGCAAATCCAGGATTTGGCAGATCGTTTGTTACCCTTCGATGTGCGTGACGACATCTTCAAGGCTGCCTGGGCTCACGCCAAAATTCCCGAAGGTTTTCGCAAATCTGGGCGATGACTTTGGAATTCGTTTCCTGATTATCGCCTCAAAGGAATCGGAAGTTACCTATTGATGGGGAGCCTCTCAAACGAGCAGGCTCTCTTGGTCAGAAGGACGATATTTCTCACCACGGCTGAATTGGCCGAACGCTGGCGAATTAGTTCGCGCACCCTTGAACGGTGGCGAGACAAAGGGATCGGTCCAGCTTACACAAGAATAGGTAATCGGGTCCGCTATCACATTGACGTCATTGAGCGTGCTGAGCGCGAATGGTCGTCGATCAATCCCGAACATCTCTGAACGAATGCAATCCCGCCGCCTCGTTGCGGCTGGCGCACTCGTTTGGCTAAACACGTGTGGCGGTGCGCCCAACCAGTTCCGCTACCAAATGGGGTGAGGTCATAGCGGAAACCCGAGTCCGAACGGCAGAGCGGGGACCTCCGAAATGGCACATTGTTTCGTAAGCAGCTGCTAAGCGGGTGGGCCGGTGTCGGCACCACGCGTGCCCGAATGCGACGGCCGGCTCCGAGGAGCATCCGATATGCATCAGGGGAGGACCAACCCAGCCATTCGGCGGGGGTTGGTCGTCCTATGCCCTCCGCTCGGACCTCACCAAGGATCATCTTGCAGTCAGAGCAAGCACAAACCTCTGACTAGGAAGGCCTGCGACGCGGGAGCCTTCGAACTAGCGGAGCGGCGCAGGCCTTCCTAAGCGCAGCGATCAAAAAAATAGAGATGCACCGGTTCCGCGCATGCGCATGCATGCGCGCTCGTTCAGCACTCTCGACGCTGGTAGGGAAGGGGGGGAGTGAAAACCTTGGAGCCCTTTAAGAGGACACCGGCGGGCGGCAAAAATTTCGGCTGGCTCGATATTTTGAAGTTCGCCCCGGTTCGTGCACCTACTTTTGAGTGCGGATAAGCGACGAGCCCCATTCCGATCAGGTTCTTGATGTGGAAGACGGCGCTCTCCTAGGAAGCCTGGAGTAATCAGAATGGGACGTCGCAAGAAGCCCACGCATTTGAAGATCGTCGAGAACTCGCGCGATCGCCGCGATCCGAAACTGATCGAAGGCGAGCCAGTGCCGACGCAGCCGCTCGCACAAGCTCCAAAGCATCTCTCGGAGAAAGAGCGCGGGACATGGGACTTTTTGATAGAGAATTCGCCTCGGGGCATGCTCAAGGCGCTCGATCACTTCACCGTCCAGGCTTTGGTCGAGGCTTGGGAAACGCGAAGGCAAGCACAAGAAAAATTGCGAGCCTTGCCGATGCTCGTTCGCATCGAGTGAGGAAGCATCACGACATCCCCGTTTCTGCGTATCGTCAATCAGCAGAACGTTATAGTTCGAGGCTTCGTAGCAGTGTTGGGGCTGTCACCTGCTGCCAGGACCGCTATAGCAATTGACCATGAAGACGAGCCGGATCCGACGGATCGCTTCTTTGAGTAGTGAAGGCTCGGGCTTCGAACGACGCGCGAAACCTTCGCCGTTGGGCTGGCTTTGGGCCGGTAGCGGTCGGTCCGCTTATGGTAGGCTGGGATGGAAAAGCAGACATTGTGATGTGGATCTGAATTTTTCTGGCTACTGCCAGTTAAACGCTTGATCGAACACTGGCCAAGAGGCGGCCAAGGTTCCTCGATAAGGCGGACATGCCAAGAGATTCCTCGCAACTTCAATCACATCGACTTGTAGTAGCCCATGTCGGGCTCTTCGATCAGCAGCGAACTGATGTGCGACCAATCACCCGATTGGTTGATGCGGTTGAAATGTTCCTGATGCAGCTGTTTCGTCGCCCAGACTTCCTCGAGGACGAAGATGTTCGGATCATCGACATTGCGATTGACCTTTGCGGACATGAAGCCCGGCTCCGATGCCATGGCGTCCGATACGCCGGCCATGATTTCGGCGAACTCCTGCACTCCCTGCTCGCTCGCCTCGAACCTGATGATCAGCGAGACCGCATCGCCAGGCTTTGAAGTTGAAGGGGTACATGCAGACAGACCGACCAGGAGCGCTGCCAGTATCGATAGGATTAGCTGATTTTTCATAAGGCCGCTTTCGATGAGTGTGGGCAAAGTATTGAGGATCGATTGTTTATGAACCATCGCCTTGGGCTGATGCAGGTTCGTCGCTCGCCATTGCTCGCCATCCCCACAGGCTTAGGCCAAGCATCGCCACATTTGCGATCAGGTCGAGCGCAAGCCAGCGACTGAAGACAGGGACTTCGAATACGAACCAATAGTTGAACCAGAAGAACGGAAGCAGGGCGAGGGCGTAGACTAGGAAAGTCATGCGCTGCCACCGGCTGAACCAGATGAAGAGGCCGCCGAGAACGGCCTGCGCCCCGAAACAGCCGATCAAAACTGCGCTGGTTGTGTTCAGGACCTGATAGTCGGGCGCGATCGTCTGCCGCTCGACCGTTTGCGGGGCCAGCAGGCACCATCCCCCCAGAACGAAATAGGGCAACGCGATCAATCGCTGGATATGGAGCGGTTGCATGGTTTCGAACTCCCGGTGGTGTCTTGAGACTGGCTTGAGATTGTCAGTTTATCGCACCGCCCTCGGGCAGGCGGAACTCCTGATAGATGTAGCGACTAACTCCGAGCTTGGTTTTCGCTTGCACGGCTTTCTCCCAACTTGGGTTGTGGGTCGGATGGCGAGCCGCGCTGCCCCGTGAAAGGCACGAAAGCCGGAACACGCCTGCGATATTCGCGGTAGGGTTCGCCGATCTCCTCGATCAGGTCGGCCTCCTCGAATGGTGTCGCGAGAAGCACATAAGCCATGGTCGCGCCCGCAAACACAAGATGGCCGACCGTGAAATGCGCTACGAAGAAGGGGGCAAGCATCCAGCCGACGCTGATCGGATGGCGGACCAGAGCGTAAAGGAACCTTGCGCTCATCGCTCCTTTCTCGGGCGGTGTTTGCCGGAAATTCTCCCACGCCTGCGCAAGGCCCAGGAACCTGAAGTGACCGAAGTGGAAGGTTGCTGCCACCATCATGACCCACACCCCCGCATAGGCCGTCAATATCAATCCTAACGATACAGGCGCTTCTACCCGCCAGATCGTGATCGGAATGGGCTTCCAGTAATAGACCAGCAAGCCGACATTGATCGCCGTCATGTACAGATATGTTGCCCGCTCGATCGGTGCCGGGACGATCTTCGTCCACCAACGCTTGAACGATGATCTCGCAGTGATCGAGTGATGCAGTCCGAACATGGCGATCAGCGTGGCGTCGATCACAATCGCCGCCCAGATCGAGACCTGCTCGCCATCGCTAATGCCCTTGGGCACGCCAATGTCAGCGATGAACCCGACAATATAGGTGAGGCTTGCCAGACTGAGTAGATAGGCGACTGCCGCGAATACAAGCATGAGAAGTTTGCGCATGGCCGCTCACCAGTTCCGACTGTTCTTTGCGTGGGTGCGCAGATAGGCACCGGGCTCGAAATGCTCGTCGTAGAAATCGGTGTCGAGCTTGTGAGCCTGCAGATACATGAGTGTCAGCATGGCAGGTACCTTGGCCGGGAACCGCCCGAAGGTGTCCTGGATGTATTGCGCCATATGCGCGACGCAGTCGATAAACTCGTCATCGATCGGCGCAGCCTTCCGCCTAACAGCATCGGTTACCTTGTACGGACCCTTCGTGGCAGCGTTGAACGGCCCGCCGCTTCCGAATTTGCGCTTCACAACGGATTCCACCGCAGCCCGCATATCCTTGAAATGCGGCTGGGTGTGGCCTTCGAGAATGCCGGGCAGACCGGTCACATGCGGCAGGGGTCCGCCTTCGATCATGTCGTAGCGGAAGCCCAGGCCCGGAACCTCGGGATCGCCGCTGGCCCCGAGGATGCTGAAGGGATTGAGGCCATTGAACATCCAGCCACCCAGTCCCATCGCCTGCAGCATCAGCGCGCCGGCATAGCAGGCGCATGAGAGCTCAACGGTCACTTCGGTGGCGCTGACCTGTTCGACATAGGAGAAGGGGTAGGGGTTCTCGATATCGACCAGGTGCTTGAACTTCTCGAGCCCCGGGATCGGCCGGTTGTTCACGTCGTCATAGATGCAGACGCCATTCTGGACGAAGTAGCACAGCCCCTGGATGATGTGCTGCGCGAGGTCGGCCACCGGAATGATCAGCGTGCTGCCGGGGATGTTCACGCACCAGTCGTTGTGCATTTCCATATGTTCCGGCCGCGCCGGAGTTGCCAGACGGCCGTCGGCAATCTTGACGATGCGGCTCCGGTGGGCATCGAGATAGGCGTTGAGATCGGTTTCTCCGTTCGCGGCCTTGGCCTCGACGGCCGACATGTCCCGCGTCGGCAGGAAATAGACCCCGTCATCGTCCGTGTAGAAGAACTCGGTGATCTGAAATCCCGCCGCTGAGGGGAAAGTGCGTCCGCCAGCCGCACCCGCATAGTTCGGAATGTTGGGCAGGTAATTGCGGTTGTAGGGGATGAGGTTCGACCAGCCGGTATTGCCGGCCACGGTCGTGAGCAACATCATCTGTTCAAGTTCGGACAGGGGCTGCGGCGGGTGCTTCGACGCATAGGCAAGTGGGCCGCCGGGTATCGCCGCGCCGCGAGCGAACCGGCGCGAGCGCCTCCCGTGGATGGCCTCGATAAGGGGGAATTCCACCGCCTCGGACAGCCCTTTCGGCAGATCAGGAATGCGGTCCAGCATAATGTTTCCTTTGGTCTTGAGCGTTGCGCCCTTTGCGCTGGCACCGAGACCGGCAAGGACAGTCCCCACGCCCAGCATGGATGCGCCGATCATCCGGCGACATGATGTGTGAAACATGGTCAATCTTTCCTCAGAAGCGGGCGGTCCCGCGTTGAGGGGCGTTCTGGCGGCAAAGGATCTTGTACAGTGAGAGCTGGAATCGACAGAAACGGGTCAAATGTGCCATCATGGCAAAATGCCCGCGTCTGCTCCTCAAAGACCCGTCTCGATCAGCCTTGTTGCCGTGCCGGAGGTGTCCGCCGCCATTGTGCTCAGCCTGCACGAAGTGTTCGCTTATGTCGGCGTCGCCTGGGAAGCCCTGACCGGCGACCGCTTCGAAACGCGTTCGATGGTGCCGCGTATCGTCGGACGCAACACAGAGCCCATGCGCACCTCGATCGGCGCCATCCTCGTTCCCGACCATACGTTCGCCGAAATGCACAGGTCGGATGTCGTCATTGTCGCGGACCTGTTCCTGGATGACGGCCAGGGCCCGGTTGGGCGGTGGAGAGACGAGATCGCCTGGATCCGCGACCAATATAGCCGGGGCGCGATTGTCTGCTCGGTCTGTACGGGATCGATGATGCTGACCGAAGCGGGACTGCTGGATGGTGTCGATGCAACCACGCATTGGAGCGCAACCCAGACCTTCGCGGATTGCTATCCTCGCGTGATCCTCCAGCCTGAACGATTGCTGGTGCCCGGCGGCCACGAGCACCGCATCGTCACCAGCGGCGGGTCCGCCAGCTGGACCGAGCTCGCGCTCTATCTGGTTGCTCGCTTTTGCGGAGAGGCAGAGGCGCGGCGCACCGCAAGGATATTCCTGTTTGGCGACCTCAGCCACGGGCAGATGCCCTTTGCCGCGATGGTGCGTCCCAAGCAGCACGACGACGAGATCATCGCTGATAGCCAGCAATGGATCGCCGATCATTACGCGATGCCAAACCCGGTCTCCCAGATGGCCTACAGATCGGGTCTTGCCGAGCGGACATTCAAGAGGCGTTTCGCCAAATGCACCGGCTACGCACCGCTCGATTATGTTCAATCGCTCAGAATCGAGGAAGCCAAGCAGATGCTTGAGACGACTAACACGGCCATAGACGATATCGCGCTGGACGTTGGCTACGAGGATCCCAATTCGTTCCGTCGTCTCTTCAAGCGAACGACGAGCATCACGCCGAGCCAGTATCGGCTAAAGTTCCAGTCAATTGCGGCAGTGTGACGGCCGTAACTGGGCCGTCTCCAGACTGGTAGCTCTTGGTGTGGCACTAGCGGAAAGCTGCCATTCGGCTACCGGCCCAAACTCAGGCTTTGACCGGCAATTCCATGCGCGCCACGAGGCCACCAGCGGCGCGATTGTAGAGCGTCAATGATCCGCCCGCGCTCTCGGCCGCTCGCTTGGCGATTGCGAGGCCCAAACCAGACCCGCTATCTTTCATGGTCCTCGTCTCGGCGCCTCGCTCGAACGGGCGAACCAGTCGTTCCAGCTCGGCTGCGTCGATGCCCGGACCTGTATCAGCAACATCAATCGTGAGACGGCCCTCGGAAAAGGCGACCGCGACGGAGCAATCGCCTCCATAGCGAAACGCGTTGTCGACCAGATTGCGAATACCGCGCAGCAAGATGTGCGGGTCGGCGTTAATGGCGAGCGGCTTCGCCTCTCTTGAAATTACGAGATCATCTGGGGCAAGCTCGGTGCTGCGCACAACTTCGCGCAAGAGCTCCGCAATGTCGACGCGCTGCGCATGTCCGCCTCGTGCAGCATCGAGCCGGGCAAGGGCGAGACCATTTTCTATGACTTCGTTCATCGCCGCCAGATCGGCATCCGCTTTTTCGCGCCAGATCGCATCCTCTATCCGATCAACGCGCAGTCTCAGCCGGGTAAGCAAAGTGCGAAGGTCATGAGACAACGCCCCGAACATGACTTGCCGTTCCTGAAAGAGATTGGCGAGTTGGCTCTGCATGCGGTTCACGACTGCAACGATACGCTGAGTTTCGCGCGGGCCCTGAGGCTCGATCGGAACAGCTACCGGTACCATGGCGAACTGCTCCATCGCCCGCTCGATCCTCTCGAGCGGTCGCAAACTCCACCATAGGAGCGCCAGAGCCGCAAACGCGACGGTGACGCCGAGGAAGCCGGCCCAGAACCCTGGGGGCAGACCGAAAACGAAGTTCGCGTGATCGCCAATCGCTTCCAGTAACAGCCATTCGTTCGGCGCAAGCGCGATTGAAACCTGCAATGGGGCGGTGCTCCAAAGCTCAAACGGGGTTCGTCGGATGTTTTGTGCGCCTGCGTTTCCGACAAGCCACGCCTCTACATTTCTTCCGCTGCGGTGAGAAAGCTCTGCCTCGATCAGCATGGCTACTCCAGGGAGCATGTGTGCTGACGCGTTTCGATCGGCGACCGGGTCGGACATCACGATCGTTCCGGAAAAGCGCTCGTCTGAGATCGCGGTCAGGATCGCTGTCCGCTCTGACGGCGACGACGCCTCGAGTGTCGAGACAATTGCAGCAATGCGCGACGGTCCGGGAAGGGCGAATCCTTCGTCCCGGGTAGTCGTCGATTGCCAGAAGGACACGATGGCGAGCAGCAATTGAAGCGCGGCCAGAATGCTCAGGACGATTAGCCAAGATCGGAGGCGCGAACGGCGAAGAAAGCTGATCATGATGAGTGATCCTTGATGACGTAACCTGCATTGCGCACACTTTCGATGATCGAAGGACGACCCTCGCGATCGACCTTCTTGCGCACCCGGCTGACCAACACGTCGATCGAGCGATCGAAAGGAGTAGCCTCACGACCATGGATGTGGTCGAGCAGGTAATCGCGCGACAGCACCCGGCCTTTCGCCTCGGACAATGCGGCGAGAAGGGCAAATTCAGCTCCGGACAGGGCAATGTCCTCTCCGCTTTCACCACGAACTGACCGTGCAGCCTTGTCTATGGTGTACCCCGCAACCGATAGCGTTTGGGCTCCCACTGAGCTCAGCGTTCGATCGAGGCGTCGTAACAGGGCCCGGACCCGGGCGACGAGTTCGCGAGGATTGAACGGCTTGCCGAGGTAGTCGTCGGCGCCGACCTCGAGGCCTACGATCCGATCCACGTCGTCGCTGCGTGCAGTGAGCATGAGGATCGCCGGCGCGTCGCCCTCCCCAGAAACGCGCTTGGCGATGTGGAGGCCGTCCTCTCCAGGAAGGTTGAGGTCCAGAATTAGGAGCCGGGCCCGGATGCCCGATCGGAGGCGATCGAGTTCCTCTCCGGATCCCACTCCGGCGCACGACCACCCCTCCTTGCGCAGGAGTTCGACCACCATTTCGCGGATCTCGCTGTCGTCCTCGACGACGATGATATCTTTGGGCTGCGTCATTCGCAGACTTTCCCAATCAAGCTCGCCGCATGCAATGCCTGTAACACTTCGTTACAAATCGGGCGCATCTTGAAATACGGTCGTTACGAAGCGCGCGGAAGATCGGCTCAGTCGGGAAACAGGACTGAGATTATGGATCTCTCGAAATCAGCCCTCATGGCGCTTTCAAAGCACGCGTCGTGAACAGACATTCTGCAATCGCGATATGCGCCGGATGGATGCTCGCCATGCCGGGCTCTGCCCAAGACAACACAGGCACGCAGCGCACTGAGCAAGTTCCCGACAACCCTTATCTCGCCGCATCAAGCTGGCCGCTTTTCCATCGCAATGGCTATGCTCAGGCGTCTGGCCCGCTTCCTTCGATCAGACGCGACGCTCGCGCTGGTTTCCAGCGGTTCGATAACCCGGAAGACGGAACCGCGCCCTGGACCGTGGTGATGAAGCCCTACGCCGACGGCCGTCAGGCCGTCATCAGCAACACGCAAAAGGGTGTCGTCAAATGGCTGATAGACGGTCTGGAAATGACGCAGGTGAGCTATCTCGACCTGCCTCGCGGGCGTTGGGACTTCGACTGGAATGTTGCTGCGCTCAGCAATGGCGAGATCGCGGTGACGAGTATCAAACACAACCGCATCTACCTCCTGCGCGATGAGCAAAGGGGGTGCGCTGAGTGTCCGTTGATCGTGAGCCGGACAATCGACGTCCCAAGATCTGTCGGCGAACTCACGATCCATTTCACGGTCAGCTATTCAGGCCACGTCCTCATCTTGATGGAGGACAACAAGCTGGCCGCAATTTCGATAGAGACGGGCAAGGTCGATGCGGTGCACTCGCTCGGCGATGGCGAACGCGGTTACAGCTACCACAACGCCTTCGCGACCGATGAATCTGGGCGGATTTTCATCTCTACGCAGAGCGCTGTCACGGCGCTCGACTGGGATGGCCGCCAATTTCGCAATGCGTGGGTAGCCGAATACGATTTTCGCGGACCGGGCTGCAAGACACCGCGCCGCACGTCCCGCCTGCGCGAGCGTATCCGCACGATCCGCGGAATGCGATGTACCGGCACCGGCACGACGCCAACGCTGATGGGCACGACCAAGGATGGGTTGGTGGTGATGACCGACGGCCATGCCCCGCGCAACAATCTGGTGGCATTCTGGCGTGACGAGATACCTGACGATTGGCAGGGCTTGCGCGGGCAGGACCGACGTCTCGCGGGGCGCATCGCCTTGCCGCTTTCTACACCCGAAGGCGAAGGTCACACGGCTGAGAACTCTCCTGCGGTGCTCGGCGGTTCCGTTTTCATCGCGCAATGGGCAGGCTTCAACCCGGACTGCACGCCGCCGAAGGGAGTTCAGCGCGTCGATTGGGATGCATCGGCACGGCGCTTCCAACTGGTCTGGTCGAACCCGGACGTTCATTTCAACGGCATACCCACCGCCTCTTCGACCACAGGTTTGGTCTACGGCACCGGGAGGGGCGCGGGCTGCGGCTACGTTTATCGAGGGCTCGACATCGATACCGGCGAAATCGCCTTCGACTTGAAGCTCGGAGACGAGGATCACTTCACCGACCAGGGAAACCAGCAGACGATCGCGGATGATGGCTCGATCATCGTCGGTGTGCGCAAGGGCACGCTCAGAATCTTCGCTTTCGAGGAGGAAGGTCGATGAAGCGGCCTCATATTGTCGCTGCGGTGCTGACGGGCGCGCTGATGCTAGCGAGTTGTGGAGGTGAGGACGCCCCGCCGCCGCCCACGTCGACACCTGCTCCCACTCCGACTCCCACCGCTTCGCCTCCGCCGGCTGCAGATGTTTCGGCAGCGCCGCGCAATCCCTTTCTCGCGGGGTCGAGCTGGCCGATTTTTCATGCGAACAGCTATGCAACCGCATCTGCACGCATAGGCCCGGGTCCGGTGCAAGAGGCGCAGATCATTGGATCGCTCACTAGCCTGATTGCGCCGGTCTACGTGTCACCCTGGACCGTGATGGGGCCGATATACGGGGACGGATCGCAGCCCGTCATCACGACGCCAAACAATGGAGTGGCAAAATATCTGATCAATGGCGACGACTTTCGCGCGATCGACTTTCTCCCGCTCAATCGCGACCCGCTCGATTTCGACTGGGGTCTGCTCTTGCTGGCGAATGGCAATGCCGTTGTTAGCGAGCGCCTCACCAATTCGATCGCGATAGTCGGCGATATCGATCCAGCCAATCCGACCTCGGATCTCGAAGTCAAACGCCGGATTGCCGTCAACCGAAACCTCTACGGCAACCTGCTCGCCCACCATTCCGTGGCTTTCGACGGAACGCTGATAGCCTTGACCGATGCAAACCAGCTCATCGCGATCGATCTCGATCAGGGGCAGGTCATCTCGAATTTCGAGCTTCCCGGCGATAGCGGCGCGAGCTTTCAGAACTCCTTTCCAATCGACCAGAATGGCCGGATCTTCGTCGCAGCACAAAACCTGACGGTGGCGGTCGACTGGACGGGCCGCGCCTTCCGCCGTGCATGGGAAGCGCCTTATGACATGCGAGGACCTGGCTGCGAGGATGTCCCGCCTGACCGATCACGTGAGGAGGAAATTCTGGCCGTGGCCAACGGGGAGACATGTACCGGGACAGGGACCACGCCGACGCTTATCGGCGGAGACAGCGATGTCATGGTCATCGTCGATGGGCATTCTCCCAAGAACAATCTGGTTGCTTTTTGGCGCGGGGCGATTCCTGCAGATTGGAGCGCGCTTCCCGATCCGAACAAGGCCGGGGAGTTCCTGGACCGCCGCGTCGCGGGTGTCTTCGCTCTTCCCTATTCCACACCAGACGGTGACGGCTTCACAGCGCAAAACTCACCCGCGGTGTTCGATACAGCTATTGTCGCCGCGCAATGGGCGGGGTTCCAGCCCGGTGCGAACGCGCCGCGCGGTGTACAGCGCGTGGATTGGCTGCCGAACTTGCGGCGTTTCCGGCTTGTATGGGCCAATCCGTCGATCCTCTTCAACGGCGTGCCGACCATCTCGTGTGTTCGCAGCGACTGCCATACCTACGGCATGGGCCGTTACGGAAACCGCTACCAGTACACTTCGATCGATCTGGAGACTGGTGAAGAAAGCGGGCGGGTCGATCTGGGAATCGATCCGAACGTGCTCGACCAGGGCAACAATCATGCCTTGGCTGACGATGGGTCGATCGTTTATTCGGGTCGCCGCACGATGATACGTGTCAGATAAGGTGACCTTGTCAGTCGCTGGCTCTGAGCGAATGTCTGGAGGCGCTTAAAATCGCTGACATCGAATTCAGGAATGGACGGGGGCTCGACCCTCAGGCGCAAGAGACAAAGCGCAGCTCAAGGTTGTTGGCGGTGAGCATTGTTGCACTCGCCGGTCTCCTGGTCGGCGCGGGCGTATCGATCTGGCAGACTGGACGTCCGGGGGTTTTGAACGGGATAGGCGGAAAAGACGGAGAAGCCTGGACCACGGACCCAGACATAGGCTCCGACAATGCGAACATGTTGCTGCGTGCCCACACTGCACGCCGCGGCCTTTTCGCGCTCAATCGATCCGAGGCGATCTACTACACACGTTCCACCGATGACACGGGGCGCCCATTGAGCGCGCGGTGCTACTACAGGATTGATGGCGGCGAGCTACCTGCCAAGTGGTGGTCGATCACCATCTACGCGGCCGATGCCTTCTTGCCGCGAAACGATACAGGCGCCTACTCGATCAACAAGAGCTCGCTGGAACAGAACGACGCGGCTTGGTCCGCTCTCTTGTCGAATAAGAAGGTCGGTGAAACCGGCAACTGGATTTCTACAGATCAGGCCGGAGAGTTCGATCTCGTCTTGCGGCTCTACGAGCCGGACGAGGACTTGCTCGCTTCGGTAGTAGCAGCTGACTTTCCTCGCATAAGGCGACTGTCATGCTGAAAGGGCCTTCCGTTGTCGGCCTTGGCCTCACATTCCTGGTCGCAGGAGCCGTGGGGTGGACGGCCACCACATGGGCGACCCCGCGCGTAATCATGAGCGCGGCGCTCGAACGCATTGAGGCTGAGGCTGGCGGTCCGAACCAAATGATCAAGGCACCACCGGTCGACGAGGAGAGCCGCGAGGTCGTGCGACCCTCTCCCGATCTCCTGTATTCTCTCTGCGCCTACGACGTCTCCGAGAGCGATATTCTTGTGAAGGTAGGAAGCACGCCGGGATATTGGTCCATCTCATTCTATGATGAGGCCACCAATAATTTCGATGTAAGGGGATACGGAGGTGGCAGCGAAGACTTGCGAATCTTCACGATCTCCAAGGGCGCGATGGCGCGGCAGGTCGTCCGCTCGCCTTCCAACCGCGGACTGGCGCTCATTCGGCGACGAGTTGGCAACCGGGAAGAGCTCGAAGCGGCCATCGACGCGCAACATGACGACGATTGCGGCCCGCTCCCAAATCGTGCCCATGCTTACGGCAGTTCTGCCCGACAGCCATTTCCTCTCTAGCCAATGCCATCCAGTTTGCTGCAGCCGCGAGACGCCGCCAGCCGCAGCATTAGCGATTTCGCGGCTGTTGGTGCAGTCACTCCTTGCTTAAAGCGAGGACCTGCTGTTTCAATCTGAACGCTAAGACCGGGGCGTCCGGTAACGGCCCAGTTCAAGTCGCGTGTCAGTGGCCGAAGCTGGGGCGCGACAATGCGTCATCTTCCACTTCGGAATTCGAGCCGATGGCCCCCAACCTTGTTGTTCGGCCCTTGTGTGTCGCCTTAGGATTGGCAGGCTGTCGATATAATCTTTTGAGCGTGAGCTAAGGGGGTTCCGCCGCGGGGATAGACAGCTGCCACGCTTTGCTCGGCCTGTTATACAGCAGCTATGAATATCGACACCATCTCGCTCGATCGCACTTCGAGGGAGAGCCTTTCGAGCCAATTTGCGCGCCAGCTCCGCAGCGCGATAACGAGTGGTTCCATCAAGTCTGGCCAGCGTCTGCCCTCGTCGCGAAGTTCGGCGGAAGCGCACGGCATTAGCCGGAATACCGTGGCGGATGCTTATGCTCAGCTCATCTCGGAAAGCTTCGCGGTGTCGCGGCCTGGCTCCGGGACCTATGTTGCGCAAGGGCTGGCCTCCACCGTCTCGGTGGTCGACGCCGCGCCGCCGAACGGCCCGCCGCAGCTTTCACGCAGGGGTGAGGCGATGGTGCAAGCGAGCCCGCCTGTCGATCCGCTCACCCGGCGCCCGGTGCTGGCCCCCGGCGTTCCCGCCACCGACCTCTTCCCGCGCGAAAGCTGGGCACGAGCCATCGCCCGCGGCGGGAGGTTGGCCGCAGGAAGGGACGTCGAGGACGATCCGTTGGGCTGGCGGCCGCTTAGGATGGCTATCGCCGATCATATCGGCCCCTCGCGGGCCGTGGCCTGCCATCCCGATCGGATCATGATCTTCGACGGTGCGCGCAGCGCTATCGAGCTGATGCTGAAGCTGCTTACCGACCCCGGCGATCGCGCGTGGCTCGAGGACCCGGGGTATACCGAAGCCCGGCACGTCATCAGCCACAATGGCGTCGAAGTCGTGCCGGTGCCGTGCGATGCGGAGGGGCTGATAGTGGAACACGGGGAACGCGCCGCTCCTAATGCACGGATGGCCTACGTCACGCCTGCGCATCAATATCCGTCGGGGGTCATCATGAGCGCAAGACGCCGCATGGACCTTCTGGCGTGGGCCGAGCGTAGCGGGGCATGGATCATCGAAGACGATTACGATGGCGAGTTCAGGCACCGCGGCTCGCCGACCGCAACCCTGGCGAGCATCGACCGCTCGCATCGCGTGATCCACATGGGCACATTCAGCAAGTCGATGTTTCCCGCGCTGCGCCTCGCTTATCTGGTCTTGCCCCCTGCGCTGGTCGACCCGGCGGCATCCCTACGCTTTGCAATGAGCGGACATACCGGTGTGACCGCCCAGAGAGGATTGGCCGAGTTCATCGTCTCGGGCCAGTTCGCATCGCATGTGCGAGCCATGCGGAAAGTCTATGGCGAGCGCCAGCAGGCGCTGCTGACGGCCCTCGATCAGCATTTCCGCGACAGGTTGAAGGTGGGTCCCGACGACACCGGGCTTCATATTACGGGCGAGTTTACCGCGCCTGTTGCGCAAGCAAAGCTGGCGGCGGCCCTGAAGCAGAGCGGGGTCGGTGCCAATCCGCTCTCCGCATATTTCGCAGATCCGCAAGGCGGCGCAGCTGGACTGGTCATGGGCTACGCGGGCTGGCCGGAAAAGGCGCTCGCCAAAGGCGTGAGGCTGCTGGCTGGCGCCTTGGCCGAGACCTAGCCTCTCCCCCAAGTGGACTGCTCAATTTGCGAGAATTGGCTCTTGGAAAGAGCCAATCTGCAAGCGATTGCGCTCTCGTGCAAACGGGAAAGGCAAACACGATGGCGCGATCACGAACACCCTATCTACCCGAAAGTCCCTTCACTGCCGCCGGGATCAACCGCGTAAAGCAGATCGCAAAACGCGGTGCGTACGACCGCGAGTCCGTTTTTGCGATTCTGGACCGGGGGTTCGTCGCGCATGTCGCCTTTATCGACGAGGGCCGACCCGTCGTCATCCCGCTGGTCTATGGCCGCAACGATGATCGCCTTTTTCTCCATGGTCACCGCAAGTCGCGCGCGATGACGTCTTGCGACGGGGAACCGGTGAGCCTGTGCGTCACCCTGGTCGACGGCATTGTGGTCGGTCGCTCGATCTTCGAATCCTCGATGAATTACCGCTCGGTCGTCGTGCATGGACGGGCATTCCCGATCGAGGAGACGGAGGCGCGGATGGAGGCGCTGCGATGCGTCTCGGAGCACATGTTCCCGGGTCGCTGGGACGAGGTTCGCGCGCCGTATGACAAGGAAATCAAGGGCACTGGCGTCTACGAGGTCGTCATAGAAGCCGCCTCTGCCAAGGTGCGGGCCGGTCCTCCCATCGATGACTACGACGAGTTCGACCCTGCCACATGGGTGGGTGTAGTCCCGGTGACGACTACCCTAGGGCGACCGATTGCCGACACCTGCGTGCCGCGCGATGCGCCGGTCCCGGCGTCCCTCTCACGGATCGTGAAGGGTTAGCTGGAAGTCCGATGGCAGGCATCTTGCCGCCTCGGTTGACACTTAGTGTTTTACAACACTAATACAGTTCTATCTAAACCGATTGGAGCCCCCTTGAAAAAACTGATGACCATTTGTGCGTTCGCAATGAGCGCCTCCGCCTGCGCGCCCGCCAGCCCGGTCCTCGAAGCGCGGCCCGCCACTGCGCTGCCGCCCGCTCAACATGTCAGGCTTGCCCAGCTCTGGCCGCAGGTCTCTGCCGAAATGGCGCAGAGCAAGCTGCACGGCCTCAGCGTTGCAGTCTTCGACAATTACGAGATCGTCGAAGTGCACACTGCAGGCGTGAAATCTATCGATACAGGCGCTGCCATGGATGAGCGGACGGCCTTTTCGACGGCTTCGATTTCGAAGGTCGCCACCGCCCTTTTATGCCTGATGCTCGCGCGCGACGGGGTGATCGATCTCGACAAGCCGATCAGTGGATATCTCAAGAGCTGGCAATTGCCCGCGAGCGAGGTGCCCGGCGCGGCCGATGTGACATGGCGGCAATTGCTCACGCACACTGCGGGCACATCGCAGCACGGCTTCGCGGATTTTTACGAAGGAGACGCGGTCCCTTCGCTCATCGACAGCCTCGAAGGAAGGCTGCCGCGCTATGACAAGCCAATAGAGTTCCTTTTCGCGCCTGGCTCCAGCTGGAAATATAGCGGCGGCGGGTATGTCATCGTGCAATTGGCGCTCGAAGATCATCTGGGTCGCACTCTCGAAGAATTCGCTGCAGAGCGAATTTTCGAGCCATTGGGGATGGCGGATACGACCATGGTGCAACCCGGTTCGGCGGGGTTTCCGACTAACGTCGCGCTTGTCCACGACGAGAGCGGTGCCGTCATCCGCACCGGCCTGCCGATCACGCCGCAGATCAGCGCATCGGGAATGTGGTCGACGCCGTCGGACATGGCGAGGTTCATGATTGCCTTCCAGCGCGCGCTGGACGGGCAGGAGGTCGGCGTGATCACCCCATCGCTGGCGCGCGAGATGACCGAAATTATCTCTTTGCGCTACGTGGGCGGGATAGGAACGCCTTTCTTCCGGGGCATGGGGTTCGGCAATACCGATTGGTTCCGCCACGACGGGTCCAACACGGGGGTCAATGTAGAGATGCTCGCCTCGATGCAGGGAGGCTACGGTGTCGTGATCATGGGCAATGGTGACGATCCGAACACCAACCCGGTCTTCGCCACGCTGCGGCGGGAAATCATCGACGCGATGGGCTGGCGGCATCGCCAGCGGTTGGACAGCCGCCCGGTCGAGCCGGCTCTGCGTGATGCCATCCTCGGCCCTTACAACGGGCTTCTGTACGGCATGGGCTTTGACTACCGGATTGAGCAGATTGAGGGCGAGCTGTGGGTGGGCTCGGAATTCTTCCAGCATTTCCTCGGTATTGATCGCAGCCGGATGCATCATCTCGGCAATGGTCTGTTCGCGGTCGAGGATTATCCCAACCGCCTGCGCTTCGAGCGCGGCGCCGATGGCTCGCTGGCCAATGTGCATGTTTTCCGAGAGGGCGATGACAGCGCGCCCGTCACTCGCTCGATTGCCGAGATGAGACCTGCCGAATGACCACCTTGGTGGCCGGGGTGCAATCGGATTGGTCGGGGGAAGCCTGATGCTCGGCGCTGTGTGGATGGTGGTGACCCGGTTCAGCAATTCGGTCGGTTGGCCGATCGCAAGCCATCTCCTGGTCAACATTGCCGGGTTCATTCCGCTCTTCGCCCTGCATTTGCGGGGTTAAGTCCAGAGGCTCGCGGTGATCGGGCCTGCTCCAAAAAAAAGAGGAACCGATCTGAGCTGGGTGCCTCCTGCGGAACGCACCTCCAAGTGTTCTATGGCCGCCGCAGCCCCCAAGTCTACATGAAGGCGCGGTAACGGCCTTAGCGCCTAGAGCACTGAAACACTGCCGATATCGGTTCAGTATAGGTGTGATGCCCACACTCTCGAAAGGAGACAAAATGGTGACGAAGGCATGATCCGCGTCGGCGCTCTGGTTCCATTGACGAGCCCCGGTTGGGCAGAGGCTGGGGAGCATCTGTTGGCAGGGATCAAGCTCGGAGCGCGTTGGATCAATGATCGGCGCGGCCCCCATCAAGAACCGGTCGAGCTTCTGGTGCGGGATACGGCGGGCGACGCCTCACGTGCGGTCGCGATCGTCGACGAGTTGGCGGCGGAGGGCATAACCGCCTTGGCCGGTGAATATCACAGCGTCGTTGCCAGCGCAGTGGCGAAAAGGGCGACCGAACTGGGGCTGCCCTTTCTTTGCTCCTCAGCCGTCCTCGACAATCTCACGGACATGCCGACGAATGTCGTCGCTCGCCTGGCTCCTGCCCAGTCGCGGGGTTGGCGTGTCTTTGCCGACTATCTGCTCGAAGCTGGGCATCGCCGAATAGCCGTCGCCCGACAACCGAGCGCTTACTGGGAAGCCGGATCGGAGATCTTGAACAGCCATTTGGCTTCACACGGGGCGGAACTGGGGGTGTTCGAACTCAATTCCCTTTCACCGGACGAACTGTCAAAGGCACTTGCGACCGATGGAGCGACGGCAGTGTTGATCCTCGCTGGGTATCCCGAACCTGCTGCTTCAGTTGCGAAGGCAGTGCGAAATGCTGCCGGGCTTGAGGATATTCTTATCGGCACTCCCGCCGGACAGGCCGAGTTTGCGGAATGGGCGGCATCGCTGGGTCAGAACGGCATGGGGATACCATTTCTGAGCTATCTGCCACCGGAATTGCCTCCATTGGGTCAGGAGATACAGGATTCGTTGCGCGCCCACCTGAACTGCCAACCATCGTTTGTCGCGCTTGAAGGCTTCGATACGATCCTGGCCTTGGTTGACGCTTTGGATCGGCGAGAGGTGCGCGATCCAGAACTCTGGGCGGGCGTCGATATTCATGGAACGCGAGGGAGAATTACCTTCTCCAAAGTGCCAGGCATCAATGTGTGGCAGTGGGCATGGCCGCCAATCGCGGTGGTGGAGCGTGACCGTGATGATGGCGGCCGGCTTCGGATGGTTTTTGAGCCTGAGAACGAGCTGTGACGCTGAGGGGAGTTGAGTGCGGTTTACGATCAGAAAGAACCAGACCGGCGACCGAGTAATCCTAGCGTCGAAGCCCATCTTGCCAATTGCAAGGTAGTGTATTACTTATGCAATACACTCACTCAGGTACTGGAAAACTTGTCTATGTCCCTCCCCCTGCGATCGTTCCTGAGCGTTTCGGCGTCGCTCGCTCTTGGTGCCTGTGCAGCTGACAATGGCGGAGTGCGCCACGCAACCGACGGCGCATCGGCCGAGATGGCGGTAGAGGATATGGATGTGCGCGCCCTTCTGACGACGCGCTTTGCCGATATAGCCGAGACGGAGGATATTCCGGCCATGTCGATCGGCGTGGTGCGCGGCGGGCGCAAGGCGGCAATCGTCAATCTGGGCCATCATGACCGCAGCGGCGAACGCCCTGTCGATGCGCAGTCGATCTACCAGATCGCCTCGCTTTCCAAGACGCTGACCGGTGCGCTGGTGAGCACGATGATCGCCGATGGCGCGATAGATCCGCAGCGGTCGGTCGCAAGCTATCTTGGCGATATCGTGAGCGACGACGCGAGCAGGCAGCTCGAAGCGATCACTGTGGAGAACCTCCTCCAGCATACTGCGGCGATCCCCGAACAGGCCTGTTCGCTCTATCGCCAGCGCGAAGAAGGCGAGGCGTGGCCGCACGGCTATTCACGCGCGAAACTGGTTGCGGATCTCGATGTGATCAAGATCGATCGCAGCAAGGTGGGCAGTTTCGCCTATTCCAGCTGCGGCTATGCGGTTCTTGGCCTGGTAGCCGAAAGTGCGGGAGGACAGGACTTCGCATCGTTGCTTGCGGGAAATGTCACCCGCCCAAATGGCATGCGCGATACGACAGTCGTGCCCGATGCAATGCAGCGTAAGCGGGTGACCACCCCCTATCGCAAGGATGATCGCAGCACCGCGACCTCAACCTCGGTGATGGGCATGGCGACGCCCGGCAGCGCGATCTATTCGACTCTCGATGATTTGATGACGTTCCAGATAGCGCAGCTTGCGGCCTATCGACGGCCTGCAAACGCCGCCGGTCCATCGCCGCTGGTGTTGACCACGAACCTGACCGATGTCGAAGGCCAGCCGGTTAAATTCGGTTACGGCCTGATCCAGCTCAGCCATCCAAAGGGCACTTTCTACCTGCATGATGGCGATGCCGATGGATTTGCTGCAGTCTATGTCTTTTCACCGGAGCACGATCTTGGGCTCACGATCCTGACCACCAGTGGTGGTCGCTGGTTAACCGATGCCGCGATCGAAACCATGGTCGAGATAATCGCATCTGAGGGAACGCCGAGGGGGTCGTGAGGGCGCCCTCGGCAGAAACGCCCGTCGGCAGATGAAGTTTGTGGATGCCTCGTCCTGTCATGAACGTCTGCTGTTCGAATGAAAGTAGTGCGACCCTAGGTCCGAATTTAGGGCGCAAAGCGGTCATTCTGCGACAACTGGAATTATACCGAGAAGTTCGCCGACAACTGCTTCCTATATGCTTCCAGCTGAAACGCAAAAAGGCCCCACTGGTGACAATGGGACCTTTTGCTTAATGAATTCAATAAGATGCTGGTTGCGGGAGTTGGATTTGAACCAACGACCTTCAGGTTATGAGCCTGACGAGCTACCGGACTGCTCCATCCCGCGGCACCTAACTCGGCGTTTAAGCGATATTCGCCAAAGACGCCAAAAGGGCCAGCCCGGAGGCAAGCCCTTTGACAAATGAATGGGTTATTCCACGCTATCGCTGGCTTCAATGCCTGGCGGCGACCTACTCTTCCGTGCCTTAGGACACAGTACCATCGGCGCTATCTGGTTTCACGGCCGAGTTCGAGATGGGATCGGGTGGGTCACAGACGCTATGACCACCAAGCAATGGAGCCAGCGAAAGCGGGTTTAAATCGATGTGCACCTGCCTCAATCTGGCAAATACATTGGTAAAGGGCGTTATCTGGCTGGAGAACTCCTCCGTCGCAGACTGACCTATTCAGGTCTGTCATTGACAGTGCAGACTCTCAAGCGCGAACAGAACTATTAGGACTGGTTAGCTTCACGCATTACTGCGCTTCCACACCCAGCCTATCAACGTCATGGTCTATGACGGTTCGAAGATACCTTATCTTAAGGGAGGCTTCCCGCTTAGATGCTTTCAGCGGTTATCCCGTCCATGCATAGCTACCCTGCGGCACCCTTGGCAGGATGACAGGTACACCAGAGGCATGTTCACCCCGGTCCTCTCGTACTAGGGGCAACTCCTTTCAAGTATCGACGCCCACGGCAGATAGGGACCAAACTGTCTCGCGACGTTCTGAACCCAGCTCACGTACCACTTTAATTGGCGAACAGCCAAACCCTTGGGACCTGCTCCAGCCCCAGGATGTGATGAGCCGACATCGAGGTGCCAAACGATTCCGTCGATATGAGCTCTTGGGAATCATCAGCCTGTTATCCCCGGCGTACCTTTTATCCGTTGAGCGATGGCCCTTCCACGAGGGACCACCGGATCACTATGACCGACTTTCGTCTCTGCTCGACTCGTCAGTCTCGCAGTCAGGCAGGCTTATGCCATTGCACTCTCGCAGCCGGTTTCCAACCGGCCTGAGCCTACCATCGCGCGCCTCCGTTACTCTTTAGGAGGCGACCGCCCCAGTCAAACTACCCGCCACAGAGGGTCCCACTACCGGATAACGGTAGTTGGTTAGACATCAGAAAACAGCAGGGTGGTATTTCACCTATGGCTCCACTTGGACTGGCGCCCAAGTTTCAAAGCCTCCCACCTATGCTACACAACTCTTTCCTAATGCCACTCTGAAGCTGCAGTAAAGGTGCACGGGGTCTTTCCGTCTAACCGCGGGTACTCCGCATCTTCACGGAGAATTCAATTTCGCTGAGCATATCCTGGAGACAGTGGGGAAGTCGTTACGCCATTCGTGCAGGTCGGAACTTACCCGACAAGGAATTTCGCTACCTTAGGACCGTTATAGTTACGGCCGCCGTTTACTGGGGCTTCAATTCGGAGCTTGCACTCCTCCTCTTAACCTTCCAGCACCGGGCAGGCGTCAGACCCTATACGTCGTCTTGAAGCCGACTTAGCAGAGTCCTGTGTTTTTGATAAACAGTCGCTACCCCCTGGCCTGTGCCCCCTGAAAAGAGTTGCCTCGATTCAGGGCCTCCTTCTTCCGAAGGTACGGAGGCAATTTGCCGAGTTCCTTCAGGATACTTCTCTCAAGCGCCTTGGTATACTCTACCTGACCACCTGTGTCGGTTTCGGGTACGGTCTATATGAAGAGGCTATTTCCTGGAACATCTTGGCAGCATGCCCAATCCAATAAGGACACACTACTTCCGACATCCGTCACACATCTTCAGGCCCACGAATATTAACGTGGTTCCCATCGACTACCCCCTTCGGGCTCGTCTTAGGGGCCGGCTTACCCTGCGCCGATTAGCGTTGCGCAGGAACCCTTGGTCTTTCGGCGAAAGGGCATCTCACCCTTTTTATCGCTACTCATGTCAGCATTCGCACTTCCGATATGTCCACCGTCGGTTACCCTTCGGCTTCAACCACTTACGGAACGCTCCGCTACCGCTCATAGTAAACTATGAACCCTAAGCTTCGGTGCATATCTTTAGCCCCGTTACATCTTCGCCGCAGGAACCCTTATTTAGACCAGTGAGCTGTTACGCTTTCTTTAAAGGATGGCTGCTTCTAAGCCAACCTCCTGGTTGTTTTGGGATTCCCACATGCTTTCCCACTTAGATATGACTTGGGGACCTTAGCTGTAGGTTAGGGCTGTTTCCCTTTTGACGACGGACCTTAGCACCCGCCGTCTGTCTGCCAGACAAGACTCGATGGTATTCGGAGTTTGGTTAGGTTTGGTACCGCTCGCGCAGCCCTAGCCCATCCAGTGCTCTACCCCCATCGGCATACATCTGACGCTCTACCTCAATAGATTTCGCGGAGAACCAGCTATTTCCCGGCTTGATTGGCCTTTCACCCCTAAACACAAGTCATCCGAGCATTTTTCAACATGCAACGGTTCGGTCCTCCAGTGCGTGTTACCGCACCTTCAACCTGCTCATGCCTAGATCGCCGGGGTTCGGGTCTAATCCAACATACTCAGTCGCCCTATTCAGACTCGCTTTCGCTTCGCCTACACCTAACGGCTTAAGCTCGCATGCTAGATTAAGTCACTGACCCATTATGCAAGAGGTACGCTGTCACCCCCTATGGGGCTCCAACTGCTTGTAAGCATCCGGTTTCAGGTACTGTTTCACTCCCCTAATCGGGGTGCTTTTCACCTTTCCCTCACGGTACTGTGTTCGCTATCGGTCATGTACGAGTATTTAGGCTTGGAGGGTGGTCCCCCCATGTTCAGACAGGATTTCACGTGTCCCGCCCTACTCAAGTCCTTTTCAATCATTTTTGCATACGGGACTGTCACCCACTATGGTCTCACTTTCCAGAGAGTTCTGCTAATTTATGAAAAGGCACTGGCCTGGTCCCGGTTCGCTCGCCACTACTACGGGAATCTCGGTTGATGTCTTTTCCTCCGGGTACTGAGATGTTTCAGTTCCCCGGGTTTGCTTCACCAAAGCTATATATTCACTAAGGTGATACCTTATCCACCTCTCTCGTTGGCCGCGAACGACCAACGAAAGAAATGGTGAAGGTGGGTTTCCCCATTCGGAAATCGCCGGATCAAAGTTTGCTCACAACTCCCCGACGCTTATCGCAGCGTGCCACGTCCTTCTTCGCCTGTACATGCCAAGGCATCCACCAAATGCTCTTACCTCACGCTTGAGAATCCACACCATCAACGACAGACCTGCATAAAAGTCTGCAGTCTAACGATGATGCGGAGGAATTATCTCAGCCAGATAATCAATTTGATTGATTTTGTGATGCATCGATCGCGTATAGAATGGTCGGCTAGACCATCCATGCAATCCATGCGCCACGGCATCGATTTAAAAACCCATTCACAATGTCAAATGTCGGCGGCAAATCCGCCTACTCGTTCGAAAACGAGATCTGTTTTCGTTTCATACAATCGGAAAGTTACCTGGTGGAGCCTATCGGGATCGAACCGATGACCCCCTGCTTGCAAAGCAGGTGCTCTCCCAGCTGAGCTAAGGCCCCTTATAGGTAAATGGTGGGCCTGAGAAGATTT